>CACYXR010000003.1 GCA_902778455.1 uncultured Selenomonadaceae bacterium | reverse complement strand
CTCTCGACGTAGCGATGCTACGCCTTCGAGGTCTTTTCCTAGACAGTCGAAAAAATCTCTCGCCAGATGCACGAATTGACTTAATCAGTGATTCCTAAAAAGAAAGGATGGGAAACATGACGGAAAAGCACAATCCCGCCACGGCGGCGACGTTGAAGAAGAACGCGGAGGTTTACAAATTCCTTGACTTCAACGACAAACAGGAATCGGAGTTCGCGCGGCGGGGACTGATCGCCGCGCCGGAGGCTCTCGAGATCAAACACGCGGACGGCCATGTGATTTGGAGCCAAAAGGCGTACGCGTTTCTCGACGAAACGGAAAAAGCGCCGGATACGGTGAATCCCAGCCTTTGGGAAAACGCGAAGAACAACCATGTCGCGGGACTCTTCGAGGTCACGGACGGAATCTATCAGGTGCGCGGCTTCGATATGGCGAACGTCACGCTGATTGCCGGGGAAACGGGCTGGATCATTTTTGACACTGCCATGACGGTGGAGTCGGCGCAGGCGGCTATGGAACTCGTCGAGGAGCATCTCGGCAAACGTCCGGTCAAGGCCGTGTTGATTTCCCATTCCCATGTCGACCATTTCGGCGGCGTCAAGGCATTCGTGACGGACGACGAGGCAGCGGACCGTTCGCTTCCCATCGAAGAGCAGATTGCCAGCGGGAAAATTCCCGTGATCGTGCCGCAGGGGTTTACGAAAGCCTCCATGGAAGAAAACCTCTACGCGGGAACGGCGATGAGCCGACGCTCGCTCTATCAGTATGGCCCGCGCCTCGAAAAAAGTCCGACGGGCGCACTGGGCATCGGTATCGGCATGGGACAGGGCGTGCGCGGGACCGTGAGCTTTATTACCCCGACATGGGAAATTTGCGAAACGGGCGAAAAAATCGTTATTGACGGCGTGGAAATCGAGTTCCAGATGACGCCGGGCACCGAAGCACCGTCGGAAATGAACGCCTATTTCCCGCAGAAAAAAGCACTTTGGCTCGCCGAAAACTGCACCGCTACGCTGCACAATCTCTATACTCTGCGCGGCGCACAGGTGCGCGACGGCAACGCGTGGGCGGAGTATATCGTGGAGGCGTACGCGCTTTACGGCGACAAGACCGAAGTGACATTCCAGTCTCACAACTGGCCGCACTGGGGCAAAGACGTAATCAGGAAATACATGATCGACACGGCGGCGGTCTACAAATTCATCAATGACGAGACACTCGCTCTCGTGAACCTCGGCTTCACCTCCGACGAGGTCGCGCACACGCTGGCGCTGCCCGACGCGCTGGCGAAGAATTGGTTCACACGCCAATATTACGGCACCGTGGCCCATGACGCGAAAGCCGTCTATCAGAAATTCATGGGCTGGTACGACGCGAACCCAGTCCATTTGAACAAGCTGCCGCCGAAGGAAAGCGCGAAAAAATGGGCGGAATATCTCGCCCTCGGCGGCATGGAAGCGGCGATGGGAAAAGCGCGGCAGGACTATGACGCCGGGGAATATCAATGGGTGGCGGAATTCACGAACCGGCTCGTATTCGCCGATCCGAAAAACGAGGCGGCTCGGAATCTTTGCGCCGACGCGCTGGAACAGCTCGCCTATCAGGCGGAGTCCGGACCGTGGCGCAACTGCTACCTGACGGCGGCGTTGGAACTCCGGGAGGGCAACCAGATGCCCACCGGCAAATCCGCCCATTCCTTCGGCGGCGATCTGATGCAAAACCTGACGCCGGAAATGGTCTTCGACTTCGTGGGCGTCCGGCTGGACCGCGACGCGCTGAAGGACGAAGCCTTCACCGTCCGCTTCGACCTGACGGACACGAAGGAAAGCTGCACGGCTTATATGCGTTACGGTGCGCTGCTTCACGCCAAGGGCGGAAAGGAAGCCGACGTCGAGATCAAATGCTCGTCGAAGGCGCTGCTGCTGCTCGCCTCCGGCGATGGGGAAAAGTTCAGGCAGATTGCGGAGATCAAGGGAGAAACAGAAAAATTCGAGAAAATCCTGACGGCGCTGCACAGGTTCCAAGGCGGCGCGGTGGGGAGCTTCAACATTATCGAGCCGTAAAAACATAGAAAATTGGCATTTCCTTTTTCGGGAAATGCCAATTTTTATGTCGCATACAAGTTTTTTCTGTTATAATAGCTATATTTGAATGATATTTATTTTTTCTTGATGCTATTCTTCCGAGGGGGAGTTTATCTTGCCGAAGTTTTTTATTCGTCGTCCGATCTTTGCCATCGTCATCGCGATCGCGATGGTCATCATCGGCGTGTTGGCGGGTCTTTCGCTGCCCGTCGCCCAATACCCGAAGATCTCGCCGCCGACGGTCAGCGTCTCGGCCAGCTACGTCGGCGCTAACGCCGCCGTCGTCAACGAGACGGTGGCGCAGGTCATCGAGCAGCAGGTCAACGGTACCGAGGGCATGGACTATATGTCGTCGAACTCCGACGACACGGGCCGCTATCGTCTGTCCGTGGTCTTCGGCCTCGACTCCGACGCGGACATGGATACGGTCAAGACGCAGAACAACGTATCCATCTCGTCCCACAGCCTTCCGAACGAGGTCACGGCTTACGGCGTCACGACGAAGAAAGCGTCGCCGGACATGGCGCTGGCGGGCTCCCTGTATTCGCCCAACGGCACCTATACGCGGCAATTCATGAAGAATTACGCCGACATCTATATCATCGACAAGATCAAGCGCGTGCCGGGCGTCGGCGATATCAGTATCTTCGGTCCGGATTACGCGATGCGCCTTTGGCTGAATCCGGACAAAATGGCGGAGCTGGGGATTTCCATCGCCGACGTCACCAGCGCCATCAAGAGCCAGAATGTGCAGGCGCCGGCGGGCACCATCGGTATGCAGCCGGCGCCCGCTTCGCTGGAAAAACAGTACACGGGCCGTGTGGCGGGGCGCCTTGTTACTGATGAGGACTTCGCCAACATCATCGTGCGTTCCGACGCCAACGGTTCCTTCGTCCGCATGAAGGATATCGCGCGGATTGAAACCGGCGCGCGCCGCGTCGCTGTCGAGGCCATGTCCAACGGAAACGTCGGCATCGGCTTCGGCATCCAGCTCACCAGCGACGCCAACGCCATGGACACGGTGCGCGGTGTGCAGGAGGTCATCCGCGAAGCGGAGAAGGACTTCCCCCCCGACCTGAAGTATATGGAAATCGTGGACAGCACGAGATATATCCGCGCGTCGATCCATGAGGTCGCCGAGACCTTCATCGAGGCGCTGATCCTCGTCACGCTGATCCTGTATCTGTTCCTGCAAAACTGGCGGGCGACGCTGGTTCCGGCGCTGGCCATCCCCGTGTCGCTGATCGCGACCTTCGGCGCTTTCGTCGTGCTGGGATTCTCCATCAATACGCTGACATTGTTTGCGATGGTGCTGGCCATCGGCCTTGTCGTCGACGACGCCATCGTCGTCATCGAGAACGTGGAACGCAACATGGTGGAAAAAGATCTCCCCGCCGACAAGGCGACGGAAATCGCCATGGACGAGGTGCAGGGACCGGTCATCGCCACGACCTTCGTGCTGGCTGCGGTCTTCGTGCCGGTGGCGTTCCTCGGTGGTATGATGGGCGTACTCTACAAGCAGTTCGCACTGACCATCACGGTTTCCGTGGCTTTCTCCACCTTCGTGGCGCTGACCCTTTCCCCGGCGCTCTGCGCGCTTCTGCTGAAACCCCATGAGACGGGGGCGCAGGCCAGCTTCTTCGCCGGCTTCTTCACGAAATTCAACGACTGGTTCGAGCGCACGACGGGAAGCTACGTCGGCAAGGTACGCTGGCTGATCGATCGGCTGCGGCTGGGAGCAATCGCGCTGCTCGTCATCACCGTGCTGATGGGGCTGCTCTATAAGGTCGTGCCCTCGACGTTCATTCCGCAGGAGGATCAGGGCTTCTATATCGTGTCTATCACGCTTCCCGAAGGTACATCTTTGAACCGCACGCTGGAAACGACCCAGCGCCTTGCGGCGCAGCTCAAGGAAACTCCCGGCGTGGAAAACGTCATGAACATTACCGGCCTTGACATCCTGTCCAACGGCGCGAAGCCCAACACGGGCACCATGTTTGTCGGGATGAAAGAATGGTCCGAGCGCGAGACGCTGGAAACCTCCCTGAACGCGGCTATCGGCAGAACCTTCGGTCTCGGACAGGCCGTGACGCCGGAGGCCTTCGTCATCGCGTTCAACCCGCCGTCGCTCCCCGGTCTCGGCGCCGTCGGCGGCTTCAATATGCAGCTTCTTGATATGTCGGGGCACACGGATACGGAACTGGACGAGATCACGAAGCGCGTCGTCGCGGCGGCAAACCAAAGACCGGAGCTGATGGGCGTCTATTCTACCTACTCCATCAATTCGCCGATCTGCGACTTCGAGATCGACCGCGAGAAGGTCATGAACCTCGGCGTGAATCTCGCCGACGTGTTCGCGGCGCTGCAGGTGAATTTCGGCGGCTTCGAGGTCAACGACTTCAACCGGTTCGGCCGTACCTACAAGGTCGTGCTGCAGTCCGATACCTCTTACCGCAGCGAAGCGGAAGCGGCGAAATTCGTCTTCGTGAAATCGAGTACGGGCACCCTCGTGCCGCTCGACACGCTCTTGCGGCCGAGGCTCGACACCGGTGCGCCGATCATCTCGCGATTCAATTCCGCGCGCAGCATCACGATCCAGGGCAACGAGGCCCCCGGATACAGCTCCGGTCAGGCGATGGCGGCCCTTGAGGAAGTCGTTCGCACCAACGCGCCGGCCGGTTTCAACATTGACTGGGCGGGACAGAGCCGCGAGGAAAAGAAGGCCGGCTCCAAGACGCTGCAGGTTCTCGCGCTGTCTCTTGTATTCTCATTCCTGGCACTGGCCGCGCTTTATGAAAGCTGGAGCGTGCCCCTTGCGATCCTGGCGACGGTGCCTACGGGCATTTTCGGCGCGCTGGCCTCGGAATTCATCTTAAGGCAGCAAAACAGCATTTATATGCAGATCGGCGTCATCATGGTCATCGGCCTCGTGGCGAAGAACGCGATCCTGATCGTCGAGTTCGCGAAGGACCGTGTGGACGCGGGAGGCGACCCGGTCGAGGCGGCTCTGGAAGGAGCAAGGCTTCGCCTGCGTCCGATCATGATGACCGCGCTGACCACGATCATCGGCTGCGTGCCGCTGGCCATAGCCACAGGCGCCGGTGCCGGAGCCAGAAACAACATGGGCATCGCCGTCGTAGGCGGCATGACCTTCGCAACGATTCTCGGCGTATTCCTGATCCCGGTGTTCTATGTCATCGTCGAGAAAGCGGCAAGGGCGATCCGGGGAGAAAACAAAACAAGCGCATAATTCCTTGAAGTTTTTTCGGCAGATGTTACATTGCAATGTAACATCTGCCGATTTTTTCATGAATTCCCTATCTATTGTATACAATATTTTTGCGCTGTTCCTCTTGTTTCTTCTATATCGTTTGCGTTATACTATCCACTGTTAAAAAGGTATAGGAGAGACTCCAATGCGGGGGTGAAGAAGTGCCCCGTATGTGGGACTTCCCCCGAATGTTATAAGGAGTGGTTTATATGGCAAAGGAAAACATGAAGAAGTATGTGGAGGACGTACTGGAACTGATCAAGAAGAAGGACTGGAATCAGCCGGAGTTCATGAACACGGCGAAGGAAGTCCTGTATTCGATCATCCCTGTTCTGGAAGGGCATCCCGAATATAAGGAAAACAAATTGCTGGAGCGTTTCATCGAGCCGGAGCGCGTCGTGATCTTCCGCGTACCATGGGCCGACGACAAAGGCCAGCTTCAGGTGAACCGCGGTTTCCGCGTGCAGATGTCCAGCGCCATCGGCCCGTACAAAGGCGGCCTGCGCTTCCATCCCAGCGTCAATCTTTCGATCATGAAATTCCTCGCCATGGAGCAGGTGCTGAAGAACGCGCTGTCCGGTCTGCCCATCGGCGGCGGCAAGGGCGGCTCCGACTTCGACCCGAAGGGCAAGTCCGACGGCGAGGTCATGCGCTTCTGCCAGAGCTTCATGACGGAGCTGTATCGCCATATCGGCGCGGACATTGACGTGCCGGCGGGCGACATCGGCGTCGGCGGCCGTGAGATCGGTTATCTTTACGGCCAGTACAAGCGCATCACGAAACTTTACGAGGGCGTTCTGACGGGCAAGGGCCTGACCTTCGGCGGCAGCCTTGCGCGTACTGAGGCCACGGGCTACGGCCTTCTCTATTTCGTCAAGGAAATGCTCGAGGACGCGGGCATGGATATCAAGGGCAAGACGGTCCTCGTCTCCGGCGCGGGCAACGTCGCGACTTACGCCATCGAGAAGGCGCAGCAGATGGGCGCGAAGGTCGTCACCTGCTCCGACTCCAACGGCTACGTTTACGATCCGGACGGCATCGACCTCGCTCTGGTGAAGGACATCAAGGAAGTCCGCCGCGCGCGCATCAGCGAGTATGTGAAGAAGCGCAAGAAGGCGAAGTATTTCGAGGATAAGGACGGCTCCAAGGGCGTCTGGACGGTCAAGGCCGATATCGCTCTTCCCTGCGCGACGCAGAACGAGCTCGACCTCAACAGCGCGAAGATTCTCGTCAAGAACGGCGTCAAGGCCGTCGGCGAAGGCGCGAATATGCCGAGCACGCTCGACGCCATTGACTACCTGCAGAAGCATAAAGTGCTGTTTGCTCCGGCGAAGGCCTCAAACGTGGGCGGCGTGTCCGTCTCCGCGCTCGAGATGAGCCAGAACTCCGAGCGCCTGCACTGGACCTTCGAGGAAGTCGACGAGCGCCTGAAGGGCATCATGCACGGCAGCTACACGCAGGCGAAGGAAGCCGCCGAGCGTTACGGCGTAAAGGGCAACCTGCTGGCCGGCGCGAACCTCGCGGGCTTCGAGAAAGTAGCCACCGCGATGCAGGCTCAGGGCTGGGTATAATACTAATCTCAGACCAAAATTAAATAAAAATCTTGACATGAGATACGCCAAAACAGTCCACCGGACTGTTTTGCACAGGCTACAGCCGAGCCTTCAGCTCGTCTGACGTCTCATGCACTCTCTGCCTTAACAGAGAGTAGCATAAGCAAGATCAGCATAACAGGCAAGAACATAGGGAAACAAAACGGCCACCGTCCTTCGGGACGGCGGCCGTTTCTATCGTTATGTTACTGCGAGTTTCTGCCGGCGCCAAACCATTTTTCGGGTGGGTCCAAGAGTTCCCTTAAAACAGTTTTGGCTTGAATCCAAAGCTCTTTCTTTGCTCCCAGGGAGTCCGCAAAAGATTCATCTTCAATAAATTCTTTTAGCAATACAGGGGTATCGACAATATTCTCCGTGATGAAATTTTCATCCAATGTGCTTCCAAATTCACGGATACGTGTGATTTCATGTTCGTACTTTCCTGACTTTTTGAGCTTATTTACAACGGAATT
Source organism: uncultured Selenomonadaceae bacterium (assembly GCA_902778455.1). Lineage (GTDB taxonomy): Bacteria > Bacillota > Negativicutes > Selenomonadales > Selenomonadaceae > RUG12372. The sequence continues at coordinate 98,357 of CACYXR010000003.1, read as the reverse complement.
CACCGCTTGATCCAATTTTTCCCTGGGCCATACCATTTCCTTGATTTTCCCAAATGTAAGCTCATCGTGCAAACTGACATAGAGAATCTTTAATTTTGCATTGCGGCATTCGTCTTTGAACACGGCGGACAAAATCTTCTCCGCAGCCGCTTGCTGCTGTTCTTTTAATCGGACGTCTTTCTGCCTGCGGTTCATCCCGAAAGAACTGCAGTTGATGTTTCCGTCAGTCATGTTTTGCAGCGCATATAGGGATTTTTTGGCTTGCAATCCGTTTACCGTTGCGCCGAGACAATAATTGACAATAACATCATGGTAACGATGGTACAGGGATTCCATGCCTTGTTTGCAGGTCCAGAGCATATTCAGGAGCTGCTCGCTATTCAAGCTCGAATTAGTCGTTTTCAGCTCGACAAGATAGAACGTGTCTTGTTTGTCGTACACCAAAAAATCCGTGCTGGCATGCTGACGGACTTTTTGGGTTGCGCCAAGATTTTCGTTTGCCTCAATTGCTTCCTGCCCAGCGCGCGGAAGCAAAAACTCTTTGGAAATCAGCTTTGCATCTTTCAGATGCAGCCGATACTTGACAATATCGGCAATAAATTCTGAAATCAGCATATCAACAATGATTTCGGCAGGAATATTCGGCGTCCGGAAATCCCGCACCATCCATTTTTTGATCAATTCAAAAAAGTTTTCGACCTCGCCCGTCGCGGCAGTCTTCAGCGGTTCCATGTCCGTATTGGATTCTGAAGAATGTTCCGTTTGTTCCTGCGTCCCGAATGTTCCTATGTAATCAAAAATGGCCCAGGTTCCTTTTGATTCCCTCATTGCTTTCGCGAATGCTTCCGCATTGGTATATGGCACTGTCCCTTTGTCATCAGGATTCTGGCTCCATCGGTACCCGCGATCCTTCAATGCATCTCCGATCATTGCTCCAATGACTCCGTGATAATTATCATACAGCGCCGGATCCTGGAGATCTGCGTTTTCCCGCAGCTTCGCGTCAATCGCTTCAATATATGCAGCCATTGCCGGCTTCCTATGGTTTGACAGTTCGACTGCCACATCGAGTTTTTCCGGGTCGCTGAAAATCTTTGCAAGCATTTTTCCAGCTGCAGTTTCCCTAAATTTCATTTTGTCATCCATTCGTTTTGCTCCTTTCTATACTTCGCGCTTATTATGGAACCGAATACCTATTAATCAGTTTTCCTGCTTGCTCGCGTATCTCCACGAAAGAACCTGGCTGATACGGTACTCCTCTGTCTCGTAGGGATCGTTTTCGCAGACGAACCGGTCCCCGTTGAAAACAGCGGGCAGCGTATCTTCGGAATAATACTCGTCCGGATCGGGGTAGCCGTCTTCGTCAAGTCCGATATGTATCCAGACGTGGCTGCCGGTATTCGGCAGATCCACTCCGTAAAGGAGATGCCAGTCCGTTTCGAGCTTTCCGTAGATGCAGCGGAATTTCCGGCAGAGTTCTTCGATTTCATCCCGTTTTTTCAGCGCGGCAAGCCATTCCTCGGGAATGGCGTCCGGTCCGTAGAAAATACCAGCGAGACCGCCGGTCACTGCCGCGACCGTGTCCGTGTCGCCGCCGAGATTGACCGCCGCCAGCACCGCCTCGCGGTAGCTCGTCGTCGTCAGCAGGCACCAAAGCGCCGCCTCCAGCGTGTCCACCACATAGGGCGTGCTCCTGATTTCCTCCCTCGTCGGCAGCGTCCCGGTCATAAACTGCCGCCAGAGTCGCCGATACGTTTCCTTTGCCTCCTGCTGGAGGGAAAGGAGACGATTCGTGCTGCGAAATTCTGGCGGGCGCAAGACGTCGCAGTAATAAATCAACGCTTGGCGCAGTCCAAGCCCGATCCCTTCCTGCAAGGAAGACGCGCCGTGCAGAAGCTCCGAGGCAATCATCGAATAAATGCTGCAAGCAACCTGGCTGCGGGGATGGGCATGGGTCAGGCGGGACGCGTTGTGGAACACAAGCGCAGCCCCGTTACAACAGAAATAATTGCCCTCCTTATAGCTTTGGTAGGCGGCAATGGGCAAAATCCGCATCAGCGACCCGTTGCCGTTATCCCGTTCGTCGTCGCCGCCGCACTCGACGGGTGAGGCGTAGCCATCCAAGCACTCCCGTTCATAGCGCTCGATTGCTTTTTGTGTCGTGCCGCCGACGTCGAACCGCTTGCCGGTCGCCGTGAAGGCGTCCTCCCGATACCAGCGGAGGAAATTTCCCATAATGTCCGTGTAATCAATGAAGCCGCCAAGCCGCGCGATGCTCTCCATTGTGGCGAGGGTCAAGCTCGTGTCGTCCGACCAGGTGCCTGCGGGCTGTTCCCAGCAGCCGCCGGAGCGCATTTCCGCCACGGGATCGGCGTCCCGCTCCTCCCGCGACGAAAACTCCACGGGCACGCCGAGCGCGTCGCCGACGGCAAAGCCCAGCATCATGCCGCGGATTTTTTTCGGCTGGTCGGGAAGAGTCCACATCGCGGCCTCCTTTTCACTGCGCGGCTTTTTCCCTTTGGCGTGCGACGTCAGATAATCGTCGTACGCTGTTTCCAACGTGCCCAAGAGGTCTTGGCGCTTTTGGAGATTAACGGAACGGAACTCTTCAAGATACTTTTGGTACAGATTCTCGCCCTCGACCTCCTCCCGTTTTCCCTCGAAAATTTTTTGGAAGTCCTCGTCGGTATATTCATTTTCCGGCGCGGCGGCATCCTCTTCCCATTGCCGCCATTCCTCCTCGTCGCCCTCGAAAACGCGCAGCGACCCCTTCAGCCATTGATTGAAATTGCAGGAAAGCACGAACTCCGTATCGTGGGACAGAGATTCCGTTTCCCTGGACAAAACGGTTTGCAGCATCTTGTCCAGCGATTTCTTCAACGCGTCGGGGCTGCAGAAGACCAGCTTGCGTCCGCTGTTTTTCTCCGCCAGGCAAAACGCGGCGCGAAGCTCTTTTTTGCGCGCGGCGCGCCAAATGTCCATATCGCTTTGGCGATTCTCCATGCGCTGCAACGTATGGCGCTCGATATAATACCGCTCGTCGTTGGGCTGGTCGTAGACCTCGAGCATGGCGTAGACCATCGGCTCCGTCTTGTCCACGCGCTCGAAGAACTTCCCGCCGTACGCGACGTAATTCACGGCGGCAGGGAGCCAGACCTCGCCGTCCGCCATCCACGCCAGCAATTCGCAGCCGGCGCCGTTCTTGGAAACGAGAAAAATGCGCCGGGGCACGAGGAAACCGACCGCCAATTCCGCGTCGATATCCGGCGTCCAGAGATTGTCGGCGATATAGAGATTGTTCGTGATTCCGTCCGTCTCTTCCCCGCTGATTTCGCGCAGAACCGGATGTTCCGCCAGATACGCGTTCAGCGCCGCGTCGCTTTCCGATTCGCTTTGCACGTTCGCAAGACGCTCCGCGTCCATCGTGAAGGTTTGCGCGTCCTTTTCCAAATGCAGTTTCATCATAAATGCCGCCATAGGTAACAACCTCCTTTTCGAGCCGAAAATGGGCCAAAGAAAAAGAAACAAGGAATAAGAACCAATGCTTCTTTACGAACAGAAAAAAAGAAAACGGGGAGAAAAGCGGAAAAGGCAATGTCGAAAGGAAAAAAGAAAGGGAAAGCTTTTCTCCCCGAATGAAAGGGGCTACTTCACGACCACGCTCTGGTTATAGGTATTGCAATAGGGGCAACGATTCGCGGCAACCTTGTTGCCGTTGATCTTCCCCTTCGTCGCGCAGGACGAGCAATACGTCATGCCACATTTCTGGCAGCGCTTCATATAACCGTTATGCTTGCAAATCGGGCAATACATACTCCACACCTCCTGCCGTCATTCGGCCGACTTTGCGGCAATCTCCTCGATCATCCGGTCCACTTCCGAGCTGGAAAAGCCTAGCGGAGACGTAACAAATATCTTTGTGCGTGCATAGCACAAATCAAGTTTCTTCAATTCCGACGTAAAGAGTGCTTTGAAATCCATGCGAACCCAGAAGGAGCCGTATTCGTGGAAGGGACCGAATACTTCGGAATAATAAGACGCCCGATATATTTCGGAAGCTTTTTTCCCACCGGGAACGTATTTTACCAAAAACGGATTCGTGTGATGCCCGACCTCGTTCAAGTCCGTGCCAGTTAGCGCGTGGATGGCCGTTTGGCCGTCTACGTATTTGTTTACATTGTGGATAACTTTTTCAAACAGTCCGTACTTGTCCATGATTTCTAAAAAAGTCTTTGTGAAATCTTTGCCGTTGCCTCGCGCTGCCAGTGAAAGGAGTTTCTCTACGTCTTTTCTCTTGGAGTTTTTCTCTGCGTTCAAGTTTTCCATTCGGCATTCCTCCTCGTATTTTCGCTCTCTTTTCATCTTTCGCGCGTATTATAAACTATGAAAAATGTTTTATCCGCAACTTATCTACTCTGAACCCCGCTTTTGGCTAAATTTGGTACAATTTGTCTAATTACCCGCGCAAGCCCTTGTATTCTATGGATTTCAATCAATCTGTCTTCTGCGTTGCCGCAAAAGTGAACATCAGGGAGATGTCGCATGAAACGATTTAAGAACCTAAAAGACATAAAAGAAACTATGCCAAGAAAGGAAAAAATAGTTCTCGACGTGTTTGAATACACACCCAATGTGGAGTGGATTTTGGACACAAACCAAGGGAAGATGGATCGGCAACCAATTTCTCTCAGGGAAGTTTTCAAGGATTTGAAAGATCAACATAAAACCAAGCTCCTTGGTATTGCTGAGGAAATCGGTTGCAGCGACGGCCTCGTTTACAAGATATTCCAAGGGAAACGGAAACCGAGTCGCGAAATGCTGATTGCCATTGCTGTCGCCATGCGGTTGAAATTGTGGGAAACTTGGACTCTTTTACATTACGCCAACTATCGGGCGCTTTATGTCCTCAATCTGCGCGAGGCTGTTATCGCGCATGGAATCATGCATGGCAAAAGCCTCGGAGAAATCAATAAAATCCTTGCGAAAAGAAAACAATCCCTTATTATCCCTTGTGCTCATCTTGACCGCAAAAAATCCCCTGCACGCTGATATGCAAGGGATTTTTGCGTTCTTTTATATTTAAGCGCCCAGTTGTCGGATGAATTTCATCGAGCGCAATCCGTGGCCGAAGGTTTCCTGCAGATAGGAGACGAGCAGAGATTCTCCCGCCACGATTTCGCTTTTTTTGGCGGTGAAGGCGGGAGGGGCGGCCCAGTCTATGGCGGAAAGTTTTGTAAGAAGCGTCCGAAGCCCTTCGGGGTACGGGCGCTTTTTTTGTATGTTTACTGCCGCCGTGGGCGAAAGAGCGCCGCCTTCTTCCGCGCTGAAATAGGCGTCGCCCTCGATCGGCGCGCCGGAAACGGCACATGCGTTGAAGGAAAATCCCATGCCCGCGAAGTCCAGGAGCTGGAATCCGGCGGCGAGGGCGACAATGCGCGGATTTTTCGGGCCGCAGGCGGCGAGCACCGAAGGCAGCCAGTCGTAAATCTCGGGCTGGGGGGCGCCGTCGGGCGCCAGCTCCAGCAGCACCTCGGCGATAAACGATGCGTAAGCCATCGCCAAAAGATCTGTCTCAAAATGCGGATAGCGATGGATAAGTCGGCAGCCGCGTACCGTGTCGACGCGTTCCCCCGCAGTCAGTGAAAGCTCGACGGTCTGGAACATCTGCAGCCCGCTGGCCAACGGACTTTTCGGGCGGCGCGCGCCGAAGGCGGCGGCGGTGATTTTTCCGTGGTCACGCGAAAAAAGGCGAAGCATTTTGTCCGCCTCGCCCCAATTTCGCACGCTCAATACGATGGCTTCCGTCTGATACTGCGCCATGTTTCCCTCAATCCTGCCCGAAACCGAGACTCTTCAAGATCGCGTCCCGGTTTCGCCAGTCCTTCCGCACTTTTACCCAAAGGTCGAGATAGACCTTGCTGCCGATCATCATTTCGATATCGGGACGGGCGAGACGCCCGATTTCCTTCAGCATCGCGCCTTTATGGCCGATCACGATACCCTTTTGGGAGTCGCGCTCGACGTAGATCGTGGCGCGGATATAGACGTCGTTGTTCGGGCGCGTCGTCATTTCGTCTACGTCCACGGCTATCGAATGGGGCACCTCGTCCCGTGTCAGCGACAGCACCTTTTCCCGCACCAGCTCGGCGGCAATCAGCCGCTCCGGCTGGTCGGTGACCATGTCCTCCGGGTAGTAGGCGGGGCCTTCCGGCAGATGCTTTTTCGCCTCGGAAAGCAGCGCGTCAAGATTTTCCTCGCCCAGCGCCGAGATCGGCACGACGGCTGCAAATTCCCTGTCTTTGCTGTAGGCCGCGATGATCGGCAGCAGCGCTTCCTTCGTCACCAGGTCGATCTTGTTCAATACGAGGATGACCGGTTTCTTCGTCTTTTCCAGCCGCTCCATGATGAATCGTTCGCCGGGGCCCGGCTTTTCCGTCACGTCCACGACGAAAAAGATGGCGTCCACTTCCTTCAGCGTGTTCGTAATGGAGCGGTCCATGTATTCGCCGAGCTTCGACAGTGGTTTGTGGACGCCGGGGGTGTCCAGCAGGATGACCTGCGCGTCGGACTGCGTCAGGATGCAGAGGATGCGCGTGCGCGTCGTCTGCGGCTTGTCCGACATGATGGCAATCTTCTGCCCGATCAGTTGATTGATCAGCGTCGATTTCCCGACGTTCGGCCTTCCGATGACCGCGATAAAGCCCGATTTGTGCGGCGTTTTATCCATTATCCTTTTCCTCCCGTGAAATTCCCAACGCGTCCATGACTGTCCGCTGCTCCGCTTCCATTTCTTCCCGGTCCTCGTCCTCGATATGATCGTAGCCGAGAAGGTGCAGCATCCCATGCACCGTCAGGAACGCCGCCTCGCGTTTCAGGCTGTGGCCGTATTCCTCGGCCTGTGCCGCCACGCGTTCGACGGACAATATCAAATCGCCGAGGATTTCCGTCTCCGGGCCGCCTTCCACGGTTGGTTCGTCACTCTCCGTCAACGCGAAGGAAAGTACGTCCGTCGGACGGTCGACGCCCCGATATTCGCGGTTCAGCTTGTGGATGTGCTCGTCGTCGGTCAGCGTGACGCTGACTTCGGCGTTTTTCAGTCCGTAAAGTTCCGCGACCTTTTCGGCGGCAAGTTTTACCGCGGCTTCCAGCCCGTCGGGTACGGCAAGATTTTCCGGCTCAGTGGTGATGATGATGTCCAAGACGATTTTCCCCTTGATTTTATAATAATATCGTTATTGATTGAACAGATGCTAATTTCTTGCCTTCCCCTTGAGGGGAAGGCAAGTTGAACACAATCAACTCAAATTTACTTTTCGGCAATATCTTCTCGTTTCTTCGCTTCGTATGCATCGTAAGCGCGGACGATGCGCGTCACTGTGTCGTGACGTACGATGTCGTCGGCGGTCAGCTCCGCTACCGCCACGTCTTTTACATCCGCCAGTGCTTCCCGCGCTTCGGCGAGTCCGCTGGTCGCGCCCCGGGGCAGGTCAATCTGGCTGAGGTCGCCGGTCACAACCATTTTCGAGCCGACGCCGAGCCGCGTCAGGAACATTTTCATCTGTCGGCTGGTGGTGTTCTGCGCCTCGTCAAGGATAATGAAGGCGTTTTCCAGTGTGCGCCCGCGCATATAGGCCAGCGGTGCGATCTCGATGATTCCCTTCGTCAATAATTTTTGATATGTCTCGACGCCGAAAATGTCCTGTAATGCGTCGTAAAGCGGGCGCAGATACGGGTCGACCTTTTCCTGCATATCACCGGGCAAAAAGCCGAGCCGTTCTCCGGCTTCGACGGCGGGCCGAGTCAGGATGATCCGGGAGACGTCCCGCGCCCGGAGCGCCCGCGCCGCCATGACCACCGCTAGGTATGTCTTGCCCGTTCCGGCGGGGCCGATGCCCAGCGTCACTGCGTGGCGCTGGATCGCCGCGAGATACGCTCGCTGTCCTGTGGTTCGCGCCCGCACCGCTTTTCCTTTTTCCGTCACGAGAATCGTATCGCCCCACATCGCGTGCAGCTCGTCGGCCCGATCCTCCCGCGCCAGTTTCGCGCCGTAGCGGACCTCGTGCGGCGTAATCGGAACGCCCTGCCGGTACAGCCCCAAAAGCTCCGAGACGAGCCGTGCGGCCCGCCGCACTTCCTTTTCCTCGCCGGAAATCGAAAGCCCGTCGCCGCGGCTTACCACGCGGCAGGAAAACGCATCCGCGATCGAACGCAAAAACTCGTCCTGCGCGCCGAGCAGCGCGAACGCTTCCTCGCGGCTGTCGAACGCGATCGTCACTTCGTAAAAACCCAAACACATCCCGCTTTCTTTGTTCCTTATGCTGAATTGATTTTTATTATAACGCCTTGCATCAGATTTTGTCGATAGACAAAATCTGATGCAAGGCGTTTCAACGAGGGAGTCAACTCCGTGCTGCGGCAAAAGAACATCATTTCCCGAGTTATCTGGGGTTGCTGCAGGAGTTGCAGGAAAGGGAATTTGATTGGCATAACCGTACCGATCGGCGATAAACGAAAAAGAAAAGGCACGGCCGAAAAACCGGGCTGTGCCTTTCGTGTTATCCGAACAGCTTTGAGAAAAATCCGCCGATTCCGCTTGCTTTTTCGAGGGCGTCCTCTATCCGCAGACGTTGGTGAAGGAACGGCTGCTTTATGTATTTTACGGGCATCGGCGGCGAAAACATGGTGCGTTCTCCGCCTTTCGTGAAGACATAGGGCGACGTCGGTTCTATCGCGCGGATCAAGTCGTCTTTGCCCTCGGCCAGAACCAGCGTCGCCGCTTTTCCGGTCTGCCCGTTCACCATCACGCGGGTTTGCCTGTCGTTTTCCTTTGCGTCCTTTTTGCAGTCGAGGTAATAAATCGGCAGCAGCAGGAACGCGAATTTGTGCTTGCGGAGATCGCGGGAGACTTGCAGCAGTTCGCATTGTTCGAGACCGAAGGCCGTTTTCAGACGGGCAGGCGTCTTTTTTTGCAAGATAAAGCTCGGGATGGCCGTCTGCCATTCACCGATATTCTGCGACGCGAAGAGACGTACGTTCCCTTCCAGATAAGCGGGCTTCAAAATCGAAATCTCGCCGTAATCCCATGGCGCCAGTTCATCAAACAGATACGCGTCAAACATCAGTGTACGTGTCCACGCCCAGTCCAGGCACTCCTGATAGAACCAGAACGTCCCGCGCTCCGATTTCACCTGCATTTTCCAGCGAAAATCCGCAAGCTGAACGGGAACATAGGCGGCGATCAGTTCCTCCTTCGCGCGCTCCTCGATATTGTCGTCCGCAAAATCATTTGGGTACCGCCGCCGCAAAGAGGCGACGGCCTGCGCCGCTTCCTCGCGGTGCAGATGGAAGGGCAGGCATTTTCCGAAAAAGTTGTACTTTCGGCCCACAATCAGCGTCGCGTCGAATTCTCCCGTGGACAGCCGGTCGAAGTCGCCGAATTTCTGACTGCAATAGGGGCAGGTGAAAATGTTGTCCGTAAGGCGGGACGTGAGTTTTTTTCCGCAATGGGGGCAGTTCATTTCAAAATAGGCGTCATCGTTGATTGCGTCGAGGGCGGCCGCGTCATAAGCGCGTATTTTTTCCTCCAACCGCGTGCTCCGCATTTTCCGCTCCATAGGGGGCGGGGGCTTCAGCGCATCCTTATCCATGATGGCGACATGGCCGAGCTTCAGGAAGCCGTCGACGAACTGCAAAGGCTGATGGCGAAAGGTCATCTGCGGGGTGAAGTCCTCGTCTGTCGGTGCGAATCTGACGAAATGACCGCAGTATGCGCAGCTCATGCCGCCCTTCGTCATATCGGGATACATCGGCGCGCCGCAGTCCTTGCAGGCAAGGGCGCTGACGGCAATCATTCCATGTTCACGGTCGGCCATGGCCTTGCACTCCTTTTTTCGGATAATTTGGATAAAATAACTATAGTGGGGATTTTTGTGAAAAGCAATAGGCAGAGGGATGGGATTTTTTGCGATTTCCGATATATGCTGCTGTGCCACCATGGCACGACGAACGGGAAGGGCTGCGTTCTTGCACTGCATGAGCAAATCTGCTACACTTGTATTGCTTTCATCCAAACTGTTTTTTTAGGAGTATCTTCAATGAAAAAACAAGTCGTATCTGTTGCTGCCGCCTCTCTGATTGCCTGCTCGGCGGCTTCGGCCTTTGCCGCCGCGAATCCTTTTGAGGAAGTTCCCGCCGACCATTGGGCTTATGACGCCGTCGCACAGCTCGCAGCCGACGGCGTGATTGAGGGATACGGCGACGGTACGTACCGCGGCGATCAGGAGATCACGCGATACGAGATGGCGCAGATGGTCGCCCGGGCCCTGGCAAAAAATCCCTCTGCAGCCGACAAGGCGCTGGCGGACAAATTGGCCGCCGAATTCGCCGACGAGCTGAACAGTTTGGGCGTCCGCGTCGCGGCTCTCGAGAAAAAGGTGGACAACATGAAGCTGCGCGGTATTGTCCGCTATCGCTATATCCACCGCACCAACGGGGCGGCTCCCATCGCGCCGGCTGCGCCGGGGGCGCCGGGAACCGACGACAGGATCAACGTCAACCAGATCCTGCTCCGCTTCGAGCCGACTATGCGGATCAACGAGCATTGGACGGGCAAGGCGCGTATCAACTACGGCGGCTGGGACAACATGGACACGGCGCGGAACGAGAACACCGTCATGGTGGATCGCATTTACGTGCAGGGCGATTACAAGAATCTGAGCATCTGCCTCGGCAAGCTGCCCTATCGCTCCAAGGCCGATTACGGTATGGTCACGGACGGTTCCTTCGCCGGAGGATCGCTGATCGTCGGCAAGAAAGTCAAGGCCGCGCTGAACCTGGGCCGTTTCAACGATTCCGTCAACGCGCCGGCCGCTTTTGGCGACGACGCCCACGCCTCGCTTCCCGGCGCCAGCATCCTCGGCAATCGGGGCGAAGGAACGGCTTCCTACGTCAGCCTGGAATTTTACAATGACCGGAATGAAGCTCCCTTCGCTTACAGCGAGCGGGAAAAAGAATTCACCTGGGGGGTCGGCTGGCACCATTTCAGCCAACGAAACGAAATGGATGCGCTGATCGACCGCGGCTCCTATGATATTCTGGCGATGGGCCTCGGCTATCGGTTCACGAAAAACCTGCAGCTGACGGGCGCGTATTCCCATGCCTTCGGCATCGATGCGGGGCCGAGGCTGAAGGCCGCGAACGCCGCATGGGAAAGCGGCCAAAAAAATTCTTACGCCATCCAGATCGATTACAAGGGCGCCCATCCGGGCAAGAAAGGCTCCTGGGGGGCGTTTGCCGCGTGGCGGCAGCTTGGCGGCTTTGCCAGCATGGGCTGGAACACCTACAAGGTCAACTACGTGCAGGACAGCGGCACGCGCGGCCTTGAACTCGGCGTTTCGTGGACGCCGATGCTCGGGTTCATGACGAAGCTCCATTGGTTCCACGGGCAAAACATGAACGTGTACAGCGGCAGAGCTTCCACAAGGGTCAACAGCGTCTTTTTCGAGGCGTGCTTCTATTTCTGATGCGGAAAGAAAAACAGGCGGGACTCGATACAAAAGCGAGTCCCGCCTGTTTTTTATCGACGCACGCCGGAGGACGCTATCGAATACCCGTCGCGCCCCTCGGTTTTCACCTGGTACAGCGCCCGGTCGGCAGTGTTGAACAGGTAATCGTAGTTTGCGCCGTTCTCCGGATACATGGCGACGCCCATGCTGATTGTGATGTGGAAATCCGTCCCTTCCACGTCGATGGAACGCGCCGCATCCACCAGCTGCTTCGCTTTGCGCTCTACGCTCTCCTGTGTCAGGCTGCCCTCGATGAAGACCACGAATTCGTCGCCGCCGAATCGTCCGAGGCAGTCGCTCTGGCGGAAGACCTCTTTCAGTACCGCCGCAAACTTCTTCAGGATTTCGTCTCCGCATTGGTGGCCGTATGTGTCGTTCGCTTCCTTGAAACGATCCATATCGATGATGTAAAAGGCGCCGGTTCCTCCTCTCGGCATCGTTTTCAGCTTTTTCCGGACTGTTTCCTCGAAAGCAATCTTGTTGTAAAGCTCGGTGAGCCGATCCGTTTCGGATTCCAGCTTGTAGCCGTCCCTCGAGACCCGCATGGCTTCCACGCGCCTCAAGGCCAGTTCCAGATCCTTGTTCTTCCGCTGCAGGATCTCATTCTGCTTATTTTGGAGACGGTTTCGGTAAAGTACGAAGAGCAGAGCGGCCAGCCCTGCGATCAGAAGGCCGAAGAACAAGGCTGTGCGCAGTGGATATCGTTTCAGAAGATAAGAGGCGGAAAGCATGGGGCGTCCGTTCTCATGCGCCAACCGACCCAGCTCGTTCCTGTCCAGGCGGAGGATTGCTCCGTTCAGGACGTTCTGCAGGATCAGCGGCTGCCTCGGCGATATGGCCAACGCTACGGGAAGCTTGGTCAACTCACGGTCGGCTTCCTCCAACCCGGAACGAAAGAGCATATCGTTCTCCCGGCGCAGGCACAGGACGGGAATATACGCTGTTTCATACAATCCCATTTCCACCGCGTCCAGGCACTGCTCCACCGAAGCCGCCGTCCGAACCCGCTGGTCATACTTTTGGGAAAAGAATTGTTCGGCGCCGGGAAAGCCAGCCGGAATGATTGCCGTGTTTTTGGCGCCAGAATGCATATCCCCGTCTTTGCGGCGAATCACGGAAAATTCTTCCTCGATGACGTTTCCCGTGTAATACACGTCCATCGCCGAAATCTCGTCTCCATACGAAGCGAAGGCTAGGTCAGCCTCGCCGGAGGTAAGCATCATCCATAGCTGCTGCTCCGATTCCGCCCGGCAAAAAGAGAACTTGAGGCCGCTTCCCGCGGAGAGCAGATTCAGGATATCAATGAACAAGCCGCCGGCTGAACCATCCTTCCCAATCTCGAAGAAAGGGACGAAATCCGGCAGGAACGCCACGCGCAGTTCCTTCGCTTCCTCTACATACCGCTGCGCGGCTTTTGTGGGACGGACGATGGCCTGGAGCGCCGGGTCCACGTATTTCCCCTTCAGCGACGTTCCGAAACCGGGATTCAATGTTTCGATGGTGATGACGACGTCTGTCAGCTCGTCGCAAAGCGCCTGCTTTTCCGGTGTGGTCATGAGACGCGCCGGCACGACGGCAAAACTTTGCTCGAGGCAGATGTCGGGCTCCACATGTGCGCCGCTGTCGCACACACCGTCAATCTCGCCGCTGCGCAAAGCCGACATTATCGACGGCTCGTCCGGAAACATACGGATATTCGCGCGCCAGTCGTTTTTCGCCATAAAGAACGAAAACGTGCTTTGGTTCACTTCGTTGGCAATCATGCCGATGGTGACGTTTTCCGCAGGCCGTGACATCAACGGTTGCGCAGAATCGTCGAGACGGTACAGACGCAGCAGCGTCCAGTTCGGCACGGCGCCGACGAAGCTCATGCCGGCCGTAGTGACGCCGGGCTGCACGGGTCCGACAAAATCCAGCTCGCCGCGCAGCAGGCGGCTCAGGCATTCCTGATAGGTGCCGCTTTCGTATACATATTGCCAACGATTATGCTTGGAGACCTCGTTCAGATACCCCCGCATCTGATTGAGCAGCATCTGGTACGCGAATTCATCCTTTTGTCCCGGCGGATCCACCAGTCCGATATGGACAGTCCGTCCAGAGCCCCCGAAATCTTCCGCTTCGACGGATGGGGGACAGGAATATATCGTCAAGAAAAGCGCGAACAATACGCAAAACAGCTTTTGCAAGCTAATCCCTTCTTTATGGAAAACAAAATAACAATAGATAGTTTTATGAATCTATCGTCTCATGTTCTTTCCTATTATATATTCCAGTGAGAGGTTTTGCAAGACGAAAGACCGGGATGACAAAGACTTCTTTGGCCGCATGCAGGAAAAATATATTATTTGTCGAAGAATAGGTGTGGAAAATTTGCCCGAAGCAACGAAGAAGAAAGAGGAGGAACATTTATGTTGCAGTGTAAGACTTTGAAAAAGACGGCAGGCATTCTGGCGATTGCCATTGGAATCTCATGCGGTGCGGTGGCTGCCGCATCGGAGGACCCGGCCCGGGATCGGCTCGATGAATACGCCGCCTATATCCGGGAGCACAAGATCGCGGATTTCGGCTATCCCGCAAATCACGACGTCCAGCTCGAAGGATTTTACGACTGGCTCGTGGAAAGCGGCGCGTATAAGGCGATGTCCAATAACGCCGGAGACCCGTTCCAGATTCACGGCGGGCATTTGAACGCGCTGGCATTCGAGCGCGAGGTCATCGACTTTTTCGGACCGCGCTACGGATTCGATTTGGACAATCTCTGGGGGCTCGTCACCTTCAGCGGCACCGACGGGAACGACCACGGCATCTATTTCGGCTCGAAATATCTGGAGAAGAAGACCGGGAAAAAGCCGATCGTCTATGTATCCGACGCCGCTCACTACTCGAATATGCGGCTGGTGGATTTGCAGAACCTCGACCTCCGGCTGATTCCCTCCGACGCGCATGGCCGGATGATTCCCGAGGAGTTTGAAAAAGCACTGGTCGCCGACCGGCCAGCGCTGATTGTTTTCGCGATGGGCACGACCTTCAAGGGCGGCATCGACGACCAGGACGCGATCAACAAGATTCTGGCGAAATATCCGTCCGTCGCGGTTTACCGTCATGTGGACGCGGCGCTCTTCGGAGGCTATCTGCCCTGGACGACCTTCAAGAACGCCGTGAACCGCAAATTCCATCCCTTTGATTCCATCGCGGTCAGCGGCCACAAGTTCTTCGGCATTGACGAGCCGGCGGGCATCTTCCTGACGACGATGGAGGTTAAACAAAACCAGAACCCGTTCAATGTCACCTATCTCGACGGCAGCATGCCGATGATCAACTGCTCGCGTTCGGCTCTCGCTCCGCTGAAGATCTGGTGGATCATCCAGCACGTCGGAGCCGAGGGCTTCACACAGCAGGCCTATGGGATGCTGTTCCGCGCGGCGTGGCTGGAGAGCGAGCTTCGTCACATGGGCTGGCCGGTATGGCGGGAGAAAAAGTCGAACACCGTCTATTTCAAGCGCCCGCCCGAAGCCATCGCGACGAAATACGATCTCGCCCCCGACCACGACGACAGGCTCGGCGGCGACCTTTCCCACATCGTCGTCATGCAGCATGTGACGCAGGAACATCTGCAGGAATTTCTGGACGACATGGCCGCAGCGGTGAAATAAGAAGGCAATACGAAAAAGCACAGCCGTATGTTTTGGCTGTGCTTTTTCTTTGTCTTCTTATCTGACCAGCTTGGAAAAGAATCCGTCCCGCTTTTTTCGGGTTATTCTTGGGGTATCAATGCACCGGGCCTTCGTCCAGTTCTTCTTCGCGGAATTCCGCATAGGACTTCGCGAAAACTTCCCGCACCTTCTTTTGATCCCCCATCGCTTTCGCGAGCTCCGTGACGGGCGTCCAGCCGATTGTAACCGCAAAGATGTGATGTCCGTCATAACGGTTGTGGGCAAGATTTTTGTAGTCCTCTTCGTCAATCAGGTTCGCTTTGCCGTCGGAATAGAGGATTTCCACCGGCGGCAGGCCTCGCTTCTCATGGGCCTCAAAAAAGTGACCGAGCAGTTCCTGGTGAATGACGCCATCTTCCAGGCACAGGCCGACCAGTTTCCCATCCCGCGCCCAGCCGCCTTCCATGGAAGGACCCCATCGCGCTGTCTCGAAAATATAATGACGCTTGAGAAGCTGACAGGCGAAATACATGCGGACTTTGGACTGTCCGATCTGCGTGGTGTTCGAGCCGTTCAGGAACTGGAGCAGGGAAGCGCCGCTGCCCGTCCGGTTGACTTCGTAGCCCCACGTTTCCACGAATTCCTCCTCGCCGATGGTGGTCGTGAAAAGAAGCTCCATCCGCCCGTTGTGGTCGAGGTCGGTCACCGCGAATTTCCCGTCCTGTGCGACGGCCTCCTCGATGGACATATTCTTCTCCCAGATTTGGTTTTGCGCCGAAAGGACGTCAAGCTGCTGCTCTTCATCCAACGTCATAGCCTCCGCCGTGCCGCCGACGGCGACGCCCGCCGCCAGCGTGAGAGACAATACCGTTTTTTTCCATGCCCGCATCCGAATCATCTCCTTTATGTTGCTTATGCGATAAATATAAGGGAGATTTCCGCGAAAAGCAATAGGAAGCGCGTCCGACGCTCAAAAAGATCATACGGCTCTGCACTTTTGGGCTATATGTGGTAAAATGGCGTCACGAATCAAAAGTAGTAGAAATAAAAATGTCCGCCCTTTCGGGGGCGGGGGACCGCCGCAGGCGGTGGTGGGGGGTGCATAACATTGTCCATACCAAAGAATCCAAAACTCCTGCCGAGAGCAAAAAACATGCGTCGGAATATGACGAAAGAAGAATGTCATTTATGGTTTGATTATTTGCGAGGTTACAAACCGCGCTTCAAGCGTCAGCGAATCGTAGGCAATTATATTTTGGATTTTTATTGCGAGCAAGCCAGGCTGGCTGTCGAAGCCGACGGCAGCCAGCACTATGGAGCAAAGGGAAGGCTGTATGATGCGGAACGTGATTTGTATCTGCTGAATCAGGGCGTCATGGTTCTTAGATTTTCCAATCGTGATATTTGGGAGAGATTTGAAGGGGTAAAGATACAAATTGACGAAGAAGTAAAGAAAAGGTGGAATCCCCCCACCACCGCTTCGCGGTCCCCCGCCCCCTAAGGGGGCGGACAAAAAACGGTGCTTCGACGGATTGTATCTGAAGCTGTAGCTTCTCCAGTCCCCAAGGGGCGGACAAAGATCGGTGCTTCGACGGCTCCTTGAAAAGCAGGAGCTTTTGCAGGCGGTGCTGATGCAGAAGTATTTTGGGTAGAAATAATAATGTCCGCCCCTTCGGGGGCGGGGGACCGCCGCAGGCGGTGGTGGGGGGCGCATAACATTGTCCATACCAAAGGATTGCCTCCCGCAAAAAATATTGGCAAAAGAAATTGGCGCGCAACGTGGAACGGGACAAGGAAGTGAACGAGGCGCTGACACAGGAAGGATGGCTTGTCCTGCGCTTTTGGGAGAGCGACATTCAAAAGAAGCTGGAGAACTGTGTGGAAAACGTATTGTCGTATGCCTCTCCCCGTGTCGCCTCATAACAAAAAACATGTCAACCGGAAAATAAATTAAAGTTGACGAAAAGCTCCGTCTGCCGTATAATGTTGGAAACTTTATTATCAAGCTATGAAAAGAGGTTTCCATACGTATGAGCACCACCATTTCCGAATTGGCTGAAAAAATCATTCGCGGACACCGCGTGAAGCGCGGCGACGACCTTTCCATCTTCCTCGACAGCGACTTGGAGGAGCTACAAAAGGGCGCGGGTGCGATCCAGAAGCATTTCCGCAAAAACCATATCGATCTTTGCACGATCATCAACGGGCGAAGCGGTCGCTGCCCGGAAAACTGCAAATACTGCGCGCAGGCGGCGTGCCACAAGACCGGCATCGACGAGTACAACTTCCTGCCGAAGGAAGAAATCATCGCCGCCGCAAAGAAGAATCAGGAAGCGGGTGTGAACCGTTTCGCCATCGTGACGGCGGGACGCGCCTGTAAGGGTAAGGAATTCGATCAGGCCATCGAGGTCTTCGAGGAAATGCACAAGACGCTGACCATCGAGCTCTGCGCGTCGATGGGATTCATCGACGCCGAGCAGTTCCGCCGCTTGCGCGCGGCGGGCGTCACCAGCTACCATCACAATATCGAGACGTCGCGTCGCTTCTTCCCGCAGATTTGCACCACGCACACTTACGACGACAAGATCCGCACCATCAAGATCGCGCAGCAGGAAGGCATGTGCGTCTGCTCCGGCGGCATCATCGGCATGGGAGAGAACTGGGACGACCGCCTCGACATGGCCATCAGCCTCGCTGAGCTTGGCATCGAGTCGATTCCCATCAACGCGTTGATGCCGATTAAAGGCACGGCCCTCGAAGACCGTCCGCAGATCGACGGGAAAGACGTGCTGCGCACCATCGCATTCTTCCGCTATATCAACCCGGAGGCGAATATCCGCCTCGCCGCGGGGCGGAAAGTCCTGCCGGAAAACGGCGCGACGGCGTTCCTTTCCGGCGCGTCGGCCACGATCACCGGCGATATGTTGACCACCAGCGGCACAACGATCAAAGGCGACTTCGAGATTTTGAAACGCCTTGGGCTCTCCAATGAAGGCCCGAACGATTTCCCGCCGGAGGAACTTCCCGCCTGACAATAATAAAATGAGCGCTTCCCGACAATGGGAGCGCTCATTTTTTTCAGTTATAATTATTTTTCAAAGGTTCGCCGTCAAGCCTTCCTCACTGAAAGCGTTCATGATTTCCGTCAGCTTTGTCTTGGCCGGCGCGTAGTCAATCGTCGTCTCGCCGTCGTGGGCGTGGATATGGACGTACAGCACCCCCGCCATGCCCAGGAGTTTTTTCTCCATTTTCTTCGCACTGTCTTCCGTATAGCCTTCAACCGTGAATTGCAGCCGCGTGTTTCCGCCCGTCGCGCCGCATCCGCATTCTTTGCACATGATCTATCCCTCCGAAAATTTATGATTTTTATAAAGTCATCATTCATTATACAACGATATGAAAAAAACGGAAGCCCCGCGAGGGGTTATGATATTATGGAATCTTGCTCCGTGAAGACGGCGTTGCCATATATTCCGTTTTCGCCTTGTCCGATGGTGAACATTCGAGCTTTGTCGGGAAGTTCCCTTCGAGCCGCGACGACGCCGACGGTCGCTTCCCGCGGGAGGGGGAAATTGCGCCCGGCCAATGCGTCGGCGTCTCCTTTTTCCGCCGCTTCCAGCAGCGCGAAGCAGTTCACGGTTTCCGGCCCGCCCGCGAGTCCCTCACCGGTGTATTTCAGCGCGGCCTCCTTCAACGTCCAGAGACGGAAAAAAGCGTGGGCGCGTTCTTCCTCCGGCAGCGACGTCAAAAATTCATGCTCCTTCGGGCGGAACCATCGACGGGAAATGGATAGATTGAATTTGCGCTTTCGCTCGACGTCGACGCCGACGTTGCTTTTCCCGACGGCAACCGCGATATACGGGCCGCTGTGGGACAGGCTGACGGAAAGCGGGAGGTATTTGCAAAACGGTTTTCCTTGTTCGTCGTGGGAAATATTAATTTCAGCGGGAGAGAGGCCTGACGCTTCGGCCAGGCGCCAACGGGCGAAAAGCTCCGCCCAAAGAGAGCGGTTCCTGTCGGAAGTAAAACGGAAGCGCGCGACGGAGGCTTGCCGTTCTTTTGATGCGAAGGCGAGATAGGGCGCAACGTCGCATTCCAGCCAATCGCCGAGGAAAAGCACAGATACTTCCGCCATACCGCCCCGCTCCTTTCATTTTTCTTTTTCCAATCATTAAATTTCGCCACAACGTTACCTTGCCTTCCCCTTGAGGGGAAGGGGGACCGCCGTAGGCGGTGGATGAGGTGTTCTCACCGTTACGCCTTCGTTTATCGTTACGGCTTTCCAACTCATCCGTCAGTCCTTCGGTCTGACACCGTCCTCTTGAGGAGAAGGCCCGATTTCATGAGTTTTCATGGTCGAAGTCATAATTAATCATTTCTATAATTATAAAAAGAGACGAGGCAAGCCGTCAAGGTTGTCTCGTCTCTTTTACAAAAAGGGAATTTGGGGTGATTATATTTCAGCCAACGGGGGATTCGGGTTCAGTGCGCGGAGCGTCTCGTCCAGCGATTCGCTGAAGCGTTCCAGCGTCTGGCGGATGTTCTCGACATGGCCTTCCGCGTCTTCGTTCGTCTCGGGGGCGGCTTCATCGGCGTTTTTTGCCTTTGCGCGAAACTCGGCGATCAGGGCTTCGCCCTTTTCCTGGAGCTCCTCCTTGAGCTGCGTCACCGCCGCGCGGATCTTCTCATAGACCGCCTCGCGCTCCTCGTCGTTCGTGCAGACCTTCAGCGCCGCCTCGCCCTCGATGCGAAGCTTCTCGATCACGCGGTCCATGGCCGCGAATTCCTTGCAGGCCTCCGCCGTCTCCTTCACGGTCTCTTTTACTTCGTCATTGGTCATCACCGCCGCGACGAACGCGCCCAACATACCGCCAATTGCCAACAGGATACCGTTTTTTGCCATACTCATGATTGTTACCTCCTCGTATTTATATCTTTCAATTTTAATGTTGCTCTTGCAATAAAACTTTCATTTCACTCTGCTTCATGCCGCCTGTTCTTCGGCAAGCTCCGCGAGCACCTTGTGTCCGAAGATGGCGCCGAGCTTCTGCCTTGCCTTCTCCCTGACCTCGTCGTCGATATAGGCCTGCGCCATCATCGTCGCCAACAGGATTGCCGACAGGTCATCGGTGTATCCGGCGAAGGGCATGAAGTCCGGCAGAAAGTCGAGGGGGGCGACGAAGTAGCCGAGGGCCGCGTAGATGCCTGCCTTTACCTTCGTCGGGCAGTTGGGATTCTCCGTTGCGTAGTAGAGCTGCATCGCCTTGTAGATCAGCTGCAGTCCCGCCGATTTGATCTTGTTTTTGATCTTCGACCAGAAGTCCTGCTCGGAAAATTCTCCCGCGTAGTATTCGACGTCGATCTCTTCCGTCTCGCCTGTCCTTGGATTGTAGAAACGCGCTTTTTCCATCGGCCTCATCCTTTCTTTGCTGCCGGGCCTTTTTCCGTCATGCTGTGTCAGTTAGCACTCGACGTAGGCTCTTCCTACGACTTCGTGCTATCTTCCTTGCCTGACGAAAAAATTCCGCGGCAGGCGATATAATGTTATTGACCTTATCTGTGCGCATCATAATACTTTTATGTTGCTTTGTCAATATTAAATTTGATTAAAATTTAATTAGAGCAATAAAAACTGATGACATATATAATCAAATCATGTGGATTATGTTGCCTTTTTTTTCTATTGGTGATAATATATTAGGAGAAAGAAGGGAACGACATGACTGAGCAGAAGACGTTGACAGTCAAGGAGGTCGCGGAGCAGCTCGGCCTCAGCGAATATACGGTGCGAAAGAAAATCCGGGAGGGGGAGATCGAGGGCGACCGCCAGTCGAACAGGGCGGGTTACCAGATCCCGTGGGAATCCTTCCGCAAATACGCGGAACAGCAGGACAAGAAGCTCGGCTCGCTTTGGAGCAAGGCGGCCATCGTTGCGGGCAGCTCGATTGTCGGGCGGCTGATCGGCGGCCCCATCGGCGGCTTCGTCGGCGGGCTGGTGACGGGCGGCGCGCTGTTCATGAACGGCGACAAGGCGGAAGCCGAGGGAACGCCCACGGATTTCGAGGACCTCGACGAGCTGAAGGACCCGGAGCTGATCGAGAAGATCATCGAACGGCTCGGCGCTGAGATGGATGAGGTCAACATCCGCATCGAGTTCGCGCAGTATCAGGTCGACGAGGCGGCGACGCCCGAGGAGAAGAAAGAAGCGATGCAATCGCTGATGGAAAACAAGCTCGAGTACTCGCGCCTCAACAAGCAGGTCAAGGACCTGGAAATCAAAAAAACGCTGCTGATGAAGCAGCGATGAAGAGAAAAATACGGGACGGCTGCACGGAAACAAGCGTGCAACCGCCCCATATTTTTTTGATCTTACTTCCACAAAATCTTGTTGATATAATTCGTCAGCGCTTTCCTGTTGTAGAACTGTTCCGGCGTGGGCAGCACGAAGTCCGGCGTCACGCCCTGGTCGATGTCGTAGAAGGAGCCGTTCTTCGTATAGGCCAGACGATACGGCCCCGAGATCGTGAACACGCATCCGTCGGCGGTGGTCATGTTCTGCACCACGCAGGCGCCGCCGCCTGAAGTCTGCCCAAGGATCGTGACACGATGGGAATTCTTCAGCGCGCTGGGCACCAGATTGCCGCAGGAGAAACTGTTCGGCGACGTCAGGCAGAAAAGGTTGTAGTTCAGGAGATTGTCTTTTTCGTCAAACTTCCGGTCCAGATTCAGGTCAGCCTTGAAGTTCTGGATGACGAGAGCGCCCGTCAAAGGATTCGCGACGCTGATGGAGCCTTCGCCCAGGAACATGCCGATGGTGAAAGCGGCGGTCGGAGCGGCGCCGCCCCCGTTATTGGAAAGGTCCAGCACCACGTTCTTGATCGGGCTGTTCTCCCGCGTGATCTTGGAGAACGAGTGGATCATCAGCGATATCGTATCTCCCAGATGTTCCTCCGCATTTGCGGTGTAATAATTTACGTCCTCGACGGCGAATTCGTCGAAAGTAATATAAGCGGTGTTCCCGACCTCCTCATAGGCGGGCGCGCCATTGGGATAGACTTTTTTCCGCGCCTCTGCATACCGCTGCATATCCGCGACGCTCTGCCGGCACGACGAACCTAACCGGCGCTCCGGCTTCCCCGTCATCATGAAGGAATGCTTGGAAAATGCGCTGTGCAGATCGTCGAGATGCATGAAGGTCAGGTCGCAAAGCGCCTGTCCCGCTTCCTGCGGATCCGTGCTCAAGAGCTTCCACTTCAAGCCCGACTGCATGAACATCGTATCGAACTTCCTGATGTTGTGCTGTTCCTTCAGGCCGTAAAGCGAGTCGAGGGCAAAGCAGAGCTCGTTGTAGTTGAACTCGGCCAGCGCCTCGCTCCTCTTTGCAGGATGAGGGACATTGTAGTAGGCTTCCTCGAAGGGGGCGAGATTTCCGCTCTGCAGGATGAAAACGTCCTTGCCGTTGTACAGTGTGTTCATCGCGTTCTGCGACAGCAGGATATCGCTGAAAAGCTGGAGCGGCAGATAATGCTCGCCGTCCTGATAGAACATGTCGATGCCGTAATCCCCCGGCCGGAAGGTAATCGCCTCGCCGTACCGCTCGAAGGAGGTATCGCTGCGCTGGAAGAGCTCCGCCTCGCCCTGTTCGTTGAAGCCGGAAACCGCCACAAGATCCATCAGCGTCGCGTTCGGATTATGGAGCATGAAGGCGTCGTAATCCCAGAAGAAGATCGTATCCTCGTTGCAGTCGAAAATCACAGGGTAATGGGTTTCCCTGCTCAGGGCGACCTTTTCCCCTTTGGTTTCCATCGTCAGATCGTAGGCAGGGGCGTCCAGCACCCTGACCGCGCGGATCAGTATGTCCTTGGCGGTATTCACGGAAATGTACGGGACGTCGTTCACGCCGTTGACAAAGAAAAGGTCGATCGTGCCCGTGCGATTCGTCTCCATGTTGCCGTAATAAATCGTTGTTGTCTTTTTCTCCATCTCATAGACGCCGCTCGCCGTTTCGGACGTCTCGCTTTCCGCCGCCGCCGCTTCCACCGGCTCCGCCTCCGCATGGCAGCACACCGGCAGGAGCATCAGGCTGCCCGCCAGCAGGATAGATGCGAGTTTGTTCTTCTTGCTTTTCATGGGGAGTCCTCCTTTGGATGAAAATCATATATTGAAGAAATTGCACATTTTCTTCGACAGGTCGCAGGCGTCCATGTCCTTGTGGGACAGCATGTAGTCGAGGGAATAGACTGCGAAGAACGACGAGATTGGTACGAACCGCCGGTACTTGCGGAAATTCGTCCAAAGCAGCAGTTTGTGGTAGAGCTTGTCGAAGTCCTCCTTCGTCGGATTGTATTTCGCCATGACCTTTTTCAGCTTGCGGTCCTTCAGGCAAAAGTCGTACATCTCGTCGATGAGCTTCGGGTTTTCCACGTCATGCTCGTAAGTGCGGATCAGGTTGTTGACAGTGTTCAGCTTGTAAAGCTGGCGCCACATCTCGAAAAGGAAGAGTGCTACGAGACACCCCAGGAGAACGTAAATGAGAACCAAGAAAATCACCTTTCCAAATCAATAATATGTTTAGTAAAACATGATACAGGCGGTTTGTCAAACGAAATTGTTTCACACGAAAAAATCGGAAATCATTTCCGAATGTTTCACGTGCAACAAACGAACATAACATGAAAGAAATCTGAAAGATTTGCGCGGAAGCGGCACGGAAGGTATAATCGTTTTGAAAAGCGGGGTGGAGGAATGGACAAGGAAACGCGGCTGCGGCTCACGCGGCAGCTTGACGAGATGAAAAAGCGCATGGCGGCGGAAGCCAGCGATCTCGATTACGAGACCCAGCGTTACGCGATACGCTCGCTGGAGCGGATCCTGGCGAGGGACGGCGAGAGGAAAGAGGAAAAGGGAATCACTGAATAAGATGCCGGACTTGTTCAGTGATTCCCCTTTTTCATTAGAAAATCAGATTATCCTCGCATAATTGCGTCGATAAATACTTGAGGAGCGATACCATTGTCAGAGCGATTGACGATGCAGGAAGTTTTGAGGGAATACGGCGTGCCGCTGATCAAGCTGGATATCCATGCGACGCGCTCGGAATGCGAGGCGCTGCGCGAGAAGCTGGTTGCTGTGCGTGACGTTTCGGGCGGCAGGGAGCAGGGCTATCTGGATATTGACTGCAAGCTTTTTGTCGACGTACACGACATTGACCGTTATCTGTCGGGGGAACTGGACACCCTGGGCGAGATTTATGCATTCCCTGACGATATAAAAGCGCATGCGGAGTAGGAGGCCTCATATATAATTATGAAGCGGAAAAAGATTATAGCGATTGTTGCTGCGGGGCTTTTGACAATCTCGGCGGCGAGCCTGCCGGAAAATGCGGAGGCCGCCGTCGGGGGGATGCGCGCCCCGCGCGTGACAACGCCGCGCATGAATACGCCGAGGCCGCAGGCGCCGCGTATGAATACGCCGCAGCAGAACGCACGTCCGAACCAGCAGTACCGTCCTTCGCAGAAGGCAAGCGATATTCCGTCCGCCGCGCCGAGAGCGGCGTCGCCTTCGGGGCGTACGGGTGTGGATTCCGTGCCGTACCGCGGCACCCGCTGGGGAAACATGATGCGGAATATGGGGCTCCTGGCGGGCGGCATGATGCTCGGCGGCCTTTTGGGGAATCTTCTCGGATTCGGCGCGGGCAGCTTCATGGGGGATTTCTTCGGGCTCTTAATCAACGGCGTATTGATTTATTTGGCGTTCCGGTTCCTGTCGCGGTTTTTTGGAGGGATTCGCGGAAAAACGGCGTCCCGGGTCAATGCCTATCGTCAGGAGCCGCAGCAGGCACCGTTCCCGATTCCCGACATTCGCCCGCCGAAGGCGGCGCGCAGTTTTCCGGCGGGGGAGAGCAACGGCACCGACTATGAGCCGAAGCGCACGGCGGACTGGTACAGGAGCAGATGATGAAGGATTCGACGAAAAAAACGCTGGAGGTGCTTTTTGAGCGCTGTCCGGCATTGGAAGCGTGCCGCGCCGATATTTGCGAGGCGGCGGAAACGATCTGCGCAGCGTATCACGCGGGGGGGAAGCTGCTCCTCTGCGGCAACGGCGGCAGCGCGGCGGACGCCGAGCATATCGTCGGCGAGCTGATGAAGGGGTTCCTGAAAAAACGACCGCTGCCGGAATCGGCGCGGGAAAAGATGAAAACGGCGTTCCCGCAGGACGCCGATTACCTTTATGAAAATCTGCAGGGCGCGCTGCCGGCGATCTCGCTGGTCAATGCGGTGGCTCTCGGCACGGCCTTCGCCAACGACCAGGCCGCCGATCTCGTCTTTGCCCAGCAGGTGCTCGGACTCGGGCGCGAGGGAGACGTACTGCTCGCGATCAGCACGTCGGGCAACTCGAAGAATGTCCTTTACGCTGTTGCGATTGGAAGGGTGCGGGGGATGAAAACCATCGCGCTGACGGGGCGTTCCGGCGGAAAGCTGAAACCGCTTGCGGATATTACGATTGCGGTGCCGGAGGACGAAACGTATCGCATCCAGGAGCTGCACCTTCCTGTCTATCACGCAATCTGCATCGCGGCAGAAGAAGAATTCTTCTAAAAAAGTATACATTCCGTTTTTCTCTCGCGTACTATTGACTATTAAAAAGTCGTAACATATAATAAGCTCCATGCGGAGCAGTGCCGCATGGAGTTTTTTGTTTCCCATTTCATCGTTGCGCTCATATTTATAGAAAAAAGCGCGACAGCAATTATTGAGGAGGGGTTTCCATGAAATTCGGTAAAAAGGGACGCATGGCCGCGCTTCTGGCCGGCGTCATGATGCTCGGCGGCGTTTTGACGGGCTGCGGCGGAGGAGGCGGAGACAAGAAGGCCGACTCCAACGAGATCAAGATCGGCGCGAATTTCGAGCTGACGGGCAACGTGGCGAACTACGGTGTTGCGACTTACGAGGGCCTGGAACTTGCCATTGACGAGATCAATGCCGCGGGCGGCGTTAACGGAAAGAAGATCAAGCTCGTGAAGGCGGACACGAAGTCCGAGACTTCCGAGGCTGTGAACTCGGCGACGAAGCTGATTGCCGACGATAAGGTCAAAGTGTTGGTCGG
Source organism: uncultured Selenomonadaceae bacterium (assembly GCA_902778455.1). GTDB lineage: Bacteria > Bacillota > Negativicutes > Selenomonadales > Selenomonadaceae > RUG12372. Next base: position 72,034 of record CACYXR010000003.1, on the reverse strand, counting down.
CCCGGCAACGACGGCTCCGGTCATCGCGGAGACGCAGGTCGCCACCGAGCACAAGGTTCCTATCCTTGCGCCGTGCGCGACCAGCGCGAAGGTCACGGTGGACAACGGCAAGGTGCAGCCGTTCGTGTTCCGCAGCTGCTTTATCGACCCGCAGCAGGGCGACGTCATGGCCAAGTTCGCGAAGGAAAACCTGAAGGCGAAGACGGCCGTCATTTATTTCGATTCCTCGTCCGATTACTCCAAGAGTCTCGCGCAGGTGTTCAAGGAGAAGTTCGAGGCCGCGGGCGGCAAGGTGCTGATGGAAGAGGCCTTCGTCCAGAAGGACCAGGATTTCAAGGCGACGCTGACGAAGCTGAAGACGGCGGGCGCGGACGTGATGTTCGTTCCGGCGTATTATGAGGAAGTCGGCAAGATCGTCAAGCAGGCCCGCGAGCTGGGCATCACTTCGCCGATCCTCGGTACGGACGGCTGGGACGACCCGAAGGTCAAGGACATCGCCGGCGCGGACGCCATCAACAACACGTTCTTCTGCACCCATTATTCGGATAAGGACTCGGAGGTCAAGCCGTTCCTGGATGCGTACAACAAGAAGTTCGGCCATGCGCCGAACGTGTTCGCGGCTCTCGGCTACGATGCCGGCAAGGTGCTGATCGACGCGCTGAAGCGCGCAGGCTCCGACGACTCGGAGAAGATCGCGAAGGCGATTGCCGAGACGAAGAACCTGAAGGCCGGCACGGGCACGATCTCGATGGACGCGAATCACAACCCGATCAAGCAGGCTGTCATTCTCGAGAACAAGAACGGAGGCCGCGAGGTCGTCGCGAAGATCGTTCCGTAAGTTGACATAGCCCTCCCCTTTTGGGGGGGACCGGCGAAGCCGGTGGGTGAGGTTTTTAGCGAGCCACACAAGACCTCATCCGTCAGCCTTCGGCTGCCACCTTCCCCAGAGGGGAAGGCTGATAATGGAAGCAAAGGGCCGCAGCAATGCGGCCCTCTTTGTTAAAAGTGGAGTGGTTTCAATGGATTTCATGAGCCAAGTGGTGCAGCAGCTCATCAACGGTGTTTCCCTCGGGAGCATTTACGCGCTGATTGCCCTCGGCTATACGATGGTTTACGGCATTATCAAATTGATCAATTTCGCCCACGGTGATATTTACATGGTGGGCGCCTATATCGGATTTTTCGCGGTGGCCCAGGCGGGACTTGGCATTTTTCCCGCGCTGGTCATTTCGATGGTGGTGACGGGGCTGATCGGCTGCCTTGTGGAGCGTATCGCTTATAAGCCGCTTCGGCACGCGCCGCGAATCTCACTTTTGATTACGGCTATCGGCGTTTCGTTTTTTCTTGAATACACGAGCATGTTGTTTGTTTCGCCGACGCCGCGCACGTTCCCCGAAGTTTTTGATTCGAGCGTCGCGTTCCATATCGGCGATTTCATCGTGAACGGCCAGCAGGTCTTGATTTTCGCGATTACTTTCGTGCTGACCCTGCTTTTGACTTATATTGTCCAAAAGACGAAAATCGGAAAGGCCATGCGCGCGGTTTCCTTTGACACGGAGACGGCGCAGCTGATGGGCATCGACGCGGACCGCGTCATCGGCGCGACCTTTGGCATCGGCTCGGCGCTGGCGGCGGCGGGCGGCGTGCTGGTCGGCGTCTATTACAATTCCATCGATCCGCTGATGGGCATCATGCCGGGGCTCAAGGCGTTCGTCGCGGCGGTGCTCGGCGGCATCGGCAGCCTGCCCGGTGCGGTGGTGGGCGGCCTGATTCTCGGCGTCATCGAGGCGTTCGTTTCGGGATTCCTGTCTTCGACGTTTCGCGACGCGGCGGCTTTCGCGATTTTGATTCTCGTCCTGCTGTTCCGTCCCAGCGGTATTTTCGGCCGGGACGCGCAGGAGAAAGTGTGAGGTGGCGGCATGAATACATCGCAAAAACGTGACGCCGTCATGTTCGCACTGGGGCTCGCCATTTTTGCCGTGCTTTACGGCCTGATGGAAGCGGGAATTATCGGTTCGTTTTGGAAGCTGAATATTTTAATCATCGGCATCAATATCATCATGGCGGCGAGCCTGAACCTGATCAACGGCTATACCGGCCAGTTCTCCCTCGGGCACGCAGGCTTCATGGCCGTCGGCGCTTATGTGTCGGTGGTGCTGACTACGAATTTTCATCTGCCGTTTCTCGCGGCGCTCCTGGCGGGCGGCGCGGCGGCGGGCGCCCTCGGCTGCCTGATCGGGCTTCCGACGCTGCGCCTCTCCGGCGACTATCTGGCGATTGCGACTTTGGGGCTTTCGGAGATCATCCGCATCGTGCTGATGAATATTCAGTACGTCGGCGGCGCGGCGGGCTTTTCGGGCATCCCGCACCTGACGACGTTCCCCTGGGTTTTCTTCTGGCTTCTCGCAACGCTGTTCATCATCAAGAATTTCGTGAACTCGACTCATGGGCGCGCCTGCATCGCGATTCGCGAGAACGAGATTGCGGCGGAGGCGATGGGCGTCAACACGACGAAATACAAGGTCATGGCCTTCACTATCGGCGCGGCTTTCGCGGGCGTGGCGGGCGGCCTGTTCGCCCATGTCTTCTATATCATCACGCCGCTTTCGTTTACTTTCATGCAGTCCTTCAATTATCTGATCATGGTGGTGCTCGGCGGTCTCGGCTCGATTACCGGCGCGGTGGCCGGTGCTTTCGTCGTGACCTTCATTTCGGCGATCCTTGCGGACTGGCCTGAATACCGCATGATTATTTACGCGTTGGCGCTGATCCTTTTAATGTTCTATCGTCCGCAGGGCCTTTTCGGTTATATGGAATTGACCAGCCTTGCGCCATTCAAGCGCTTCCGGAAGGGGGACAGGAACGATGGCTGAACCGCTTCTCAAGGCGACGAACGTCGTGGAAATGTTCGGCGGCCTCAAAGCCGTTTCCGACTTCAATATGTATATCAATCCGGGCGAATTGATCGGCCTGATCGGCCCCAACGGCGCGGGAAAGACCACCGCCTTCAACTTGTTCACCGGGGTATACCAGCCCACCAGCGGCCATATCGAATTCGAGGGGGACAGCCTTGTGGGGCTGAAGCCGTACCAGATCACCCAGCGCGGCATCGCCCGCACGTTCCAGAATATCCGGCTCTTTTCCGAACTCTCGGTGCTGGACAACGTGAAAATCGCTTGCCATCAGCACGTCAAATATGGGCTGGCCGAAGCAATCCTGCGCGTCGGGCGGTATTTTTCCGAAGAGGAGGAAGTGACGCGGGAGAGTATGCGCTTCCTCGAAATATTCAAGCTGGCGGACAAGGCCGGCGAGACGGCGAAAAATCTGCCTTACGGCGCCCAGCGTCGGCTGGAAATTGCCCGCGCTTTGGCGGCGAAGCCGAAGCTCCTGCTGCTGGATGAACCGGCGGCAGGCATGAATCCGCAGGAGACGCAGGAACTGATGGATATGATTCGCTGGATTCGCGATCAGTTCTCACTGACGATCCTCTTGATCGAGCATGACATGAGCCTCGTCATGGGCATCTGCGAGCGAATCTATGTGCTCGAATACGGGCAGATTATCGCCAAAGGAACGCCGGAGGAAATCCAGAAAAATCCGGAGGTCATCCGCGCGTATTTGGGAGGTGACGCCTGATGGCTGATATGTTGGAAATCAAGGACATTCATGTCTATTACGGGGCCATCCACGCCATCAAGGGGGTGAGCCTGACCGTGCGGCAGGGTGAGATCGTCACATTGATCGGCTCCAACGGCGCCGGGAAGTCCACGACGCTCCGCACAATCTCCGGGCTTTTGAAGCCGAAGGAGGGGGACATCCTGTTCGAGGGCGAGTCCATCGCGGGCCGTCCGGCGCAGTCCATCGTCAAACTGGGCATCTCGCAGGTGCCGGAGGGGCGGCGTATCTTCGCGAACATGACCGTCATGGAAAATCTGGAGCTCGGAGCTTTTACGCGGGACGATGCCGACGGTATCGAGGCCGATATGAATATGGTCTTCGAGCGGTTCCCCCGGCTTTTGGAACGCAAGGAACAGGCGGCGGGCACATTGTCCGGCGGCGAGCAGCAAATGCTGGCCATGGGCCGCGCGCTGATGAGCCGCCCGCGGCTCCTGCTGCTCGACGAGCCGTCGATGGGACTCGCGCCGCTTTTGATTCGTGAGATTTTCAACATCATCGTGGACATCAACAAGACGGGCACGACGGTGCTGCTCGTCGAGCAGAACGCGAACATGGCCCTTTCCATTGCGCATCGCGCCTATGTCCTTGAAACGGGCCGCATTGCCCTTTCCGGCGGCGCAAAAGAACTGGCTGCCAGCGAGGAAGTGCGGAAAGCGTATCTGGGAGGATAAAATTTTTGCGCGAAAGAAGGATTTTTTGCGTCGTATAGCGAATTTATTCTTTTGGATTTGCGAATGCGGAATACAGAGGCACATTCGTATCGTGCCGATAATATCTATATTTTAAGAAGGATATGCAGAAAGGAGCCTTCCCATTATGTTTGTATGCGATCGTATGACCCGGAACCCCATTTCTATCAAGCCGGAGGACAAGGTTGACGCCGCCGCCGCGCTTTTGAAGGAACACAAGATCCGCCGCCTGCCCGTCGTCGAGAACGGCAAGCTGGTCGGCATCGTCACGGACAAGGACCTGATGCGCGTGTCACCGTCGGCAGCTACGACGTTGTCCCGCTACGAAATCAATTCACTCTTGGCGAAAATCTCCATACGCGAGATCATGAGCGACAAGGTTATTTCCGTCAACGAGAACGCGCCGATCGAGGAAGCGGCCCTTTTGATGTCGATGAACAAGATTGGCGGCGTGCCGGTCGTTACCGATGTCGGCACCGTGGTCGGCGTGATTACCGAGACGGATATTTTCAACGCGCTGGTCGAGATCATGGGCCTTTCCGAGGGCAAGGACCGCATCACTATCGAGGTGGACGACAAGGTAGGCGTCGTGCAGGACATCGCGGGCATCTTCGCAAACGCGGGCTTCAATATCGACAGCTTCGTCACCTGCAAAAAAGATATGGGCAAGTATGATATCATCGTGCGCGGCGACTTCATGAACGAAGGGAATCTGCTGAAGGAGCTGGAAAACCACGGCTACCATGTGACCCATGCGGGCCGCATCGGGCAGAAAAATTAAACATAGTGATCAAAAAGCGGCGAGGCGTAAAAATCATTTGCAACACTTCGCCGCTTGTGTTATACTATAGCCTGTCACTGGAGAGGTGTCCGAGTGGTCGAAGGTGACAGACTCGAAATCTGTTGTAGTGAAAGCTACCGTGGGTTCGAATCCCACCCTCTCCGCCAGAAAAAAGCAGGGCTTCCGAGCATTACGCTCGGAAGCCCTTTTTTACATCTCTCTTTGCATTTCAGTGAATTAAATAAGAACTCCATAAGAATTTTTGGGGCGTTTTTGCAGCAAAAAAGGCTCCGAGAGAAATTCTCGAAGCCTTGATTTTACTGATGGTGACCTGGGAGGGACTCGAACCCCCGACCCTTTGGTTCGTAGCCAAATACTCTAATCCAGCTGAGCTACCAGGCCATGACCGCTTGCGCAATCAACGCATATTATAATAGCACGTAAAAATGTGAGTGTCAATGATTTTTTTATTTGCGGCGGTGGGGAAGAAGTCAATACACGTGATATTCTTTCCACGGGATTTGGTCAACGCGGATGGTTTTCAGGAATTCCACGATATCCTTTCGCCCGAAATAATGCGGCGCGCCGGTGGAATCCTGCGACATCAGGATGATCGGCATATTAGGAAAGAAATAAGAAATCTCCTGCCGGAACGCTGTGGCGCGCGCCGTGTATTGCGTGACATGGGGTTTGACGGAGATGATGGCAAACGTCACGCCCTGTTCGATGATGACTGCTCCGTGAATGGTCATACGGATTCTCCTCTGCGTAATGCTTTCAAAAAGATAAGAACTGCATCTGATTTTTATCATTTTATTATATCACATTTTATGAGCAAATAAAAAGAAACGAATTTTTGTAAAAAATATGTTCTAAAACCATTGACAAAACGAATTTTCGGTATTAATATAAGAACAAAAGTTCTTGGAACATAAATTCCCGGAACAAAAATTTGTAATCGTTGACGGGAGATGGGCGGGATGAAAAAGAGGAAGAAAAAGACGGGAAGGCTTTTTGCGCGGTTGTTGTTGATTGCGCTTGCCGCGGCTATGGTCTCGCCGCTCCACTTGGGCAACGGGTATCTTCGGAGCAGTGATTTTGCGACGGTTCAGGTCGCGCGAAGGGAAAATGTCTGGACGATTGCCTCCCGCTATACGGCGCGTTCAGAGGAAGTGGGCGAGCTGGTGGAGGCGATCATCGAGGTCAACGGGCTTCCCGCGGACGGTTCGCTTCGCGCGGGGCAGAGCCTGCGCGTGCCTATCCTGAAAGATCGGCTGCCGAAGCTGGCGGAAAAATAGCGGGGAATCGAATAGGACGGAAAGAAGCGTTCGCAAAACGGCGGGCGTTTCTTTTTTGCTTTTGGGCGCGATTTTTTCGTTCAGGCTGTTTGCTTTCATTATCACGAGGCGGATATAATCCGCCTCGTGGAAATGCCGCAGAGGAGAGTTTGTCCTTGACAAACTCTGAACTATGGCATTATCACTCGGCGGATAAATTTCGCCTCGTGGAAATGCCGCAAAAGGGAGTTTGTCCTTGACAAACTCTGAACTAAGGCATTATCACTCGGCGGAAAAATCCGCCTCGTGGAAATGCCGATAAGGAGAGTTTGTCCTTGACAAACTCTGAACTATGGCATTATAATGCTTTAAGATATGAGAAGATGTTGACTGAAAGAGTGGGTGTGAGCCCACTCTTTCCTCTTATGTGCATGACGGAAAAATGATCGGCAAGAGGGGGGAATGCGTGTGGCGAATGTCGTCGAAAAAACAGTCTGGCAGATGGCGGAATCGCTTTTGGACGGAAGCGGTATTGAGCTTGTCGACGTCGAGTATGTGAAGGAAAAGGACTGGTATCTCCGCGTGTTCATCGATAAGCCGGAAGGAATCGGCATTGAGGACTGCCAGGCGCTCAGCGAGAGGCTGGAGGCGGATCTGGACGTGAAGGATGTCATGCCGGAACCTTATATATTGGAAGTATCCTCGCCGGGACTGGACCGCGTGCTGAAGAAGCCGCGCGATTTCGAACGCGAGCGGGGCAAGGAAGTGGACGTTTCCCTCTATGAACCGCTGGACGGAGAAAAACTGCTCGTCGGGAAACTGGAAGGCTTTGGGGAGCAGGGATTGTCCCTCGAAGGCCGCGAACCGATCCCAAAGGGAAAAATCGCGCAGGTGCGCTTGCATATAGAGATATAGTAGGAACATTGGAGAAAATACGGGAGGATTTCGATCTTGATCAAAAGAAGCAGGGGAAAAGGCAGAAAGAAAGTGCAGGAGTTCGATCGGGCCAAGGAATTCATGATGGCTATCGACGATTTGGCGAAAGAGAAGGGCATTGCGCCGGACATTTTGTTCGACGCCATCGAGGCGGCGCTGATTTCCGCGTATCGCCGGAATTTCGGCTCGGAGCAGAACGCCCATGTGCAGATTGACCGTGAGACAGGCGAGTTTCATGTTTACGCGCACAAGACCGTCGTGAAGGAATTGACGGACCCGGTAATGGAAATGGCGTTGGCGGACGCGCAGGCCATCGACCCCGATTACGAGGAGGGGGATGTGCTGGAAATCGAGGTGACGCCGGCGAATTTCGGCCGCATCGCGGCGCAGACGGCGAAGCAGGTTGTCGTGCAGCGGATCCGCGAGGCGGAACGCGGTAATATTTACGACGAGTTCTCGGGCCGTTCCAGCGATATCGTGACGGGCACCGTGCAGCGCGTCGAGAACCGCACCGTGTATATCGACCTCGGACGGACGGAGGCGGTGCTGACGGCGTCGGAGCAGATCGAAGGCGAAATGTACGCTTACGGGGATCGCGTCAAGGCGTATATCCTGGAAGTCCGTCGCACCTCGAAGGGCCCGCAGGTTTCCGTTTCGCGCACCCATCCGGGACTGTTAAAGCGTTTGTTTGAACTGGAAGTTCCGGAAATATACGATGGGATCGTGGAGATCAAGTCGGTGGCGCGCGAGCCGGGCATGCGCTCAAAAATCGCCGTCTATTCGAAGGACGCGGACGTCGACCCGGTGGGTTCCTGCGTCGGGCACAAAGGACTTCGCGTGCAGGCGGTGGTGACGGAGCTTCGCAACGAGAAAATCGACATCGTGAAGTGGAACGAGGATCCCGCGCATTATATCGCGAACGCGCTGAGTCCGGCGAAGGTCGTTTCCGTCGCGGTCAACGAGGAAGAAAAGGCGTCGCGGGTCGTGGTGCCTGACAACCAGCTTTCCCTTGCCATCGGCAAGGAAGGGCAGAATGCTCGGCTGGCGGCGAAGCTGACGGGATGGAAGATCGACATCAAGAGCGAATCCCAGGCGGCGGAGGAAGAACCAGACGAGAATATGTCCGTCGTCGAGGTTACGGGTGAGGAATCCTTCTCGGTGGAAGGCGATGAGGTTTAATGACGATCCAGAAAAAAACGCCGGAACGACTTTGTATCGGATGCCAGACCGTGCACCCGAAAAAGGAGCTCGTGCGGATCGTGCGAAGCCCCGAGGGCGTCTTTTCTGTGGATTTCAAGGGAAAGATGCCGGGAAGGGGCGCGTATGTCTGCCACAAGCCGGAATGCTTTGACGCGGCGGTGAAGCGCCGGCGGTTCGAAAAAGCGTTTCAGGGGCCGGTCAGCGCAGACATATTGGAAGCGCTTCGTGCGGAAATGTTCCCTGCGGGGACTTGATATAGATGGAAGAGAAAAAGATTGAGGGCTTGCTTGGCATGGCGCAGCGTGCGGGCAAGACGGTATCCGGGGAATTCGCGATCCAAAAGGCGATTGCTTCCGGTACAGTGAAGGCCTTGATCGTTGCGGAGGACGCTTCCGGGCGGTTCAAGGAAACGATGATGAAAGAAGCTGCGGCGAAAGACATTCCCGTGTATACGCGGCTCACGAAAGATGCGCTGGGGCGATGCCTTGGCAAAGAGTATCGGGCGGCGGCGGCGATCCTGGACGAGGGATTTGCGAAAGCGCTCGAAAAAAAGCTTCAGCCGACGGCGGGATGGGTGGCAAGGAATTCGGAGGTGGGGCCATGAGAGTCTACGAATTGGCGAAGGAACTCAATACGGACAGCAAGAATATCATGAAAATCCTTACCCAAAACGGGCATGAGGTCAAGAATCATTTTGCGAGCGTCGGCGAAAAGGAGCGGGCGCTGGTGGAAAAAGCGCTGGGGAATAAAGGCGGCGGGACGCCTGCGGGAAAACCGGAAACGAGGGAAAAGCCTGCTGCGAAACCAGCAGTGCGGGAGCAGCAAACGCAAAGACAGAAAACGCCGCAGCAACAGCAGCAGCGTCCCGGTGCGAGGCCGCCGGCGAGGGCGATGGAGATTACGCCCGGGTCGGTGCGGCGCATCGTGCGCGCAGCGGATGTCCGCGCGGCGAAGGAAGCCGAGGAACGAGCCGCCGCGGAGGCGAAAGCCTTGGCGGAGCGCGTAGAGGCGCAGGCAAGGGAAGCGGAGGCTCGGCGCGCCGAGGAAGAAAAGCGGCGCGCACAGGAAAGGGAAGAAACGAGGCGCCGCGAGGAAGAAGCGCGCGTGCGCCAGCAGCAGGAAGCGCAAAAGCTCGCAAGAGAGCAAAACGAACGTCGCTCCGCGCAGCCAAGCGGAGAGAATCGTCCGACGGGGGAAAGGAACGGACATATGCAAGGTGCCGGCGCGGGCCGTCCGCAGCAGAACACGGGAAACAACAACCAAAGCCGTCGGAACAATTTCGGCGGAAATGAAGGAAATCGCCATGCCGGCGGAAACGACGGAAATCGCCATGTCAACGGCGGCGACGGCGGAAACCGGCGCGCAGGCGGGAACGACGGGAACCGTCGGAACCGAGATAACGGCAATTTCAACAACGGCGGCAAGCGCGGCGGGAAGAACAACCGCGACGACCGCAGGAACAGCAACAGCGGCAACTTCAACAACGGCGGCTTCAATCGGAATGAGAACCGTCCGGGCAGGAAAAACCGCAAGAACAAGAATCAGCCCCAGCAGCCGCAGAAGATGGAGATCGCGCGCCCGACCCATATCAAGATCGGCGAGACAATTGCTGTCCGCGACCTCGCCAGCAAGATGAGCTGCACGGCGGCGGACATCATCAAGAAGTTGTTCATGATGGGCTCGGTGGCCACCATCAATCAGGAAATCGATTACGACACGGCGGAGCTGGTCGCCAGTGAATTCGGCGTGACCGTCGAGGCGCTGCCGCCGGAGGTCGATTTGACGGAGATCCCCGTCATTGAGGACGATCCGAAGTCTCTCGTGCTCCGTCCGCCGGTGGTCACGGTCATGGGCCACGTCGATCACGGCAAGACGTCGCTGCTCGACGTCATCCGAAAGAGCTCGGTGGCGCGCGGCGAGGCCGGCGGCATCACCCAGCACATCGGCGCCTATCAGGTCAATTGCCAAGGCAAGAAAATCGTGTTCCTCGACACGCCGGGGCATGAGGCCTTCACGGCGATGCGCGCGCGCGGCGCGCAGGTCACGGACATTGCGATCCTCGTCGTCGCTGCCGACGACGGCGTGATGCCGCAGACCATCGAGGCCATCAACCACGCGAAGTCGGCGAACGTGCCGATCATCGTGGCGATCAACAAGATCGACAAGCCGGGGGCGAACCCCGACCACGTCAAGCAGCAGCTCGCCGAGCATGAGCTGGTGCCGGAGGAATGGGGCGGCGACGTCATCATGGTTCCGGTTTCCGCGAAAAAAGAGATCGGCATCAACGACCTGTTGGAGACGATCCTGCTGGTCGCCGAAGTGCAGGAGCTGAAGGCGAACCCGAACCGCGACGCCCGCGGCGTCATCATCGAGGCGCAGCTCGACAAAGGGCGCGGCCCGGTGGCAACGGTGCTGGTGCAGAACGGCACGCTCCGCATCGGCGATTCCATCGTCGCGGGTACCACCCACGGCAAGGTCCGCGCGATGATCAACGACCGCGGCGAGAACGTCAAGAAAGCGCCGCCGTCCATGCCGGTAGAGGTGCTCGGCCTTTCCGACGTGCCGGAGGCCGGCGACGAGCTGGCTGCGCTGGACGAGAAGCTCGTTCGCGCTATCGCGGACAAGCGCATCGAAAAGCAGCGCACGGAGCTGATGAAGTCCAAGAAGGTCTCCCTCGACGACCTGTTCCACCAGATCCAGGAAGGCCATATCAAGGATCTGAACATCGTCATCAAGGCCGATGTGCAGGGCTCCGTCGAGGCGCTGACCGGCTCGCTCCTCGCGCTGAACAAGAACGAGGAAGTGCGCGTCAGCATCGTGCATTCCGGCGTTGGCGCGGTCAGCGAATCCGACGTCATGCTGGCGGCGGCGTCCAACGCGCTGATTATCGCGTTCAACGTGCGCCCCGATGCGAACGCGCGCAGGGCGGCGGACGCCGAGAAGATTGACATCCGCACCTATCAGGTCATTTACGACGCGCTGAACGACGTCAAGGCGGCTATGTCCGGCCTGCTGGCGCCGAAGTTCAAGGAAGTCATCAGCGGCAAGGTCGAGATCCGTCAGGTCATGAAGTTCTCGAAGGTTCTCGTCGCAGGCTGCTATGTCCTCGAAGGCAAGATCACGAACAATTCCAAGGTCCGCATCATCCGCGACCACATCGTCGTGTTCGACGGCGAGCTGGATTCCCTGCGGCGTTTCAAGGACGACGTCAAGGAAGTCGCGGCGGGTTACGAATGCGGCCTGACGCTGAAGGATTACCGCGATTTCCGCGAGGGCGACATCCTCGAAGTGTACGAGATGCAGGAAATAGAAACCTCCATCGCCGAGGTCAACGCCGCGGCGGAGGAAAAGGGAAACTGATATTTTGACAGACTGCCTGCGGAGGCGTTGCCGTTTTCTGCGGCATAGCCTCGCAGGCAGTTTTTGGCACTGCAACCTTGCCTTCCCCTTGAGGGGAAGGTGGCGCGCGAAGCGCGACGGATGAGGTGTTCTCGACGTAGCGGCTGCGTTTATCGTTACGGTTTTCCACCTCATCCGTCAGACCTGCGGCCTGACACCTTCCCCTCAAAGGGGAAGGCAAGGTTATTTTTTGGCGATACTTATTGGCTGAAACAACAGAAAGGAAAATTTTATGGGACAGTTGCGTATGGAACGCGTCCAGGAACTTATGAAACAAGAAATCAGCAAGATCATTCTGGAGGATCTCAAAGATCCCCGCGTCGGTTTTGTGACGGTCACGCGGGTACATGTGACCAGCGATCTGCGTTCGGCTCGGGTATATGTGAGCCTGATGGGAACCGACGAGCAGATGGCGGACTCCCTGCGCGGGCTGAACCGTTCGCTGGGATTCATCCGCCGCGAGGTCGGTCATCGCGTGCGTCTCCGCTACACGCCGGAGCTCTCGCTGGAGCTGGACGACACGATGGCGTACAGCGCGCATATCCAGGAGCTCTTGCTGCGCGTGCAGAAAGAAGAACAGGAAAAGAAAGGCGGGGAAACGGAATGAATATCACGATGGAGCAGGCCGCCGAAAAGCTGATGGCGGCGAAAAAACTCCTGATCACGGCCCACGTCAATCCCGACGGAGACGCTGTCGGCTCGGTGCTGGGGCTCTCTGCGTTTTTGCGTGGCAGGGGGAAAACCGTGACCGTCATGATCGACGACAAGCTGCCGAAAAATCTTTCGTTCCTGCCGGGCTATGACAAGATTGCGCGGCCGGAGGATGGGAAAAAAGCCGACGCCGAGCTGCTGGTGATCCTCGACACGAGCCTCGACCGCATCGGCGAAGTCGCGAAAGCGGCGGAAGGGCTTCCGGTGCTGAACATCGACCACCATATCTCGAATGACGGGAAAGCCGATTTCCTTTACAATGACAAGCGTGCGGCGGCCTCGGAAATGATCTTCGAGATTATCGACTATCTGGGCGGGGACTTTACGCCGGAAATCGCGACGCCGCTCTATACGGGTTTGGCGACAGATACGGGATTCTTTAAGTTCTCGAATACGAGGCCGGACACCCTGCGCGCGGCGGCGCGGCTGCTGGAGGCGGGTGTTCATCCCGAGCAGGTTTCGGAATCGTTGGAGGAAAAGCCGGAATCTATTGTGCGCGGGCAGGCCGCGGCGCTCCAGACCATGGAGCTTTCTTATGACGGGCGCGTCGCGGGGCTTTACCTTGACAAAGAGCTGGCCACGTCCCTGGAAACGACGGAAGGCTTTATCGATTTCGTGCGCGTGATCGAGGGCGTCGAGATCGCGGTGCTGATCAAGTGCATGGACGATAACTTCTGCCGCGTCAGCGTCCGCTCGAAGGGGCTCGACGTCAGCAAGGTCGCGATGAAATTCGGCGGCGGCGGCCATATCCGCGCGGCAGGATTCCCGGTGAAAAAGCCGCTGGCTGAGGCGAAAAAGGACGTACTGGAAGCATTGGGAGAAGTGCTGAAATAAATCTATATTAGTCCTCCCCTTGAGGGGAGGGTCCCGCCGTAGGCGGGGGGTGGGGTGGCACGTACCTTACGTTTGTCTCAACACCTCATCCGTTGCGCTTCGCGTGCCCCCGCAAGGGAAGGCAAGTAACTGAAATTTATAAAAGGCGGTGCGTGTTGTTGGACGGATTTATCAACTTCCTAAAGCCCCCCGGCATGAGTTCCCATGACGCGGTGGGGCATGTGCGTCGTGTGCTCGGGCTGAAAAAAGCGGGGCACGCGGGCACGCTGGATCCCGGCGCGGCGGGCGTATTGCCGATTGCCGTCGGACGCGCGACGCGGCTGCTCGAATACGTCGGCGGCACGCGGAAATCCTACCGCGCGGAGTTGCGCTTCGGCGTCGAGACCGACAGCGGCGACGACCTCGGTGAGATTGTTGTGCAAAATGACGCGCCAATGCCGGACGAAGAAACGGTCGCCCGCGCGGTACGTTCTCTGACGGGGGAAATCTCCCAGACGCCTCCGGTCTATTCCGCCGTCAAAATCGGCGGCCGGCGCGCCTGCGACCTCGCGCGGAAAAATACCGAGGTCGAGCTCCCGTCGCGGCGCGTGACGATTTATCGACTCGACGTTCTGGCAAGGAGCGAAAAAGAAAAAACGCTGCTGCTCGATATCGACTGCTCAAAGGGCACCTATATCCGCTCGATTTGCCGCGATCTCGGCCGGGCGGTCAGCGTTCCCGCGACGATGTCGTTTCTTGTGCGGAGCCGCGTCGGAGATTTCGCACTGGACGACGCGCACACGCCGGAAGAGCTTTCGGTGCTCGGCGAGAAGGCGGTGGAGCCGCCGGAAATATATCTGGGCCATTTGACGCGTTATGATTTGCCGGAGGCGCGGGCAAAAGCGTTCCTGAACGGGCTTCCCACGCATATCGAGGGACTTTCGGGAGAGGAGCCGCTGGCAGTATTTTCCGGCGGCACGTTCTTGGGAATCGGACGATACGACGAAAAGGCGGCGTCGATGGCTCCGGAGAAGGTATATAGAGGAACGTGAGCGGATGGGGCTTGCCTTCCCCTTGAGGGGAAGGGGGACCGCTTTAGCGGTGGATGAGGCGGCTGTGGTCTTGCGCTTGCATCAAGTGTACGTTGTTACACCTCATCCGTCAGCCCTGCGGGCTGCCACCGTCCAGGGAGTCCACTGGACTCCCGCGCTTCGCGCCTCCTCAAGGGGAAGGCTGATTGTAGCGTGTTATGTATTGTATTTCAACCGAAAGGAGGCGCGGCGCGTGAAAATCCTTGGGCGGCTTTCCAACACGCAAAATGCGTATGATGCGCGAGGCTGCGTCGTTGCCGTCGGCACCTTCGACGGCGTGCATATCGGTCATCAGACGTTGATATCCCGCGCCGTGGCGCTGGCACATGCCGCAGACGTTCCCTGCGTCGTCTTTACCTTTCAAAATCATCCGCTGTCCGTGCTCGTGCCGGACCGCGTGCCGCCGTCCCTTTCCTCGCCGGAAGAAAGGCGCCGTGTGTTTACGTCCCTCGGCGTTGATTTCGTGATCGAGGAGCCGTTCACAAAAGAGCTGGCTTCGCTTCCAGCGGAGGTTTTTCTCTCGCGTCTCGTCGAAACTCTTGCTCCGCGAACGGTGGTCGTCGGGGAGAATTTTTCTTTCGGCGCGGGCGGGCGCGGCACGCCGGAATTTCTCGCCGCGAAGGGAAAAGAAATGGGATTTCACGTCGAGAAGGTGCCGCTCCTTTCCTATGCGGGGGAAACAGTTTCGAGCACGCGGATTCGCGCGTTGCTTTCTGCGGGCGACGTGCGGCTGGCCGGCGAGCTTCTGGGACGCCCATTTTCGATTGCGGGCGTCGTCGTTCACGGCAACGAGCGCGGGCGGACTTTGGGATTTCCGACGGCGAACCTGTTGCCGCCGAAAGGCGAGGCCTGCCCCGCCAACGGCGCCTATGCAGTGCGCGTTGTACTTGAAAGCGGGGAAGAAAAGATCGGCGTCGCCAACGTCGGAAGCAATCCCACCTTTGACGGGAATGAGCGCCGTGTCGAGGCGCATCTTCTTGATTTTGCCGGCAATCTTTACGGTCGGGATATCACGGTGCGATTTGTCGAGCGGCTTCGGGCGGAAAAAAAATTCCCGTCGCCAGAGGCGCTGGTCGGGCAGATTCGGCGCGACGAGCAAAAAGCGCGGGAAATATTCGTATAGAAAAAGGAAGCCTTGCAATACGCGAAGATTTGCGATTGCAAGGCTTCCTTTCGTTTACCATTCCTTCGGGATCCGTTCGTCGTCGCCTTTGACGTACATCGTCGCCATGGTCTGGCAAAGCAGCGAGTGGTGGTCGTCGTAGATTTTCGAGACGAGGACGATGGTCTTTCGGCCCCGGTGCAGGACTTTCGCTTCGGCCCATGCCGTTTCCCCTGCGCGGATGTTCTTTATGAAGTCGGTGGTGATATTCAGCGTGACCGTCTTTGCGCCGACGGTGCAGCAGGCCACGCCGACGGCGGTATTGGCCAGTGTCGAGAATGCGCCCCCGTGGGTGAAGCCGGTCAGGTTGATATGGACGTCGGCGTCGATGGTCATGTGGAGTTTTGCCCAACCGCAGCCGACCTCGTCGATGATGATGCCGCTGTGGATCACGTAGCGGTTCGTGCTGAAGATGTCCTGTATGATTGCAAGGCATTTTTCTTTGTCCAAGATTGCACCTCCATTTCGCTTGCCTAAATTCCGCTGTGCTTTGTTATCGACGCTCGACGTAGTGCATGACTACGCCTTCGTGTCTGCTGCCCCGCACAGCGAAATTTATTCTGCGCGAATTAATCAAAGTTATTCGTCCCACTTGCGCGGGAACCTGTCGTCCGTGCCGCTGACGAACATGGTGGCGATGGAGTGGGCCATCAGCTTTTTTTCCTCGGTGAACACGTCGGCCTCCAGGACGATGGTGGTACGGCCCGCGTGGTGGATATGGGCTTCGGCGTAGACGGTCTTGCCGATATCGGTGTTGCGAATCAGGTTCGTCGTGATGCTCTGGGTGACGACCTCCGCGCCGATGGTCCGGCAGGTGACGCCGAAGATGTTGTCGATGAGTGTCGCCAAAGCGCCGCCGTGGAGGCGCTGGACGAGATTCGTCAGCGGCTCGGTGACAGTCATATGGCTTTTGGCCATGCCCTGCCCCGCGTCGTCGATGACGATGCCGCAGAGCTTCACGAAGGGGTTGCCCTGTTCGTAGATTTCCTTCAGGATCGGAAGGGCGGTTTCCCGGTTCATAGAATTCTTCCTTTCGCGTTGATTTCTGGTTTTTCCTGTTAGTATATCACAAAAAAATTCTGCTTTCCATTTTCGGAAAAGTAATATACAATGAAATTATCAAAAATGTGAAAAGGAGTGTACAGCTATGTATACGCTTACAAGCCGCGAGTTTGAAGGGAAGAGTCCGCAGATCCATGAAGAGGCTTTCGTTGCGCCGCAGGTATTTTTGTCCGGCGACGTCCGCATCGCGAAATATGCGAGCATCTGGCCCGGGGTGGTGGCCCGGGGCGACGTCAATTACATTTCCGTCGGCGAGTGCTCCAATGTGCAGGATCTGACATGCCTGCATGTGGCCGACGATTTCCCGTGCATCATCGGAGACTATGTGACCATCGGACACGGCGCGGTGGTGCATGCCTGCACGGTGGAGGATCATGTGCTGATCGGCATGAACGCCACGGTGCTGGACGGGGCGCGGATCGGACGCGGCTCGATTATCGCCGCCGGCGCGCTGATTCTCCAGAATGAGGTGATTCCCCCAAATTCCCTCGTGGCGGGCGTACCGGGCAAAGTGCGCCGGACTATCGACCGCATCGACTCTATCCACGCGCAGGCCATCAAGTACAAGTGCGAGTGGGCCATCGGCTACGGCGTGAAGCCGGACATCGAGGGCGAGCTTTATCACGGGGAGAAGATCGTATAATATAATCGTATAATATATATGATGAACGGGAAGCCGCGAAAAACAGCGCGGCTTCTTTTTTATTGCCTTGCGTTCGTTTTCCGCAAATGGTAAAATATTATGGTTAATATTGGAGTTGGTGTTATGAAGATTCTTGTGACGGGCGTGACGGGACAGCTCGGTTTTGACACGGTGCGCGCGCTTCGCAGGCGCGGTGTGGAGATCATTGGCGCGACGCGGGCAGAGATGCCGCTGGACGATCCGGTGCGGACGAAATCGTTTGTCTTGGAGACGCGTCCGGACGCGGTGATTCACTGTGCGGCCTATACGGCGGTGGATCGGGCCGAGGATGAGAAGGAGCTTTGCCGGACGGTCAATGTGGAATCGACGCGTGCGATTGCCGACGCGTGCGAGGGAATTGACGCAAGGCTCGTCTACATCAGCACTGATTATGTGTTTCCCGGCACGGGCGCGAATTTTTACGAAACCGGCGACGAGACGGCGCCGTGCAATACTTACGGTGCGTCGAAGCTGGCGGGGGAAAACGCTGTGCGGGACGCGATGAAGTCGGGACGGTTTTTCATCATTCGGACATCCTGGGTGTTCGGCGTCCACGGCAGGAATTTCATCCGGACGATCCTCGGCCTCGCGAAGACGCGGGACGCGCTGACGGTGGTGGACGATCAGATCGGTTCGCCGACCTATACGGCGGATCTGGCGGAGCTGTTGGCCGATATGGCCGACAGCGAGAAATACGGCGTCTATCACGCGACGAACGAGGGAGTCTGCTCATGGGCGGAACTGGCGGCGGAGGCGATCCGGCTGCGCGGGCTTCCGACGAAGGTGACGCCGGTATCGTCGGAGATGTACCCGACAAAGGCGGTGCGCCCGAAAAATTCGAGGCTGTCGAAATCGTCGCTGGACCGGGGCGGTTTTCGCCGTTTGCCGGACTGGAAAGACGCGGTGAACCGGTATCTGGCGGAATTGGAAGCCGCAGGGGACTAAAGAAGAGGAGAATCGAACGCGCGGAGGCGCGGGGGAGTATTTATGAAGGTTTTAATCACGGGAGGAGCGGGCTTTATCGGCTCGCATTTGATGCGATATTTGAAAGAGCACGGCGATGAGCCGGTGGCACTGGACAATCTTTCTTCGGGACGGCGGGAGCATCTTGAACCGGATATGGAACTGATCGAGATGGATGTCCGCGACGAACGGCTGACGGGCGTGATTGCCACCGGGCAGTACGACACGATTGTGCATTTGGCGGGGCAGACGCTGGTTTCCTATTCGCTGGAGGAGCCGGCGGAGGACGCGGACAGCAATATCCTCGGAATGGTTCGCGTGCTGGAGGCGGCACGGCAGGGAGGCGTGAAGCGCGTGATTTTTTCTTCGACGGCCGCTGCCTACGGCGATGTGCCGGAGCGCGATCTGCCGATCAAGGAGGCGCACAAGCTGGAGCCGATGTCGTTCTACGGGCTGTCGAAGGTGACGGCGGAACGGTATCTGGAGCTTTACCATGAGCGTTTCGGTCTCGAATATGTGGTTTTGCGCTTCGCGAACGTTTACGGCGAGCGGCAGGGCGATGGCGGCGAGGGCGGCGTCATCAGCATTTTTGCTCGGAGCGTCGCGGAGGAAAAGGAAATCACGATTTTCGGCGACGGCGAACAGACGCGGGATTTTATTTACGCTGGAGATATCGCGGCGGGTGTAGCGGCTGCGCTGAAGACGACGCAGGCGAACGTGGTATACAATTTGAGCACACAGACGCAGACGAGCCTTCGGGAGCTTGTCGATGTGCTGTCGGAGGTCGCGGGGCGGCGGATTATCCCGAAATACGGTCCGGAGCGTCCGGGGGACATCTACAAGTCGGCGCTGTCGAATGCGCGGGCCCGGCGCGGGCTCGGCTGGAAACCGTCGGTCTCTCTGACGGAAGGGCTTCGCCGGACTTACAATTACTTTATTGAGAAGGCTGATGTATCGTGAAATACAGCAGAGCCTGTTGTGCAGCGGGGAAAATCGCCTCCTGCGCAGGCATTGAGGCCGCTCCCTTTCGAAAGGGGGCGGCTTTGTGATATCGTTCTTGAAGTTCGGCGTGACTTTCGCTTTGCCGCCGGGGCTTTTTTTGCTCTTTTTCCTTTGGATGGCAGTCAGGTTGTGGCGTCGGCGGGAACAAGAAATCGCCGCGGCGATTTTCGTCGTGACGATGCTGCTTTATGCAATTTCTACGCCGTATCTGTCAGCGGCTCTGATGCGAAATCTGGAAACGTCGTATCCGCAGCCCCAGAATCCGTCGGGGGATGTAATCGTTTTATTGGGCGGCGGGGCGACAAAGGGAACCCCGGATATAGACGGAACAGGAGGGCTCCTTGAAGGCTCTTCGACGCGGCTTTTGGCGACGGCGCGGCTCTATCATCGGCTCCATATCCCGATCCTTTTCACGGGCGGAAAAGTGCTGGAGGGCGGCGCTTCGGAGGCCGAGATCGCGCGGCGCAATCTTTTGGGGCTGGGCGTGCCTGAGCAGGACATTCTTTTGGAAACGAAGAGCCGAACGACGGGAGAGAACGCGAGATTCACGGCGGAAATGCTTCGGGAACGCGGATTTTCCGCCCCGCTTCTCGTGACCTCGGCGTTTCATATGAAACGCTCGGTGCTGAATTTCGAAAACAACGGCATAAGCGTTACGCCCTTCCCGGTAGGCTATCGGGCAAGCAGGCTGCCGCGTGAGCTTCACTATATCTGGTTCGGCCCGGAAGCGTACGCGTTGGACGACACAGTTTGCGTCATGCGCGAGGAGCTTCGATTCTTCGTGACCAAAATGACGGGATTTTAAGGAAATACGAAAGTGGTTCCTTGCGTGTTTGTTCGACACCTTGGAAAGGAGGGGGACGTATGGCGCTGGAAGCGACAAAGGATATGACCGAGGGCAAGCCCTGGCGGCTGATCCTGTTTTTTGCCCTGCCGCTGATTGCCGGCAATATGATGCAGCAGATGTATGCGTTTGTTGATACTTTCCTTGTCGGGCGCTTCCTCGGCGTTAAAGCGTTGGCGGCTGTGGGATGCACGGGCTGCCTGATGTTCCTGATGATCGGCTTTGTCATGGGCATGACGACGGGACTGGCCATCAAAACGGGGCAGGCCTTCGGCGCGAAGGACGAGGAGGGCGTGCGCAGAAGCGCAGCGCATTGCATTGTGCTTTCGCTGGCCATGGCGGCTGGGATGACGCTTTTCGGGCTGCCGTTGATACGCCCTGTGCTGACGCTCCTTGACACGCCGCCGGAAATTTTGGACGACGCGGTTTCTTTCATTTCGATTATCTGCGCGGGCGTGCCGCTGATGAGCCTGTTCGCGATGCAGACGAACCTGATCCGTGCGTTGGGCGACAGCCGCATCCCGACGATCATGCTATCCGTCGGTCTGGTCATCAATATCATTTTCGAGCCGATTTTTATTCTGGGCTTCGGCCTCGGCGTGCCGGGGGCGGCGCTGGCGACTGCGGCGTCGCAGGTGTTGGCAAACCTGATTTGCTTTTTTTATATCCGCCGTCATATTTCCCCGCTTTGGATCCGCAAGGAGGATTGGAAGCTGACGAAGCACGAGCTTTGGGCTCACGCGAAAATCGGATATACGATGGGCTTCCAGTCCTCGGTGGTGGCTCTCGGCGCGATTATCCTGCAAGGGGCGCTGAACGGGCTCGGGGCGCAGTCGATTGCCGCTTACGCGGCGGCGCAGCGTGTGGACGCGGTGGCAGTGATGCCGATGATTTCCTTCGGCATGGCGATGACAACCTACACGGCGCAAAATTTCGGAGCGCGGCGGCTTTCGCGGATTCGGGAAGGGGTCAGGTCCTGCATTTTGATGTCGGGGACGTTCAGCGTATTGGCGGCGATTTTTAATATTTTGTGCGGCGGGTTTGTGATTGAGGGCTTTGTCGGTGCGGGAGAGCCGGAGGTTATTGCGATGGGGCGCACGTTCCTTGTGGTAAACGGGCTTTGTTATTTCGTGCTGTCGCTGCTTTTCATTTTCCGATTCACGCTGCAGGGGCTGGGACAGACGGTGGTACCGACTTTCGCGGGCATCATGGAGCTTTTGATGCGTGCGGTGGCGGCAATGTTCCTGATCGAGCGCTTCGGATATCTCGGCGCCTGCTTCGCGAACCCGATGGCCTGGGTCGGGGCTTGCGTCCCGCTTTTGATTGCGTACTGGATAGTACGGGAAACGCTGCATGACGCCCCCTCGGCTTCAAAAGTGCAATAGGTGGGACGAAAATTTTATTTTTTAAATTTTTTTTAGAGGATTTTTTACCTATGCAGCGAATATAGTAAATATATATGGTTAGAATTATACGGGAGGGATTTTGATGGAACTCAGCAGAAAAGGCTTTGGCGCATATGATGTGCGCGGTATTTATCCCGACGAGGTCAACGAAGAACTTGCCTATCGCGTGGGCAAGGCTTTTGTCCAGCTTTTGGGCGCGAAGCGTGTGGCAGTCGGGCACGACATTCGGCTGTCCGGACCTTCGATTACCGAGGCGCTGACGCGCGGTCTGACGGAGTCCGGCTGCGACGTGGTGGACATCGGTCAGTGCGGTACCGAGATGATTTATTTCGCCACTTTCCATCTGGGACTGGACGGCGGCATCATGGTCACGGCCAGCCATAACCCGAAAAACTATAACGGCATGAAGCTGGTCCGCGAGAAGGCAATCCCGATTTCCAGCGACACGGGACTCAAGGATATCGAGAATCTTGCCATCGAAGGCAATTTCAAGCCTTATGACGGGCCGAAGGGCAAAGTCGAGAAGCATGACGTGACGGACGAATATGTCGAGCATCTTTTGACCTATATCGACGCGAAGGCGCTGAAGCCGATGACGGTGGTCGTGAACGCCGGCAACGGCGCGGCGGGGCCGATTATCGACAAGCTGGAGAAGAAGCTTCCCGTCAAATTGGTGAAAGTCTTCAACGAGCCGGACGGCAATTTCCCGAACGGCGTGCCGAACCCGATCCTGCCGGAGAACCGCGACGCGACTGCGAAAGCGGTGCGCGAGAACAAGGCGGCGATGGGGTTTGCATGGGACGGCGACTTCGATCGCTGCTTCCTGTTCGACGAGCAGGGCGGCTTCATCGAGGGTTACTATATGGTAGGATTCCTCGCCCAGTCCTTCCTGAAGAAGAACCCAGGCGGCAAGGTCATCTATGATCCGCGGCTGACCTGGAATACCATCGAGATTGCCGAGAAGCTGGGCGGAAAGCCGGTCATGTGCAAGAGCGGCCACGCGTTCATCAAGGACAAGATGCGCAAGGAGGACGCCGTGTACGGCGGCGAAATGAGCGCGCATCATTATTTTCGCAATTTCTCGTACTGCGACAGCGGCATGCTGGTATTCCTGACCACGATGGAGCTGGTCTCCGAGGCGGGCAAGGCGGTCTCGGCGCTGATGGCGGAGCGCATGGCAAAATTCCCGTGCAGCGGCGAGATCAATTCGACGGTGGACGATGCGAAGGCGATCATCGCGAAGCTGGAAGCCGAGTACGGCCCGAAGGGGCAGGTCAACAAGGTGGACGGCCTCTCGGTGGAATTCGACAATTGGCGCTTCAATCTTCGCATGTCCAACACGGAGCCGGTGATCCGGCTGAACGTCGAGACGAAGGGCGACGAGAAGCTGCTGAAGGAAAAGACGGACGAGCTTTTGGCGAAGATCAGAGCGTAAGGGGTTGTAATCCGTGCAGAAAATCCGCAAGGCGATCATTCCGGCGGCGGGGCTCGGTACGCGCTTCCTGCCCGCGACGAAGGCGCAGCCGAAGGAGATGCTGCCGATCGTCGACAAGCCCGCGATCCAGTTCATCATCGAGGAAGCGATTGCTTCCGGTATCGAGGAGATTTTGATCATCACCGGGCGCAACAAGCGCTCGATCGAGGACCATTTCGACCGCTCGCTGGAGCTGGAAATGCAGCTGAAGGCGCAGGGAAAATACGATCAGCTGAAGATGGTCGAGGAAATCTCCGAGGTCGCGATCCATTTCATCCGCCAAAAGGAAGCGTTGGGGCTCGGCCATGCGGTGCTCTGCGCGAAGCAGTTCGTCGGCTACGAGCCCTTCGCGGTCATGCTGGGCGACGACCTTGTGGACGCGGAGGTGCCGTGTCTGTCGCAGCTTATCGACGTCTATAGCGACTTCGGCGGCAGCGTGCTCGGCGTGCAGGAGGTTCCGGCGGATACGGTTTCGAATTACGGCATCGTTACCCCGCGGGCGGTGAGGCCGAATATCTGGCAGGCGATGGACCTGATTGAAAAGCCAGAACCGCAGGAAGCGCCGTCGCGGCTGGCGGTGCTGGGACGATATATCCTCGATCCCGAGATTTTCTCGATTCTCGAGAAAACGCAGCCGGGGCGCGGCGGGGAAATTCAGTTGACCGATGCGATTCGCGTACTGGCGGGGCAGCAGGCGGTTTACGCATACAATTTCTTCGGTCGCCGTTATGACATCGGTGACAAGGAAGGTTTCCTGGAGGCGACGGTGGAGCAGGCGCTGAAGCGCCCGGAGCTTCGCGACCGCTTCATGAAATATCTGATAAAGACCATCGGCCCGCTATTGCAGGACAAGAAATAACGGAAAGTGGGGGAAAATTGTGGGAAATCAAATCAAATTGCCGTCGGGATTTACGTTTGATTATACGAATTTGTTCGGAGAAGGGAAGGTCACGCAGGCGGAACTGCCCGGCACGAAGGCGGCGCACAAGGCTGTATGCCATATGCGCGAGACAGGCGAGGTGCGAGGACATCTGTCGAAGGACGGGACGCCGGAGCTGGTGCTTTTCCCGCAGCTTCCCTATGTGAAGGACGGCAACCTCAATTCCCCCGCCGACATCGAAAAGCTGAAAAAATTCGGCGCAAACGTCAGGGGGCGCGTAGACATTGTCGTTTCCCTCGGTATCGGCGGTTCGTTCCTCGGAAACAAGGTACTGTTCGACGTGGGCTGCGGCGAGTTCTGGAACGCGATGACGCCGGAGGAACGCGGCGGCTGGCCGGAGGTCTATTTCAGCGGCAACAATATCGACCCGCGCCGTACGAAGGATCTTTTGCAGTATCTCGCGCACAAGGCGGAGGTGGCGAAGACGCACAGGAAACGCGCACTCCGCGTTTTGCTGCTGGTAATCTCGAAATCCGGCGGCACCCTCGATACGATGTCGAATTTTATGGTAATCTATGACAAATTATCCAAGACAGACAACGTGGAAACCGAGGTTGTCGCGGTCACCGATCCCAACGAGGAAAAGCCGACGCTCTTGAAAAAGCTGGCGACGGAAAAGGGCTGGCCCACTTTCCGCGTGCCGGACGGCGTGGGCGGACGGTTCTCGGTATTCTCGGACGTCGGACTTTCGCTGGCGGCCTGTGTCGGGTTTGATATCGAATCGTTCCTGAAGGGCGCCCGGGATATGGACGAGGCCTGCAAGACCGACGACCTGATGAAGAATCCCGCGATGCTGAACGCGGCGTTGAAATTCGCGGCGGCAAAGGAACACGGGCGCGAGATCGAGGTCATGATGCCTTACGGCGATTACCTGAAATCGCTGTCCGAATGGTATATCCAGCTTCTCGCCGAGTCCCTCGGAAAAGAGGAAGACCGCGAGGGCAGGAAGGTTTATTACGGGCGCACGCCGCTGGTCGCCGTCGGCACCACCGATATGCACGCCCAGACCCAGCAGCATCAGGAAGGCCGCCTGAACAAGATCGTGCAGTTCATCCGCGTGGCGGATTGGCCCGAAGATTGTTTGATCCCGAATGTGTTTCCCGAGGCGCAGAAGCTTTCGGATATTGCGGGCGTCACAATGGCGGAGGCGCTGGAAGTCGCCCGCGTCTCGAACGAGCAGGCGCTCGCCTCCAACGGCCGGTACAGCGCATGTTTCACGCTGCCGTCGCTGAACGCCTACCATCTCGGCGAATTGATGTATATGCTGGCATTGTCCGTTGCCTATGAGGGCGAATTTGCCGACGTCGACGCGTTCAATCAGCCGGGCGTCGAGGCATACAAGCGCATCATGGGCCCGAGTCTCGCGGAGGTCAAAAAGGCAAGGGCGGCAAAGGCGTGATTCGTCCGACAGCGGCGTTTTGCGCTGCGGCGCTCGCGGCAATCGGGCTTGCGCTCGGCGCGGGTTACGCGTTTTATCCCACGCAGGGCGCCGCGGCAAAACTTGTCGTCGTGGAATCGTCGCCCGCGGCAGCTGATATCATAGAAAGAAAAGATGAGAATCTGCATGTCGTGCGCGAGCATCCGATGAAGGAAGGGCGGCTTGTTTCCCCGTTCCTGCCGGAGCATCCGACACGGGAACAGGCGAGAGCCGCGAAAACGGTTCCGACGCAAAGGCCAGAACCGAAAGGGACGCGGCAAGTATCATCACCCCCGCAAAAGGAAACGGAAATCCGGCTTGTCGGCGTCGCTTCCTCCGAATCCGGACGGAGGGCAATCCTGTCTGTCGGCAGGCGGCAGTTCCTATTGGCGCCCGGTGAGGAAAAGGAAGGCGTGACGCTGGTTTCCCTGACGGATAATGCGGCGACGGTCTCAACGCCGATGGGGGAGCGGGAGCTTTCCCTGTCGGCGGGAATTCCCAAATAAAAATTCTTCAAAATCAACATTAGCATATAAATCATTTGGAGGTGGGATATGGACGAGCAGCAGCCCGATGGAATTTCGGGAGTTTTCCATGCTGTGGCGCGCATCGCGGTTCTTTGCGCTGCCGCGCTCCTGCTTTTCCCGTTCCGCCCCGCGTTTGCCCGCCCCGTCACGCTGCATGTAGTGGACGCGGACGTCCGCGCCGTGCTGGCGTCGGTGGCCGAGCTCGGAGGCGTCGGTCTTGTGCTGGACGATTCGGTGCAGGGGACAATCACGATTCATTTGGACGAGGTGGAGCCGAACGAGGCCTTTGCGCTGATCGCGGCGGCGGACGATCTTTCTTTGGGGGAGACGGGCGGCGTGGCGATTATCACAGCTTCGAGGACAGGAGTGCAGGGGCTTTACCGCCCTTATGTGTTCCCGGTGCGTTACGCCGATCTCGACACCGTTGCCCATGCAGTTTCGCTTTCCCTGATGCCCTATGATAACAATAATGATCAAGCGGGGCGTGTGCGCGAAACGGACAGGACATGGTTGGAAACGGAGAACGGTTCGCAGACGCGGACCGTCACGCGGGAAAGCCGAAACGGTCTCGGTGACGACGCGCGCATCCTTGCCGATCCGGGCACGGGCAGTATTGTGCTTTACGGCACGGCGTCGGAGGCGAAGGCGGCGGAAAGGCTGATTGAGGCGCTGGACCAGCCGCAGCCGCAGGTTTCGTTGGAAGCGAAGGTCATCGCCATTGACAAGAATGCGGCCAAGGAACTCGGCATCGAGTGGGAATGGTCGCGGGCGCCCCAGTATCCCGACTATTCGACCGAGTATGAGACGCGCCGCCGTACCGTGCAGAATGCCGACGGTTCGTATACGACGGTGGTCGAGGATGTGCCCCATGAGACGGTGCGTCGTTACTGGGACGGCAGCGGCAGCTCCGTTCCCGGCATCATTCGGTTCGGTCGCGGACCGGGCGGATTTCCCTTCGAGTTTTATTATGGCGCGAAAATCAACGCGCTGATTTCCGACGGCAAGGCGAACCTCCTGGCGCGCCCGAACATTACGACGCTGCAGGGGCGCGAGGCCGTCATCAATATCGGCGGCGAGGTGCCGGTGCAGACTGTTTCGGTTACGAATTCTACTACGACCACCTCGGTGACGTATCGCGAAGCGGGCATTATCCTCCGCTGCACGCCGCGGGTCGGCGTGGACGGCGACATCACGGCCAAGGTGCATACGGAGGTCAGTTCTCCGCTTTATGTGGACGCGCTTGCGGCTTATCGCTTCAATAAGCGTTCCGCCGACACTGAAGTACGCCTTCGGGACGGCGAGACGATGGTAATCGGCGGGCTGATCGGAAGCGAGGAGTCGAAGGTCTTGTCGAAGATTCCGTTTTTGGGCGATCTTCCGATACTCGGCGCGTTTTTCCGGAACCTGCGGACCAGCAAGACGGATTCCGAGGTCATGATTTTCCTGACCGCCAAGATTGTGGATGATAAAGCAAATAACAAATAGATGGAAAGAAGAGGTGCGGGCAATGTCAATCAAGATTCTGATCGCGGACGATCATGCGCTGCTGCGGCAAGGAATCAAACGGGTACTGAATTTCGAGGACGATCTGGAGGTCGTCGGCGAGGCGTCGGAAGGGCAGGAGGCGCTGTCTCGGACGCTGGTGCTCCAGCCGGACATTTTGCTGATCGATTTGAATATGCCGGGGCTCAACGGCATCGAGGTGACGAAGCAGCTTGTCGCGGCGCGGGTCAAGACGCGGATTATCGCGCTGACCGTGCACGACAGCGATCGTTATGTTTTGGAGATGCTGCGAAACGGCGCGCTGGGCTACATTTTGAAGGATGTGGAGCCGACCATGCTGATCAAGGCGGTTCATGTGGTCGCGGGCGGCGGCACCTTCGTCTATCCGAAGCTGGCCGAGCGGATTTTCGGCGGCTTGGCCGAGGGCACGGACGTCAAGGCGAAGGCGAAAGAAATGTGGCGCGACGGCAGGGGCGACCGTCTCACGGCGCGGGAAATGGATGTGCTGGCCTGTATCGCGAAAGGCTTTTCGAATCAGGATATCGCCAAAGCGCTGTTTGTCAGCGAGAAAACGGTCAAGAACCATCTGACGAATATTTTCCGGAAGCTGAACGTCAACGATCGCACGCAGGCGTTGATTTACGTCCTGAAAAACAAGATCGTTTCGCTGGATTGATTACCGTGTGATTGACATTTCCTGCGGTTCGGTATAGGATTGTTTGTGAGCAATCATTGGAAATGTTCAGGATTTTAGGAACCACTGAATAATTCCTGCCGCGTCCCTGCCGGGTCACGACTTGATTGGATCAGTGATTCCTTTATGATGTTTCCGCATTGGGGAGGAGCATATATAGATGAAAGGCACGTTTTACGGGATCGGCGTCGGGCCGGGGGATCCCGAGCTTTTGACGATGAAGGCGGTCAAGGCGATACAGAAAGTAGATATTATCATCGCTCCGAAGACGGAGAAGAAGGACGGCAGCGTCGCCCTCGATATTGCGCGCCCGTATCTGAAAGAGAATGTGCGCATCGTTTATCAGGTGTTCCCGATGGTCAAGGGGTTTGCGGCCGACGACGCCGCCTGGAAGAAAAACAAGGAAGAGATCCTCGGCTTTCTTGCGGAAGGAAAAAACGTGGCGTTTCTGACATTGGGCGACGCGATGTTTTTCAGTACCTATATTTATGTATTCCGGCTTTTGGAAAAAGAGGATATCAATATCGAGACGATTCCGGGGATTCCCGCGTTTGTCGCGATGGGCAGCCACCTCGGCTGGCCGATTGTCGAAGGCGATGATGTGATGTCAGTGATTCCCGCGACGGCAGGCGCCGACAAGATTGAGAAGGTACTTTCCGTTTCGGACAATGTCGTCTTGATGAAGGTCTATAAGAATTTCCCGGAAGTGGCGGCGATTCTGGAGAAAAACAACATGCTTGACCATGCTGTGATGATTAGCCGCTGCGGCCTTCCGGACGAGGAGCGCATTGACGATATCCGTGCGCGGAAGGATCAGCCCGTCAATTATCTTTCGACCATTTTAGCGCGAAGGACGCCTGAAAAATGATGAAGGAAAGAAGTTCGTATCCGGCATTGCTTTGGCTGACCGGTCGGGAAGCCGTCGTCATCGGCGGCGGACCTGTGGCGTTGCACCGTGTAGAAGGACTCCTCGATGCGGGGGTGAAGGTGCGCGTGATTGCGCCGGAAGCCGTCGATGAAATTGTAAATCTTGTCGTGGAAGGGCAGATTAAATGGCATAAAGAGCCGTTTGCCGCTTCCATGCTTCGCGGCGCCTCGATTGTCATATGCGCGACGGATGATCCCGATGTGAACCGTCGGGCGGCGTGGGCAGCGAAATCCATGGGCGCGCTTGTCAATATGGCTGCGCCGCCGCTGGAGCTCAGCGATTTCACTGTGCCCGCCAGCGTACGGCGCGGCGATTTGCTGTTCACCGTGTCGACGGGCGGCGCGTGTCCGGAGCTTTCGCGGCAGCTGCGCAGAGATCTGGAATCGTTGGCCGATCGTTACACGCCGTGGCTGGAGCGGTTGATGCCGGTAAGGGAAGAGATCAAGGAACGTCTTTCGTCCAGTGAGGCACGACGCGATTTTTGGCGCACGGCGTTGTCCGAGGACGTCATGGCGCTGGTGCGCGAAGGAAAGTTGGAGAAAGCAGAGGAACTGGTCAGAAATGCAGTTGATTGCAGTAGGGCTGAATCATAAGACAGCGCCCGTGGAAATACGCGAGCGGTTTTCCATTCCGAAGGAGCGCGTGCGCGGCGGGCTGATTACGTTGGCGGGATATGAGACGGTTAGTGAGGCGGTGGTACTGTCCACCTGTAACCGAAGCGAGATATACGCAGTGGCGGAGGACGCCGAGGGCGGTACGGAAGCTCTGAAGGATTTTTGGGCGGAGCTGACGGGTATCGATGAAAGCATGGAGCCGTATCTTTATTGCTTCGTCCATGAGGACGCCATCCGCCATCTGTTCCGCGTGGCGTCGAGTCTCGATTCGCTGGTTATCGGCGAGGGGCAGATCCTTTCCCAGGTCAAAGACGCCTACGCGATGGCTCATGACGCAGGAACGACCTCGACGGTGCTGAATACTCTGTTTCATCGCGCTATCACTACGGGAAAGCGTGTGCGCACCGAGACGCGGATCGCGTTCAGCGCGGTTTCGGTCAGTTACGCGGCTGTGGAACTGGCTCGGGAAATATTCGGCGGCAGCCTCGATTCAACCAGCGCATTGATTTACGGCGCGGGCCGCATGGCGGAATTGACGATAGAAAATCTTCTGGGGCGCGGCGTGAAAAAGATTTACGTCGCAAACCATCATCGGGACAAGGCAGAGGAGCTGGCCTCGAAATACGGCGGCAGGGCCGTGGATTTCGATGTGGCGCTGGAGCAGGCGGAGGACATCGGCATCGTCGTGACCTCCACGGGTGCGCCCCATTATGTCGTGCATCCGAAAGAGGCGCGGCGCGCGATGAAGAAGCGCGAAGGCCGTTCTCTGCTGTTCTTCGATATCGCGGTGCCGCGGGACGTTGATCCGGACGTGGGTGAGATTGACGGTGTCACGGTCTACAATATCGACGATCTCGAAGAGGTTGTGGACGAACACCGCGAGGAACGCCAAAAAGAGGCGCATCAGGCGGAGGCCATTGTCGAGGAGGAGGTCGTATCGATCCTCGACAAGTTCCAATATCTGTCGTTCCAGCCGTTGATGGCGCGGCTTTCCCAGCGCGCGGACAAGATCCGCCGCCGCGAGGTGCGCCGCGCGGTGAGCAAGCTGCCGGAGCTGGACGAGACGGAGCAGAAGGTGCTCGACCAGATGACCAAGATGATCGTCAGGAAGCTTTTGCGTTTTCCGATGATGACCATCAGCGCGGCGGCGGGCACGGAACGCGAGGCTTTTTATGTGGACGCGATGAAGCGTCTTTTCAAGCTTGACTATTTAGGAGAGGCGGAAACACTCGGTGAAGAATCAGATCGTCATCGGTACGCGGGGGAGTAAGCTGGCCCTTTGGCAGGCCGATTATATAGAACAGCGGCTGCGGGAGCAGTATCCGGAGCTTTCGGTGACGCAGAAACGCGTCACGACGAAGGGAGACCGGATTCTCGATGTGCCGCTGGCGAAGATCGGCGGCAAGGGCCTTTTCACGAAGGAACTGGAGGAGGAAATGCTGTCCGGCGATATCGATCTCGCCGTGCACAGTCTGAAGGACATGCCGGCCAAGGTGCCGGACGGCCTCGTTATAGCGGCGGTTACGAAGCGGCTTGATCCGGGGGATGCCCTCGTGTCGAACCGCTTTTCGTCGTTTGAGGAACTTCCCAAAGGGGCGCGGGTCGGAACATCGAGCCTTCGCCGTCGGGCGCAGCTTCTTTGTGCGCGGCCCGACCTTACGATGCTCGACCTTCGCGGCAATGTCAATACGCGGCTCCGAAAGCTGGACGAAGGCGAGTACGACGCGATCGTGCTGGCTGTCGCAGGGCTGAAGCGGCTCGGCTTCGCCGACCGTATCCGGCAGGTGCTGCCGAGGGATATGGTGCTGCCCGCGGTCGGGCAGGGGGCGCTGGCCATCGAGACGCGGGCGGACGACAAAGAGACGCGGGATATGCTTGCGTTCTTGCGCGACGACGACACGATTTGCTGCACCGAAGCGGAGCGTTCCTTCCTCGCCCGGGTCGAGGGCGGCTGCCAGGTGCCGGTGGGCGTCTATGCGACTGCGGAGGGGGACGGCCTCAATGTCGAGGCGGTCATCGCTTCGTTGGACGGGCAGCGTTTCTACCGCGGCAATGTGAAAGGAACCCGCAAGGACGCCGCGAGGCTCGGCGAGAATCTCGCCGAGAAGCTGCTCGGCGAGGGCGGCGCGGAAATATTGAAGGAATTAGGATTATTGGGTGGAGAGTGAAACAATATGCCGGGAATGGTATTTCTTGTAGGCGCGGGACCGGGAGATTATCGGCTGATTACATTGAAGGCCGTTGAATGTTTGAAGAAAGCCGACGTCGTGGTCTATGACCGCCTCGCCGACGACCGCATCCTGCGGTGGGCGAAGAATGACGCGGAAATGATTTACGTCGGCAAGGCGTCCGCGAACCATACGATGAAGCAGGGCGACATTAACCAGTTGCTGGCCGACAAAGCGAAAGAAGGAAAATGTGTCGTGCGCCTGAAGGGCGGCGATCCCTTCGTCTTCGGGCGCGGCGGCGAGGAAGCGCTGTTGTTGAAAGAGCAGGGCGTGCCTTTTGAGATCGTTCCGGGCGTGACCTCGGCAATCTCCGTGCCGGCCTATGCGGGTATTCCGGTCACCCATCGCGCGGTGGCGACTTCGTTCGCCGTGGTGACGGGGCATGAGGACCCCACGAAGGTCGAGTCCTCGATGCGTTGGGACAAGCTTGCGACGGCGACGGACACCCTTGTGTTTTTGATGGGCGTCGAGAATCTTCCGTATATCACGAAGCAGCTGGTCGACAACGGACGCGCGGCTGACACGCCCGCGGCGGTCATCCGTTGGGGCACGAAGCCCGAGCAGCGGACGATGGTCACGACGCTGGGCAGTGCGGCGGACGATGTGAAGCGAAAGGGCATCAAGCCCCCTGCGATTTTCATTGTCGGCAACGTGGTGAAGCTGCGGGATGAGCTTGCGTGGTTCGATGCATTGGAAAACCGTCCGCTGTTCGGAAAGACGGTGCTGGTCACCCGCTCACGCCCGCAGGCCTCGAAAATGACGGAAAAACTAGAGACAATGGGCGCGAGAGTTATCGAACTGCCCGCAATCCGTATCGACGATCCGGCGGACAATTATGAGGCGGTGGATGCCGCCATCAGTCTGATCGCGTCCTATGACTGGCTGATCTTCACCAGCGTCAACGGCGTCGATCGGTTCTTTGACAGGCTTTTCGCCGCGAACAAGGACGCCAGGGATTTGACGGGGGCGCATTTCGCCGCCATCGGAAAGGCGACGGCGGACCGGCTGAAAAAATACGGAATCCTCGCTGATATCGTGCCGAAGGAATACCGCGCCGAGGGCGTCATCGAGGCGCTGAAAAACGAGCTGGCGCCGGGCGAGCGCGTACTGATTCCCCGTGCGCAGGAAGCGCGGGAAATCCTGCCGGAAAGCCTTCGCGAGTACGGCGCTATTGTCGATGTCGTGCCCGTTTATGAAACGAAAGAGGCCGATGTCGATCCCGCCGAGGTAAAGAAGATGTTGGCGGCGGGGGAGGTCGATTTTGCGACTTTCGCCAGCGGTTCGACAGTGCGGAACCTTGTGAAGATCATTGGCGATGCGTCGCTGCTCAAAAAGACGAAAGTCGTCGCCATTGGCCCGATTACAGCGGATACATGCAAGGAACTGGGAATCGCAGTCGAGGCTATGCCCGACGAATATACGATCAACGCGTTGGCGGAGACGGTGGCGCGGCTTGCGTGTGAGGGCGTGAAATAGGAGCAGTTTTATGAACCTGCAAAAGATGGTGCTGCTGGTGGACGCGGACAACACCCAGCTCTCGAAGCTCGAAGCTGTCATCGAGGAAGTGTCCCTGCACGGGCGCATCATCGTCAAGCGCGCCTACGGCAACTGGAAAAAGGACACGCTGAAGAACTGGGAGCCGGAGCTGAAGCGTCTCGCCATCAAGGCAGAGCAGCAGTTCGACTATGTGACGGGTAAGAATGCCACGGATATCGCCCTTGTCATCGATGCGATGCATCTCCTTTATCGCGGCATTTACGACGCTTTCGTCATCGTCGCCAGCGACAGCGACTACACGCCGCTGGCCCTCGATCTTCACGAATCCGGTGTCTATGTGATTGGCGTCGGCGAACTGAAAACCCCCGAATCCTTCCGTAACAGCTGCGACGATTTCATTTATCTCGAAAATCTGAACAATGAGACGGACGAAACCGACAAGGAGCCGGAGGAGGAAAAGGGAGACGAAGAAGGCACGCATGAGCCCTCCGAAAAAAAGAGCGGGCCTGCTCCCAGAGTGGAGGATGCTGCGAAGAGCGGCATACAGAAGCCGGCGCAGAAAAACGGCGAGGAGAAGCTGCGTCAGCCGGGAAAGAACGCGATGAAAAAAGTCCACGCGCTGCTCAGGCTGGCATGGGACAAATACCAGGACGCCGAGGGCTATGTCAACATCGGCGCGGCGGGCAGCTACATCAAACGCGCAAGGCCGGACTTCGACGTGCGGTCCTACGGATTCCACAAGCTCCCGCAGCTCATCGAGGCGTTCCCCGATCGGTATATATTCAAGACGTCGAAGAAGGGGCACGTGTTTTATCGGTGCATATAAATAATGAAATCCTGCCGAAAGCAAATCGTTGCTTTCGGCAGGATTTTTTATTGCGTGCGTCGAAATAAATACTGTTATAATCAAAGTGATTCATCTTAAATGTCGATAGGAAAAAGGTGGGAGGGATAAATGGAGCCTGATTACGTCTATGGCAATGCGGAAAGAGAAATAGTAAAATCAGGATACGAAGCGATAGAAGCAGTATTGGTTGGGAATGACATGAATGCTAAGCTACGATTGCTGTTCTATCTTGATTGGTACATAGATCCCTACTATAAGCACGATTTGACGGACTTGTATGAGCCGTTGAAGGACTTGCTTCAGAAAATGGTAATCGCGGAAAATGAAGACGATGTCATAGAGGACGCGCTGTTCCTTTTAGAGAGCCATACCGACCCGCCGTATGAAAGGTTAAGGGAAAACATCGACAAGACGCCGCGCCAGTTTTTGCCGAAGGTGCGGTATCTCATAAATCAAATAGAGTAATATATTCAATGGGAATATCAAAAGGAGGACTCACCATGTCAACATTAAAAATCCGTCCGCGGCGGCTGCGCCGGTCTGAGAACATCCGCGCTATGGTGCGGGAGACTTCGCTTTCGGTGAAGGATTTCGTCTATCCGATTTTTGTGGTGCCGGGGGACAATATCAAGGAAGAGATTCCGAGTATGCCGGGGTGCTATCATTTGTCGGTGGACAAGGCGGTGGAAACCGCGAAGGAGATTGCTTCGCTTGGGATCCCTGCGGTGGAGGTGTTCGGGCTGCCCGAGTATAAGGACGAGATCGGCTCGTCGGCCTGGGATATGGCAAGCCCGGTGCAGCGGGCGATCGCCGCGATCAAGAAAGCGGAGCCGGATTTGGTCATCGTCGGCGACGTCTGCCTTTGTCAATATACGAATCACGGGCACTGCGGGCGGCTCTGCGATCATGAGGTGGACAACGACGGGACGCTGCCGCTTTTGCAGAACGTGGCGGTCAGCCAGGCCCAGGCGGGCGCTGACATCATCGCGCCGTCCGACATGATGGACGGGCGCGTGGCGGCGATTCGCGATGCCCTCGACTCGAAGGGGCTGACGAATGTCTCGATCATGAGCTATGCGGTGAAGTACGCGTCGGGCTATTACGGACCGTTCCGCGACGCGGCGGACTCCGCGCCGCAGTTCGGCGACCGCCGCGGCTACCAGATGGACCCGGCGAATGTGCGCGAGGCGATGAAGGAGGTTTCCCTCGACATCACTGAGGGCGCGGATATCATCATGGTGAAGCCGGCGCTGGCGTATCTCGACGTGGTGCGGCTGGTGCGGGACAATATCGTGCAGCCGGTGGCGGTTTACAACGTCAGCGGCGAGTACGCGATGGTGAAGGCGGCGGCGCAGAACGGCTGGATCGATGAGAAGCGCATCGTGCTGGAAACGCTGACGAGCATGAAACGTGCCGGCGCGGATATTATCATCACCTATCATGCGATTGACGCGGCGAAGTGGCTGAAGGGATAAGGAGAGAAATTATGCTGAATCTTGAAAAATCCGCCGAGGCTTTTGCCGAGGCGAAGAATCTTATGCCGGGGGGCGTGAACAGCCCCGTGCGCTCGTATCGGAGCGTGGACTGCAATCCTCCGTTTATTGCGCGGGCGGAGGGTAGCCATATTTATGATATCGACGGCAACGAATTTATCGATTATGTCGGCTCCTGGGGGCCGATGGTGGTCGGCCATGCGCATCCGAAAGTGGTCGCGGCGCTGCAAGCGGCGGCGGAGCGCGGTACGAGCTACGGAGCGCCGACGCTTCTGGAATCGGAATTGGCTCGGCTCGTCAAGAGCGTTTATCCGTCCATCGAACTCGTCCGCATGGTCAATTCCGGCACCGAGGCGACGATGAGCGCGCTGCGCCTCGCGCGGGGCTTCACGAACCGCGACAAGATCGTGAAGTTTATTGGCTGCTATCACGGCCACAGCGACGGACTTCTTGTGGACGCCGGCTCCGGGCTTGCGACCTTCGGCGTGCCGTCGAGCCCCGGCGTCACGAAGGCGACAGCGCAGGACACGATCACCGTGCCGTACAACGACGTGGACGCGATCACGGCGGTCATGGACAAATACGGCTCGGAAATTGCCGCAATCATCGTGGAACCGGTGGCGGGCAATATGGGCCTCGTGCTGCCGAAGCAGGGGTATCTCGACACGCTGCGCAAGCTGACGGAAAAGCACGGCGCGCTTTTGATTTTCGACGAGGTCATGTGCGGCTTCCGCGCGTCGCTGGGCGGAGCGCAGGCGGCCTACGGCATAAAGCCCGACCTGACTTGCCTCGGCAAGATCATCGGCGGCGGTTTGCCCGTGGCGGCTTACGGCGGGCGGCGCGACGTCATGAGCTTCGTTTCTCCGGCGGGGCCGGTCTATCAGGCGGGCACGCTTTCCGGCAATCCTTTGGCGATGACGGCGGGCATCGAAACGTTGAAAATCCTGACCGAGGAGCCGGAGCCGGGCGAGCCGGACTATACGCGAAAGCTGTCCCTGAAAACAAAGACTGTCGTGCAGGGCTTGGAGCAGCGTGCGAAAGCGGCGGGGATTCCCGTGCAGGTGCATCAGGCGGGTTCGATGTTCGGTATGTTCTTCAGCGAGAACGAGGTCTATGACTACGCGACGGCGGCGGCGGCGGATCAGGAAGCCTTCAAGGTCTGGTTCCGCGCGATGCTGGAGGAGGGAATCTATCTCGCTCCGTCCCAGTTCGAGACGATCTTCATGAGCGGCGCCCATACCGACGCCGATATTGAAAAGACATTGGCGGCGGCGGAAAAAGGTTTCGCCGCAGTGAAAAAGTGCCGGCAGGGCTGAGAAAGGCGGAGTTCCTATGAATAACTTTACTTACTGCGTTCCGACGGAAATCATTTTCGGGCGCGGCGCGGAAGAACAGACGGCGGCTGCGGTCAAGCGGCACGGCGGACGGCGCGTGCTCGTGGTGTTCGGCGGCGGCAGCGCGAAAAAGAGCGGACTGCTCGATACAATCGAGAAGCAGCTCGATGCGGCGGATATTCGCTTCGAAGAATTCGGCGGCGCCCAGCCGAACCCGACGCTTTCCCATGCGCGGGAAGGCGTGAAACGCGCGGCGACCTTCGGCGCCGATCTGATCCTCGCGGTGGGCGGCGGCAGCACCATCGACACGGCGAAAGCTATCGCCCACGGCGCGGCGAATCTCGATATCGACATCTGGGATTTTTGGAGCGGGAAGAAAAAGGTCGAGCGCACCCTGCCTGTCGGCGTGGTGCTGACCATCGCCGCGGCAGGCAGCGAGACCAGCGACTCGGCGGTGCTGACCAATGAGGAAACGGGCAAGAAGGGCGGCCTCAATACGTCGATGAACCGTCCCGCCTTCGCGATCATGAATCCAGAGCTGACCTACACGATTCCCCGCGCGCAGCTTGCGGCGGGCATCGCGGACATCTTCATGCACACGCTGGACCGCTATATGACGCGTGAAACGGGCAACAACTTCACTGACCGCGTCGCGGAATCGCTGATGAAGAACGTGGTACGCTTCGGCAGGAAGGCCATGACGAATCATCGCGACTACGAAGCCATGAGCGAACTGATGTGGTGCGGCAGCGTGTCCCATACGGATTTCACGGGGCTCGGGCGCACGAAGGATTTCAGCGTCCACAAGCTGGCCCATGAACTCAGCGGCAAATACGGCGTGACCCACGGCGAGAGCCTGACGGTGATGTGGCCGGCCTGGGCTCGCGAAGTCTATCTTGACGCGCCGGAGCGGTTCGCACAGTATGCGGAGAATGTCTGGGGTGCGACAGTCGGCACGACGGAGGAAAAGGCCCGGGCGGGCATCCGCGAGACCGAGGAATTCTGGCGCGGTCTGGGCCTTCCGCTCTCCTTCACCGAGATCGGCATCGGCGAATTGGACGAGGCGGCGATTGCGGCTCTCGCCGACAGCTGCACCGACGGCGGCAAGAAGACCGTCGGCGCGTTCCGTCCGATTGACAGGGAGACGGCGCTCTCGATTTACCGCCGCGCGAACCGTTGAAGCGGGGGATGCGGCGGGAGCTGGCCTTTGCCTGTTGCCTCGCGGTCGGCCTTTTTGTCGGTGATGTTGCCAAAGGTGCGCCAAACGAGGGGCAGGAAAACGTCGCGCAGGAGGCGCAGGCTACATTGCATCAACTGCGGGCGGAAGCGACGCGGCAGCTGCCGCGCTCGGCGGCGACGGTGGATAAGGTACGGCTGACCTGGCCGTTGATTCCCGGTGCGGTGCGTTATCGGGTGGAGCTTCTGTCTTCGTCGGAATACAAAAAGGAAAATATTATTTACGCGGAAACGGTTTCGATGGCAGGCACGGAAATCAAGCTGGAGGCGCTGCACGGCGTTCCTTTTGAACTGGCGTATTGGTCGGTCTGCGGCCTTCGGTTTGACGGCTCGCCCCTTGGGGATTTTTCGGCGCCGAAGCCCCTTTCCTTTGGCGAACGTCATCCCGTTTCGCCGCTGCTTTTGTCTGATTACGCCGAAATGGCGGAGATGCCGATTTACCTCGTCTACGCTTGGGTGCCCGTGCAAGGGACCAGCTCCTACGAGGTCGAGGTTTGGCGCGAAGAGGTCGGAAAACGGGAGCGCGTGCGTCATTATTACACCTACGAATGGACATTGTACGACGAGAAGCCTCTTCGGACGCCGGGCAAGTATTCATGGCGCGTCCGTGCTCTCGACGGCAACGGGCGGAGGTGGAGCGACTGGTCGGAGCCGGAAACATTTTCCGTGAAGACGCCCGTGAGCGTCGCCGCGCTCGGCGACAGTATTACCCACGGCGGCGGCGCGATCATGACCCAGCCTTCCCGTACGATGTACTGCTGGGAAAGCTATGCGGGACTGCCGGTCAAAAATCTTGGCAAGAGCGGCGACAGTACATCGGATCTTTTGTATCGCTTCGAGAACGACGTATTGCCATTCGCGCCGAAATATCTGGTTATCATGGGCGGCGTCAACGATTTCCGCGCAGGCGCGCCTGCTTCCGTGACCATTCAAAACCTTTCGTGTCTCGCGGAAAAATGCCGCGCCTACGGTATCACGCCTATTTTCGCGACGGCTACGCCGATTTCGCCGCGCTTGATGGAACACGTCTGGGACATTGAGCCGGCGGCTGGGGGGTGGAAAGCCGCGCAGCGTGCAATCAACGAATGGATTATGACGCAGCCTTACGCGGTGGATGTTTCGACGCCGCTGACCGACGAAAACGGCGAGCTGAAAGCGTCGTTGACGACGGATGGTCTGCATCCAGACGCCGAGGCGAAAAGGATCATCGGCGAACGAATTGGGAAATACCTGAAAGAAAAATTCGGATTGTAATAAAACGAATACAAAAAGCGAGGGAGCCGCAGGTGTTTTGCCTGCGGCTCCCTCGCTTTGTAAAAGAAAGGGGGAAGTATAAAAATTTACTTGATGGCAATCTGGCGCGAGACTTCCGCTTTCGTCTGCTTCGGCAAGTCGACCTTCAGAACGCCGTCGGTAAACTCGGCGGTGACCTTCGACTCGTCGATGCCGTCGATGTAGAACGACCGGGACATGCTGCCCGTCGAACGCTCGCGGCGGATATAGTTGCCGTTATCGTCCTTTTCTTCTTTCTTCTCCTCCTGCTTTGCCTCGATGGTCAGATAGCTGTTCTCATAGGAGAGCGCGATGTTCTCCTTCTTCATGCCAGGCAGCTCCGCCGTCAGTTCATAGGCGTCGCCGTTGTCCTTCACGTCCACGCGGAACGACTGAGCGCCCCAGTTCGAGGAGAACGGCGCGAGGCCGGTGTGGAAGAACGGCTCGTTGAACACATCGAAAATCTGGGAGAACGGGTCCTCTCTCTTTGCCAAATCCTTTCTTGCTCCAAACGGTACGAGTCCAAACATGATTCATCAATCTCCTTTCAATCTTGATCCGGTTCATCGGATTGTCTGCTTTCTACTGGAAGCCCTCGGGAAGATCTATTTGATCCTTTTTTGTTCCTTTGGCCTCTTTTCGATTCTTATTATACATCAAAAAGTCAAAAAGTCAATACATCAAAACGACAAATTTTAAAAAATTTTTATGGCTACCTGTAAAAGGCGAAAATAAAGCGTCTTCGGAGATTTTTCCGAAGACGCACAGCTTGACTTTTTTATTTATTGTTTGACTTTTTTCGCTGCTTTCGCGAGGAACGGTTCGCTTTCCACTGCGAAGCGCGCGTGGACGCCGTGGCCGATCTCGCCCGCTTCGTCGTAAGCGCGGACGTTGAACAGGATTTTGCGCCCGTCCACTTCCATTACTTCCGCTTCCGCGCGGAACGTCATGCCAAGCGGCGTTGCCGAGATGTGTTCGATGTTCAGGGAAATGCCTACGCTGGTCCAGCCCTCGGGCAGGAATTCCTCCAGCGCGTTGGCCGCAGCCTGCTCCATCAGCGCGGTCATCGCGGGCGTCGCCAGTACCGGCAAGAGTCCGCTGCCCAGCGCCCGCGCCGAGTGCGCTTCGTCCGAGACGCCGTGTTCCTCGTGTTTCAGCCCGACCTTGATCTTTTCCGTTACGTTCATTTATATCTTCCTTTCATGGTTTGCATTCGTCATTTTCCGTTTTTTGGTATAGTTCTTTCAGCAGGGAGATGAAATGCTGCGCGCCCGCCGACAGCGTCCGGTTTTTTAGCCATGAAACGACGGTGTGGGTCATGATTTCCGGCTCGACGAGCTTCTTTACGATCAGTGCGCCGTCGTCGCCCATCAGGCTTTTCGCGGAGGCGGGCAAAAGCGCCATGCCGAGACCGGAGCGCACGCTTAATACGTCGAGCACGATGCTGTCGCTGACCGAGATCAGGTTCGGCGTGAAGCCTGCCTGCTTGCAGTGACCTTCGAAAACCGCTTTCCAGCGCAGCGGCACGATAATCGGACAATCCTTCAGCTCGCGGATACATACCGTATCCTTGCTTTTTCCGGCGACGCCCGTTTCACGGTTCATCATCACCACCAGCGGCTCGTTGGCCAGAACTACCGATTCATAGAGATTCGTGTCCACCTGCGAACGGGTGATGCCGATTTCGATGGCGTGGCTGTCCAGCATTTCCAGGACGCGGGTGCCTTCGCCTTCCCAAATCTCGAAGGTCACGCGCGGCCAGCGGCGGTGAAATTCGCTCATCAGGCGAGGCAGCATCAGAGCGCCTGACGAAGTGATGGTTCCGAGTCGGATCGCGCCCGCGACGCCCGTACCGATTTCAGTGATCTCGCGCATGGTGCCGTCCACCATGCCGAGAATGTGTTCCACCCGTGAGTAAAGCAGGCGTCCCGCATCCGTCAGGCGAATTCGGCGGCTGCCGCGTTCAAAAAGCTGCACGCCGAGGGATCCTTCCAGGCGCTTCATCTGCCGGGACAGCGCCGGCTGCGCGACGTCGAGACGAAGCGCGGCATGGCTGATATTGCCTTCCTCCACTACGGTGTAAAATGCCTGCATATCCTTGATTTCCATGGTAAGCCGGGGTCTCCCTCCGTAAAGGAAACGCTGAACAAGTCCCACCGCGCCCCTGCCGGGTCTTTTTCCGTCATGCCATGTCAGATGCCGTTCGACGTAGCGATGCTACGCCTTCACGGCGTAACATGCCACTGGCATGTTACGTCCTTGCCTGACGATAAGCAGACGCTTAGCGCTTTAGTGCTTAGCGGTCGCTTATGCAAAGCTAAAAATCCCTCGACAGGGCCACGACTTGACTTATTCGGCGTTTCCTAAAAGTATGACTATATTGTTATATTTTATATATTCATGAAAGCATTGTCAAACGAAATGGAAAAAAAATAACGCTGCGTTCGCATAAGTGTTGCCGCAGCGTCTGGTTTGTATTTTATTCTTCGCCGCTCTCTTTCGCGACGATGGCGATTCCGTGCTTGTCGGCAAGGGCGACGACCTCTTTCTGATCTACGAGGAGCGTGCGTCCCGCTTCTATGGCGAGCACTTTTGCGTCTGCGCCGATCATTGACTCGATGGTTTTCAGGCCGACGGCGGGAACGTCGAAGCGTTGGTCCTGTCTCGGTTTTGCGGCTTTCACGACGACGGCGCCGCCTCTGGCCAGCGCGCCGCCTCTGGCGATGCAGGCGTCGGTGCCTTCAATGGCTTCGAGGGCCATGACCGCGAGGCCTTTGACGACAACGGTCTGCCCTACGTCGAGGCGTCCAAGCTCCTTCGCCATGCGCAGGCCAAAGTCGATGTCCTTTTCCTCGTCTTTGGTGGGCTTGCGTTTCGTCAGGCAGCCCGTTTCCGGCATCAGGAGACGAATCAGCACCGTTTGGTCAAGGACCTCGATCCCCGCTTTGTTAAGCTCCCGTACGAAGCCCAGCATGATCGTGTCGTCTTTCCGGTTCGGCAACGTGGCGAGGAACGTGACCATCTTGAAGTCGGGCAGCTCATGTTTGCCGTTCATCAGCAGTTCTTTCGTGACCTTGCCCAGCATGGTCACTTTTTTTACGCCGTTTTTCTGCAAATGCTTGAGTATGCCGCCGAGCTTTGCGATGTTTATGTATTGGAAGCTTGCGCATTCCGCCGCGAGGCTTTCGTCGGTCTCGGGCAGCAGCGCGACGGCGCAGACTTCATATCCCGCGGCTTTGGCTGCGCGGGCAAACTCGATGGGCAGATGCCCCGTGCCCGCAAGGAGTCCGATTTTTTCCATGTATTATTCCTTGTCCGTGTCCTTGTGGCTGCGGCAAATTCCGCGCTCGGCATCGCGCA
The DNA here is from genome assembly GCA_902778455.1 of uncultured Selenomonadaceae bacterium. Taxonomy (GTDB): domain Bacteria; phylum Bacillota; class Negativicutes; order Selenomonadales; family Selenomonadaceae; genus RUG12372. The sequence goes on along the minus strand of CACYXR010000003.1, from coordinate 28,974 downwards.
GGAAGCGCAGGAAATTATCGACTTCCTCGCAGGAGTCGACCTCCTGCTCGATGACGGTGATGGCCTTCGCCAGTGTCAGGCCGGAGCGGTACAACAACTTGTATGCTTTTTTCAGTGCGCGGCGGGAATCCATCGAAATGCCGGCGCGGGTGATGCCGACATTGTTCAGCCCATAAACCTGCGCGGGCTGGCCGTTGACGATGGTGTAAGGCACTACGTCCTGAACGAGGCGGGACATGCCGCCGACCATGGCGTTCCTGCCGATCTTGACGAACTGGTGCACGCCGGTCATGCCGCCGATGACCGCGTTGTCCTCGACGACGACGTGGCCCGCCAGCATGGCGGCGTTGGACATGATGACGCGATTGCCGACAAGACAGTTATGCGCGATATGGACGGTGGCCATCAGCAGGCAGTCGTTTCCAATCCGGGTTTCCTGCCCCTCGCCGGTGGCGCGGTGGATAGTCGTGCATTCGCGGATTCTCGTGCGGTCGCCGATGCGGACGTAGCTTTTTTCGCCGCAGGATTTCATATCCTGCGAGGCTTCGCCGACGGAGGCGAAGGAAAATATCTGGCAATCCTCGCCGATGGTCGTCCAGCCTGTTATGAGAGCGTGCGGCGCGATGACAGTGCGGTCGCCGATCTCGACGTTCGGGCCGATGACGGTAAAAGCGCCGATCTCCACGTCCTTGCCGATACGCGCACCGGGCGCGATGACTGCGGTTTCATGTATTTTTGAGGCTGCTTTGGTGCTCATTGGGTCCAGCTCCCTTGCGCGCTTCCGTTGCGCTGCTTTCAGCTTCCCTGCCTATATATTTTCATAATCACTTGCAAATGTAAGACAGTGACAGACGATATGATGGGATAATCATGGATTTTCCGCACTGACGCGCTTTTATGCGCGTTTTATTATAATGTTTCTCTTAATTTGCGCTGTTTTCCGGCTTTTTCAGTGCGAAGATGAAGTCGGCGGTGGCGGCGAGTTTGTCCTCGACATAGGCGTCCGCATGGAGTTTGCCGAAGTTCTTCTTGACGATATTGACGATGTGCGCCTTCATGACGAGCTGGTCGCCGGGGATGACCTGTTTCTTGAATTTGATTTTTTCCATGCCGCCGAACAGCGCGATCTTTCCGCGGTTTTCCTCCGGATAGAGCATGGCGATGCCGCCGACCTGCGCCATCGCTTCGAGGATGAAGACGCCGGGCATGATCGGGTTGCCGGGGAAATGACCGGGGAAGAACGGCTCGTTCAGCGTGACGTTCTTGATTCCGATGCCGGATTCAAACGGAACCAGCTCGATGATGCGGTCCACGAGGAGCATCGGCGGGCGGTGAGGAAGGATTTGCTTGATTTGTTCGGTGTTGAGTTGGATCATTGTTGTTCTCTCCTTTATATATGGAATCATATCTCTATACGCGGTATGTTTCGTAAATTTTCTTTGCCAAAGCGGTATTCAGCGCGTGGGCCGATTTGACGGCGATAATATGGCCGCGGACGATTCCGGCCAGCCGAAGGTCGCCGATGACGTCGAGGACTTTATGGCGGACAAGCTCGTCCGGGAAGCGTAACGTATTCAGCCATCGCTCGTCGTTGTATACGATGACGGTTTCCAGCGTTCCGCCAAGGCCGAGGCCGGCTTTCCTGAGCGCTTCGACTTCTCCCTCATAGGCAATGGTCCGCGCCGGGGCGATTTCCTTTCGGTAAGAGGCTTCGTCCACGATAATGTCTGTGTACTGTGTCCCGACCAAAGGGTGCGGGTTCAGCGAAGTGAACGAGACGCGAAGGCCGTCGCAGGGAACGATCATGATAAAGCGGTCGCCGTCGTCGATGCGAAGTACACGGTCGACGGAAATGACGCTTCGTTCCTCATCCAGCGTTTTCAGTCCCGCCTTTTCGATCAGGTCGAGAAAGGTGATGGAAGCGCCGTCGGCCACGGGGGGCTCTTCGCTGTCGAGCTCGACAATGCAGTTGTCCAGTCCCGATGCCGCTATGGCGGACATCAGATGCTCGATGGTGAAAAATCGGACGCCGTTCTCTTCGATGGTCGTGGCGCGTATGGTGGCGGCCACATTTTCCGCGTTTGCGCACACGCGAGGCCTGTCTTCTTTGTCGGTTCGCTCAAAAACGATACCGGCTCCGGCGGGCGCGGGTTTTATCCGCATATGGACTTCCAGGCCGGAATGAAGGCCCACGCCGGAATATTGGATTTCTGCGGCTAAAGTTGTTTGATGCTCCAATAGAACACCTCCTTGTCGTTATTTCTTGAATTGCAGGGCGTAAAGCTCCGCGTACAGGCCTTTTGCGGCCAGCAGCTCCTCATGGGTGCCGTGCTCGCGGATTTCGCCATGTTCGATAACGTAGATATGGTTCGCGCCGAAAATCGTTGAAAGGCGATGGGCGATGACGAAGGACGTGCGCCCGACCATCAGACGGTCGAGAGCCGCCTGTACGATTTTTTCGCTTTCGGTGTCGAGGGCGCTGGTGGCTTCGTCGAGAATCAGGATCCGCGGGTCTTTCAGGATGGCCCGGGCAATCGCTATGCGCTGCCGCTGGCCGCCGGAGAGCATCAGGCCGCGCTCGCCGATCTGGGTGTCGTAGCCTTCGGGCAATGCCATGATGAACTCATGGGCGTTTGCGTCCCGCGCGGCCGCCTCGATTTCCTCGTCAGTGGCGTCGAGCCTGCCGTAACGGATATTTTCACGCACAGAGGCGGAAAAAAGCATCGTCTCCTGCGGCACGATGCCGATCTGCGCCCGCAGGGAATCAATGGTAACGTCCCGGATGTCGCGGCCGTCGATTTGGATGGAGCCGGAATCCACATCATAAAAACGGGGAATCAGGTTCGCGATGGTTGATTTTCCCGCGCCGGACGGGCCGACAAAGGCAATCATCTGTCCCGGCTCGGCGGAAAGCGAAATATGGGAAAGGGCCGGGACGCCTTCCTTATAAGAGAATGTTACATCTTCAACTCGAACGCGCCCTTCTGTGGAAGGAAGCGGCAGCGCGCCGGGACGGTCGGCAATCGGCTCCTCCATGTCGAGCACGGTAAAGACGCGCTCCGCCCCTGCCAGCGCCTGCTGGATGCCGGCGTAGGCGCGGGAAAGCCGCTTCAGCGGATTCGACATATTGACCGCGTAAGTCAGGAACGCGACGAGTGTGCCCGCCGTGATGCGCCCGTCCACGACTTCCTTGCCGCCGAACCAGATCAGTGCTGTAGCCGCCGCCGCCGCGATAAACTCGATGGTCGGCGTCAGCATGCTGGTCAGCTTCACGTTTTGCATTGACGCGTCGAAGGTTTTTGCATTTTGCTCATAGTACCGCTCGATTTCGTACCGTTCCCGCCCGAAGGCCTTGACGACACGTTCGGCGGAGATGCTCTCCTGCATCATGGCAGTGAAATTGGACAGTGTCGACTGGATTTCCGCGCCGGATTTCTTGATCATCCTGCCGAAGACCCGCATGGATAAAGCAACCACCGGCACGGTAATCAAGGTCATCAGGGAAAGCTGCCAGTCCAAGAGGAACATCATGACGAGCGAGCCGATGAGAATCGCGCCTTCGGTCACGACGTCGATGATCTTGTCCGCCAGCGCGTTTTGCACCGTCGCCACGTCGTTCGTCAGGTAACTCATGACTTCGCCGGTCTGATGGCGGTCGAAGTAGGAAACCGGCAAACGCTGGAATTTTGAGAACAGCGCGTTTCGGATGTCGAGGACGACGCTCTGCCCGACATAGGCAATCAGGTAGCTTTGGCCGAAGTAGAAAAAACCCCGGACAAAGAAGATCACGAGCACGCCGATACAGATCAGGTTCAGCGTTTCCATATCCTTCTCGGCCAGCACCTTGTCGATCATGTCCTTGATGATCCAAGGCATATAGAGGTTCGCCGCGGCCGAGACAATCATGCATACGACTGCCTGCGCAATCCGCAGCCGGTATGACTTCAGGTATTGCAGCAGCCGAAGGTATTGTTTCATTTGTCCGTATTCACGCTGCCTTTCCTTTCAGGAACCACGTCCCGCCATTTGCTGTAAAGCCAGTTCCAGTCCTCCGGGTATTTTCGGATATGTTCCTCGAAAACGCTGACGACGGCCTGCGTCGCTTCTTCGAGATCAGCGTCCTTGTCGTCCGTTTTTTTGACGTAGATCGGCGCCTTGATTTCAATGATATGCCGTTCTCCCGGCTCTTGATGAATGAACATCGGCAGGATCGGCACATTGAAAAAGCGCGCGATCGTCGCCGGTGCGGGCGTCCAGCCTGTCGTGTGGCCGAGAAATTCCGCCGGAACAGCGTCCTTCGCGTCATGAATGCCCTGATCCATCAAAAAATTGACGAAATAACCTTCGCGAACGCTGCGGTAAAGTTTGCGCGTCTCATCGGGGTAGATGACGCGCACGGTGCGAAGCTCCCGCGCCAGTTTGTCCCATGCGTCGAACTGCTGGCGCTTGACCAGCGTCGCAAAAGGAGCTGGGACATAGTGCGCCATGCCGAGACCGAAAAGCTCCCAGTTGCCGCTGTGCAGTGTCGCGAGGATGCCGCCCTTGCCGCTTTCAAAGACTTTCGTCGCCTCCGGATCCGCTGCGTAGCCGATGTATTTTTCCACGTCTTTTGCGAGAATCGGGGCGCGAAGTCCCTCGACGCCCATCGGGCCGTAACGTTCGAGGCTGGCGCGGAGGATGCGCTCCGTTTCTTTTTCATCAGCGCCGAAATATTCGCGAAGGCTTACGCGTGCGCGCCGTTTCCGATGCTCGGGCAAAAAATGCCAAACGCCGGAGCCGATCAGGCGGCCCAGACAGGCCGCGCCGCTTTCGGGCAGCATACGGCAGAATCCGGCGAACGCCAGCGTCGCCCAGTACACCGGATACGATGTGATTTTCAATCCGAACACCTGCCGCCCTGTTTATTTCTTAATAATGATGCAAACAAACTATTTTTATTGTATCAGAAAAACGCGCAAATGGCAAAAAAATAACGGTGCTTAACAATTTCAGCACCGTATCTTAATCTTTTTCCGCGCTGCTCTTTCGCAGTTCCTGCGCCGAGTGCCAGCGGTCGTGTTCCGCGCACCATTCGTCGCAGTGTTCCTGGATCCAGCGTACGGACTTCCATCGATCATGGAGCCAGAACCATTCCTCGGGATAGGTGCGGATATGTTTTTCCAGCACGCGCCCGACCTCCTTTGTCGCCGCGAGGATGTCGGCTTTTTTATCCTTCGTGTGCGGCACGGGGATCGGCGGATGGATTATGCCTTTATGACGTCCGTCTGCGAGGCGTGTGATGTAGATCGGGATAATCGGGAGATTCTGATGGCGGGCGAGGGTCGCGGGCCCCTGCGCGAAATTCGTCGGACGCCCGAACCAGTCGATGACGACGCCGTCGCGGATGCCGATGTCCTGATCCATCAGAAGGCCGATAGCCCAGCCTTCCTTCAGCATCTTGAACATCTCGCGCACGTCGTTCTTGTAAGTGACATGCATGCCGACAAGACGACGGTTTTCGGTGATGAACCGGTCGGAGCCGGATTCCTTCTGTTTCATGCCGACGGCGACCAGCGGAACGCCGGCCTCGGCCAATGCGCCGCCCAAAAGCTCCCAGTTGCCGCAGTGGGAAGTCGCGAACACGACGCCGCGTCCGAGGGCAAGAATCTTTTTTACTTCATCGAGGCCTTCCAGCTCGACGCGCTCGTTCAGCCGCCCTTTGAGTTTCGGGAAACGCAGGACTTCAAAGGCCATCGGGCCGAAACGTACCCAGCTCGCTTTCGCGATCCGTTCGGCCTCCCTTTCGGAAATACCGAGGCATTGCATTACGTTGTCGACGGCCATTTTGCGGCGTTTTTTTGGCACCAGCGGCCAGGTCAGCGCGCCCAGCGTATTGCCGAGCCAGTTGCAGACGGATTCCGGCAGCAGGCAGCAGAAAAAGCTCAGGCATTTTTCGAGGAAATAAACGACCATAAATCAGGCGTCCTCGCTTTTTGCCGCTTTCTTTTCCAGTTCCTTGACGCGTTTCATCAGCGCGGGCAGCTTACGAAGAGCTGACTGCATCCGCAGCCATTCCTGATGGGTCTGCACCGGGAAGCCCGCGCCGAAATAGCCTTCGGGCATATCGCCGATGATACCGCTGCGGGCGGCGTAAACGGAATTGCCGCCGATATGGATATGGCCGACGGTGCCCACCTGGCCGCCGAAGGTCACGTTCGGGCCGGTGGACGTCGATCCGGAAATGCCCGTCTGGGCGACGATGATGTTGTTCGCGCCGATCCGGCAGTTGTGTCCGATATGGACGAGATTGTCGATCTTCGTGCCGTGTCCGATGACCGTGGAGCCGGTTGTTGCACGGTCAATGCCGACGTGCGCGCCGATTTCCACGTCGTCCTCGACGACGACGTTGCCGACCTGCGGCACCTTCGTATGAATGCCGTCCTTCGTCGTGAAGCCGAAGCCGTCGGAGCCGATGACCGCTGAGCTGTGGATCACGGCACGCTTTCCGACGCGGCAATGCTCGCGCACGGTGGCGTTGGAGTAAATCACGGCGTTCTCGCCGACGGTCGCGTATTGTCCGATATAGACGTGCGGATAAATCACTGCGCCGCTTTCGACGACGGCGTGGGCGTCCACCACGGCGAAGGGCATCACCGTCGCATCTTCGGCGACGCTTGCCTCCGGCCCGACGTAGGCCAAATCGCTGACGCCTTTCGGGAAGGAAAGGGGCGGGGTGAATACTTCCAAGAGCTTTGCGAAGGCCGCTCTCGGATCGGCGGCGTAAATCGCGGGAATCGGGAATTCCTCGGTCCCTTCCGGCAACAGGATTGCGCCCGCTTTTACCGCCTTCGCCTCCTGGATGTGCGGCTCGACGGCAAAGGTGACGTCGGTCTCCCGTGCCATTTCAAGGTTCGCAACGCCATCGACAGTGAGCGAGGCGTCGCCTCCGACGATCCTGCCGTTTACCAGTTTCGCAATTTCTCCCAGCGTCATTTTCATCGTCATTTCCTCATTTCAGCTTTTCCAGCACATCTTCCGTTATATCGACGCCGCCGTAAAGAACCGCTTTGTGGAAGGAGCTGTTCTCCAGCACCACGTCGAGCTTTTTCGCCTGCGCGATTTCATGGACGGCAGCGTCCAGCTTCTGCGCAATCCGCGTCTGGTACTGCGCCTGAAGTCCCTGCATCTGGAGGCTCGCTTCCTGCTGGATGCGCTGCGCCTCGGCGGAAGCCTCCTGCTGAAGCTTCTGCATATCTTCCTCCGCTTCCTTTTGGAGCGTCTGGCCCAGTTCGTCGGCTTCCGCCTGGAGTTGGTCGGCCTCTTCCTGTGATTTCGGCGGATTTGCCTGGACCTTTTGGTTGAATTCGTCTTCCTTGGCCTGGTATTTCGCCGCGATTTCCTCCTGCTTGGTCTTGAAATGCTGTTCCAGTGCGGCCTGCTTTTCCTGCATTTTCTGTTCCAGCTCGGTCTGTTTTTCCTTCAGCTTTACCGTGGCCTCATCTTCAAGTGCCTTGATCTGTCCCGCTTCGCGATCAATGCGGTCCGCGTTGTAATAACCGACGACGGTCTGCTTCTCCGAGCAGCCCGCAATCCACAAAGGCGCCGCGAGAAGCAGCGCCGCGCCGACGCCGCGCGTCAGCCTGCCTAACTTCATCAATTTGATTCCTCATTTCGTAGTTTGCTTGTTATCTTTTGCGATTTCCTGCGCCAATTCTTCGGTCAGGTCTATAGCCGTGCCGCCGACGACGCGAAGCCCCGCGAAGGGATCTGTGCCGATGCCGGCCATCGGAAGGCTTGCTGTCACGGGAGACGCATAGACGATGGAAAGGTGGTGGAGTACGGCGAGCTTTGCCGCTTTTCCGGCCAGTTCCACCGTCAGGCCGTCCTCCAACGCCGTGAGTTCCTGTTCCTTCGCCCGGAGGGCGGTGCGGATTTCCGTCAGCTGCATTCTCAGCTCCACGGAATCCAGCATATTTTTTTGGAGCGCGTCGAGATTGCGGGCCTGCGCTTCGCTGCGTTTCCGCATTTCCTCGGCGCGAAGCCGCTCGTCTGTATCCTGCTCCAGCGCCGCGAGAGAAACACCGTGCTCCGCCGCCATCGCTTCCTTGAACGCGCGGATTTCCGCTTCGTATTTTTGATGCAGCTCGTACAGGTGACGGCCCCGTTCCCGCTGGAGATTGTCCAGATGGCGCTTCAGGTCGGCCACTGTCTCGTCGGACAGGCGCATGACGTCGGCGTTGTCGAGCTTCAGCTGCGTGTTGAAAATCTCGTTGAAATACGCGGCGTTGATCTCGTTCCGGGCCGCCTCGAAAATTGCGCGGGTTTCTTCGCGCTTTTCCTTTTCCGCCTCGGCGAGTTTTTCCATGAATTCGCCGTATTCCTTGATCAAGACCTGCTTCTTCTTTTGTTCTACGGCGTCGTCAAAAGGCTTTTTAATGGCGTCGGGGGCAGTCATGGCAAGAAGCTTTCGTTCCCCGCGGGCCAGCGTCTCCGAAAGCTGCGCGTGCTCGCCGCGAAGGCGCAGCAGCGTGCCGTATTCGGGATGTTTTCGCACAACCTCGCCGAGCCGGACGACGCCGGCATCCTCGGTGGACTGGGCGGAGGTTTCCGTCGGCGGGGGAGAAACCTTGTCGCCCGGATGAAGCCAAAGCCAGCCGCCGGCAATGCCGCCGAGCACGGCAAGCGACAAAAGGCCGACGAAAATCGGCTTGCGGGCGCCGCCCGCGGACTTTTTTTCATCGGCAACGCCCATGCCCGCCGCTCCTTTCATATCATCTAGAAAAGTACCGAGCCGCTGGCGCGCGCTCGGTACGAAAGATGCCTATTGGATTTGGTGATTATTTCGCCATCTTGCGGATGACGTCCTGGGTGATGTCCGCGCCGCCGTAAACGACAGAGCCCTTGTCAATGACGACCTGCAGGCCCTTCGCTTCGGCGACGGCCTTGACCTCGGCCTCGATCTTCTTCTGGATCGGCTCGATCAGGGACTGCTGTTTCTGCGCGAGCTTTTCCTGCGTCTGCTGGTAGAGGTTTGCCTTGTCTTCCTCGCTCATGCCGGCAGACTTCGACTCGAATTCCTGCTTCGCTTCCTCGACGGCGAGCTGCATCTGCGTGTTCGCATCCTGAAGGTCGGTGGACTGCCCCATCACCTGACGGTAATCGACGACGCCGACGCTGGAGGAAGCCGCCGAAGCGGTGCCGCCGGTCAGCCCGCCCATCTGCGTGAGGGCAAGCGCGACCACGCTGCCGATGAAGATTGCCGCGATTGCGACGCTGAAGATTTTGATGTGTTTCTTTTCCGGTTTGATCATTTTTCTTGTCTCCTTTTTCTTGTTCCCGCAAACCTGCGGAATTTTTACATCTGTGACATTATAGCAAACTCTTTCTGTAGAATCAATGGAAAATGAGATTTTAATCTGTGGGGGATTCTTTGTGGGCATGGTGTCGGCGTCATTTTATTTTTGGGATGCGTTCCTTATATTATTGTAAATAGAGTTAGTTTATGGTACACTGATTTCAGGAAATTCATATTTATATTGAAGCTGATGCCGGAGTGACGTTGGGCTTTTTTGCGGGCGCTCCGTTGATCATGGAAGAAGGTGGAGCTATGTATTTGCGCTCGATTGTCACCTGCAACGCGAGAATATGGCTGGTGGGACTGCCGAAGGACATGGCGGCGGCGCTGACAGCGATGCCGCCTGCGCAGGGGCTGGAATTGGAGTTTTCCGTCTATGAGGATTTGCCGGAGAAGGCGGAGCATACGCCGTCCTGCATCATTTCCTCCCTGGCGCCGGGGCGCGCGGACAAGGCGCGCGCGTTTTGCGACGAGGATACGCTCTTGGTGGGCTGGCGAGGCAAAACAGCAGAAGGCGACGCTGCGGAAATTTCCAAGGTCGATGATTTTTGGGACGCGCCGGAAAAAGATTTGCTTCCTTATTATTTTGGTTGGCTGCAGGAACGAATCTGGCGGCGCTACGAGGCGTGGCTCGTTCACAATTGGTGGCAGACGACCATCAATATGGTGCCCGACCTCGCTTGGTACAAAAATCTCGGCGGCTTGCACCTGGAGGTCAACAACGCGTTGGCGCGCACCGTCGGCAAGACGGTGGAAGCTTGCCGCGGGCAGCGTCACGGCGTTATCTGGGGACTGAAGCCCGAGGAGTATGAGGAAGGCGAGCGCGTCTGCCTCGAGTCCGACATGAAGGTGGTCAAGACCGGCAAGCTGATGGTTGGCGCGGAGCAGGTGCTGGAAAACGGCGAAATGCGCGATCTCAAAACCTACAAGACGCCGGTGTTCGACAAGGAAGGCAATATCATCGGCACGGCGGGCGTCGCGCAGGACGTCACGCTTCTGAACCGCTACCACAAGAAAATCCTCGACATGGCGCACAAGGACGATTTGACAGGCCTTTCCAACCGCCGGTTTTTTTACGAATATGTTTCCGAATACCGCAAGAATCAGGCGGTCTGCATTTTCTCCATCGACCTCGACCACTTCAAGTCGGTCAACGATACCTACGGGCACAAGGCGGGGGACGAGGCGCTGAAGGCGGTGGGCGAGGTGCTGAAGGCCTCTTTCCCGACAGGCGTTGTCTGCCGCTTTGGCGGCGACGAGTTCCTCGTAATGCTTTTGGGCAGTCTGTCCGAAGAGGCGGCGAAAAATATGGCGGAGGTCTGTCTCGACAGGCTCCGCGAGCGTTTCCATGAGCAGGAGCAGTTTCGCAAGCTGTCTGGCAGTATCGGCATAGCTGTCTCCCATGACATTCATTATCCGATCGATGAGCTGATCAAGGAAAGCGATTCGGCGCTCTACGCGGCGAAGAAAGCCGGCCGCGATTGTGTGTGCGCGGCATGGGAAATGGACGGGAAGAAATAAAAAATGGCGTCAATGTTTCACGTGAAACAAACGAACAAAACCTGAAAGGGCTTTTCAGATTATGTTCTATTGTTTCACGTGAAACATTCCGAGACGGATAATATTTGTTTGTAACAGGCGGCGCAGGCGGCGTTCGCCTGTTTTTCATGAAGCGTTTGTATCATAAGAGGAACTCTAAAAACTTATTGTCAGCCGGAGGGGTTCAGACGAAAATTGGAGGTTTTAGAGATTCCCATAATTAACGTGGTTCAATATATATGGAAGAAAGTTTTGGAGGGAACAGATTGGGTGCTTTTGATGTTTTGACGTGGCATTCTCTGCGCGATTCCGTCCTGCGGCCCTGCGTATTTGTCGCGGTTGGCGCGCTTATCGGCTGGGCGGTGCATCATCGCCTTCGCAAGATGATCGAGAACGGACGGGTTGCAGAGGATACGTTTTTTGGCATACTGCTTCGTTCGATCGGCAAGCTGCCGATTGTCTGGGGCCTGTTGATGGGACTGAACTGGGCCACTCGAATCATATCGCTCCCGCCTTTCGCACAGGACAGGGTGGTGAACCTGCTTTTTGCAGTGCTGATCTGGACCGTTATGACATTCCTCCAGCGAGCCATCGGCCAATTCATCAGCCGCCGCATGGTGTCGGAGGGCAGCCCTGTCGCGACCTCGCTGCTCATGAATCTCGTCAGCGCGGCTATTTACCTCACCGGCATCATTCTCGTACTCGACGAGTTCGACATATCCATCACGCCGATGATTACGGCTCTCGGCATCGGCGGTATGGCAATCGCGCTCGGGCTTCAGGAAACGATGGCGAACATTTTCGCGGGGCTCCATATCCTGCTGACAAAACAAGTCCGCATCGGTGACAATATCAAGCTGGAAGGCGGCTCGGAAGGGAAAATCATCGATATCACATGGCGATATGCGAAGATCCATACGGTCATGAACAATATCATCATTGTGCCGAACAGCAAGCTTGCGTCGTCTATCATCACGAACTACGACATGGACTCGGTCAGGGGGCAGTCGGCCAGCGTCATGGATGTGGCCTTTGTCGTGACGGTGGGCGTCGCCTATGACAGCGACCTTGAAGAAGTCGAGCGTGTCACGCTGGAAGTGGCCCGCGAAGTGCTCAAACGATTGGATCCCGATCTTGATATCTCGGATGGGGCCTCGACGGCGCCGGTTGTGCGGTTCCATACTTTCGGAGAGTCGTCGATCAATTTCAACGTCAATCTGCATACGACCTCGTTCAAAGGCCAATATGTCGTCCGCCATGAATTTATCAAGGCGCTGAAAAAGCGCTACGACGAAGAAAGGATTCGGATTCCGTTTCCCGTCCGCACGGTTCAATTGGACGGTTCCTTATCCACAAAATAATAATCTTGTCCACATCCTTTTTGTGCAAAACCGCTGTTCTATCTTTGGGACGGCGGTTTTTTGCGGCTTGGGGCTGTGGATAAGAAATTACAAGATATTGTGTTTTCTCTTGACGCTGAAACACAGATATTGTATAATCGGTATCAGCCCAACAAGCGGGGCGGAACCCCCGCGGCAAGACAAACAAGAAAGAAGGAAGCGGCGAGATGTCATCGACACCCGTCATCAAGAATATCAAGAAGCGGAACGGCGAGATTGTTCCGTTTGACGCAACCAAGATCTCGAACGCCATCCAGAAGGCGAACCTCGAATCCACTGACGCGACGTTTTCCCAGCGCCAGCTCGACGCGCTGACCCGGAGCGTCATCCGAAACATTTCGGACAAGAAAGCCCCCGGCGTCGAGTATATCCAGGACGCCGTGGAGCGCGCGCTGATCAAGAACAATTACGCGTCCACCGCGAAGGCCTATATCCTGTATCGCGCGGCGCATACCAGCATCCGCGAGGCCGAAGTCGACCTGATGGATATTTACGACGAGCTGACCTACAAGAACGCTCGCGAGGCCGACCTGAAGCGTGAGAACGCGAATATCGACGCCGACACGGCCATGGGCACGATGCTCAAATACGGCTCGGAGGGCTCGAAATATTTCATCATTCACCGCATCCTGCCGAAGGATATCGCGGCGGCGCATGTCAACGGCGACATCCATATCCACGATATGGACTTCTATATGCTGACCGAGACCTGCTGCCAGATCGACCTTCTGAAGCTGTTCAAGGACGGCTTCTCGACAGGGCACGGCTGCCTGCGGGAGCCGAACGATATTCGTTCCTACGCGGCGCTGGCCTGCATCGCGATCCAGGCGAACCAGAACGAGATGCACGGCGGCCAGTCCATCCCGAACTTCGATTACTCGATGGTGCCGGGCGTCGTCAAGACTTTCCGCAAGCAGTATTTCTCCCATCTCGGGGACGCGTTCTCGATGCTTCTCGGCATGAAACTCGACGACGCGAAGCTCCTCGTCAAGGAAATCGAGCGGCGTGTGGACGCGCCGATTCGGTTCGAGACGATGGACGAATACGGCAAGCGGCTGGTGGAATTCCTGCCCGCTCATCAGGCGGCCAGCGGTTTCCAGCCGATCTCGGCGGAAATCACGAAAAAAGCCCATGACTTTGCGAACGAGGCGGCTTGGAAGGCCACCGATCACGCAACCTTCCAGGCGATGGAGGCCTTCGTCCACAACCTGAATACGATGAATTCCCGCGCCGGCGCGCAGGTGCCCTTCAGCTCGGTCAACTACGGCACGGACACCTCGCCGGAGGCGCGCATGGTCATACGGAATCTGCTGACTGCTACGCAGCTGGGGCTGGGCAGCGGCGAAACGCCGATTTTCCCGGTGCAGATTTTCAAGGTCAAAGAGGGCGTGAACTACAACCCCGGCGATCCGAACTACGATCTTTTCCAGCTTGCGATGGAGGTCTCGGCGAAGCGGCTGTTCCCGAATTTCAGCTTCCTCGACGCGCCTTTCAACAAGCAGTATTACAAGCAGGGCAACTACAACAGCGAAGTCGCCTATATGGGCTGCCGTACGCGTGTGATAGGCAACGTGTATGATCCGGCGCGGGAAGTTACCTGCGGCCGCGGCAACCTGAGCTTCACCAGCATCAATCTCCCGCGCCTTGCCATCGAGGCGAAAGGCGACGAGGAGCAGTTCTTCGAGAGTCTCGACGACGTCATTGACCTTGTCGTCCGCCAGCTTTTGCATCGGTTCAAAATCCAGTGCTCGAAGCGCGCCCGGAATTATCCGTTCCTGATGGGACAGGGCGTTTGGATTGACTCGGACAATCTGGAGCCGGACGACAGCGTGGCGGAGGTCTTGAAACACGGCACGCTGACCATGGGCTTCATCGGGCTCGCGGAATGCCTGAAGGCGCTGATCGGCAAGCATCACGGCGAATCCGAGGACGCGCAGAAGCTTGGCCTTCGCATTATCAGCCACATGCGGCAGCGCATGGACGATGAAGCGAAGCGCACCAAGCTGAACTGGAGCCTGATTGCGACGCCGGCAGAGGGGCTTTCCGGGCGGTTTGTACGCATCGACCGTCAGCGCTACGGCGAGATTGAGGGCGTTACCGACCGCGATTATTATACGAACAGTTTCCATGTGCCGGTGTATTTCCCGATTGCGGCCGTGGATAAGATTCGCATCGAGGGACCGTATCATTCGCTGACCAACGGCGGACATATCAGCTATGTCGAAATGGACGGCGACCCGACGAAAAACGTCAAGGCTTTCGAGGCGATTATCCGCTGCATGCACGACAACGGCGTCGGCTACGGCTCGGTCAATCATCCGGTGGACCGCGACCCGGTCTGCGGCTACAACGGACTGATTGGCGACATCTGCCCCCGCTGCGGACGCACCGAGGCCGAGCACCATCATCACCAAGTCGTTCCCCGCATCCATTGCGGAAATTAATTATAGAGAGGAAGATGCAAAGTGGTTGTAAACGGAACGGATGTCACGGTCAAAGGAATAGACAATATCTCCGAACAGGAGATTCTCGCATATATGAACTTAATTCATAAGGATAACCAGCGCGACGAGATTGAAACGCTCGAAATCTCGGCGGAAAGCGGCGACAACGTCGCCCTCGACTACACCCTTCGTCCGCCGCAGTTCCAGCGCATCCGCCGCATCACCGGCTATCTCGTCGGCACCCTCGACCGCTTCAACAACGCGAAGCGCGCCGAGGAACATGACCGCGTAAAACATGGCCTTCACTGAGGGAGTACCCCAACTCCGCAGCGCCTCCCCGGCAAAGCGGAGCACTCTCTCTTGAAATAGGGCGAGGAAGGCGTTTCTTCCCCAAAAGGAACGACCGGAAACGTCCAGAGCCCTGATGCACCCCGCATCGGGACTTCCCCTTTCTGCCCTGCCTTCCCCGGCGGGGCAGTTTTTACGAAATCACATGCCGAGTCTATTTCCTCGGCAGTTGAGACTATATAGCAGGATTGATTTTTGCTGCACTTGCCTTCCCCTTGAGGGGAAGGTGTCAGCCGAAGGCTGACGGATGAGGTGGAACGGAATTGTGGGAAATACCTCATCCATCGCTAACACGTTCTCCTTTCCTAAACATAGGGGAAAGGCTAATCACTTTTTTCGGGAGGTTCGCGGCATGGAGATACGCATTGCCGGAACAATCAATGACTCTGTCGTCGACGGCGACGGCTATCGCTTCACGGTCTTTACCCAAGGCTGTCCGCACCACTGCCCCGGCTGTCACAACCCGAAAACGTGGCCTGAAGACGGGGGCTATCTGGTTGACACGGAAGAAATCCTGATGACGATTCGCGCCAATCCTCTCCTGGCGGGCGTCACCTTTTCCGGCGGCGAGCCATTCAGCCAGCCCGTGCCGCTGACGCATCTGGCGCGGGAGGTTCGGGCGCTGGGCCTTGACGTATGGTGCTATACGGGCTATACGCTCGACTTGCTGATGGAAATGAACGATCCCGACATGGAAGCGCTGCTCGACGAAATCGACGTCCTGGTGGACGGCCCCTTCGTATTGGCAGAGCGCGACCTGACGCTCCGATTCCGGGGCTCGAGAAACCAGCGCGTGATCGACATGAAAGCAACCCGCGAACGCGGGGAGATCGTGCTGAAATACGACGATTGAACAAGAAACAATGAGCCGCCCTTTCACGGGAAGATTCCGTGGGAGGGCGGCTTTTTTGTGGTACAGGGCTGTTTGAAAATTGGGGAACAATATGCTAAAAATAAACGAAGAAAATTCCCCAATCGGAAGATATGGAGCGGAATAAAGAAGAACGTGGGACATATCTTTATCATAGCAAGGCAATTTGTCTACGATATGATTATTTCACAATCCATATAGGGAGGGATTGGCGGTGAAGGAAACAAACGAGCTGGATTTTACTTGCGGCGTCAGCGACGATGAACTGACGGAACGCTTCAAGGCGTCCATTCGCATCGACAATGAGATCAAGCGGGTCAAAGGAACGCCGATTGCCGGATACGACGTAAAGAGACGGCAGGCGTATTTGGAATATGCCGACGGGAGACGCGAATATGCAGAATCCTGACGGCAAGAAGCCGGAAAGATGTGTATTTTTATTGGGAGAATCTGTTTTGGGAGAAAGAGGGAATTGAACGGTTGACCGGGCGGAGGCTGTGAATGCCGTACGGCGGTCGCCATCGATATAAGATTCCCTCTATGCTTTGTTGTATTGAAGCCCGTGAAGCTTTGCTTCGCGGGCTTTTTGCATCTATCGAAAATAGGAAAACATAAAGGAAAACAAGTAAATTTGTCGAATAAGAATATTATGACAACGATTATGGGTGAGGCAAAGAAGATGAACAATGAAATTGAATTTTGGGGGCATCGGACCGAGGACGGGCGAGTGCAGCCGCTCGTCGAGCATTTGAGCGGTGTTGGAAAGCTGGCGGGAGAATTTGCGGATTCCTTCGGCGAGGGCGAGATGGGAAAACTGGTCGGGCTATATCATGACGTCGGCAAATATTCCAAAGAGTTCCAAGATTATATTCGTGCAGGCGGCGGGCGAAAGGTCGATCATTCCAGTGCGGGTATGCAGGAACTCATGGCGAAGAGAAAAAAAGAATTGATTGCCGCCGCGTTTTGCATAGCCGGACATCACGGCGGTCTGCCGGACGGGGGCACGAAGGTCGATGCGCCTGACAGTGGGACTTGGATGGGAAGATGCAAGAAAAAACTTTGCGATTATTCCGCGTATCGGGAGGAATGGAGTGAGCCGACGTTTGCAGCGCCGTCGTCTTTGCAAAAGGCGGCGCAGACTTCCAAATTCTCGTTCATGTTTTATACGCGGATGTTGTTTTCCTGTTTGGTGGACGCGGATTTCCTCGACACGGAGAAATTCATGCGGGGCGAAACGGAACGCAGCGCGTTCGATTCTTTGGAAACGCTCAAAGAAAGATTGGACGCTCATGTCGAACAAAATTTCATGCACCCCACGACCAAGATCAATAAACGGCGGACAGGAATCTTGCGGGAGTGCATAGCGGCAGGCGACGAATGTGGCGAGCCGTTGCAAAGCCTTACCGTGCCAACGGGCGGCGGCAAAACGATTGCCTCCCTTGCTTTCGCGCTTCATCACGCGGTAAAGATGGGAAAGAGGCGAATCATTTATGTGATCCCCTACACCAGCATTATCGAGCAAACGGCGGCAATCTTCCGGGACATTCTGGGAGAAGAAAATGTCGTCGAGCATCACATGCAGGCGGAGTATGACGACAAGGACGAGACAATGAACCGTCAGCGCCTTGCGACGGAAAACTGGGACGCGCCCATCATCGTAACGACGAACGTACAGTTCTTCGAGTCTCTTTTCGCAAACCGCACGTCCCGCTGCCGCAAGCTGCATAATATCGTGGGTAGCGTCATCATATTCGATGAAGCGCAGATGATCCCCGTGGAGTTTTTGCGTCCGTGCATAAAAGCTGTCAAGGAGTTGACCGAGAGATATAGATGCACGGCTCTTCTTTGTACGGCAACACAGCCTTCGCTAGATAAACTGAAAATATTCAAGAGCGAGATACGGGAAATCTGCTCCGACGTATCGGGGAACTACAATTTTTTCCGCCGTGTGCATATCACGATACTGCCGGGTAAAATTTCACAGACGGAATTGGCGACGCGTCTTATGAAAAAACGGCAGGTACTTTGTATCGTCAATACGAAACGGGAGGCGCGGGAGCTTTTTGAAAAGCTGTCGGGAGTGGGGAATTGGCATCTTTCGACAAATCTTTATCCTGAACATCGAAAGAGGCAGCTTGACGCGATACGACATGCGCTGAAAAACGGCGAGGCTTGCCGCGTTGTAGCGACCAGCCTGATTGAGGCGGGCGTCGATGTGGACTTCCCCTGCGTATTTCGCCAGCTTGCGGGATTGGACAGCATTGTCCAGGCGGCGGGGCGTTGCAATCGGGAAGGAAGGCGAGCGCAAGAGAAAAGCACGGTTTATGTGTTTGAATTTGAAAAAGCGGTAAAAAACACATCCATCGCCCAGAACCGCAGTATAGCTGAAATGGTTTATCAAGATGATATGTTTGCGGGCGACCTTGGGTCGCCTGATGCGATACGGCGGTATTTCAGCCTATTGCATGACTTCAAGGAGAGCGGGGGTGCGAGCGGGTTGGACGCTCATGGGATTTTGGACTGTGTCGAGGAGGAAAATTTTCCGTTTGCTGAAATTGCAAAACGGTTCTTGCTGATTGAGGATTCCACGCGTCCTGTACTGATTCCGAAAGAAGAAAAAGCAGCAGAAATTGCTGACGCTTTGCGGAGAGGATATATTTCCCGCTCGCTTCTTCGCCAAGCGGGAAAGTATTGCGTTAATGTGCGTTATGGAAAGGAGTATGCACCTTTAGAAACCATGCTTCGTAATGGGAAAATAGAGGTGTTGGGAGAAACGGGCACGTTCTATGTTCTGTCTGATATGTCGTTATATGATTCTTTAGTCGGTCTAATGGATAATATTGAAGAAGGTGAGGCAATCATTTATTAAACGCAAAGAAAAAGGCGAAACAACTCTGTGAAAAACTAATGAAAGGAGCGATGATTATGAGCTATGGTGTGTGCCTGGATGTTCAAGGCGAATATGCCCTGTTTACAAGGCCGGAGTTAAAAGCGGAACGTGTCAGTTACGACTGTATGACGCCCTCGGCGGCTCGCGGTATCTTGGAAGCGATTTTGTGGCATCCGGGCATAAAGTGGATTGTCGATCGAATTTCCGTCGGAAAACCCATTCGATTTGCAAATGTTCGGCGCAATGAAGTGAAGTCGAAAATTTCTGCCGAACAAGCACGGAAATTGATGAATGGTACTATCGGAGATGCCTGCATTGCGACAGCCGACGATATTCAGCAACGCGCTTCCATGGTGCTGAAGGATGTGCGTTACCTTATTGAGGCGCATTTTGTTCTGACGGACAAGGCGAATGCTTCCGACAATACGGGCAAATTTTCCGAGATGTTTCGACGTAGGGCGTCCAAAGGGCAATGCTATCACCAGCCGTATTTGGGGTGCCGTGAGTTTCCCGCGAAATTCACGTTGGGAGACGAAGCGTCTTTTGTTTGCGCTCATCAGGACGAAACGCGCGACCTTGGCTTGATGCTCTATGATATGGACTATTCCGACAATGAGCATATCGAGCCGACCTTTTTCCGCGCGGTGCTGAAAAACGGCGTTATGGATTTGGAGGGCGTGGAGGTGTACCGATGATTTTGGAAGCGCTGTATCGCCATTATGAAGATTTGAAACGGCGGGGCAAGGTGTCGAGGAAAGGATGGATGCCCGCAAAGGTGTCAGCAGCATTGAGGCTGGATATAAACGGCAACTTGGTCGGCTTTGTGCCATTGATGCGGTCAGTGAAGCGTGGGAAAAAAGATGTGCTGATGCCCGCGGAAATGAACGTGCCGGAATTTGGGACGCGCTCGGGAAAAGCGCCTAAAGCGCAGTATTTATGTGATAACGCAAAATTCCTCCTGGGGATTGATGGAAAATCGGACGATGGTGTCAACAAAGCATATTTTGAAAGAGCAAAGGAACGGCACCTAAAGGAACTGGCTGAATGCTCGTCTTTGGCGGGCAAGGCAGTGCGCTTATTCTTTGAGCATTGGGAACCGGAAAAGGCTCGATCCAATGCGGTTGTTAGAGAGTATTGGGATGATATTATCTCTGCAAGCAATTTCGTCTTTTTGGTCAATGACGGCTATGCCCAAGACGATGAGGAGGTTGTGAAGCTATGGGATAAATCCTGTACGCAAGCAGCAAACGATGGGGTGGGACGATGCCTTGTAACGGGTGAACGCGCACCTATCGCAAGGCTGCATAAATCGTTTCATGGAGTAAGAGGAGCCCAATCAAGCGGCGCCATGCTTGTATCCTTCAATGTAGAATCGTTCGAGTCATACGGGAAAGACAAAGCGCAGGGGTTGAACGCTCATGTTTCGGAACAAGCGGCCTTCGCCTATGGGGAAGCCCTAAACTATCTTTTAAGCGAAGAAAATGAGCGGCACAGGAAATATATCGGGGACATGACTGTCGTATATTGGGCGGAGCAACAAAATGAGGCGTGTCAAGATATATTTAGCAACTTCGGTTTCGATGACGAAAATGAAATGACGCAGCAGGACTTGAACGCGATTCTGCAAGCGGTAAAAGAGGGAAAACCTATCGTGTACGACGGACAGGAAATTCCCTATGACAACAATTTTTATATCTTGGGTCTTTCGCCGAATGCAGCACGCATTTCCGTGCGTTTTTTCTATCGTAATTCCTTCGGAGAAATCTTGTCGTGCATCCAGCAACATCATGAACGCATGGAAATTGTTCGTCCGGGCGGCAAGGAATGGGCGCCGATTCCGTTGTGGAAACTGTTGATGGCTACGGTGTTACCGAAGTCCAAGGATAAGGTGGCATCCCCGCTGATGGCGGGAACTGTATTTCGTTCTATCTTGACAGGCGGGCATTATCCGAATTCGCTTTACCAAAACGTGATGCGCCGAATCAAGGCAGAGCAGGACGACGCGGACGGCACCCCGCCGCATTATAAACTCACTGAAACGCGGGCGGCCATTATCAAGGCATATCTAATGAAGAACAAAGGGAGGCAGATTACAGTGGCACTCAATGAGAATTGCGAAGACACGGCGTATGTCTTGGGGAGAATCTTCTCCGTATGGGAGCAGATTCAGGAGACAGCGAATCCCGGGCTGAATTCGACTATCAAGGATCGGTATTTCAATGCGGCCTGTGCGACGCCCACAGCGGTGTTTTCCAAGCTCCAGATTTTGTCCAACCATCACTTGCGGAAGCTGGAGAAGGGGCAGGAAATCTATTATGAGAAAAAGCTGACGGAGCTTATGGGAAAGTTGGACGGCGAAACACTGCTGCCGAAGACGTTGTCACTGGACGAACAGGGCATGTTCATTCTTGGATATTACCATCAGACACAGAAGCGGTATGAGAAAAAGGAGGATAAGTAAAATGGCAGAGGCAATCAAGAATCGGTACGACTTTGTAGTGCTTTTCGATGTGGAGAACGGCAATCCGAACGGCGATCCCGACGCGGATAACATGCCGCGCGTCGATCAGGAAACGGGCTACGGCATTGTCACGGACGTTTGCTTGAAGCGTAAGATCAGGAACTATGTTGAAACCGCAAAAGAAGGGGAGCCCGGCTTCCGCATCTATATCAAAGAACGGGTGCCGTTGGAGCGCAGCGATAAAGAAGCCTACCAATATTTGGGCGTCGATGAAAAAGACGTCAAGGCAGCGAAGAAAAAGGACGAAAATCTCGATGTCAAAATTCGGGATTTCATGTGCCAAAACTTTTATGATATTCGCACCTTTGGTGCGGTCATGACGACCTTTGTGAAAGCGGCGCTGAACTGCGGTCAGGTGCGAGGTCCAGTGCAGCTCGGTTTCTCCCGCAGCGTTGATCCGATTGTTCCGCAGGAAATCGGGATTACTCGTGTCGCTATCACGACGGAAAAAGACGCGGAAAACAAAAAGACCGAGATGGGGCGCAAATATGTTGTGCCGTATGCGCTTTACAAGGCAGAAGGCTATGTTTCCGCGAATTTAGCGCGCAAGACCACGGGTTTTAGCGAAGACGATCTTGCACTGCTGTGGCAGGCCATTATCAATATGTTTGAGAATGACCACTCGGCGGCGCGAGGCAATATGGCTGTACGCGAGCTTATCGTTTTCAAGCATGACAGTGAGCTTGGCAATGCGCCCGCCTACAAACTCTTTGAACGCGTCAAGGCGGAGCGCGTTGATGCAAGCAAACCCGCCCGTGCATATTCGGATTACCGCATCGAAGTGGACACGGATAATCTGCCCGCGGGTGTGACCTGTACGCGTATGCTATGACCTACACTGAAGACGAATTCCTGCTGATTTCCGGTATCCAGCACTTTTCCTTCTGCCGCCGTCAGTGGGCGCTGATTCACATGGAACAGCTATGGAAGGAAAATCTGCGTACCGTGGAAGGGAAGATCGTGCATGAGCGTTGCCATGACGAAGGCTTCACGGAAAAACGGAAAGACCTTCTGACGACGCGGGGGATGCGCGTTTTCTCCCGTACCTTGGGTGCGGTGGGGCAATGCGACGTCGTGGAGTTTCATCGGCAGGCGGACGGCGTGAGGCTTTTCGGGCAGGAGGGGGCTTGGCAGGCGGTTCCCGTGGAATACAAACGCGGCAAGCCTAAAACGGAGGACTGTGACCGCTTGCAGCTTGCCGCACAGGCAATGTGCCTGGAGGAAATGCTGGGCGGCGAAGTGCCGAATGCGTATCTTTTCTATGATGAGATTCGACGGCGGGAAGAAGTGGAGGTTACGGAGGTGCTCCGGCAAGAGGTGCAGGACGTTTTCCGCGAGATGCACGATTACGCGCGGCGCGGCCACACGCCGAAAGCAAAGTCGAAAAAGCAGTGCCGGTCGTGCTCGATGAAGGAGCTTTGCCTGCCTCGGCTGCCGAAGCTGCTTTCCGTTGACGAATATTACCGTCGGGCGTTGGAGTGATTCGATATGCGGCGTTTGCTGAATACTTTGTTCGTCCTGTCAGACGATACCTACCTAGCGCTGGAAAATGAGAATGTCGTGATTTACAGACAGGAAGAGGTATTAGGGCGCGTCCCGCTGTTGGGGTTGGAGAATATCCTGTACTTCGGCTTTCGCGGAGCGAGCCCCGCGCTGATGGGCGAATGCGCGAAGCGGCAGATCGGGCTTTGCTTTCTGCGGCAAAACGGAAGATTTCTGGCGCGCGTCTGCGGCGCGAGCCAAGGCAACGTATTGCTTCGGAAAAAACAGTACCGTGTCTCCGACGACGAGGCGGAAAGCTGCCGGATTGCGCGGAACTTTATCGTGGGTAAGATATACAACAGCCGTGCAGTCTTGGAACGCGCGAAACGCGACCATCCGATGAGCGTGGATGTGGAAGCGTTGGAGGAAGTGAGCCGGGAGCTTCATTCCTCCATGCGGGAGGCGAGGCAGGCGGAGCAGCTTGAGGACTTGCGCGGCGTGGAAGGAAATGCGGCGCGGCTGTATTTTTCCGTGTTCGGGGAACTGATCCTGCAAAACAAGGAAGATTTCCCGTTTTATGGACGGTGGAAGCGTCCGCCGATTGGCCGGGTGAACGCGGCAATCTCCTTCGTTTACACAATGCTGGCACATGACTGTGCGTCGGCTTTGGAAAGCGTCGGCCTGGATGCGTACGTTGGCTTTTTGCATCGCGACAGGCCGGGGCGGGAGTCTTTGGCGCTGGACCTGATGGAGGAGCTTCGTGCCGTGTATGCCGACCGATTCGTGCTGACTTTGATCAATAACCGCGTCCTGAAGCCGAAGGATTTTGACGAGCGCGAGAACGGCGTGGTCTGGTTGAGCGAGGACGGAAGGAAAGCAGTCGTGGCAGCATGGCAGGAACGAAAACGTGATACGATGTCTCATCCGTATTTGGGCGAGAAGATTTATTGGGGGTTAGTTCCGTATGTGCAGGCGCTCCTCCTGGCACGGCATCTGCGCGGCGACTTGGAGGAATATCCGGCGTTTCTGTGGAAGTAGGAGAAAGCGATGCTGATTTTGATTACCTATGATGTGAATACGGAAACGGCCGAAGGAAAGCGAAGACTGCGTTCGGTGGCGAAATGCTGCGTAAGGCATGGACAAAGGGTGCAGAATTCGGTGTTTGAGTGCGTCTTGGATGAGGCACAGTACCGGGAAGTCCGTCATCAACTGCAAAAATTGATTGATCCGGAGAAAGACAGCCTTCGCTTTTACAATTTGGGCAATCAATATGCGTCGAAGGTTGAGCATGTCGGTGCAAAGCCGGGATATGACGCCGAAGGCACGTTGATCATGTAGTGCGAAACGGAAGCAAACATAGACGATTTGCGTGCGTTTATGCGGGAAGGAGGGAATGATTTTGGAGGTTCGCGAAAAAAGCCCGCCGCAGCTTTGAATGACAACGATTGTATAGTACCCTGTCGCCCTCCATGCGGAGGGCGTGGATTGAAATTTCAACGCTCAGCATACCCAGCCATTCCTTTCAATGTCGCCCTCCATGCGGAGGGCGTGGATTGAAATATCAGGTCTTGCATTTCGTCATGCGCTCTTGAAGTCGCCCTCCATGCGGAGGGCGTGGATTGAAATCGAGACTGACCCGCTGTATCTGGCGGCGGTTGACGTCGCCCTCCATGCGGAGGGCGTGGATTGAAATATCCACAAATCCGCTTCGTGGCTCATATAGCTTGGTCGCCCTCCATGCGGAGGGCGTGGATTGAAATTTGCACGTTTGAAAATCTGAAATCGAAAGCGGCTCGTCGCCCTCCATGCGGAGGGCGTGGATTGAAATAGATCACGGCGTTTTTGGCTATTCTTGGGACGAAGTCGCCCTCCATGCGGAGGGCGTGGATTGAAATTTGCCGCGCTATCTTCAATTCGTTCCGTAGCTTCGTCGCCCTCCATGCGGAGGGCGTGGATTGAAATCTCGATGATTCGCGCCAGCCATTCCTCGTCGCTTTCGTCGCCCTCCATGCGGAGGGCGTGGATTGAAATAAGACAATCCGAGCCTTTTGGCGGCAGACGCGGCGGGTCGCCCTCCATGCGGAGGGCGTGGATTGAAATTGCTGTATGTACGAGAATGGTTATGCGGGCGCAGGGTCGCCCTCCATGCGGAGGGCGTGGATTGAAATATGCTCTTTTGCGGCTTCGCTGCCGCCTGTGTAGGTCGCCCTCCATGCGGAGGGCGTGGATTGAAATCTCGCTTTTGCTTTAGGGGGGCGGCAATATGAACAGTCGCCCTCCATGCGGAGGGCGTGGATTGAAATATCAATCCGGGGCATGACATCAACCTCGACAGCGGGTCGCCCTCCATGCGGAGGGCGTGGATTGAAATGTAAACTTATTTATTATATCGACGAATTCCGAAAGGTCGCCCTCCATGCGGAGGGCGTGGATTGAAATGCGAAGGCGAGGACGCAAATCAGCGCGGATATGTGTCGCCCTCCATGCGGAGGGCGTGGATTGAAATGTCTACTCCGGGAACGGATACTGTCTGACGCTGCCGTCGCCCTCCATGCGGAGGGCGTGGATTGAAATATAACTTCGCGGACGCGCCGTAATTCGTTATCAGAAGTCGCCCTCCATGCGGAGGGCGTGGATTGAAATCCGCTCATACTGACGTTTCCCGAAAAGTCTACTTGTCGCCCTCCATGCGGAGGGCGTGGATTGAAATATTCCCTGCCCGAAGGACAGCGCACAGGGCATCGCGTCGCCCTCCATGCGGAGGGCGTGGATTGAAATGGGCACAATGATGCTATAGGATTTCTAGTCACGGCGTCGCCCTCCATGCGGAGGGCGTGGATTGAAATGTCTAAAGTAACCTGTCTCATATTGTATTCCCTCCGTCGCCCTCCATGCGGAGGGCGTGGATTGAAATCGATGTGAGCGTCTACCTGCGTCCAGTTCGCAGTCGCCCTCCATGCGGAGGGCGACGGATTGAAATATACCACAGATCCTCTTTCACGTGCAATATGGGAGATCGTAAAAAAGGAGGTACTATCATGACCGCCACTATACCTACACCAAAGTATTGGGATGAAATCATGAAGTACTCGATATATAAAAATGGTTTCCGTGTTGGGCTTCAAGAAGACGCCCCCAAGGAAGTCAAGGAAGAATACGAAAAGATGAAAAAGGAATATGCTGAAGCAACAAAAAAAGGAACGATATTGTAAGTACAAAGCCACATGCGGTCGCCCTCCGTGTGGTGGGCGTGGATTGAAATTCGATGATGGCAATGCCGGTGTCCGTGTATGGAATGTCGTCCTCCGTATGGAGGGCGTGGATTGAAATATGATGTACTTCACTGTATAGCTTTTGGGATGAACTGTCGCCCTCCCTCCGTGTGGAGGGCGTGGATTGAAATGCGTTGTAACGTGCAACGGCGCGTGTGTGTGGTGTCGCCCTCCATGCGGAGGGCGTGGATTGAAATAAGCGTCCGTCGTATCTGACTGTGGAATCCGGCAGTCGCCCTCCATGCGGAGGGCGTGGATTGAAATAGAATCAGATCGGGAACGGATTTTCGGATGCGGCCTTGTCGCCCTCCATGCGGAGGGCGTGGATTGAAATTGGGCTTGGTAGATACAGAACAAGCTATCGTGGTGAAAAAATAACGCCAAGCGAAATTTACAGATATTATCAAAAGGCGTATACTATGGGTGGAATTGGTTATGATGAAAATGATATTTCGGCGGATTACCCGCAACTACGTACAATGCGCGCCCTAGCAAAAATGCTGAAAGGTATTACGTTTGAGGAGCTACCGTTATGAGTTACGAAAGTGAAATAAAATCCTTGCAAAAAAAAGAAGTACGTCGCGGCCTTAAAATTCTAAAAAAATATAAGAATGCAACGCCAGCGGGTGTGCTTGACAACCCTTCTGAGACGCAAGACTTTCGTGAACTTATGACGTATATTCGAAAAAAACGGAATGCTATATTTAAGAAATATGGGAAGACTAAGTAAAGCGCTTTTGAGAGAGGATGAAGCACTATGAAGCGTGATTTGGATTTAATCCGAAATATGCTGCTCGTGTCGCCCTCCATGCGGAGGATGATTTTTTGAACGTGCCGTAAAACCTCACCCACCGCTAAAGCGGTCCCCCCTCCCCAGAGGGGAGGGCAAGGGAATGTTGCCGCCTGCATTCCTTTGTGATATCAAGTTTCAGAGTGATTTTGCATGTGGGAAGTTTGAGTTAAAATCCGCTGCGTCCTTTAATTCGCCCTTCACACAGAGGGCATGGATTGAAATATGGCATATAGTGTCTGATGAGCCGCCCTTTCACGGGAAATTTCCGTGGGAGGGCGGATTTGTTTGTCCGGTTTACAATGTAAATGAAATGATTTATAATTACCGCAAAGGAGGGGATGGCGATGGCCGCTACGGTTCCGACGCAAATACGGATCGATCGCGATATCAAAGGGCAGGCTGCCGAACTTTTTTCACATCTCGGGCTGGATATGTCCGGGGCAATCAATATGTTCCTTCATCAATGTGTCTTGCGTGGAGGACTCCCTTTCGCAGTAGAAATGCCGCATTACAGCAAGCAGACGTTGGATGCGATGGCAGAAGCCCGGCGTGTGTCCCGCGACCCCAAAATTCCAGGTTATGATAATATGGACGACTTGAAGAAGGCGTTGGAGGCATGAAATACCGCGTCAAGTTCACTACGGCTTACAAAAAAGGGTATAAGCGTGCGAAGAAGCGCGGGCTGAATATGGACCTTTTGGATGAGGTTGTCGATGTTTTGCGGAATGGTGAAAAACTCGATGCGAATTATCATGACCATGCATTGCACGGAGATTTTGAAGGATTTCGTGAATGTCATATTCAACCGGATTGGTTGCTGGTCTATCTTGTCGAGGACGATATTTTGACGCTGACGCTCACCGATACCGGAACCCATTCGGATATTTTTGATGAATAGCCGCCCTTTCACGGGAAGATTCCGTGGGAGGGCGGATTTTTTGGCGTTTTGAGAAGTGCCGTTTTTGAAAATTGGGGAACAATATGCTAAAATTAAACGAAAAAAATTCCCCAATCGGAGGAAATGAAGATGAATCGTGAGCATATGGAGATACAGGAGCTTTTGCAGCAACGGGCGGATTTGCAGGCGCGGCTGAAGCTGCTCCCTTATGACGGAACGCCGGAAATCAAAATGCGCGGCGCCGGAAAATATCTGTATATCCGAAAGCGTGCGGCGGGCAAGCTGACGAGTACCTATGTGGACGTGTACTCGGACGATCTGCATGCGGCGCTCCTTCGCTATGCAAAAGAAGCCAGAGAGCTGAAAAAGGAAATTCGCCGCGCAGAAAAACGTCTTGCGCAGCTCGGCTACGCAACGGAAGAATTGTCTGACCGCGTACTGCTGAATATTGATTTCGCGCGGGCGAATATGAAAGCCAACATCTATGACCAGGCGGTGCTGGAGGGCGTGGCGACGTCTTTTCCGCAGACGGAGGATATTATCGAGAATGGGCGTGTCAGCGGCGTTTCCGCCAACGACGTGCAGAAAATCCTGAACCTGAAGCACGCGTGGGAATTCGTGATGGATCGGGACGTAATCGCGACGAAAACGCATTATTATATCCTTTGCCATATCGCAAAGCTCGTGAATGAAGGGTTCTATAACGAAGGAGGCCGGATTCGCGGCGTGCCGGTCACTATCGGCGGGACTTCCTATGCCCCCCCGATACCGATCGAGCTTGACGTCAAAGAGCGCATTGCGCAAATTGCCGCAGACGGCGGCGAACCTGTCGAGGTTGCCATTCGCTTGTGCCTTTATTGTATGAAGACGCAGGTCTTCAACGACGGAAATAAACGTGTGGCGGTAATCTTCGCCAACCATTACCTGATCGGACAAGCCGCAGGGCTTCTTGTGATTCCGGAAAAGGACGTGCCGGAGTTCAAACGCTTGCTTGTTGCGTATTATGAGGGGCGTGATAACGGCAGGATTGCGGCGTTCATGAAAGAGAAATGCTGGAGAAGGATGGACGACAGCGGCGCATTAAGGAACCACTGAATAAGTCCCTCCGCGAAACAGTCCACTGGACTATTTCGCTACCGGATCTTTTTCCGACTGCCGTCGTCAAATCCCTCTCGACGTAGC
>CACYXR010000002.1 GCA_902778455.1 uncultured Selenomonadaceae bacterium | reverse complement strand
GCCAAACGTGACGGACATCGCGGAAATGGCGAGGGCGGGCGAAGCCGCCGGCGCGGACGCGCTGTCATTGATCAACACCCTGATGGGCATGGCCATCGACATTCGAACATGGCGGCCCGTACTGGGGAACATAACGGGGGGACTTTCCGGTCCCTGCGTGAAGCCGGTGGCGCTCCGCATGGTTTGGCAGGCGTCGCAGGTCGTCAAGATTCCCGTTATCGGAATGGGCGGCATTATGACGGCCGAGGACGCGGTTGAATTCTTCCTGGCCGGAGCCTCCGCGATCGCCGTCGGGACGGCCAATTTCTGCGATCCATTGGTTACAGGGAATATCATTCGCGGGCTGGACGAATATCTGAAGCAGCGGAACCTGTCGCATATCAGCAAAATCGTCGGGAAACTGATCGTAGGCAAGGAGTGACAGTGAATGGCGGATAATCGATTGATCGTCGCGTTGGACGTCCATTCTATGGCGGACGTCCGGGCGCTCGTGGAGAAGCTTGGGGATTCCGTTTCCCACTATAAAGTCGGTATGGAGCTTTTTTACCGGGTAGGGGGGGAGGTCCTGACCTATCTGCACAGCCTGGGGAAATCCATATTTTTGGATTTGAAGCTGCACGATATCCCGAACACCGTTGCCGAAGGGCTTTGTTCCCTGATGAATCTTCACGTGGATATGTTGAACGTCCATGCGTCCGGCGGATACGAGATGATGAAGACAGCCGTTAAAAGAGTGCGCGAGAAAGCTGCGCAGGACGGGATTTCCGCGCCGAAGCTGATTGCAGTTACGATTCTCACCAGTATCGGCGGCGACGATTGGAAAGAAATGGGTTTTTCACAGGAAATCCGTGAGCAGGTGATTCGATTCGCGACTCTGGCGAAAAAAGCCGGTATGGACGGCGTTGTGGCGTCGCCTCAGGAAGCGGCGGCCATTCGCAAGGCCTGCGGTCCGGATTTCCTCATCGTCACACCGGGGATTCGACCGGTCGGAGCCGATATCAACGACCAAAGCAGAATCGCGACGCCATCCGTCGCGCTGCGGAACGGAGCCACGCATTTGGTCGTCGGAAGGCCGATCCGCGCCGCGAAAGACCCGAAGGCGGCGGCGGAAGCGATCATTCGAGAAATGGAAAGGGTGTAATACTATGACGGAAGCGGAAGTTAAAGAAATATTCATCGCGGCGGGAGCAATCATGGAAGGCCATTTCCTGCTGACGTCGGGACTTCACAGCCCGATGTACGTGGAGAAGTTTAACGTCCTGCAGCATCCGAAAAGTACGGAAAAACTCTGCAAGGCGTTGGCTGAACAATTCAGGGACGAAAAGATCCAAACCGTCGTCGGACCGATGACGGGCGGTATCCTTTTGGCTCATGAAGTGGGGAAGGCTCTTGGGACCCGGGCCATTTTCACCGAACGCGAAAACGGGCACATGACCTTCAAACGCGGTTTCTCCCTGCAGCCGGGGGAGCGGGTCCTGATCGTCGAGGACATTGTCACGACGGGCGGATCTGTCAAGGAAGTCATCGACGTCGTCCGGGAGAACGGCGGCGTCCCGGTGGCTGTCGGAATGCTCGTCGACAGGAGCGGCGGCAAGGTCAGCTTTGGCGATGTGCCGTATCACGCGCTTCTGCACCTGGACGTTGTCACCTATGACCCGAAAGCCTGCCCGCTTTGCGAAAAGGGAACGCCGATGACGAAGCGCGGGCGCACGGGAAAATAATGCTCTTTCTGAAATACGCTTTGGAGGAATATCATTGAAAGATGAGGCAATTGCTCGTGTCAAAGAAGCAACAGCCGATTGGGCATATATGAAGAATCTTCCTGAAGTGGTATATGATTTCCAATTACGACGGCTTTTGACGCAAGACGAAGACACATATAATCTTTACGAGTATGCAAATGATTCATTACATCGTTCGGCAACGGTATATTATCATGCGGAAACTGATGAGTATAAATTGCGTCTTAAAATCGGTTCCTTTGAATTTTGTTATGAAGAATGCATTTCATCCTCGTTAGAAGATTTTGAAAAACTCCTGAGAACACGTTTTGATGAAATTTTACATAGCATGACAGTGTTTAATTATGATAAAATTGAGTTTATGCTAAAAAAGACCGATTTATTCCAATGGGATTTCGCATCACTATTGCCTGAACATATAGAAGACTTTGAACTGTTTATTCGTCCTTCCCAACCACTTCGCATTACAAATGGTTCTTATGTTATCATAGATTACGAATGCTTTGCTATGCAAAGCAATTTTGCCGTATATTATAATTATTTCCGGGATGAATATTTTAGCGATGCACGCATAGCAGGTACCCCGGACATAAACTATGAATTTGATTCGCAATCATTGAAGGATCTTCAGGAAAAACTGTCCAATCATTTAAAGAAAAGACTGCAGGCGATTCTTGAAAGTGCGAAAAAGGAACTAGCTGCATAAGGTAATGAAACGGCGCGCAGGCAATTCAAAAGCCTCGCGCCTTATATATGATGATTTGAAGCAGGAGGAAAATATATTGGCCTTTTCGGAAAAGATAGAGATAATCAAAACAAAAGTATTGTTGAAATATCAAGAGTTGTTTAAAGCGATAGATAAAAATGCCGAAGAAAATACGTTGAAAGTTCTCGACGCCATGCGCAAGATTCGCGTGTCCGAAGCGTATTTCCACACAACTTCCGGGTATGCATACGACGACCTTGGCCGTCAAAAGCTTGACGAATTGTTCGCGGAAGTGTTCGGAGCGGAGCGTGCGCTCGTGCGTACACAGTTTGTATCTGGGACGCACGCGCTGGCAACCGTTTTGTTCGGCATTCTGCGTCCCGGGGATCGACTGCTTTCGTTGACAGGTGCGCCCTATGACACAATGCAGACCGTGATAGGTTACGAGAATCCATCTTCGGGATCGTTGAAAGAATTTGGCGTCCTCTATGACGAACTGCCAATGGTCGACAATCATGTGGATATCGAGTCCATCGCAAAGGCGATCAAGCCGGGAACTAAAATCGCGATGATTCAGCGCTCGCGCGGATATGGCGTTCGTAAGCCTCTGACAGTCTCTGAAATTTGTATTATTTGTGAAACGGTCAAAAAATGCAATCCGAATTGTATTTGTTTTGTTGACAATTGTTACGGGGAATTTGTGGAAACAATAGAGCCGACTGAGGTTGGTGCAGATATCATGGCGGGTTCCCTGATTAAAAACCCAGGTGGAGGACTGGCTCCTACGGGAGGATATATCGCCGGCAAAAAAGAATTGGTCGAAATGGCTTCCTATCGTTTGACGGCTCCCGGCATGGGGGACGAGTTGGGTGCATCGCTCGCGAATCATCGTGCCTTATTTCAAGGGTTCTTCCTAGCGCCCCATGTTGTAGCGCAGGCATTGAAAGGGGCGATTTTCGCTGCGGGGCTCTTTAAGGAATTGGGATACAATGTCTGGCCGCAGCCTGAGGCAACGCGAAGCGATATAATCCAGGCGATTGAGCTCGGCACTCCAGAAAAGCTGATTGCGTTTTGCGGAGGTTTGCAAAAATATTCGCCCGTTGATTCCTTTGCGTCACCGGAGCCTTGGGATATGCCTGGGTATGCCGACCAAGTTATCATGGCTGCCGGTACGTTTGTACAAGGGGCTTCTATAGAATTGAGTGCCGACGGTCCAATGCGGCCGCCGTTTAATGTTTATTTACAAGGGGGGCTGACCTTCGAGCACGCGATGATTGGAATTATGAGTGCGGCAGAGGCTATTGAAAATATGTAAATTTCAATAGGTGGTTTAGTTCCGATAAGGATAAATTATCGGAACTAAAAGCGGACAACAAAATATGATCCTTGTGGTGGCTTTCCATGCCCCGCGCGTTATGCGCGGGGCTTTTTCTTTTCCCGTGGGCGCTTTTAGTCAAGCGGCGCTGCCGCGCCGTCCGATAATTTCAGGTTATCGAAAGTGAAACGCTGGATTTCGGCAGGCGCGGCGCGGCGTGCGAATCACGCCTTGATAGTACGGGATAGCATACGCGGAAAAATCCCGCAAGGGTAAATCCTGCGGACGCTTCGCGCCCTTGCGTGATTTCCCCGCGTATGCTCTTGCCGAGGATGGCGGCGGCGTGATTCGCACGCCGGGGCAATCCCGGAAGGTTTGCGGCTGTGTCATACGTCCCGCCCGTGGCAATCGTGGCAAGCGGGGACGCATACGCAAAATCAATCCACTGCCTGACGAGCAGAAAATAGGAAACGATGGGACACGGAGCACGCCCGAAATGATACGGCGGCAAGTCCCGGAGCCGTCCCAGCACCCCAGCGCGGGCGCGTGACTGGATGTCAAATTAAAATAGCGTGGTGGAACGCCGACGGCAATATATCGCCGTGGGGTTACTCCTTGCCTATCCGTCGGGGCGGTGTCGATGGTCAACAGCAAGGACGCAATCGACCGACCGACCGAAGCGACGGGCAAAATTTGCGGTAACTCTCCCCTGCCACTCCTTACGGAGTCGGCAGGGGGGGCTTCTCTCCCTCCCTCCCTCCGCTCAAAGCAAAATTTAAGAAAAGATGAGGCCGCAAAAAATCATCCATCATCGAAAAAACTGGCCAAGAAATATCCACAAGTTATCCACATTAAAAAGAAAGGGGCTTGCAAAAATGACCATCACGAAAAAGGCGCTCGAAAATCCGAACGACGGATATTTTGAACGCATATACAAAATGCTGGACGACCTCGAAAAAAACGAGGCCACAAAAAATCATCCATCACCGAAAGAGACCGGCCAGAAAAGTGAGCGGCCGAATTGACGAGGACGGGCGGCATACGCCGCCCGTCTTTTTTCAATATATAGCGTTTTCCCTAGCTCACCAAACCACAAGATATAGTGTTATCGTAATTATTATGATATAATAACGCCGAGGACGTCCCGAAAACATTGAAAGGAGAGATATTTCATGGCAGTCAACGCACGAAAAATCAGTAGCTCTATCATTTTGCAGGTCGAGACCGACATGGCCGACGACGGAAGCGCGGTTTATTCGTCCCGCACAATCAGCAAGATTGACCCGGCGCTTTCCGACGATGACGCTTACAATTTCGCCACAGCCGTCGCAGGTCTGCAAAACTATCCGCTTGGCGACGTGCAGCGGAGTGAAAAAAGCGTGCTCACGCAGGCGTAATTTTTGAAAGGAGGTATATAAACGATGGCACAGGAGAAAACCACGACGAGCAAAGCGCTTTACATGGTGTTCCAGCTTGACAACGGCAAGAATTTCACGCTGTCGATTAAAGACCCCAAGGACGACGTATCGTCCGAGATGGTCGCGCCGGTTATGCAGATGGCCGTGACGAAGAACGTGTTTCTCGTCGGGACGGCACGCGTGACGGCGGCAATCGACGCCTATGTCCGTGACACGACCAAGCTCGACCTCAATACCGAGGGTGTGTAATGCTGGCGGCGGGAAAATTGCGCGTCCTCTCTGCTGGTGATCCTGACCCGTATCCCGATTCTATCCACATCAGTTTCGAGGACGGGGCCGGGGAAGCGGAAAAGGACGACGGGTCCTGCAAGGTCACAAAGGCTAAACGCCGGACGCGGAAAACCGCGATACAGAAGGCAGTGGAACGCCTGACGGCGTGAAGAAGTCGGTGGACGGGCGGCGGAAGTCGCCCGTTTCTGATTCGTGTTATTATAATAGGAAGGGATGTGAAAACATGGACGCGGCAGGAATAGCCAATCTCGTTGGTAGCGTAGGTTTCCCGATTGTTATTGCGGGATACCTGATAATGCGGCTCGATCAGACGCTTGATAAACAATCTGACGTTCTGACGCGGCTGGCCATCATGCTGGATGAACGACTACCCCATGTAGATATAGACTTGGGGCGGATACAGTACACTTGCAAGCCCGTGGAACATGAGCAAAAAAAGGATGGAGGCGCGGAGTGATGTATACACCAAAGCATTTTACCCTCGCGGAATTTGAGTGCCCGTGTTGCGGCAGTATCGGCGACGGGATAGATGATAATCTGCTGGAAGTCCTGGACAAAATCCGCGAGGCCATCAAACGACCGCTCTATGTGTCGTCGGGCTATCGGTGCACCGTCCACAATGAGGACGTGGGCGGCGTAGCTGACAGCCAACATATACACGGGCGGGCGGCGGATGTGTACGCAGATGGAGAGATAACGCCGCTCCAAATTGCCGCCCTCGCAGAGCAAGCCGGGGCAGACGGAATCGGAATCTATGACGATTTCTGTCACATCGACACGCGGGGCACGCCCGCGCGGTGGTGTGAATGGTGACGGCGGGCGGCGGAATGTTCCCGCCGCTTCCGCCATTTCCGCCGATACCGACGTGGGCGGAGTTTTTACGACGGGAAAAAGAGATTGCCGAGACGAAGCGCAAGACCGAGGAATTGTGGTGCCACTGCGTCCGCAAGCTGGAACGCGGCGGCCTTGCCACACGATAACGCCCGCGCGATTATCGGCACGCCCCGCGCGAATCCGTCCCGCGCCGCGCCGCCTACGCGCTAAAGATGGAGGAACAATGTGGCCGCGCTCCAAGGTTCCATCCGCGCGTCCCCCTTGCCCCTTCGGGGCTACGGGAATAAAACGCCGCCGTGCTCGCGCGTTTAACTTTTTGGAGAGCACGGCGGCGGGGCAAGCGATACCTTCCGGCCATCCCGCGACGGAAATATGATCCTGACGACGCGCGAAAAAACGATAACGCCGCGCGGCCTACGCGGACGCGCTGCCTTGGCAATTTTGGAAAAATCGCCAGGGCAACGCGCGAACGATACACCCCGGAACCCGCCCCATCCACATCACGGCAAGCGCAACAGGCAACGGCGGCAAGCTCGACGATGGAGACGCGCCGCCCGCCGAAGTCGCACGGCCGGAACGCTCCGCGCCGCTCCGTTCTGCTCCGCGATCCAGCCGCACGACCTCGGCTATATAGTGGCCGGCGGAAAGAAACGTAATAATGTACGCCCGCGCCGTGCTTTGCACCGCGCTTTTTTTATGTGGCCACCCCGCCCGCCGGACACTTGCCCCGGCTCCGGCTCCGGCGATGGCTCCGGGACACGACCATAGACCGCGCCCTACGCCTACGCCTACGCCTACGCCGGGGCAAGAGTCCGTCTATTGCTGTAATAACTTCGACACATCAGGCCGCGCCGCCGACACGTTGGCCACTCAATAACGACGCGGCTTTTCGCGCCGTGCTTCGCACCGCGCCCGACGATAGCAAGCAGAGCCATCATATCACCACGGGCAGGGGCGGGCGACGTCCACCACGCCAGCCGCGCGACGGCAAAAACCGCGCCGCCGCGCTCCTCCTGTCGTGGCGTCCACCGCCCGCGCCCTGCCTCGCCGCTCGCATGAGGCCACTCCGCGCCCATCCGTGGGCGCTCCGTTGACGATAATTTGCTCTTATGGGATACCATGCTTCCAGC
Organism: uncultured Selenomonadaceae bacterium; assembly: GCA_902778455.1. Classification (GTDB taxonomy): domain Bacteria; phylum Bacillota; class Negativicutes; order Selenomonadales; family Selenomonadaceae; genus RUG12372. The sequence continues at coordinate 251,548 of CACYXR010000002.1, read as the reverse complement.
ATGGCACGGCCTGCGGCCTATCCCATAAGAGAAATTATCGTCCCTCATGCTCTATCCGGCACGCGCAACAGGCAACGACGGCAAGCGCAAAGTCAGCGGCACGGCGGGGACGACCAGCGCAAAAACCACGCGCTGACCGTCCCCGCCGGAATCAACTTTTTGGCCAAACCGTCCGCGTCCTGCTACGAGCACCCGGCGGCCATCCGTGGCCGCCGCAATTTTGCGTGTCTTGCTCCTTCCCCCGCTCTCCCAGCGTATCAAAAAAACGGAACCTGTCAAGGATGATAAAATTTTTCCGGATTTTTCCGGCCTGAATGTGATCCTGAAGGAAGCCGGAAAAATCCGGAAAAATTTTTTCACCCCTGCGGGGCTGGCGTCCTTGACAGAACCCGTTTTTTCGATTCCTGAATTTATGCGGGGGCGGCTCCGTTCCCGACATTTCATAAAGGAGTGGTCTATATGGCTATCAGGTATCCGAACACAGAGGCGCGAAAAGAGGCAGAGCGAAAGATTGAAAAGGCGGTCTTTTCAATGATTTTCGTCAGGGATTGGGATTCCCTCGAAAGGATATGGTCTACCCTCTCCTGGACATCTCTCGACGAGAACATGAGGACGGCCTTCGTTCGTACCATCGAGGAAGCGGAGGATGTGGAGCTTATGCACGCCGTTCGTTTCATCCAGCATTGCACGGCTATGAGCGAGTGCGGCCGTTCGTGGCGCGGCTGATTTGTGCGGGGCGGGCGGCGCGTCCGTCCCGCTTTTTTTATGGACAAGGGCGAAGCCATTTTTATGGGCAAATCGTCCAATTTTGCAATTATAAAAATTATGATAACAACATATAAATATTTCGCGGCAGGAATCCGGCTTTTTCCCGGCGAAACTCCCCCAGCACAAAAACATAGTCGCGGGGACGCCACCCCGTCCGCGTTTCACTTCCGATAACCTCTATCATATTATCGGAACTAAAGGTGTACGAAAAAAGAGAAGCTACCACGCATTTTTGCTGTGGCAACTTCTCTTTTTTAGTCAAATACTTACTTTACGGCGTCATGCGCTTTTTTTATCTTCTCCGCCATGCCGCGCATTTTTGCGATTGGCACCGCGCAAACGGCTATGCGCACACCCATCTTGAGCGGAACAGCGAAAATCAAATCATCGTGGAGTTTGTCGCAGACCGCGCCGGGATCCGCAGCCGGAATCGAAATGAAGAATCCTGCTTTGTACGGTAACGCATTCAATTTGCAGGCTGCGGCTTCTTCCATGAAGATGGCGCCGCGCTTACGAATCGTCTGGTAAAGCTCTTCCCGCTCCTTCTCGAATTGCGCGAGGAGCGTTGCATCCTGTTGGATTTTCGTCAAAACTGTCATCGCGCCGCGGTTGATATTCGACCAGGTCGCGCGGCTGGAGAATTTGACTATCTGCGCGAATTCGTCAATGACGGCTTTGCTCGCAGAAAGGCCGATAATCGCGCCCGTACGTTGTCCATACATCGTATAACCTTTAGACATACTGAAAGCGAACATTATTAACATATTGTCGGGAAGTCCGCCAAACTGCTTCATGAATTTGCGGGCTTCATTTTTTTCGCCTGCATAGTCGATATAAGCTACGTCCACAAGAATACTGACCTTCTTGGCGCCTTTCTTAGCTTCCGCCTTGCAGACGTCAAGCACTTGCGCCCAATCTTCTTCCGAGAGGCTGTATCCCGTCGGATTGTGCGCCGGCGTATTGATGATAATTAAAAGCGAATTCTGCTTTCCGAGGAGCGTTGCGACTTTTTCCTTAAAAGCACCGATATTGAAATTTTGCTGCTCGTCGAACAAATTATACGTGGTGAGTTTACGGCCGCCTTCGCGGCACAACGCATTGTATGGTCCCCAATACCAATCGGAGGTTAGAACCTCATCTCCAACCTCGGAATAATTCGCTATTGCGTGATGTACAGCGCCAGTTCCGCCTGCCGTGGCCACGGCAGCTACATATCCGTCTGGCTTCTGGTCGGCAAACGTCAGGCCCTGCACCGCGTTCAGGTAATCCGGCAAACCCGCAATCGGCGCGTAATCAATGACATCTGTCATTGGCAAAGAACGAAATACCTTTTCCATCGTCGGAATGCACGCGAGCTTTTCTTGCTCGTCGATTATAGCACCAATTGTTGCGTTAATGACTTTCTCCGCGCCGAATTTGGCGTTCGCCGCCTTCGCTGCCGCGCTCGCCCCAAATATTGCGTCGCTCAGGTTCTTTCCTATCGCATGAGACGCTGCCATGCTCATTTCCATTGTGAATTCTCCTTTGCATCAAAAATTTGAAACATTTATCTATTCGATTGAACCTTGTTTTTTCCTGCGAAATTTTCAATGTATACAGTATTATTGTAATTATTTCTCCTTCACCGGGAAGAATTCGCTGTGAATCGCATTGACCGCCTGCTTGATGCTGGACGATTTCACAAGACACGATATGCTGATTTCCGAGGTGCTGATGACGTCAATATTGATATCCGCCGAAGCCAATGCGCCGAACATACGCGCCGCAATGCCGGGATTTCCGAGCATGCCGACGCCCACGATGGAGACCTTGGCCACATTGTCTTCGACAAGCACGGCGATGGCGTTCAAATTATTCGCGACTTGATCGACGATGGGCCGCGCTTTTACAAGGTCGTCCTCCGCAATCGTGAACACCATGTCCGTAATATTCTTTTCGATATTGCGGATACTCTGGACAATCATGTCCACGACAATATGCGCGTTCGCCAGCGTGGAGAAGATCTGGTGCGCAATGCCCGGATTGTTCGGAATGCCGAGGATTGCGATTTTGACGACCTTTTCGTCATGTGCTACGCCACGAATTACAAAGTCTTTTTCTTCCATCGTATATGCCTCCCTAATCATAGTCCCCGGTTTGTTGGTAAATGTTGAACGTACATGAATGGGGATATTAAAATGCTTGCCCATTTCGACCGAACGTGGTTGCATAACTCCAGCGCCGAGCCGAGCCATTTCAAGCATTTCGTCATAGGTAATTTCCTTCATGCGGCGCGCGTCCGGCTCTACGCGCGGGTCGGCTGAATAAACGCCGTCCACGTCCGTGTATATCTCGCAGCTATCGGCTTTGAGTGCTCCGGCAAGCGCAACGGCTGAAGTATCCGAACCACCGCGTCCAAGCGTGACGGGATCGCCGAGCTCATCCGCGCCTTGGAAGCCTGCCACTATGACGATGTTTCCGGCTTTGAGTTCGTCCAAAACGCGTTGCGGCTGAATGTCGACAATTTTCCCTTTTGTATGGACGGAATTTGTATGCATACCCGCCTGTGCGCCAGTCAGGGAAATCGCTTTCTGTCCTAAGCTCCGAAAAGCCATTGCCAGTAAAGCGATTGATACCTGTTCGCCGGTGGTGAGCAACATATCCATTTCCCGCTCATAGCGATACGGTTCATCATCAATCTTTTTGGCCAACGCAATCAAATCGTCTGTAGTGTCCCCCATCGCGGAAACGACCATGACGATTTGGTCTTCCGGCTGCTTTTCGGTCAGAATTCTCTTTGCCACGTTCATTATCTTTTCCGTGGTGCCGACCGAACTGCCGCCGAATTTTTTAACAATTAGTCCCATTACTATCCCCCTAAATCATAAAAGATGGAAAAGAAATACCTTCTACAAAAGACATTTATTTAAAAATGCTTTTGATTTGTGCAAATTTCGCTCCATTATACAATGATTTTTTTTGATTGTCCACTCAATGAAAATGTATTCATTGTTGTATAGAATATCCATTTAGAGAACCGCAACAGCAGATTCCATCGTCTCTCCAATTGGAGTTCTGATTACAAGTTCTGCTGAGCGGTCTGCACGTGTTTCGGTCTTGTTGATGACTACGAGGTGATCTCCATTGAAATAACGGATAAACCCGGCTGCCGGATAAACTACCAGTGAAGTGCCGCCGATAATCAATGTATCGGCACGTCCGATGGCGTCTGTCGCTTTTTGCATAATATTTCCGTCCAACGGTTCCTCATAAAGCACTACATCGGGCTTTACTAATCCGCCGCAAACATCACAGTGCGGCGGTTCCGGCGTAGCCTGCATCACGAAATCTGCATCGTAAAAGGTGTGGCATTTCATGCAGTAGTTGCGGAGTACCGAGCCGTGCAATTCATAAACCGTTTTCGAGCCTGCAGCCTGATGGAGGCCATCAATGTTTTGCGTGACAATCGCCAGAAGTTTTCCCATTTTCTCCAGTCGCGCCAACGCATTATGGCATCCGTTCGGTTTCGCATCGGGATAAACGAGCTTTTCGCGGTAAAAATCGAAAAATTCCTTTGGAAATCGCTCAAAATATGTATGTGATACGAGCTGTTCCGGCGACAGTTCCATCTTGAGCTTTTCGTTCCAAAGACCGTTCGCACTGCGAAAGTCTGGGATTCCTGATTCCGTCGAAACTCCGGCGCCACCGAAAAAAACAATGCGTTTGCTTTCTCGCAGAATTTCCGTCAATCGGATTATTTCCTTCGTCACGTATTTGCCCTCCCATTTCGTTTTTACGCCTTCACATCCATCAAAGAAAGTCCTGGTACAGCGTTAAGCCGCAAATCGGAAAACATGCCTATTCGTGACTGATAGTAGCCTCGGCAAGCAATCATCGCCGCATTGTCTGTGCAAAGGACTTTGTTTGGATAATAAAAATGAAAGCCGTGTGTTTCAGCCGCCTCGCGAAGCCGCTGTTCCAAAGCGCTGTTTGCGGCGACGCCTCCCGCCAGAACCAATTTGTCAAGTTTCGCCTCGCTAAGCGCCTCCAATGCTTTTTGCGTGAGCACTTCAATCACCGCTTTTTGGAATGAAGCTGCCACATTCGCTGGATTTACTGTCACGCGTTTCATTTTCATTTCATTCAAATAGTTCAATACCGCTGATTTCAACCCGCTGAAGCTGAACTCGTAATTTCTTTTTTCTCTAAGCGCCTGAGGAAAATCGATTGCGTTTTCGTCGCCTTTTGCAGCCAAACGATCGATTTCCGGTCCGCCCGGATAAGGTAATGCCATCACACGTGCCACCTTGTCGAACGCTTCGCCCGCTGCGTCGTCTCGTGTCTGCCCCATTAATGTAAAATGATTGTAGTCTTTGACGTGAATCAATGCGGTGTGTCCACCTGAGACTACCAGCGCCATAAATGGCGGCACAAGTTCCGTATGGCTCAGAAAGTTCGCAAAAATATGCCCTTCCAAATGATTGACGCCGATGAGCGGCACATCCAAAGCGAAAGCTAATGCTTTTGCCGCTGAAATACCAACCAATAAAGCTCCTACAAGTCCCGGTCCGTAGGTCACGGCAATCTGTTTTATATCATTCAGTTCGATGTCCGCTTGTTGCAGCGCCTCTTCAATCACTGGAATCACATTCACGATGTGACGACGTGATGCGATTTCCGGTACGACGCCGCCATATTTTCGATGCACGGGAATCTGTGTAGAGATTATATTCGACAGCAGAACCCGTCCGCCGCGCAGTACTGCCGCTGCCGTTTCATCACAACTTGACTCGATTCCCAATGTTAATATATTTTCTTCTGGTTCCGGCAAAATTCAACACACCTTTTTAAAGTCTTATTTTATCATATCAAAGGAATATTTTTGGGGCAATATTTTTCGGGCATATTTGATAAGGTATTCATAATACTTATGCCGTAATTCCTCCATCCACGCTCCAGCATGCGCCCGTCACAAAAGATGAACGAGGTGATGCGAGGAAATAAATGACAGCTGCTGCTTCCTCAGCTGTACCAATCCGTCCCATCGGATAGACGGAGGCCATTGCTGCAAGGCCTTCTTCATGTGACGTCGCTTTTTGGAGCTGTGTCTCTGTCAATGGCGTCAATATATCACCCGGTGCGACAGCATTCACTCGTATCCCATGGGGTGCAGTTTCAAGAGCAAGCGCCCGGGTGTAAAGCACCACGGCTCCTTTAGATGCGCAATAGAGGCTGCATAAGTAATTTCCATGAAGGCCTGCATCCGAGGCTACGTTGACGATGTTTCCCTTTGTTTCGCGCAAGAACGGTAACGCTGCCCGCACCATGAACATAGTTCCCTTAATGTTTGTATCCATAATTTCCGCATAAGATGCCTCGGAAAGGGAGTCCGCTGATTCTTCCAAATAGACTCCCGCCGAATTCACCAGAACGTCGATTTTTCCCAACGCTTCTTTTGCATTCAGCGCCAGTTTATCACAATCTGTGGGATACCGTATGTCCGCAGGAAAGAAAAAAGTTCGTTCCGAAGCTTTGAGGGATTGCAGCGCGGCTGCACCCCGGTCTGCATTCCGGCCTGCGAGAGCCACTTTTGCACCTGATACGAGAAACATCCTCGCTGCCGCAAGGCCGATTCCGGACGTTCCCCCACAAATCAGCACACCACAATCCTGCATCTCTTTCATGACATTGTCCTCCGGTTATCAAAAAAAGAAGCTGCCGCACGAATAATCGTCGGCAGCTTTCTTACTTGAATGGAATCTTATTTCTTCTTGCTCTTGTTGACAGCGTCCTTCAAAGCCTTGCCGACCTTGAATACTGGAGCTTTCGAAGCTGCGATCTTGATTGCCTCACCCGTCTGCGGATTGCGGCCCGTGCGAGCAGCACGCTCCTTCACCTCAAACGTACCAAAGCCAATCAACTGAACCTTGTCTTTCTTGACAAGCGCTTCCTGAACGCTGGCAACAAGGGCGTTGATAGCCTTCTCCGCATCCTTCTTCGTCAATCCCGATTTTTCTGCGACTTTTGCGACCAAATCTGCTTTATTCATCAAAACAGCCTCCTTAAATGTATGAATCTAGTAGTTTACCGACGAAGATATTTCGCCGTCCCTTTGGAAAATCCTTCTTTTTCGGGAAAAAAGATAAAAAATATTTTGTAATTAGGTAAAACGTCATGGTTGTTCTTTGCTCTTTGCTTCGTTCCAAAACTCATCCAATTTATCCAAGGGAAATTTTCTCCAATCACCGCCCAAAGATTTCACTTTTTTCTCAACAAAGTGAAAACGTCGTTTGAATTTACGGTTCGCCGCCAAGAGCGACAGTTCGCTATTGACCTGCAGGAAACGCGAGAGATTGACGACTGCAAAAAGCAGATCCCCTAGCTCTTCCTCTATATGCACCGCATCGTTTTCTTCAATTGCGGCCAAAAGCTCGTGCCATTCCTCTCGGCATGTATCTAATACGGGAGAGATGTCCTGCCAGTCAAAGCCGACATCTGCCGCTTTTCCCTGTAATTTTGCGGCTGCCATCAGGGCGGGTAAATCCTTCGGCACTCCGTCAAGCTGCGATTTTCGCTCTGGTTTTTCCTTTCGTTTTATGGCTTCCCAGTTCACGAGCACCGCTGCCGCATCGGAAACCTGAACGTCGCCGAAAATATGCGGGTGGCGGCGGATTAGTTTGTCCGTAATTCCATCCACAACGTCTTGCATGGAAAAAACGCCAGCTTCTTCTGCAATACGTGCCTGAAACACAATCTGTAACAGGAGATCGCCAAGCTCTTCCAACAAAAGTTGTTTATCTTTCAAATCAATCGCTTCAACGACTTCATACGCTTCTTCAAGGATATGCTTTCTGAGACTTTCCGGCGTCTGCACGCGGTCCCACGGGCAGCCTCCCGGCGCACGAAGTTGTTTCATGATGTCCACCAACGGTGTAAAATCAAAACATGAAGCGCGTGGAAGCGGCGGTACAAAAAGGCTTGTCAGATGATCGATATTGGCTTGACGATCCAGCATATACAAAGGAATATGCTGTATACTTTCCTCCGGAAGACCGATATGTTGCGCGATAATAATCCCGTAATCATCAGGCAAAAATTCCATTAATGCTAATTTTGTTTCCGAGGCGACAGCCGGGCTGTATACCTGAGTTACAACCAAACCCGTAGGCCAATCCATTGGCAGCCGGTCAAGGTCTGCGGCATCCATGATCAACAGCCCCTCCACAGGGTCGATACCGAGACGCGCACAAAGAGGCTCTGTAAAGCTCATGCATGGAAAGATTGTGAGAGGTATATTTTCCTTTTCTGCCTGTTCCCGAAGCAGCACGACGGTTCGTTCCGCCACCAACGGACTGCCCGGAACCACATAGACGATGTCCTCGCCCGCCTTCGCTTTTGCAATAAGGTCGTTGGCAATGAATGTATAAAGCGCTTCAAAATTTACCGCTTTTTCATATTTCTCGTCATAGGAGGAAAATGAAATACCCCGGCGTGTCATTTCTTCCGCTGTTGGATGAATCGCCGTTCGCAATATTAACCGCGATGCCTTTTGTATTGTTTCCCATGATTCGACGGTCATACTGCCAAAATCTCCTGGCCCCATGCCGACTACCTTGATACTTCCCATCATTAATCGGCTCCTTTCATGAATTGATTCAATGTCTTGTTTCGTCCGACAAATCCTGAAGGGTCTCTAACAAGAATTTCAATAATTTATCTTGGTCGGGTTTTGTTTTGAATCGAAAACGCATGATTCTTTGCGTCGGCAAAAGTATCAGCGATGTTCCCAACTTTTTTTTCAATACAATAACACGCTCGGGCTCCAGTAGATGCTGTTCTGTCAGCGTAAACTCGACTATCTTTTCTTTTTCGACAATGCTCTTTACGCCGAGGTCGCGTGCGTAATTTTTGATGCGCGCTACATCCAGGAGTCGAAGTACCGGCTTTGTCGGCTCGCCGAACCGGTCAATCAACTCGTCGAGTAAGGATGTAAGATGTTCCTCATTCCGTACGGCGGCAACACGTTGATAAATTTCAATCTTGTGCATTGCATCGTCGATATATTGTCCATCGAGATACGCTTCCACCGCGATTTCGATTACCGGTTCCTCTTTTTCCTCTATTGGTTTTCCCGTTTCCAATGAGCGCACTGCTTCATCGAGCATACGGCAGTACATCTCGAATCCTACGCTGGAAATATGGCCGTGTTGCTGGGCTCCCAAAAGATCTCCTGCGCCGCGAATCTCCAAGTCGCGCATAGCGATCTTGAAACCCGCGCCAAGTTCGGCGAATTCCTTCATCGCATGCAATCTTTTTTCCGCCGCCTCGGTAAGAATTTTGTCCGCTTGGTAGACGAAAAAAGCATACGCCATCCGATGTGATCGTCCGACACGCCCCCGCATTTGGTAAAGCTGGGAAAGGCCGAAATGATCGGCGTTGTATACGATGATTGTGTTCGCGTTCGCCACGTCCAGGCCGTTTTCCACGATGCTCGTTGAGAGCAGGATATCATACTCTCCTTCGTAAAACTCCATCATCACGCGTTCCAAGACTGCTTCTGTCATGCGTCCGTGCGCCGTCCGTATCCGTGCCTCCGGCACAAGTGTTTCCAAACGGAGACGCATCCGTTCAATCGTTTCAATGCGGTTATAAATGAAATAAATTTGCCCGCCCCGCTTCATCTCTCGACGGATTGCCCCTGCAATTACTGCGTCGTTTGCTTCAATGACGTAAGTTTGGATTGGATAGCGTTCAGCGGGAGGTGTCTCGATTACGCTCATGTCCCGGGCGCCGACGAGTGACATATGGAGTGTCCTTGGAATCGGGGTAGCCGATAGCGTCAGCACGTCGACACCGGCGGAAAGCTCTTTTATTTTTTCTTTTTGTTTTACGCCAAATCGTTGCTCCTCATCTACGATCAAAAGGCCGAGATCCTTGAATTCCACACGTTTTTGATTCAGGATTGCATGGGTGCCGATCAGGATATCGGTACGTCCGTCCCGTACACGTTCCAATGAAGCTTTTTGTTCCTTTTGTGTTCGAAATCTGCAAATGACGTCCACCGTCGGCCCGAAATTAAGGAACCGTTCAGAAAAAGTCTGGTAATGTTGTTGCGCCAGTACTGTCGTCGGCACAAGTACAGCAACCTGTTTTCCGCCCATGACCGCCTTGAACGCAGCACGAATGGCAACCTCGGTCTTGCCGAAGCCTACGTCGCCGCAAAGCAGACGGTCCATCGGCACCGGTTTTTCCATGTCTGCCTTGATTTCGCTTACGGCGGAGAGTTGATCCGGTGTTTCCTCATAAGGAAACGCCTCTTCAAATTCCCGTTGCCAAGGCGTGTCTTCCGCGAAAGCAACCCCGGATGTGCTGCGCCTTTTTGCATATAGTTGGAGCAAATCTTTGGCAATACTCTCCACTGAAGCCTTTGCTTTTGCCTTCGATCGCTTCCATTCCGCACCACCCATTCGTGATAATCGAGGTGTCTCCCCTTCCACCCCAATGTATTTCTGCAAGAACTGGACTTGATCCGTCGGGACGAACAGCTTGTCGTTCCCACCGAATTTAATATGGAGGTAATCGCGCTTGACTCCTCCCGAATTTATCGTCTCGACGCCAAGATATTTTCCAATACCATGTACAACATGAACAACATAGTCCCCGGCACGAATATCACGGAAATGAGAAATCCGCGCATTGCCCCCTGTTTTTGATTGTCGCAGCTTTTTCTTTTGTCGTCCGAAAATATCCCGTTCCGCCAATACGATAAGATTGGCTCCCGGAATCTCAAAGCCGCCTGTCAGTGAACCTTCCGCTACTGTCACCGACCGCTCGGAAAGAATATCGGGATTGGGCAACACTACCGATGGTATGTGATGATACACTAAAAGTTCCCGCATCGAACCTGTCTTTTTTGCGTTGCCCAAAAGAATTAACACGCGTTGATTGTCATTCAGCCAATCTCGGACATCCGAGGCGAACAAGTCCATTTGCCTTTGATAAGCAGCTACTGATTTTGTCATGACGCCGACGATTTTCGTTGGATCCGCTCCATGCACTTTTTGCAGGATCAGTGTCGTATAAATTACATTTAAAGGCTGTGCGGCTTCCAAAAGTTCTTCCCATGTATATTTGTTTTTCTTTGTGGTCGGGTCTTCTTTTACCACCTGAAGCATGGTTTCGCGAAAACGCATCGGTTCATCAAAGAGCACTGTTCCATTGCTGTCAAGATAGGAAAGAAATGGTTCCTGTTTGTCCGATGCGCTTGTACCTACCAGTGGAAGTATACTGGCTTCATTTATGTTCTTGATTGAGCGCTTCGTCATAATATCAAAATCCCGCAGGGAGTCTATTTCATCCCCGAATAATTCAATGCGAATTGGAAACGATGCATTGATTGGGAATACATCGACAATTCCGCCCCGTACGCTGAACTCCCCGACCTTTTCGACCTCAGGCGTGTGTTCATACCCTAGTGTGGACAGCCGACGAAGCAACGCGTCACGTCCAATATCGTCCTTAGGGGCAATATGAAGACTTAATCTTTCAAAGTTTTTTCGCGACATATCCTTTTGCGCTGCTGCCGACGGAAGCGCCAGTATGATTACCGATTCTTTTCTGAATAGCCGACCAAGTACATCCATCCGCCGCGCTGTTAATTCCATGCTTTTCGCTGCTGTCTGAAACGTTACGATGTCGACAGTCGGAAGCTCAACAATCATCCGTCCTGGCAAAAGAAACTCCAAATCCTGACGCCATGCATCCAAAGATTCCCGGTCATGGACAAGAATCACGGACGGACGCGGTGTTTTTGTATATGCTGCCGCAAAAATAGCGTGCTTTTGCGCGCCTGACGCCCCATAAACGAGACTTTGTCCATGTGTCTGCCCGTAACATTCCACCGCCCGGCGAATCGCCTCGTCTTTTTGGATTGCTTCAAATAACGCTTTCATTTTTAATCCAGTCCTATCGTTTCACGCCAAAAGAGGACCGTCGGCGCACCGACAGCCCTTCCGTTCCCTTTTATGATTACCGGTTCATTATAGCAAACTTTGCACAGGTTGCATAGAAAAAGAAGATAAAAACCCATGGAAAACAGTTGTCAAACAACGCGGAAAGTATTATGATAGTTAAAATATTTATGATTACACGAGAGAAAGAAGGAATTAGCGTGGCATTTTATTATGACGAACCATCCCATACATTTGGCGAGTATCTTCTCGTTCCGGGATATTCTTCTGAACATTGCGTTCCAGCTAACGTTTCGCTTCGGACGCCTTTGGTGAAGTATAAAAAGGGAGAAGAACCGGCACTCAGCCTCAATATTCCGATGGTTTCCGCCATCATGCAGGCTGTTTCCAACGATCGTATGGCCATCGCTCTCGCGCAGGAAGGCGGCATGTCATTCATTTATGGCTCGCAGACACCGGAACAGGAAGCGCAGATGGTACGCCGCGTCAAAAGCTATAAGTCCGGTTTCGTTTCCAGTGATTCGAATATAAAGCCGACGACGACCCTCGGCGAAGTGCTGAAGCTCAAAGCTCAGACGGGACACTCAACCATGGCTGTCACTGAAGACGGAGAGCCGACAGGCAAGTTGCTCGGCATCGTCACCAGCCGCGATTACCGTATCACACGCATGACGATGGACACTCCGGTATCGGAATTTATGACGCCTTTCGACCGTCTCGTATATGCAGATGCCGATTTGACTCTTTCCGAAGCCAACGATATCATTTGGGAATCCAAACTAAATATGCTGCCGCTTGTCGACAAGAATCAGCGTCTGCGCTACATGGTTTTCCGTAAGGATTACACGGATAACAAGGAACATGCATTGGAAATCACGGATGCGCATAAACGTTACCGGGTCGGTGCAGGTATCAATACTCGCGATTACGCTGAACGTGTGCCGTTGCTTATCGATGCGGGCGCGGACGCGCTTTGCATTGACTCGTCAGAAGGCTACTCCGAATGGCAGCGCATTACGCTCGATTATATCCATAAAAAATACGGGCCGGAGATCAAGGTAGGCGCCGGCAATGTCGTAGATGCCGAAGGTTTCCGCTTCCTTGCCGAGGCGGGAGCTGACTTCGTAAAAGTTGGTATCGGCGGAGGCTCGATCTGCATCACCCGTGAAACGAAAGGCATCGGACGCGGGCAGGCCACCGCATTGATTGATGTCTGCAAAGCAAGGGACGACTTCTTTAAGGAAACTGGCGTCTATGTCCCCGTCTGCTCTGACGGCGGCATCGTCCATGACTACCATATTACGTTGGCTCTGGCAATGGGCGCGGACTTCCTGATGCTCGGGCGTTACTTCTCCCGCTTCGACGAAAGCCCGACGGACAAGGTCAAAATCAACGGTACGTTTTACAAGGAATATTGGGGCGAAGGCTCGAACCGTGCGCGCAATTGGCAACGCTACGACCTCGGCGGTGACCGAAAGCTCTCCTTCGAGGAAGGCGTTGATTCCTATGTCCCTTATGCCGGCCCGTTGCATGACAACATTGAGATTACGCTGTCAAAGGTGCGCTCCACGATGTGCAACTGTGGCGCTCTTAGTATCAAGGAATTGCAGGAAAAAGCAAAGCTCACCCTCGTCTCTTCAGTCAGCATCGTCGAGGGCGGCTCCCACGATGTAATCTTGCGCGACAAATTCTCGGCGCGGTAAAAAATGACAAACTAAAATCCCCTGCGGTTTTGTTTGCAGGGGATTTTAGTTTGTCTTCATTAGTTCCACACGCCTATGGTTAGACCATTGATAATCGGAAATCTATCCCCTATCCTGCGCATGACAATTGCCGCGAAAAGCGTCAGCAAGACGACAGTAACATAAAACGTCAACGCCAGTGGACCTGTCATAACATGCCCCGAATATTCCAACAGGAACCCAAGATAGGTAATCGCCAACGGATGCGCTAAATATACAAAGTATGAATGTCGGCCCAACAGCGACAGTACTGGTCTAAGTACGATGGGCGACGCATCCGGCGTGAATAACGCGAAGAGGAATAATGTGGCCGCCAATGTGTAAATCACGCCTAGCGGACAAAGTTGGTGCGCGGTATTGATGGCGCCAATAGCATCGTAACCGCGCGCAAAAATCAAATAATAATAGTAGCTGAGTATCGAAACGAGAGAAGCGGCAAAAAAAGCCATCAGTCCCCTGTAATGACGCTCCATAAACATACGGAACGCATCAAGATGTACGGCGAGCCATCCTCCCAGTACAAAGATGAAAACGTAATGCATAACCCAATAATTGAGCCGATTGACAGCCAACGTGCGAAGATACGTGTTTTCTATTGCATAAGCGTTGAAAAGGTAACTCGACCAATAGTCAAAAGCGATTTGCAAAAGGAGCAACACAACGAGCCGCTTCGGCGTCATGCGTTGCACAATCCAAATCCAAAACGGCATCAACAGGTAAAACCAAAGTAGTATTACCATGAAGTAAAGCTGATAGCTGCCGAAGCCAAAGAATAAGTATTTCGCGAAAACTTTCAAATGCAAAAGCATAGTGTCGCGATATAGCACCGTGTAATGCAGCATATAGAAAATAGACCAAACAACATAAGGAATGAGCACCGTCCGCGCACGACGCAAAAGGAATGAAGGATAATCAAAAGGTATTTTTTTATCGAGATGGTAAAATAGTCCAAATGCCGAAATGAAGAAAAAAATCGGCACAGAAAAACGAGTTACTATCTCAAATAATGCGACGAGTGCGAGATTTGGCGATGAGTTCGAAAGATACTGAGAACCGACGTGGATTCCGACGACGCCAAGCATCGAAACGCCGCGTATATATTCAATCGCAGGAATACGAATCTTTGCCATTATTTTCGCCTCACCGCGAGAGGATAAAGTCGATATGCACGTCAGCAGTCAGTGACAATGTGCCCGCGTCAATCGGTGTAGATTCCGGTACAGCATCCATACTCTTCATCATCATGGTGTTGCTTTGACGTGGCTGAAACACCCCTGTGTTCTCCGACACATGATGCACACCAACGATGGACTTGCCAAGGGCGTGTGCGATGGCGTCTGCCTTGCTCCGCGCATCTTTCACCGCGTTTTCCAACGCTTTTTTACGCAATGCATCAGTGTCGCGAATTGAAAAGTCCAGCGAGTAAACTGTATTCGCGCCGTTTGCAAGCGCCGTGTCAATTACCTCGCTCACCAATGCTACGTTCCGCATGTAAACTCGAATCGTGTTCGACGCAGTATAGCCGACAATGATGTTCCGTTCGTTTCTTTCACGACTGTATTCCGGCTTAAAGCTATATTCGTCGGTCTTGATATCCTTTTCCTCAATCCCAATCTCAATCAGCGCATTACGGATTGCTGTAGCCTTGATTGCGTTCTCCTGTTGAGCGTCTCCTGCTGTCTCGGCGCGGGTGACTAAACCCATTGTGACTGCCGCTTGGTCGGGGGCGCTTTGTACCATGCCGTTACCGCTGACAGAAAGAATTGGCAGTTCTTCCGCTGCGGCACATGTTGTCAAAGGCATTAAAAATGCAAAGCAGCAAAAAAGCGCTACAGGAAATAATTTAGTCTTCATATCTATCGTCCCCTTTTTCCGAAAAAATATCTTGCATATTATAGCAGATGCGGAAGGAATTGGACAGGAAAAAAAGAATTAAATAAATTAGAGAAGTTTTTTTAATCAAAGGAGGAGACAAAATGGCAAAGGACAAAGTGTACAGCATGGAGGAAATCGAGGAAATTTCTGAAAATGCGTCGCAAGCGGCAATGGAGCATTTCAAGCATGGGTTGAACTGTGGAGAGTGCGTGTTCCAAGCCTATCTGGAACAGAAGACGACGGACTTCCCGCCGGAAGTCGTCGCACTTGTCTCAGGTATGGGCGGCGGTATGGGGTTTACAAAGCATACATGCGGCGCGGTGAATGCAGGGATGTGCGTAATCGGCAGCCGTCACGGACGAAAACATCCGTTCGCGAAAGCCACGTTTGAAGAGCGCGTGGACGAGCTGCATCATGAGGGCACTGGTGTATATCCACGTCACGGCGAATATATCCGAAAGTGCATCGAAGAGTTCGGTACTATCGAATGCCGTGACCTTTGTTTCCCATTTGACGAATCGACACCGGAGGGCAAAAAAAACCGTGCGCGCAATTGCAAGAAAATTATCGGCTGGTGCGCAAAAGTAGCGACAAAAGCCGCATTGTCGGAATAAGGTGATGCTATGGGAAAAAGAGTTTTAATCGTCGGCGGTGTGACAGGGGGGGCATCCGCCGCCGCGCGTCTTCGGCGGCTCGACGAAAGCGCGGAAATTATCATTTTTGAGCGCGGACCGCATGTTTCATACTCGAATTGTAGTCTGCCTTATTTTTTGAGCCGCGTCGTACCAGACAGCGGCAGCCTTTTGATGGTTACGCCGGAGCGGTTCAAACGACAGTATAATATCGAAGTTCGAACAGAAAATGAAGTCCTGTCCATCGACCGTACAGCTAAGACAATTCACGTAAAACGGCATGCAGATGGTACAGAATACGAGGAACGCTACGACGTGCTGATTCTCTCGCCTGGCGCGGAGCCGATTTGTCCCAAAAGCATCGGGGACGTCAGTCGGGAAAATGTGTTCACCGTCCGAAGTGTTGTCGATATTGAAAAGCTTGACGCATGGCTCTCCGCCCATGATGTCACAAATGTGGCAGTAGTTGGCGGCGGCTTCATCGGTTGCGAAGTCGCGGAGAACCTTCGCGAGAGCAAGCGAAACGTCGCGCTGATTGAAGCCATGCCACAGATTATGACTCCCTTTGATTTCGACATGGCGCAGATTTTGCACAAGGAAATGCTCGACCACGGCATTACACTTATTTTAAAGGATGGCGTCAAACGTATTGGTGAAAACGAAGTTGAACTTACCAGTGGCCGCAAGGTCAAAGCGGGCGCTGTGGTTCTCGCTATCGGTGGCCGCCCGGAAACGGAGATTGCAAAGAACGCAGGAATCGAAATCGGCGCGGCAGGCGGGATTCGAGTCAACCACAATTACCAGACGAACGATTATTCCATCTATGCGGTGGGCGACGCCATTGAGGTTTTTCATCGACTGACTCGGAAATGGACAAGGCTTGCTTTGGCGTGGCCTGCCCAGATGCAAGGGCGCGCTGCCGCCGACCACATCGCCGGGCTTTCCCATCGTTCGAAAGGTATAATTGGTTCGTCGGTGCTCCGCATTTTCGATTTGTACGCCGCCTGTACCGGAATTTCAGAACGTGCGGCACGGGAAGCGGAAATTCCATGTGAATCAGCCTATGTCATCCCATCAGACAAGGTCGGCCTGATGCCGGGAAGCGCACCGATTCACTTAAAACTCGTCTTCGAAACGCCAACGGGACGAATCCTCGGCGCGCAGGCCATCGGAAAGGATGCAGCGGATCGCCGTATTGACGTAATTGCTGCGTTGATTTCGATGGGTGGTACCCTAGACGATCTAAAAGAAACAGAGCTTTGCTATGCACCAGTGATTGGCACGGCAAAGGATGCCATTCACATGGCGGCGCTGGTCGGATTAAATATTTTGGACGGCCGCTTTCGGCAAGTTCCGGTCTCGGCAGTGCGAAGTCTTGTGGAAAGTGGCGCCTATATCGTGGACGTGCGGGAAAAAGGCGAATATGCGGCAAGCCACCTGAAAAATGCGGTCAATATTCCTTTGAGCGAGCTTCGCAGACGTATAGACGAAATTCCGAGAAATCGTCCGGTATTCCTCCATTGCCGTTCAAGCCAAAGAAGCTATAATGCAATTATGGCACTGCAACAATACGGCTTCGACAATGTGGTCAACATTGCAGGTTCGTATCTCGGCATTTGTCTGTATGAATATGCGCAAGACGTTCTCGAAAACAGGGAAAAGATTGTAACTGCATACAATTTCAATTAACAATCATCATGCAAACAAAAAAGAGGCGCAACAATGCGTCTCTTTTTTGTTTGCATTTTTGCAAGCACTCAATAAGCCGGGTTCTGTTCCTAAAAAGGTGACAATCATTTATCTAGGCTGCCCGTTGCCGAGCGGCTCCAGCGACTCAACCCGGAAGGTTCCGCGGGCCGCATCATCCCTTCCCTATTTGGTCTTGCTCCGTGTGGGGTTTACCAAGCCGCCCGGTTACCCGGACGCTGGTGCGCTCTTGCCGCACCTTTCCACCCTTACCCATATCAAACGATATGGGCGGTTTACGTTTCTATGGCACTTTCCCGGAGGTTGCCCTCGCCGGACGTTATCCGGCACACTGCCCTGTGGAGCCCGGACTTTCCTCTTGCGGTTCATACGCCCGCCAGCGATTGCCTTTCATGCTTGCAATGAAGATTATAGCGGCTCCCAAATAAAGCGTCAAGGCTCAAACCGTCTCGAAATAATCTTTCGAGTTGTTGTCCGCTGCAATCTCGACCTCGCCTGCCAATTCTTTCGTTAAACGAGTCGCCAATATTCCAACTACAGGCTGTTCCGTAGCAAAATGCCCGGCGTCAATAACGTGAAGGCCGAGGGCAGCCGCACGCTGGGCGTCATGGTATCGGACGTCTCCGGTAACATAGGCGTCGCAGCCCAACATCGCTGCACGCTCGATGAATTCCGCGCCGCTGCCGCTGCAAAGTCCGACTTTTTTCACAAGGCGATTACCGCCGCTAACGAAGCGTACATTTGCTACTCCCAATTTATTTTTGACCTGTTCCGCGAATGCTTTCGCCTTCATCGGCATTGGCAGCTTTCCAATGCGGCCCAGACTTTCCGAAAGAGAATCCACTTTTCCAAACGGCGCGATGGACGCCATGTCAAGACCGATGCGCGCGGCCAGTACGTCATTGACGCCACCTTCCGCGGAGTCGAGATTTGTATGGGCAGCAAACACTGCGACACCTGCTCGAAGCAACGCACCAAGCAGTCGCCCATCCGGCAAGTCGGTGCGTAATTTTTTCAATCCACGAAAAATAATCGGATGATGTGCAACAATCATTTGGAAATCTTCCTCCTGCGCACGTGCTACTATCTTCTCATGCACATCGAGACAGACGAGAATGCGTCTCACCTCATCGCTGGGGCTGCCGACGAGCAACCCTGGATTGTCCCAATCCTCTGCTAACCGCTTTGGCGCAATACGCTCCATGACATCCATAACGTCCCTACATTTAACCATGACAGTTTTCCTCCCCGTCTTTGCAATGACGCTCTATGTTCCGAAGATCATCTGCGATATTTCGGTATGCTTCACTTTTCTGTGCGTCTGCACTTTTTGCCATGCCATACAAGATGCGACGAAGTCGCTCCATTTTTTCCTCGGCGTGACGCAAAAAAAGTGGCGGCCTTTCCCGCCAAATCACAGGGCCAAGCATCAAAAGCCAAGATTCCGGCGTTTTTTCCGTTCCCGGCTCCGCCACGATTATTTCATAAAGTCGCCCGTCTGCCGCAGCAAGACTCTCATCTGCAATATGCCAGTCATTTTCATACAGCCATCGTCGAAGCGTCACTGCGTCGTTCATCGGTTGGAGTACGAGCCGCGAAACATTCTTCAGTATATTCACGCCCGATGTGAGAATTGATGCAATCAGACCACCGCCCATGCCCGCAATACAAATTGTGTCAACCTCTCCCGGCAAAAGCGGTATAAGACCATCGCCACACCGTACCGGTACACATTCCAAAAGCCCCGCCGCTGAAAGTGTACGTCGCGCAGCCGCACATGGGCCCTCGTTTTTGTCCGTTGCAACAACCTTTTCAGCTCCTCGTGCCTTGATAAGCTCTATTGCAAGATACGCATGATCGGTGCCAACATCAGCGACTTTCGCGCCGTGCGGCACAAACGCAGCTACAGCTGCAAGCCGATTGTCAAGACGCATATTGCCCCTCCCAAAAAGAAAAGGCGACGTACAAAGACGCCGCAAAAAATATATTTTTTCCGTCTCGCATTATTTAAAGAGCTCACTGACAGAACTATGGGTATGTATACTCTTGATGACGTCACCAATGGCGTCTGCGAGGGAAAGCACGACAATCTTATTTGATTGCTTTTCCGGCGGCAAAGGAATCGTATCAGTGATAATCAGTTTTTTCAAATCAGATTCGTTGATACGCTGTACTGCCGGGTCGCTCAGAATGGCGTGAGAACAACAGGCGTAGACCTCTGAAGCGCCAAGCTTTTTGAGTGCCTTCGCACCTTCACAGAGAGAGCCGGCAGTATCCACAATATCGTCAATCATGATTGCGGTCTTGCCCTTGACTTCGCCAATCAAATTCATGACTTCGGCTTTGCCCGGTTCAGGCCGCCGCTTTTCGATAATCGCAATGGGCGTTTGCAGACGGTCGGCCAGCACTCGCGCCCGCGTCACGCCGCCAAGATCAGGTGAAACAACAACGGCATTGTCAAATGCATGATTTTGTTGGAAATATTCGGCCAACACCGGAGCTGCCGCCAAGTGGTCTACGGGGATATCGAAAAAGCCCTGGATTTGCCCTGCATGCAAATCGACAGTGACAACACGGTTTGCTCCCGCCGTCTCAATCAGGTTCGCGACGAGTTTCGCCGAAATTGGCTCGCGTCCGCGCGTTTTACGATCCTGCCGCGCATACGCGTAATATGGGACGACCGCCGTAACACTGTGAACAGATGCGCGTTTACACGCATCAATCATAATTAAAAGCTCGATCAAGCTGTCATTGACCGGCTGCGAAGTTGGCTGGATGATATAGACATCGCGTCCTCGCACACTTTCGTTAATCATGACCTGCGTCTCGCCGTTGTTAAACCGGCTCACCAGTGCATCGCAAAGCGGTACTCCCAGATGCTTAGCAATATCCTGTGCAAGCTTAGGGTTTGCCGTTCCCGACAGAATGCAAAGATTTCCATATTGTGATGCCATGATCTGCCTCCCATTGGATCATTGTTGATACTGAAGACTTTCAATTAATTATAACGCTATTGTCCAGAATTTGTCGATAGACAAATTCTTCCTTATTGAGCGTTTCAACGAAGAGATTTTCATCTTCATTGAAAAACGGTCCTAATTTAATTTCTTTTGTCCGGCCAATTAGGGATATTTTTTTGCCGCGCACGCGCGACTGCCAGTTCTTTCGCTGGAACATCCTTTGTAATTGTGGATCCTGCCGCAATATACGCATCGTCACCGACGGATACCGGTGCGACAAGATTCGAGTTACAGCCGACAAAGGCGCCATTTCCAATCTTTGTTCGGAATTTTGTTTTGCCGTCATAATTGACAGTAATTGTACCGCATCCCATATTGACGTTCGTGCCCATGTCGCAATCGCCGATGTACTGCAAATGCGGCAACTTTGAGCCCTCACCGATATTTGAGTTTTTAACTTCGACAAAATTCCCGATTTTTACATTCTTTCCTATTTGAGAGTTTGGACGAATATGGACGAACGGCCCCATCGTCGCACCGGCCTCAATCTCACATTCATGCGCATAAACAAAATGAGCGGTTACTCCATTACCGATTTTGACGTCTGTAAAACGACTTGACGGACCGAGGATACAGCCTTCACCTGCGCTCGTCTTTCCTTCCAGCCAAGTAAAAGGATAAATGACCGTATCTCGTCCGACAACGACGTCCGTATCAATAAATGTGGATTTTGGATCCATCAGCGTGACGCCATTCTCCATTAATTCAAGATTTTTCCTGCGGCGAAGTATTTTTTCCGCTTGCGCAAGATGGATACGTGAATTGACTCCCAACGTCTCCTCGAAATCGTCCGCTGCCACGGCCCAAATCTTTTCGCCTTGATTACGAAGAATGGAAAGCACGTCCGGCAAATAATATTCGCCTTGCGCGTTTTCGCACCCCACATTTGCCAAAGCGGAAAACAGTGCTTTTTTTTCAAAACAGTAAATTCCGGCATTGACCTCACGTACTTTTCGCTCGTCTTCCGTAGCATCCTTGTGCTCGACGATTTTCTCCACGTCTCCAGCCGCCGTTCGAATCACACGCCCGTATCCCGTCGCGTCGGGCACAATCGCCGTCAGCACGGTGGCCTTCGCGCCCACTTTTTCGTGTTCCTCGTAGAGTTTTCGGAGGAGATTGGAAGTCAAAAGAGGTGTATCTCCGCAAAGCACCATGACTGTGCCTTTGGTTTCCTGAAGGAGCGGCTCCGTCTGAAGCACTGCATGCCCAGTGCCAAGCTGTTCTTCTTGGACTACGACTTCTGCGTTTCCGTCCAATGCCTTTCGCACTTCATCTGCACCGAAGCCCACGACGACAATGTTTCGCTTCGAACCAACCTCCACCGCTGCATCTAATACATGACGAACCATCTCTTTGCCGCACACTTTATGCAACACCTTAGGATGCGCCGACTTCATCCGCGTTCCCTTGCCCGCCGCTAAAATAACCGTGACCAAATCTGCCATGTTTCGTTCTCCCTTACTCCTTTGAATTTTCCCTTTTATCATTTGCTTTCATGCTTGCCAAAAGTGTTTGCTCAGATTTTTCCATATGATGCTCTGCCGCCTTGCGTGCAGCTTTCTCATCGCCTTGCGCGATGGCCTCGACAATCTTTCGATGTTCTTCCAACGTTGCTTTGAGACGCCCCGGGAAAGACATTGACTTCGTTCGGAAACGCGTGAGCTGTTCCCGGAGATTAGAGATGATACCAACAAGTCGTGTATTGCGGCTCGCTTGATACAGAAGATCATGAAATTCCGTATCCGTACGGACAATACTATCCATATCCCCGTTTTTGATATAGGCCCCGATTTCCACGAGAAGTCGTTGGAGTTTTTCCAATTCATCCTCGGTAATTCGTTCCGATGCCAGTCCGCTTGCCAAAGACTCCAATGATGTACGAATCTCAAAAACTTCATTGATGTCGCGAATGGAAAGATCGGCGACGTAAGTGCCACGCCTTGGCATCATGATGACGTAACCTTCCATCTCAAGCTTTCGTATCGCCTCACGTACTGGTGTCCGGCTAACACCTAAATCTTCCGCCAACTGGATTTCCATCAGGCGTTCACCCGGTTGCAATACGCCCCGTCGCACTGCGTCACGAAGAGTCTCGCAGACAACTTCTCGGAGCGGTTGATAACTGTCCAGTTGAATAGGCCCTAATTTTCTTTTTTCCATACTTCCATCATTCCTTCTATTGTTTATACTTTTAGGATATAGTATTTTGTTTCACTGTCGGAACGACAAAAATTGCCGCATCAGGATAGGCGTGGGACAGCATCGCCGCCGCATGCTCCATATCCTTTTTTTCCCTCGCAATGGCAAAAACCGTCGGACCACTGCCAGACATCAAGGCTTCTGTTGCGCCGTTTTCTGTCAATATGCGCTTATATTCTTCAACAATCGGGTACGCTTTCATAGTCGCTTCTTCAAGAACATTTGCAAGTGCTTTTTCGATTCCTTCGACATGTCCTGTCGTAATTGCCGACAATATCGCGTTTGTATCGGGATGACGAGTAGATCCCATTTTGTCATAATTTTTGTATGCCCACGCCGTTGAAACAGAAACAGGCGGCTTTGCCAATACAACAAACAATTGTGGCAAATCGGGAAGGCGACGTAAGACTTCTCCGCGTCCCGTCGCCAGCATCGTACCACCTTCGATGCAAAAAGGCACATCTGATCCGATTTTTTCGCCAAGCTTGCAAAGCTCCTTTTTCGAAAGTCTTGTCTCGAAAAGAGAATTCATTCCAATCAGCGTCCCCGCCGCATCTGCGGAGCCTCCTGCCAATCCAGCGGCGATAGGAATTTTCTTTTTGATTTTAATGGAAACCCCGGATTGTATTTTATATACATCCAAAAACAAATGAGCAGCATTCCACGCAAGATTTGTTTTATCTGTGGGCAATTCCGGCACATCTATTTGAAGAGAGATGCCTTTTTCTCGTCGTTCCAGATAAATAATATCGGAAAGACCCACTGATTGCATTACCATTTCAACGTCATGGTAACCGTCCGGGCGCGTGCCCAAAATATCCAGCGTCAGATTAATCTTGGCATTCGCTTCTACCGTAACCATCGAAACACTCCAACATTGTTTTTCCACTTAGTCACAAAAACTATAATATTATATCATCTTTATATTCTCATGAAAATATCGAACAGGGAAATTTCCTGTCACGAATAATTTGACAAGCGTTGCTTTTAAAGTACATAATATAATATTAGTAGTTATAGACGAACTCCGAAGGAGAATCCCGTTTATGAAGCATTCTGCATATATGAAATCGTTGATACGCCTCTTGATTTCCATCCCGTTGCTTGCAGCGCTGTTCTCCAGTGCTGCGTTGCCATTCCTGTTCAATTGGTCGCGGCTCTATGCGCCGAACTGGACAGAAACATTTGCGTTTCTCGAAAATCACGCCTCGTTTTTGGAGTTTGTTTTTGCTATTTTGCTGGTCATTGTCCATTATCCGATTTTCCTGCGCGGCTTTGCACAAATTCGTAATCGTCGCCCCGGCTCAGATTCAATGATTGCCGTTTCCATAGGAATCGCATTCATGTTCGGCGTTCTTCCGCTCATTTTAAATCAATCAGCGACATGGTTCGCTCAAAGTCCGTTGTATGCGAGCGCAATGAGTGCACTATTCACTTTCGACGCCTTTTCTCACGCTCCTTTGGAACCAATTTTCCCCTCCTACTTTCATCTCATCGGTTTCTGGACACTCTTTTTCGCTTTAGGGGATTTTCTCCGTGCTCATGCTGCTATTATGTTATCTCGTGTCGAAAATTCCAGAAAACAGATGCGTGAGGAAGAAATTTATCAATCCCTCGTTCCCTTTTCCGGCTATGCGGCAAACTTCTTTCTAGTGTTCGCCTTTCTGTGCGGTCTTGTTTGGCTATTGCTCGGTGTTTCTCTGCCCTTCACGATTTCTTTTTCTCTGTTTGTATTGCTTTCCGCGACGCCCTGTATTCTTCCCTTAGCAGAAGCCGTTCCTCTATGGATTGGATCTGTATTTCTTGTGGAACAATGTGTATCCCTTCGCAGTTTTCGTGCGGTGGAGACCGTCGCCTTGTCTGATACGCTCGTACTTGGCAAGTCAGACATCCTGACGGAAGGTGAACCGCAGATTACTGATCTTGTACCTGAGGGCATAACGATGACTGCCTTCATGTCTCTCGCTGCCGCCGCTGAATCCGGGTCACGTCATCCAATTGCAAAAGTAATTTCTGAACATGCAATCCGGCTTCGCGCAAAATACGGACGTATTGCCGCCTTCAACGAATCTCCCGGTGAGGGGGCGGAAGTCTTGATGAATGGCGCGCCTATTCGCGTTGGCCGGAAGGAATGGATTGAATCCCAAGGTGTCCGCATTAGTGCAAACTTGTTGACGAAGGACGATCAGCTTGCAGAAAAAGGAAAAACTATCCTTTATGTCAGCAATGGAAAAAACGCAAAAGGTATTATCGCTTATGAATATGAATTGAACACTGAGACGGCAGAAACGGTTCGTGAACTTGAAAAACAAGGCATCGAGACAATTCTGATGATTGGTGAAGGTACACGTACAGCGAAAACCGTTGCCAAGCGTCTCGGAATTCCGAATTATCGCCACAGTATCCGTGCATCTGATCTCGTCCGAGAAATCCAGCTTTTGCAAGCGCACGGGAAAAACGTTGCACTTTTCGCGAACCTTTCCGAGGACAATCTCGCCCTAAAACAAGCAGACTGTCCCATTCTGCCTATGATTGAAAAAGAGGATCCTAGGCAAAAAGAAGTATCAAATGTCCCAGAAATTCTTATTGAAGCCGAGCCGACCACAGATCAAGACGCCGAGCCAAAATCAATTTCGGTTCTTCCGGCACTGGTTGTCAAAAGCCTCGTGGTTTTGCCCTCAGCTCATTCACTTCTGAAAAAAATCCATTCCACAGCCCGCCAAAACACTGTGGCGTCGTTTTTTGGTCCACTGCTGGCTTTACCTGTTTCCTCCGGTCTCTTTGTCACACTGGGAAGTCCACTCTTCCCCGCTCCTTGGCTCGTCGCGCTCGCTTCCTTCCCCGGTCTTCTTGTCGCTATACTGAACGCCGTCCGTGTTGGACGAGAATATTATTCCACACAGTCGGAGAACACAGTAATAAAGAAAAGAGATGATACCCCATGAGCCTCGACGGTTTTTCCATGTATCGCCTCACGCGTGAATTGGATGCCGCATTGTCGGGAAGCCGCATAGACAAAATCACCCAACCTAACCGAACAACAATACAATTTTCCGTCCGACGACCGGGGCAAACACTCTGCCTGTGTTTGTCCGTGCGGCCGCAAAATCCCGCACTCTTCCTTTCAGACACTCCATTTGAAAATCCTTCCGAACCTCCCGCCTTTTGCATGTTCCTTCGCAAACACTTGGAAGCAGGACGAATCGCCGCTATTCGCCAACATGGATTAGATCGTGTATTATTCCTTGATGTGGACACACTGGCCGCAGGGGGACGCATCGTCACAAAAACCGTTGCCATTGAACTGATGGGAAAACATTCGAATCTCATCCTGACAGAGGAAGGAAAAATTATCGACGCTCTGCGCCGTGTCGGCGCTGCAGAAAGTCGCATCCGTTTCGTATTGCCAGGTGGCGAATATCAGCCTCCTGATGACGGTGGAAAGTTGAACGCACTTGCATCAACAGAGGGAGAATTTGTATCACGTCTTCGCCAAAAACAGGAAATGAAACTCGTCAAAGCCATCACAGATGTCTGCCTTGGCTTCGGTCCTGTTACTGCGAAAGAGATTATTTTTTCCGCCGGTCTTTCCCCCGATGTTCAAGTCGAAGCACTCGACAATGCAGACTTTGATTCTCTTGCCAACGCCTTTGCCGAAACTGTTGCTGCTTTACGGAATGAGGCATTTCCAGCTGTGCTATTGCGCGACGGGAAAGGAAAACTTACGGCGATGGCAGCATTCCCTCTTCACGCGTTCACCAATGTTGAAGCAGAGCATTTCCCGGACATGAGCAAGCTGCTTATTCGTGCCGATTCACTGATTGGAAGCTATTCGCCTCCTGACAAGGAGCGGTTTCAAAAACTCATCCGAAATGAACTTCGCCGTGCGCAAAACAAGCGGGAAAAACTTCATGAAGAAGCCAGCGAAGCAAAAAACGCTGACGAATTCCGCCAAAAAGCAGATATCCTATCCACCTATCAGCATCAACTTTCCGATCATCAGGATGATGAGGTTGCCCTTCCAAACATCTACGCCGAGGATGGAAAGAACGTGTCTATTCCCCTTGATCGTAAACTTACCATACGACAAAATATCAATGCCTATTACAAAAAATATGGCAAGCTTCGTCGTGCCGAGAAGCTCCTCGCAGAGCAAATCACCGCTTGTGAGGATAACATATGTTATCTTGAAAGTATTGAGTTTTCTCTTGCATCATGTACCGAGCTTTCCGAGATTGCCGATATCCGCACAGAATTGATTGTTTCCGGGATTTTGCATGAAAACAAAAAGAAAAAGCCTGGAGAAAAAGTCTCCAAGCCATTACATTTTCGTGCCGAAGATGGTACAGAGATCTTTGTCGGGAAAAATAACAGCCAAAACGACCGCCTGACCTTTCATTTTGCAGACCGCGATGATCTTTGGCTGCACACCAAGGACATTCCCGGCTCCCATGTAATCTTACGGACTGGCGGAATCAAGCCGAGTGATGATACGTTACTGCTTGCAGCTTCTCTCGCCGCACATTTCAGTCAAGCTTCCGGCTCATCCAATATCCCTGTGGACTGTACGCCTTGTCGCTTTGTAAAAAAGCCATCAGGTGCAAAGCCGGGATTCGTCATCTTCACCCACCAAAAAACCTTCGCGGTTACACCGGACGAAGAACGGCTGAAAAAAATTCTGGCGCAAGAAAATCCCCATACGTTCTGAAAAAGCGCATGGGGGATATTTTCTTCTGTATAACTTTTTTGCCGTTTTTAGGAAAATCCTATAATCAACCGTCTCGCATTTCCGTGTCGCTGATGACGCGGCCCAGTCTCAACCCGAACAGGAAATTCCAGAACCATTTGTAAGCCACTGTCAAGTTGGTATATGTACCAGCTAGGCGCATCAAGTGCACTACCATCCATGCTACCCAAGCGAAAAAGCCCCGCATTTTCATGCTGCCCATCGCAACAACGGCATGACCACGGCAAATCGTTGCCATTGCTCCAACATCCTTATAAGTGAATTCTGAGAGTTTTGCGTCCGGGTCGCGCAACAGTTTCTTGATATTCCCAACGCAAACTTCAGCTTCTTGTGTCGCGACTGGTGCCACTGTTGCCAAAGGACGACCGTCCTGCATAAAGTTTGCACAGTCGCCGATGGCGAAAATCTCAGGATATCCCTTGACCTGCAATGTTTTGTCCACGACCACGCGCCCAGCACGGTCAGTCTCCGCACCAAGATTCTTTACAAAAGAAACGGCTTTGACACCCGCTGCCCAAATAACAGTCTTCGTCGGAATCGAATTACCGTCCTTCAGCTTCAAATCCTCTCCGTCGTAGTCCATGACCTGCGTCGAGATACGAACATCGACCTTGCGGATATCATGCAAAACACGGATTGTTTCTTCCTGAAGCGAATCAGGCATCATCGCCAGCACATGATCCATGGCCTCGACAAGCACAACTTTTGCTTCGGAAAAATCAAGATCATGATACTCGTGCGCCATCACGCCGTAGATCAATTCGGACAACGCCCCCGCGCACTCAACGCCCGTCGGGCCGCCGCCGACGCAAACGAATGTCAACATCCGACGGCGTTCCTCGGCATCTTCACACTTTGTGGCATTCTCAAACATACGAAGGACATGATTGCGAATTGCGACGGCCTGCTGCAACGTCTTCATACCGAAAGAATTACGTGCAACATTTTCCATGCCGAAAAAGTTTGTCGTTGCCCCTGCAGCCAGAACGAGATAATCATAAGGAACCTCGCCATGATCGGTAATCAAGATTTTGTTGTCCGTATCAAAATCCTCTGCGTGCGCCATGAAAAAGCGGACATTCTTCGTATTGCGGAAAAATGCGCGAATTGGATACGCAATTTCGTTTTCGTCCAGTTCCGACGTAGAAAGTTGATAGAGCAACGGCTGAAATACATGAAAATTATTCCTGTCGATAATTGTAATATCGACGGGAAGATTCGCCAATCCTTTCGCCACTTTGACGCCGCCGAAACCGGCACCGACGACGACTATATGCGGCCTTTTTTTATCTGCCATGAAGATTCATTGTCCTTTCCAATACCTATCAAAAAAATATCTGCTATTATATCATATGCCCTAAAAAAAGCAAGCATCGACAAAGGAAGGCTGCAAAAAACGTGTTTCCCAAAAAAAGATGGCTCACTGCGGATAGAGAACTATTCCACAGCGAGCCGTCTTTCTTGTCTTTTAGAAATCCTCTATTTTCAGTCACCAATCATTGCCGCAGCGATTGCTGCGCCTAGTGAAGCACCTCCTGTAACGTGGAGAAGTTGGACGTTTTCCCCCTCGTCCTTTAATATCTCTCGCAAGGCATCACGAAGTGCAACTCGAGCGATTGCCATATGTGTGAAGAACGACCCCTCAACGGCTATGTTTTGTACGCCAATTATACCCTCACCCAAGATATGACGGAGCATTCCCACATAAACAGCGGCGGCAATTCGTGCCGAGCGTCGAACGATGGCCTCCGCCAACGCAGCGCTTTCCTCAATTTGTTTGTCTGTTAGGGAATTGCCAGCCATGCGACGAAGAAACGTCGCCCCATCTCCTTGAATAATACGGCATAGATCCTCGCCGGTTACGGCCGGAAATGTTTCACCAAGAATATCGCCAAAAGCCTGTGAAAAAAGTGCTCCGAGGTATCGTCCCGATACCATTTTTTCCAGCGTCTGCGCGCCTTCTTTTTCCGACGTAGCGTCCAATGCCATGTCATATTTGTTTTGGTCAAGCCATCCGAAATTGCCCGCTTCGAGATTCATGATCATCGGTGTTTTTTTGCCGCCGAAGTTTTCCAAATAGCACGCATTGAAACCTGTTGCGTAGATTGATCCAATAGCAACTCCATCCCATTGATAAGCTGCTGCCAAAAGCACGGCAACAGTATCATTCAAAATGGCAGTAGGGCGAACATTAGAAAGTCCACGCCGTAAAAGCGCGTCGTTCAGACGCTCATTTACCCAACGTCCTTCAACATCCGGCACTGCGAGTTCCTTCGTCCATGAAATCAGCTTAGCATCCCGTGGTGAGTCCTGCGTCGACGGGAAGGAAAAAGTATGGCCGAGCCGGTATGACGTCTGATGATTACCGCCAAGCACCGCGTCTATAATCTCGGCGAGAAAATTAAACAGCCCTTCCGCTGAAGAACCATGTCCCGCGTGGTTATAGCGTCCCGGTACAATCAACGGTTTCGCTACACGCGCCGCCAACTCATATTGTCCGCCGCCAAACAGGCGGACATGCTCCGCTCTCACATTCGTTCCGCCAAAGTCCAAGGTGATGAATTCGCCCTGTTCGTCGCCCGTCGGCAATCCCAGATAGGACGGCAACGGTTTCAGTGTCGAGTCGGCACTGCCTTGCAGCCCTTTTTCCATCTCGCTACGAAATACCTCGACAGCGGCAACCAATTCCTCCGGACCGAAGGCAAAGGACTCAATCGCTTCCCGTGCTTTTTGTCCGTTCCATTCCATATTCTCATCTCCCGTCTCAATCTATACAAATCTCAAATTTCGCTCTCCGCGTTCTGCTCATCGTTTTCGGAATCTCCCTTGATTTCTTCGTGTTCCTCGGCTAGTTCCTTTTTTAGCCGCACAAGAACGCGGGTAATTCGTACGTTGTCCACTTCCTCGACAAAAAAAGCATTGCCGTCCAACCATGCAAATTGTCCAATCTTCGGCGGTGTTTCGCCTTGCGCATAGACCCAGCCGCCAATGGTATCAACATTGTCTACATCGAGAGAAAGCTCCAAAATATCGTTGATTTCATCAATTGGTAATTTTGCGTCAACAGAATAAATCAATGGCGCGCGCCGCTCAACCACCGGACGCTCCTCATCGAACTCATCTTGAATGTCGCCAACGATTTCCTCGACAATATCCTCTACAGTCACCATCCCCGCTGTGCCGCCGTATTCATCAACGACAATCGCGAGCTGTGCGCGATTTTTCTGAAGCGTCTTCAAAAGTCGCGCAACAGCCATCGTTTCCGGTACGACAATCACCTGACGTGCCAGCACCCTGAGATTCGGCGTCTTGCCGCGACGAAGTGGCTCCATCATGTCTTTTATATGAAGAAAGCCGATAATATGATCCTTGTCCTCGCGGCAAATTGGATATCGCGTCAATTGCTCCCGAATGGCAATTTCTACATTTTCCGAAACGCTCTGCTCTAAATACAGACATACCATATCCGCACGCGGAATCATGATATCGCGCACTTCTTTGTCCGAGAAGTCGAAGACATTATCCACGAAATCGTATTCCGTTTTGTCAATGTAGCCCTTTTTCCGACTCTCTTCCATCAAAAGGCGGATTTCCGCTTCGGAATGAGCGTCGCTTTCCCCGTCGGTGACGTCGATGCCCATAAAACGATGAATGATCCAGTTTGCAAAGTGATTCAAAAACCAAACAAAGGGATAGGTCAACCGCTGAAAAAGCAGAAGCGGCAATGCCGCTACCAGTAACATATCGAGTGGTCGAACAATGGAAATGTTTTTCGGCACCAACTCGCCGAGGATGATATGTGCTGCAGTAATCACGGAAAACGCCACGGCAAACGCAGCCGTATCGACGCCTGCACCTGTGATACCCACTGCGGCCATCGGTGCGCGCAAAAGTTCCGCAAGAAACGGCTCACCAATCCAGCCGAGAGCCAGCGAGGCAAGTGTGATGCCAAGCTGCGTTACTGAAAGCGAGACGTCCATTTGATCGACGAGATGCTTTGCATACTTGGCGCGATTGTCTCCCTTAGCAATCAGCTCATCAAGCTGAGACAAGCGCACTTTGACAATGGTGAACTCCGCCGAGACGAAGAAACCGTTCAGTGCAATGAAAATGACAATCAGCAAAAAATTAATGGCAACCGTAACGCTGTCCAAAAACAAAAACCTCCGAATTATACGAATCCCAGTTAAGATTATAAAATCTTTGCTGCGATTTATGAGACGTCAGACGTGCCTTATGCGCAGCCGTAACCCGAAAAGCAAGTGTATCTTCGGTCAAAATTTATATATTTTTTTGGTCGAAGAATAGTAGTACCTCTTTATTGTTATATTTTATACCGAAGTTGCGTTTACGGCAAGACGGGCTTTCCGTTCGTATCGTCGAAGGTCGCTGTGCAGGACGGATAATTGGAGCAACCCCAAAAGCAGCCGTTTTTGCCGCGCACAAATCTAAGATAGCCTTCCTTGCAGTGCGGACAGAGAAATTTTCCCGTAATACTGCTTCTTTCCATACGTTCCATCGGCGCGGCGGAGTATTTCGGTTTGTCTCCCCATCGTTTTTCCGCTTTTGGCATTAATGACCCCGCATAGGAACTGTCGGAAAGATTTGGCTGATACTCGGCGAGGAATGCAGCCATTTCTTCTTCGCTCATAGCCGGCGCGTCATTCTGCCAGAATGTCTTTGTTGCCGTGGAATTAGATGGACGGAACGAGGCTCGGAAATCTGCCGACGACATGAAAAGCGGCGTATTTTCTCTTCGCGCCGAAACACGGGACAAGTCAGGCTTGCCGTCCTTGTCGGGCGCGGTCATCCGACAGCGCGGAAAATTCGTACAGCCCCAAAAAGCGCCGTTTTTTCCCTGCTTTAGTGTCAGAACGCCCCTGCCGCAGCGCGGGCATTTCGTTTCTTCCCCGGCGGGGGGAAGTGATGCATTGGACGCCGCGCTGCACAAGCTGCGCGTAAACGAAATCTGTTCGGCTAGAAAATCGTCGATATTTCCTTCGCCGTCTGACATCGCGTGCAGCGCATCTTCCCACACCGCCGTCTTGTCTGGGTACGTCATATCCTCCGGTAAAGCGTCCACCAGAAACTCAGCGGACGAAGTCGGCGTCAGGACTTTTTTCTTTCCTGCCGCCTGCAAAAAATGCCGCCGGATCAGATCGTCGATTATCGTCGCCCGTGTCGCTTCTGTTCCAATGCCTGACACAGCGCGAAGCGTCTTTTTTGCCGTTTCGTCCCGCACAAATTTATGGATGTCCTTCATCGCCGCCAGAAGCGTCGACGGCGTAAAACGCTGGGGCGGCTTTGTTTCCTTTTCGGCGAGTTTTCCCGATTGCCATGATACGGCGTCTTTTTTATTCATGGCCGGCAGTTCCCCGCTCTCTTCGTTCTCCTCGCCTTCGTTTTTCTCGGCGTTCCTGCCTGCATAAAGCGTTTTCCAGCCCGCCTCGCGAACCACGCGCCCGCTGGCCGTGAACCTCTCGCCCGCATAGTTCAATTCCAGTTTCGTCTGATCGTAAACATGAACAGGATAAAACTGCGCAAGATATGCCTGCGCAATAAGGAAATAAATGTTCCGCTGCATCGGCGTAAGCGCATCAAGCTTCACCCGCACCGTCGTCGGGATGATTGCGTGATGCGCGGTAATTTTCTTGTCATCCCACGCACGGCTCTTGATTTTCGCGTCCGCTCCGCCCGCCCATACCGCAAGCTGCTCATCGCCCGTCTGGGTGAGATTCGCGAGAATCGTCCCCGCTGCGCGGAACTGATTTGTCGGCAGATATTCGCAGTCCGAACGCGGATATGTGGTTAGCTTTCGCTCGTAGAGCTGCTGCGCCGTATCGAGAACCTGCTGCGGCTCATAACCAAACCGTTTGCCCGCCAGAACCTGGAGTGTCGAAAGCGCAAACGGGAGCCGCTGCGGTTCTTCTTTCTTCGCTTTTTTGTAATCGACAACGATGCCCTGTTCGCCCGAGTCTTTCGCCGCAAAAAAAGATGCCAGTTTTTCCTCCGCCGCGCCTTTGTCGACAAGTCTCCCCTCGCTGTCGAGGCCGTGCTGTTCCTCCGACGGTTTCCATGTCGCCGCAAAATTCCCGTTTTTGTGCGCGAATTCCGCCTTGATTGCGTAATGTTTGACGGGATGGAAATTGGCGATTTCCCGTTCCCGCCGCACGACGAGAGCAAGCGTCGGCGTCTTGACGCGCCCGATGGGCAGCACCGTCTTTCGCCCAGCGCGCCGCGCCGCCAGCGTATAAGCGCGGGAAAGGTTCATGCCGATCAGCCAATCGGCTCTTGCGCGCGCCAACGCCGACATTTTCAGCGGCTCAAAGTCACGATTATCCCGAAGGTCGGCCAATGCTTCTTTGACGCTTTTTTCGTCGAGGGCGTTCAGAAGCAGACGTTTCACCGGTTTCTTGTTGCCGACAAAATCCAAAACTTCGTCCACAAGAAGCTGCCCTTCCCTGTCGGGATCGCCCGCATGAACAATCTCGTCGGCTTTCGCGATCAGTCCTTTTACAATGGAAAACTGCTGCGCGCTGGATTCAGAAATGATCAGCTTCCAGGTCACCGGCACAATCGGGAGCGCGGCTTCCGTCCATTTTTTATATGCGGCGTCATATTCCTCCGGCTCTGCCTGCCGCAAAATATGACCGTAACACCAGGTTACGACGCCTTCCGCCGTTTCGATAAAGCCGTTGCCGTTCCGCGCCGGTCCTTTCAGACATTTCGCGATTTCCCGCCCCATGCTCGGCTTCTCCGCAATATATAAACGCATTCTTTTACCGTCCTTTTTCTTGATTGTCTTTTTATTCTACCATAGCCGCAAAAAAAGAAAAGAGGCTGACGCCGAAAGAAAACCTTCACGTCAGCCCCGATATGCTTTTATTATGACGAGCCAACCGATTCCAGCAGATGCGAAGTCTCGCCGTCAAGCTGTGCCGTCTGATACGCGCTTGCCACCGTCGTCAGGCTCACCGCCTTGACGCCTTCCGCCGCGCGCCGATGTTGACGTATTTTTTCCGAACCGTGACGGCGCGCTTCCTGAATTTCGTCCTCGGGCAAATCTCTATATGTCCTGGAACGCATAAAATCGTTCCACTCCGCCTTTAAATGACGCAAAACCAGCAAAATCAACGGATCGTCAAATTCCGCGTCTTCGCTCAGTTGCTGCAGTGAAGATACCGCATCTTTATTTTCCTGTGCGACCTCCCCATTCGTTCCCGTGCCTTTCTCATCGCTTGCGGCTTCCGCGGCTCCCGCACCGGACGTCTCCGCCGCTCCTTCCATCGAAAAGCCTTCGGCTGCGGCGGCAACCTCCGGACTGACCGAACCATTTTCCGCGCTTATCACGTTGGCGTCGGCGCCCGACACGCTCTCAGCGCCCATCGGAGCCGCCGCGTCAAACGAAGAAGCTCCTTCAGTGCTTGCCGCAGCGCCCATGTCTCCGCCGAAAGTTTCGCCTCCGCCGACAGAACCCCCCGAAACCGCGCCACCGCCGATGTTTCCCGACATCAACGCCGCCGCGTTCGCGTAAGCAATCGCCACCGCGCGCTGAGCCTCCGCTTTTGTCCTCGCCGATTTCAGCGCGCGCTCCAGTTTCTCGCGTTCCTCCATCGTCGTTTTGGCTTTTTCGTACAGCTTCTCGTCGTTCTGCCGCAAATATTCCATATCCTGCGGCGAGAGCTTCTTGCCGCGCCGGAGTTTCTGCCTGATGCTGCTCTTGCGCGCCGACTTTAACTTGTCGTCGTTCTTTTCCGTCTTGCCCGCGTACATCTCAAAGACAGACTTCGTTTCCTTCGGTTCCTCCTTCGCCTTCACAAAGGTGCTTTTCGCATCCTTCCAATCGAAGGACTGCCCCGTCTTGACCTTCTGTTTCGCGGACTTCTTGAGCTGAAACTGCTGCACATACGAATGCAAAGTCCCTATCGTCTCAAACATGCTAAAACCTCCTTGTCCCCCTGATTCCAAAAATCATCTATCCATAGCTCTTCCTCGACTATAGTATACCACGTATTTTCCCCTTTTCCCAGAAAAAATGCTTGTGTATACAAAGGAAACAGATGATAACTCGACGGACATTTCCGCCGAGTTATCATGCCATAGAAGAAAGATTGTCTTTGACAAACTCGGAACGAAGGCATTATAATAACTTTATTTTAGTACATATACCAAATCGCAATAGGAGGCACATCATGGCAGAGAAAGTTTTCCCCGTCTCCCAAGACAAGCTGGAAGAAATCATACGGCGTTTTCCTACGCCATTCCATATTTACGATGAGGCTGCAATCCGCAAAAACCTCCGTCGTCTTTTCAAGGCGTTTTCATGGGCGCCGTCGTTCCGCGAGCATTTCGCGGTAAAGGCGACGCCGAATCCTTACATCCTGCAGATTCTCGCAGAAGAAGGCGCGGGCGCGGACTGCAGTTCGCTGGCGGAGCTTCTGCTGGCAGAAATGGCCGGCATCCGCGGCGAAAAAATCATGCTGACCTCCAATGACACTCCTGCAGACGAATTCCAGAAGGCACGGGAGCTTGGCGCTATCATCAATCTCGACGACATTTCCCATATCGACTACCTTGAAAAATGCGCCGGATTTCCCGATTGTCTTTCTTTCCGCTACAATCCCGGCTCCCTTGTCACAGGCAACGACATCATCGGCCAACCGGAGGAAGCGAAATACGGCCTGACCCACGACCAGCTCATAGAGGCGTACCGTATCGCCAAGGAACGTGGCGTCACGCGCTTCGGCCTGCACTGCATGATTATTTCCAACGAACTGAATGCCAATTCGTTTATTGAGACAGCGAAGCTGATGTTCCACACCGCTGTTGAAATCAAGGAAAAGCTCGGCCTCAGCCTGGAATTCGTCAACCTCGGCGGCGGCGTCGGAATCCCTTACCGTCCCGAGGAAGAGCCGGTCAATCTCGAATTCGTCGGTGAAGGCGTCAAAAAAGCCTATCAGGAAATCATCGTACCAGCCGGCCTCGACGGTCTCGCCATCGCCATGGAGCTCGGCCGCGCCATAACCGGACCGTACGGCTGGCTCGTCGCGACTGCCATTCACGAAAAAAAGACATACAAGGATTACATCGGCCTCGACGCTTGCATGGCGAACCTGATGCGCCCCGCTATGTACGGAGCGTATCACCATATCGTCGTCATCGGCAAGGAAGACGCCTTCTGCGACCACGTCTATGACGTCACCGGATCGCTCTGCGAAAACAACGACAAATTCGCCATCAACCGGAAGCTCCCAGAGATTGAAATCGGCGACCGCCTTGTGATTTTCGACGCCGGCGCCCACGGTCACGCGATGGGCTTCAATTACAACGGCAAACTCCGAAGCGCCGAGCTTTTATTGAAGGAAAACGGCTACGTGCAAATGATTCGCCGTGCCGAAACCTTGGACGATTATTTCGCGACGCTGCATTTTGACGGCTCGGCCTTTGAGAAGGAATAAGACAGTACTCATCAAGAAAGCTCCGTAAATTCGCGGGGCTTTTTTTGATGGGTAATATTGCTCCGATGTCTTGCGCACGACAGCTCTTTTCGATATAGTATAGATGGAAATATTATTGAAACGGAGGAAAACATCATGCATATTCTCGGCGTTATTCTCGGCGTACTGCTATTGATTGGCGGCGGCTGCATCAGCACGTACAACGGACTGAAAACCGCGTACATCGAAGTAGGCGCGCAGTATGGACAGGTGGAAAACCAAATCCAGCGGCGGGCCGATTTGATCCCGAACCTCGTCAACACCGTCAAAGGCTATATGCAGTATGAAGAAAAAGTCTTGAAGGAAGTCACCGAGGCACGCACACGGGTCATGAACGCCGGCTCTCCGGAAGAATTGGCGGCAGCAAACTCGGAACTTTCCGGCGCTCTCGGACGACTTATTGCGGTGTCAGAGAACTACCCGAATTTGAAAGCGGATGCGCACTTTACGGAGTTAATGCGGGAGATCGCGGGAACGGAAAACCGGATTGCCGTGGCAAGGCGGGATTACAATGAAGCCATCAAGCGATATAACGTTAAAATCGAAACCTTCCCCGGCAACCTGTTTGCGGGTATGCTGGGGTACTCACCGATGAAGCCCTTCGCGGCGGAAGAATCGGCTCACGCCGTGCTGAAAGTGGAATTCTAGCATATCGTGGGCGCTATGAAAGACACATTACTGGAAATTTTGACGTACATTTTCTGTATCGCCGGATTTGTCACTCTCTTACTTCTGTTCCGCCTGATTGCCTGCACGATCGCCAACCTGATCCTTCTTGTAGCTTGGTGGAGCTTGTATCTCCTGACCTCCGGCATGGTCGATTGGCGGGATGATCTGGTCGGAGGAAGTTTCTTCGGTCCTTGGATAGATACCTTTTCCAACGGTTGGAGAGGCCTGTTGAAAGGATTAGTTTACGGCGGACGCAGCGGCAGCTCGTCAAACAGCGGCAGTTCAGGAGGAGGGAGTTCCGGCGGAGGCGGCTCATCGGGCGGCTGGTAGACAAAGAGTGGGGTGTGGAGCGTGAATAGTGAAGTTAAGCGAATCCTATCCGTTTTTACTGTTCTTTTTGCGTGGCTGACGCTTTTGCCTTCGTGTTTCGCAGAGATGGCAGTTTTGCCCCCGCCGACGCAAGATATTTACCTCGTAGACGACGCGAACATGGTAAACGCCGAGGACAGAGCGCAAATCCTCGCTATGGGGCGGGAGCTTGACCAAAAGACGAAAGCGCAGGTCGTCGTAGTGACGATGAGCACCCTCGGATCGGAATCCATCGAAGACTACGCGAATAAGTTGTTCCGAAAGTGGGGCATTGGCGACAGGAAGAAAAACAACGGTGTGCTACTCCTAATCGCGAAGGAAGACCGGAAATTCCGCATCGAGGTAGGCTACGGCCTTGAAGGCGCGATTACCGACGGCTATTCCGGCGCGGTGCTGGACGGTATGAAAGCGGGATTCCGCAAAGAGGACTATTCTCCCGCCATCCTTGCCGCTTACGGCAAGCTCGTGCAAAAAGCATACGAGGCAGAGAACATGGCGCCGCCGGAAAATGTCGGCACGGCAACCGCCGCAACAAACTCATCTTCTCCTTCCGCAGAAGATGACGATGAAGAGTGGACTTGGCCGGAAATTCTGCTTGGGATCCCCATTGGCCTCGTTCTGATTGGCGCGCTTCTATGGTGTCTCTGGCAAATGCTGTACATGGTCGGAATGCTTCTTTCACTTTTGCTGTTCCTTTTGACTTCCGGTTTTATCGACTTGACGGACTTTTTCAAAGGCGGCGGTGGTGGCTCCGGCGGCGGTGGATTCTCCGGTGGCGGATGGAGCGGCGGCGGCGGTTTCGGCGGCGGAAGTTCCGGCGGCGGCGGTTCGTCCAGCGGTTGGTAAAATAATTGGGATTAAAAAAAGCTATGGAAAAACTTTTCTTCCATAGCTTTTTTGATATACTTCCTATTCACTTTTTTATATTGCTATGCTATAATATTTTTGTAATTTATTTTAAATGGTTTGCAAGGAGGAATCATTATGAAAAAAACCGGCTTCAAAAAACTCGCGGCGCTCTGTGCGCTTCTGATGATCGCAACGCTGGCTCTGGTCGGGTGCGGCGGAGGAGGCGGCGAAAAGAAAAGCGACAGCAAGAAATTTATCAACATTGCCACAGGCGGCACAGCGGGCACCTACTACCCAATCGGCGGCGCGAT
This sequence comes from uncultured Selenomonadaceae bacterium, assembly GCA_902778455.1. Lineage (GTDB taxonomy): Bacteria > Bacillota > Negativicutes > Selenomonadales > Selenomonadaceae > RUG12372. The sequence continues at coordinate 212,214 of CACYXR010000002.1, read as the reverse complement.
GGCCGAAATTCTGAATAAAGCCATTCCCGGCATGAACGCCAGTGCACAATCCACGGGAGCGTCCGTTGCGAACATCAATATGTTGAAAGACGGCTCTGTTGATCTCGCTATCGTACAGAACGATATCACCTATTATGCGTCGAACGGCGCGGAAATGTTCAAAGACAAAAAGGTAGACAATCTACGTGGCATCGCGACGCTGTATCCGGAAACCTGCCAAATTGTAACGCTTGCCGATAGCGGCATTGAGACGATTGCTGATTTCCGTGGTCGGCGTATCGCAGTCGGCGCAGCGGGCAGCGGCACTGAAGCAAACGCCCGTCAGATTATGGAAACCTATGGCATAACCTATTCCGACATCACCGTGCAGTACCTCTCTTTTGGCGAGGCGGCAAATGCTCTGAAGGACGGAAACGTAGACGTGGCTTTCGTTACGGCAGGTTACCCGACAGCGGCTATCCAGGATATCGCTTCCCAGCGTAAGGTACGTCTGATTCCCGTCGAACCGGATAAGGCCGATTTGATGATTGCGAAGTATCCGTTCTACACAAAAGCAAAAATTCCTGCAGGGACTTATGCAGGCTTTGATCAGGATACATCCGCCGTATCCATCATGGCAATGCTCGTCGCGACGGACAAGATGGACGACGCGCTGGGTGGCGAAGTCGCAAAGGCAATCTTCACGAACCTTGAGCGCCTGCAGTCCGCACATTCCGTCGGCAAGCTGATCACAAAGGAAGGCGCGATGAACGGTATGTCCATCAAGATGAACGGCGGCGCAGAAAAGTTCTTCAAAAAATAATTGGACAGGCAACGATGATATGATGAAAAGCGAAGGGCGGGCGCTTTGCGGCGCCCGTTTCTTATTCCTTCTTATGGCGGCGGCTTTTGTGCTCCTGTGGATTACAACACGTCCCTGCATCGCTGTATATTGGGAAAGCGGTATCATCACTTCCTGCCCTGCCGATGCGGGAACGGAGTTTTCGACACGCTTTATCCACTCTGTGCAAAAGACGCCGGTAGAGGAATTTTTTATAGTCAATGACGTACTGGACGGATTCATTTTGCAAAAAACACGTTATCAGTCCTTCGGTGTTGGCCTTCCGTTCCTCACAACAGACGGGGCGTTTCGGCATGAAGGCAATGCCTTCATCATGGACAACATGAATCGCTCGATGCGAGAAATCAATTTTCGCCCCGGCGTATCAACGGAATTGACACTATTTTTGCCGAACGGGACAATCCCGCTTTACGAACATGTCCCGATTGGAAGCCTAGTTCGTATCGCCATCGTGCCGCGTTGGCAGCTTTGGATAGACAGAATCCATTTTTTGAAAGGTTGAAACGATATGAATAATGACGACAAGCACAAACAGCTTGCTGAGGACGTGCTGAAAAAATACGATAAGGAATCAAACGTATTGGAGCATAAAGGCTTCATGGCAAAATTTGTCTCTGCGCTGGCGATCGCATTTTCAATGTTCCAGCTCTATACGGCGGTGTTTGGAGTGCTTGATGCTCAACTTCAGCGTGCTATACACCTCGGCTTTGGGCTCGCACTTGTCTATCTCTTGTATCCGACGCGTCGCGCATGGTCGGAGGACGGCGTACATCCGATTGACCTTGTGCTGGCAATCCTCGGCGCTGCTGCGCCCGCCTATCTCGTCATTGAGTATAATGAATTGGTGCTTCGTGCCGGAACCGTTACCGAAATGGATTTTTTAGTTGGTCTCGTCGGTGTGTTGCTTGTCATTGAAGCCACGCGGCGCATCGTCGGCATCCCGATGGTCTGCGTCGTACTGCTGTTCCTCGCATACGCATTTCTAGGACCGGAAATGCCCGGCGTACTCGCACACCGTGGACTGACTTCGCAACAGCTCGTCGGCCATCTTTTCTTTACGACAGAAGGTATTTTCGGTATCCCGCTTGGTGTGTCTTCGACCTTTATTTTCTTATTTATTTTGTTTGGTGCATATCTTGAATCCACAGGTCTCGGAAAATTCTTCATCGACTTGGCAAACGCTCTTGCAGGCTGGGCCAGCGGCGGTCCGGCAAAGGTCGCAGTGCTTTCAAGCGGATTGATGGGTACTGTATCCGGCAGCTCCGTCGCAAACGTTGCAGGCACGGGCAGCTTCACAATCCCGATGATGAAAAAACTCGGCTATGACAAAGAATTTGCGGGCGCCGTGGAAGCGGCGGCCTCCACCGGGGGGCAGTTGATGCCGCCGGTCATGGGGGCGGCGGCGTTCTTGATGGCGGAATTTGTCGGCGTTCCTTATGTGAACATTGTAAAAGCAGCCATCATTCCTGCCGTCCTTTATTTCACTGGTGTTTGGCTCGGTGTCCATTTCGAGGCGAAGCGCAAAAACCTCAAAGGCTTGCCTCGCGAGGAACTGCCAAAAGCATGGGATATTTTTCGTGAACGCGGTCACTTGGCGTTGCCGCTGGTTGTGATTATTTATCTTCTGGTGTCCGGCTACACGCCGATGCGGGCCGCCTTGTTCGCCATCGTACTGTCCATCCTCGCTTCTTGCCTGCGTGCCTCGACGCGCATGAAGCCCGTCGATATCGTAAAAGGCCTGGAAGCTGGCGCAAAAAATGTTCTTGGCGTACTGGTTGCCTGCGCTTCGGCAGGCATCATCATTGGCGTCGTTACAAAAACAGGCGTCGGATTGAAGCTTGCATCAGCTTTGCTGTCTTTTGCGGGCGGCATGATGCTCCCAACCATGTTCTTTACAATGATTACCGCTCTGCTCCTAGGCATGGGTGTCCCGACCACGGCAAATTACGTCATTACCTCTACGATTGCTGCCCCCGCACTTGTGCAAATGGGAATTCCCGTGCTGGCGGCGCACATGTTCGTCTTTTATTTCGGCATTATCGCCGACGTCACGCCTCCCGTTGCCCTCGCCGCATATGCGGGCGCAGCTATAAGTGGCGGTAATGCGCTGAAAACCGGTGTCAATGCCTCAAAACTCGCGATTGCCGCATTTATTATCCCGTACATCTTCGTGCTTTCTCCGGTTATCCTGATGATTGACGCGACGCCTTTCGCGCTTGTCCAGACGCTTGTCACTGCGATGGTCGGCATGATTGCGTTGTCCTCGTCATTGATTGGGCATCTCGTAACGGATATGAACATGCTGGAACGCATTGTGCTTTTCGGCGGCGGCCTTTTGATGATTATCCCCGGCGCGGTCACGGACCTCAGTGGTCTTGCCATTTTCTTGCTTTCCATTATCCTGCAAAAACGACATCAGAAAAACCAATAAGCACAACCGCGCCTCGCTTTGGACACGGGGCGCGGTTTTTTTAGGAGCGATTTTTTTGAAAAATACTTGGTTCGCCGTCTTGTTGACGGCAATTTTTTCCGCGTTGCTCACGACAGTAGTACTTTGTACGGGTGCAGTATATGTCGTTGGTTGCTTTTTTATCGATCTTGCGCTGAAACGCGGGACAGCCGATAATCCCGATGCACCTCCCGCCATCTTCCGCAGCGCTATCGAAGGTAACGGCAGAACCATCCGACCCGCGCCGAAGCCGAACTTTGACGCGGAAAATTGGAAGCTTCATTCTTTTGACAAGCTTACGCTTCGGGCAACACACTTTGAGCCTGAACAGGACAGTCATCGATGGGTACTGATTCTTCACGGATACGGTCTGACACAGGCGCATATCTGGAGTTACGCAAACGCTTATTTGCAGCACGGCTACCATGTCGTGACGCCAGACCTTCGCGCATCAGGGACCAGCGACGGCGTCTATGTTACGATGGGCGCACTGGAAGCCCGAGATGTTGCGGACTGGGCACGTCGCATCGTTTCCGTCGATCCTAATGCGCGTATCGTAATGCATGGCGTCTCTATGGGCGCATCGGCGGTCATGCTCTCCACAGGCGAAAATCTTCCCACAAATGTTGTCGCCGTAGTCGAGGACAGCGGTTACGCAAATATATATGACCTTTTTGCCATCGAGCTTGACAAGATTCTTTCCCTGCCCGCCTATCCGTTGCTTGATGCTGCTGACCTTGTCTGCGAATATCGCGCGGGCTTCTCATTCCGAAAAGCTAGTCCCGTCGAAGCGATTCGCCGCTCACGGCTGCCAATCCTGTTCATTCATGGTCTCGCCGACCGCCTCGTTCCCTTCACCATGATGCAAACGCTTTACAATGCATCTCCATCTCCCATGAAGGAAACCCTCGTCATCGAAAAAATCGGTCATGGTGCGCTTTACCAAGCAAAAAACTATTTTCCCAATGTATTCACATTTACGGACAAATGGACAGAAAAATAGAGGGAGAACAGAAATCCTCCCTCTTTTATGTCCTAAATACGATTTTATTCCACTGTCACAGACTTTGCAAGATTTCTAGGCTTGTCCACATCGCATCCGCGAGTGATGGCAGCGTAGTATGCGAGAAGCTGAAGTGGTACCACAGCTAGGAGTGGTATCAGCATTTCGTCTGTTTCCGGTACTTTGATGACGTGATCAACGTATTTTTCAAGTTCCGTGTCTGTATCGGAAGCAATGCCGATGACGACAGCGTCACGCGCCTTGACCTCCTTAATATTCGACAAAGTTTTTTCATATACGCTCTTTTGTGTTGCTATAGCGATTACAGGCAAGCTGTCCACAATCAGCGCCAGCGTCCCATGCTTTAGTTCGCCGGCAGCATATGCTTCCGCATGGATATAGCTGATTTCTTTCAGTTTCAGCGAGCCCTCCAGCGCTACGTCGTAATCCAACGAACGCCCAATAAAAAACACGTGTTCATTGAAGCCGTATCGCCGTGCAAAGGTCTTGATCGGATCTACATCTTCCAGCGTTCGGCTGATTTGAGTCGGTATTTCTTTCAAACCTCTTACAAGCTCCTCTATGCGCCCTTTTGGCAACGAGTCTCGAATCTGTGCCATATAGAGACCAAGGAGAAGCATTACAATAAGCTGAGTCGTGTATGCTTTGGTCGAAGCGACGGCAATTTCCGGCCCCGCCCAGGTGTAAACAACTTGATCCGCCTCACGGGCAATAGAGGAACCGACGACATTTGTAACCGCCAGCGTTTTAGAGCCGAGACGCTTCGCCTCCTTCAGCGCTGCGAGAGTGTCGATGGTCTCGCCGGACTGGCTGACAACAATTGTCAGCGTATGTTCGTCAATAATTGGTGAACGATAGCGGAACTCCGATGCGATATCGCACTCCACCGAAATCCGTGCCATATTTTCAATATAATATTTTCCTACAAGTCCGGCATGATATGCTGTACCGCAAGCGACGATAAAAATTTTGTGCACATCATTCAGGAATGTCTTGTCCCAAGAAAGTTCCTCCAGGACTACTGCACTTCCATCTTTTTCTATACGTCCGGAAAGTGTCGCACGGACTGCTTTTGGCTGCTCATGGATTTCCTTCAGCATGAAATGCTCAAATCCGCCCTTTTCAGCTGCCTCCGCATTCCAGTTAACTTCAAAAACTTTTTTACGAACGGGCACACCTGCGTAGTTCATAATGGCGACACCGACTTTGGTCACTACCGCCATCTCGCCGTCGCTCAAGATATATGTACGACGCGTATGCGCGATAATCGCCGGAATATCCGAAGCGATGAAATTCTCTCCCTTGCCAAGCCCGATGACAAGTGGATTGTCCTGCTTTGAACAAATCAGCTTGCCAGGATCGTTTCGCGACATGAAAACGATTGAATAGGAGCCCTCGATACGGCGCAACACTTCACGGACAGCAGCTTCGAAGTCTCCGTCGTAGAACTCCTCCAAAAGATGCGGAAGTACCTCTGTATCCGTTTCTGACAGGAACTTATGACCTTTTTTAATTAACTCTTCCTTAAGGGCGAGATAATTTTCAATAATGCCGTTGTGTACGACAACAAAATTCCCGGCGCAATCCGTATGCGGATGCGAATTAAGATCAGACGGACGTCCGTGCGTTGCCCAGCGTGTATGCCCGATTCCCATCGTTCCGACAGGAATATTGTCCCCTAACTTTTCTTTCAATTCAGCAAGTCTGCCGACGCTTTTTTCCACACGGATTTTTTCTCCGTCAAAAACTGCGATACCCGCAGAGTCGTAGCCTCGATATTCAAGCTTTGTCAGTCCTTCCAAAAGGAAACGTGCCGCCTCACCGTCACCGACATATCCAACAATACCGCACATACCAATAACCCTCCATACCATTACGGCAGAACAATTACATATAAACACAGCAAAGAAGCTTTGCCTCTTTGCCGCCCTTATTCTAATGGAAGAGAGTGCGATAGTCAAGCATTTTCCAAAAGGATTGACTTTTTCAACCCGTCGCGTACAATATAGAAAAATAGGGTGGACATTTTGTACCCGAAAAAGACTGAAAGGAAGACACGAATTCATGAAAAAAGCTTTGATTGTCATTGATATGCAAAACGATTTCATCGACGGCGCTCTCGGAACGCCGGAAGCGCAGGCAATCGTTTTTGCCGTCACCGAACGCGTCAGGACTGCTGTGGAAAATGGGGAAAAAGTCATTTTTACACAGGATACACACCATAAGAATTATCTCAAAACCTCCGAAGGAAAAAAGCTGCCTATTGAGCATTGCGTAAAGCCTTCTCACGGCTGGGCGTTAGCATCCTCACTCATTCTATATGCGAAAGACGCTGTCGTGATGGAAAAACCGACCTTCGGCTCGACAGGATTGCCGCAACAGGTCTCGGACTGCGACGAAATCACCGTCATCGGTCTTTGCACAGACATTTGCGTGATCTCGAATGCGATGTTGCTGAAAGCGTTTCTTCCGGAAACGAGGATCTGCGTAGATAGCAAATGCTGTGCAGGCGTCACGCCGGAAAGCCATAACCGCGCATTGGAAGCAATGAAAATGTGCCATATTGAAATTTTGTAATCGTTTTATTTTTTCGCTGTATAACAAAAAGATGCCGCATAGCGGGATTTTCTCCCGTCATGCGGCATCTTTTTTCTTTATTCGTATCTTAGCGCCTCGATTGGGTCAAGCAGCGCGGCTTTTCTTGCAGGGTAGATGCCGAAGAAGAGACCGATGCCTACGGAGAAAGCAAAGGACAAAAGAATTGGCGCAACGGTGATGACCGTCTGAAAGTCGCCGAATTTTGAAATTGCCTGCGCTGCAACGATTCCAAAAACGATGCCCAGCACCCCGCCGATAACGCCGATGACCACCGACTCAATCAGGAACTGTGTCATGATGTCTTTGAAGGTCGCGCCGAGAGCCTTACGGATACCGATTTCCCTGGTGCGTTCAGTGACTGAGACCATCATGATGTTCATGATACCGATGCCGCCGACAATCAATGAAATCGCCGCGATACTACCGAGGAACAAGGTCAGCATCGTTGTGGTCTCATTCATCGTAGACATCAGACTCGTCAGATTCTGCACTTGGAAGTCGTCGTCTTTTGCCCCCGTCAGATGATGGCGCTGCCGGAGCAGCGTCTCGATATTCGCCTGCACTTCGTCCATCTTCGAAGGGCTTGAGACCTGCACGTTGATGGTCTGCACATAGGTAACGGCGAGCAAGCGGTCCATAGCAGTCGTCAGCGGCACGATCACGACGTCATCCTGATCCTGTCCGACCGAGGACTGCCCTTTGCTTTCGAGTACGCCAATCACGCGGTAGGGCTGGTTGTTGACGCGGATGGTCTTGCCTACTGGGTTCGCCTCGCCGAAGAGGTTCGACGCGACGGTCATGCCGATGACAGCGACTCGGTTTCGGGTGTTCATGTCGTCTTCAGTGATGAACGAGCCGGTCATGACCCTGAGGTCGCGAATTGACATATATTCTTGTGTCACACCGGTGACCGATGTGTTCCAGTTTTGGTTGCCGTAGACGACTTGGTAGTTTTTCTGCACCGTCGGGGAAACATAGTCGATATCTTTGATTTTCTTCTTGATTGCCGTGGCGTCCTCATATTTCAGTGTGGTGCGCGAGCCTGCCGCGCCGCGAAGTCCGCCGGACATCGACGCACCCGGACGAATAATCAGCATATTGCTGCCGAGGCTCGCGATAGAATCTGTCACGCGCTGTGTTACGCCCATGCCTACAGCGACCATAGCGATTACCGCGCCTACGCCGATGATGATGCCGAGCATCGTCAAAAGGGAGCGCATCTTATTGGCAAAAAGCGCGTTGACGGCGATGCGAACGCTTTCTGTGAATAACAAGGTTGCTCCCTCCTCTTATACGACGTCCATAATTTCGCCCTTACCCGCGTCGCGGGTAATCAGCCCGTCCCGGACGAGCAGCTGGCGGCTGGCACAGGCGGCGATGTCGGGCTCGTGCGTCACGAGGATGATCGTCCTGCCTTCCTGATGCAGCCCCTCGAAGATCTCCATGATTTCCTTTGTCGACTTTGTGTCGAGGTTTCCCGTCGGCTCGTCCGCCATGATGATATGCGGGTCGTTGACCAGCGCCCGGGCGATTGCGACACGCTGGCGCTGACCGCCGGAAAGCTCATTTGGCTGGTGCTCGGCCCTGTCGCCGAGACCTACTGCGTCGAGGATTTTCTTCGCCTTTTCTTCGCGCTCCTTGCGCCCGACCCCTGCGTAGACCAGCGGTAGCGCAACGTTGTCCGCAGCGCTGATGCGCGAAAGCAAGTTGAAATTCTGGAACACAAAACCAATGCGACGGTTTCGCGTGACGGCCAGCTCGTCGTCGGATAACGTTGCAACCTCCTGACCGTCCAGCTTATACGAACCAACGGTCGGACGGTCGAGACAGCCAAGGATGTTCATTAGTGTCGACTTTCCCGAACCGGAAGGGCCCATCAGCGCAGCGAACTCACCTTTCGCAATGTTCAGGTTGATGCCCGCCAGCGCCGCGACCTCCTGACCGCCAACCTGATAGATTTTCTTGATGCCGGATAGCTCGATGACCCATTTCGCCATATCGTCACCCGCTTCCGTCACATCCGCGGCGGCCTTCCAGCGCCGCCTCCTATCCGCGGCTGGCCGCCGGAGGTCGGCTTTTTATTCGTCGCCTTGTAACTATTAACGACCTCGTCGCCCTCGGACAGGCCTTCAAGAATTTCTACATACTCGTCGCTGTAGATGCCCGTCATAACCGATTGCTCGATCGTCGTTCCATCTGGCTGAGCTAATAGCACATAGGCACCTTTCGCGTTCGTCTTCAGCGCGGCAATCGGCAGTGCAATGACCCCCGGGCGGTCCGATGTCGTAATCTCGACTTGCGCGGTCATGCCCGGCAGCAGCAGTCCGTCCGGGTCCTCTACGTCCAACGTCACATAATAATAGACGACGCTGACCGAAGACGAGGATGACGAGGAAGTGCTGGTCTCCCAGCTGTTCGTAACGTCCGTCTGAGAAATTTTAGAAACCGTGGCCGTGAAGGTTGACTTCGGGAATGCGTCGACGTTGAACGTGGCCTTCTGGCCGACGCGCACGCTGCCAATGTCTGTTTCGTCGACTTTCGCGCGAATCTGTTTGCGTGATAGATCCGCAATGCGCATAATGACCGTTGGGTTCGAATTACCCTGTACGGCCATCGTGCCCGGCGTCAGCGGCTCGCCGACAACAACGCCGTCCATCGGGGCGGTGATAACTGTTTCGGCAAGGTCGGACTCGGTGACCTCAAGTGCGCTGAGCGCCGTTTCGTAGTTATATACGGCGTCTTCATACTCGTCTTGCGTGTCCGCTCCAATGCTGTACAGGTACGAAACACGGTCGTATTTCGCTTTCGCGTTGACGACCTTGTACTGAGCTTGCTCGTGCTTCGCCTCGAAATCCTTGCCGTCCAAAGTCGCAACGGTTTGTCCCGCTGTGACCCGGTCATTTTCCTTGACAAGCACCGAGCTGATGCGCGCAGTGATTTTCGAGCTAACCTCGACGGAATCCACTGGGCGCAACGTACCTGTAGCCGACACTGTCGACTTCAGGTCCATACGCCCCACCTTAACCGTCTCTACTTTTGCCTGCTCAGTTGTCTGCTGCTTTCCTTGATACCACTGCCAACCGCCAAACGCCGCCACTGCGACCACAAGGACGGCGACAGCCGCCTTTTTCATGCCTTTCATCTGTCACCCTTCCCCTCTTGCGTTTCAGCAGCTTCTCTCTCGGCTTCTTCTGCCCATTTCGCAGGCGTGTTTGCGTCGATAATCTCTTTCGCATGACGATAATCCCTCGATGCCCGTGGGCCGTTCGGGACGATGCCACGCTCCCGGAAGAATGCTTCTCGTTCTGCCGTTCGCTCTGGGTCAGCTATTCCAGGGTTCTCGCCGAGCCCAAGTCCCATTGCGTTTTCAACAGCCGCCTTGTACCGCGCGTAATCGTACTGCGCGCTGTTGAAATTCAGCTCCGCTGTGGCCAACGCCTCTTGCGAGTCGATGATGTCCAGCAGAATCCCCTGCCCTGCGCGGTATTTCTCGCTTGCGATATAATAATCTTCCTCGGCCTCGCTGACCGCTGCCCGTGTCACAGCAAATCGCCGTTCCGCTTCTCTCATACTGTAGTATAGTTGCCGTACCGAAAAGCTGATATCTTCTTTATCCTTGACTAGCGTTAGTTCCGCCTGATCGCGGGCTGTTATCGCCTTATCCACGGCTGCTTCCGTTACACCGCTGTCAAACAGGTTCCAGCTCGCCGACAGCCCGACTTGGTAATTATGGCTGTTGTCCGATCCTGGATTGAATCGTTCTGACGCTCCCGTAGACGCGGATAGGCTTAACGATGGGAGATACCCCGCCTTTGCCGCCTTGACATCCAGTTCTCGTTGCTTCAAATTGTAAAGGTCGATGAGCAGATCCTTCCGATGCAGATAAGCGTAATCAACGCAGGCGTCCATACCCGGATGGAACGGCACAAACTTGAAATCTTCAGTTAAAATCAATTCTTCTTTTGCATCAATTCGTAGTAGATTTTTCAGTGTCATCAATTTCACTGCATGGTCATTCTCTGCTTTCAAGAGCGCTTGTTTCGCGTTCGTTAATTCTACCGAGGAACGCAATACGTCAAGGCGAGCCTTGCTGCCAGCAGTAAAGAGCTGCTCGACGTTTGTCAAATGCGCTTGATATTTCTCGACTGTTTCCTGAGAAATTTCTATTTTTTTCTGTGCTTCGAGTACATTGTAATACGCTTCAATCACAGCCAAGCGCAGATCTTCACGCGCCCGCTCTGTCTTTAGCCGTGCCGCGTCAACACCGATTTCAGCGCTCTCGATATTCGCCTGATTCTTGCCTCCGGTGTAAATCGGAAGACTTGCCCGAAGCGAAAGGGAGCCGTTATCCTGTCGCGCCTCGTTATTCGTCCGACCGTCCGTCAGACTTCCGCTGAGGCCTAAATCAAAGCTGTTCGCACCGCGTGCGCTCTTGAGGTTCGCTTTTGCCGTGTCCTCGCCCATCTCCGTGATGCGGAGTGACGTGTTCTGCATCAACGCTAGATCCACCGCTTCTTGTATCGAAAGCGACGCTGCGTCGCACATAGAACTGAAAGAGCTATACAGCAGCATGAGTCCAGCCGCCAGCACGGTCAGTTTCCCGCGTCCCCGTCTTTTCATCGTCAGTCACTTCCTCGTGTAGATACTGCTGGATTTCTTCTCTGCGGGTATCATAGGTTCCGGCTGTTACAAGGATATAAAAAGAATATTAAAGTTGTATTAAAAACAACATATTTAGTCGTCCGCGAACGGGTAGTCTGCACCGTACCACCCAGTCTTTCCGGCAACGGGATAAATAAGCCCCGCGGCAGTAAGACCTTCGATATGTGTCTTAATGACTTCCGCATTTTGTTCGGTCATAATCGACAGCAACCCCATTCCACTGCCTAAGAGATCCGTTTGTCCGTAACCACGTATATACTCGAACACCACACGATCTACTTCATCCGACAAATATTTTTCTTCAAATTGTTCTTCGGTCATAACGGCGGCCTCTGCGATTATACGCTTCGCCTCTTCACTGTATTTCTGCATGGTCGACTGTGTTTCCGTCAGTACTGCACCCGAAGCCCATGCTTCCGTCAGTTCCTCCCGGCATGCTGCGCAAAGCGATATCGATGCCGCGCCGTCATCTCGCGCCACCGTCTGCACCTTTTCACGTCCCCCGCAAAACAAACAAGCGCAATTATCCGCCCCAATGAGTTTCACTTCATTTCACCCCTATAATTTTTATACATCTGTATCATACACCATTCCGGTGTCGAAGAAAATATGTATACAAAAAAGCCGCCAGGTCGACGGCTTTTTTAACCTTTTTTGAAATCATCAAAACAGTGCCATTTGGTCGCTTTCTTCCATGCCATTAAGACATCCGTGCGCCCGTAAGAGTTCGATGTTCGTCTTGGAGACCGCAGATGATGTCCTTTTTTTTATGTCAGCTATGGAAGTAAAGCGGCCACTCTTTCTGGCCGCCACAATAGAATGAGCGGCAACCGTACCGAACCCGTTCAATGAAGTAAACGGCGGCAACAAGGATTTTTCCATAATAATAAACTTTTCTGCATCAGAACGATAAAGATCGATGCGTTCGACTGAATAGCCCCGCAGATACATTTCCCATGCAAGCTGCAATACAACAATTAGCTCCTTCTGCTTTTCATCCGGCTTTTCTATTGTTTCCAATTCTTTCAGTTTGTTTCGCACAGATTCTTTGCCCGCTGCGACAATATTAACATCAAATGCCTCGGCACGGATGGAAAAATACGCCGCATAAAAAGCTAGAGGATAATGTACTTTGCAATATGCGATACGATACGCCATCATTACGTAAGCTGTTGCGTGGGCGCGTGGGAATAAATATTTGATTTTTTGACAAGAATCGATATACCACTCCGGCACGCCGCCAGCCTTGAGCTTTTCTACGACGTCCGAATTGATACCCTTACCCTTTCTCACGGACTCCATCGTCTTGAACGAGAGCAAAGGGTCGATGCCTTTATGGATCAGATACATCATGATATCATCGCGTGCCGATATAGCATCATGCAAGGTACATGTCCCTGAACGAATGAGATCTTGCGCGTTTTCAAGCCATACATTTGTGCCGTGCGAAAATCCGGAAATGCGGACAAGATCGCTGAAGCATGAAGGTTTCGTGTCATCAATCATCTGCCGCGTAAAACTCGTACGAAATTCCGGAATGCCAAACGTGCCCGAAGTCGCACCCAATTCTTCCGGCGTAACCCCCAAAGCTTCCGTGGAATTAAACAAGGAAAGTGTTGTTGGATCGTCAAAGGGAATCGTTTTGGGATCTCGATGCGTAAGATCCTCAAGCATTTTGATAACTGTCGGGTCATCATGACCGAGAATGTCAAGCTTGACAAGACGACTGGAAATGGAATGATAGTCGAAATGTGTCGTTATCGTTTCGACGTCCGTTTTGTCGGCAGGTCTCTGTATCGGTGTGAAAAAATGGATATCCATGTTTCTTGGCACGACCATGATACCCGCAGGATGTTGCCCAGTCGTCCTTTTAGTACCGACACAACCGTTTACAACATTCTGGATAAAACCGTCTCGTTTCTTTTCCCCTTTCCCTTCAAAGAATTTTTTAGCATATCCATACGCAGTTTTGTCTTTAACGGTTGTAATCGATCCTGCTCGGTACACATTGTCGCGTCCGAAAAGCTGCTCCGTATATTTATGTGCGACAGGCTGATATACACCCGAAAAATTGAGATCGATATCAGGAACTTTGTCTCCATCAAAGCCAAGAAATACGGCAAACGGGATATCATGCCCGTCTTTTTTCAGCGGTTCTCCGCAAATCGGGCAGTCTTTGTCCGGGAGGTCGAACCCGGAACCGTATGATCCATCTGTAACAAACTTGCTGTATTTGCATTTGGGGCAACGCCAATGGGGGGGGAGCGGATTGACTTCCGTAATATCGGTCATCGTTGCGACAAAGGATGAACCCACCGAACCACGGGAACCGACAAGGTAGCCGTCCACATTCGATTTTTTTACGAGCTTATGCGCAATCAAATACAGCACAGAAAAACCATGACCGATGATCGGCGTTAGTTCTTGGTCGAGTCGCGCTTGCACCACGTCGGGCAAATTCTCCCCATACATTTCATGCGCCCGCCGATACGACATATTCCGGATTGCATCGTCTGCCCCTTGGATTGACGGGGAATAAAGCTTGTCCTCGTCCGGAATCGGCTTGATGCGTTCAATCATGTCGGCAATTCGTCGCGGATTTGTAACAACAGCGGCATACGCTGTTTCGTCGTCAAGATAATCGAATTCCTTCAGCATCTCTTCTGTCGTGCGGAGATAGAGCGGCGGTTGCAGTTCCGCATCATCAAATCCTTTGCCTGCCATAATGACAGCACGATAAATCGAATCCTCCGGATTCAGAAAATGAACGTCGCATGTTGCAACCAGCAGTTTTCCAAGTTTTTTTGCCAGTTCCGCCACTTTGCAATTGATAGCCCGAAGGTCATTCTCTGTGTTGACGTCAGGAAATTCTTCGCTGCGTAAAAGAAATGCATTGTTCCCGATTGGCTGGATTTCCAAATAATCGTAAAAATTTGCAATCTCGATAAGCTTTTCTTCGCTTTCATGCGCAACGATAGCGCGAATCAGCTCGCCCGCTTCACAGGCAGAACCCAGGATTAACCCTTCGCGATATTCTTTCAGGATTTCTTTCGGGATACGCGGTTGCCGATGCAGAAAACGCAAATGTGACAGCGACACAAGACGATACAGATTGTGCAGACCTTCGTAATTCTTTGCCAATATGATGATATGGTTTGCATGCTTTTGCTTGTAATCATCACCCGTCAGATAGCCTTCCATGCCATATATTATCTTGATATCCAGCTTCTTTTCCCCGATAACCTTCATTGCATCCGGGAATGCCTGTACGACGCCATGATCGGTGATGGCAATTGCGTCCCATCCCCATCGCGCCGCTGTATTAATCAGCGTCTCTGTCGAGACTACCGAGTCCATCGCGCTCATCTTGGTATGTGCGTGAAGCTCAACACGCTTGATTTCTGCCTTATCTTCGCGCTGGGAACATGGTTCTTCCTTCACGCATGATGCAAACAGGACCAAATCGTTCTGATAGGAATCAAACCGGATCGATCCTTTTACACGAACCCGGCTGCCGGCTTTTTTTGTCGCTTTCATAGATTCCAAGACGCGTGCGTAATCCTCTTTGTCACGGAAAAACGCTTTCGCCGAAATACCTTGGGTTTCGTCAGCAATATCAAAGAAAAGTAAGTTTGTTTCCCGAAGCTCGCGACCGTCCACGTTTGTGAGTGCCCCAACAATGACAACCGATTTAATCTCATTCTCGATAGATTCGATGGGAGTTGTCTCACCACTTACACCGCCGCCAAAAATACATCCGGGAGCGGTTGCTTCTTTCTCTTTTCCTTTACCACCTCGCCTTTTCATCTTCTCTCCGTGCGGAGTGTTCGTCGTTCCTGCAGACGATGTCTGCGTATGTTGCGGTTCCATACGTTGAGCTTCTTTATAGGATTCGGTCCGATAAATAGCGCGATCCGAATCTAATTCCGCATCCCCTGATTCACTGTCGTAGGCATCACAAATGACGTCGCAATAGCATCCTGTCAGCTCACCGACAAGACGTGAAAGTCGTCCCGCTACATCATGTCGTTCTAAAAGAGCGCCGGCAATTGCGCTACCAACGCGCACACGCAACCGACCATCCGAAATATTTCGCTCCGCTTGCATCAGCAATTTTCGAATGGCGGGGGCATCCTCTGTCACTCGTTTGACGAGCTGAATCCAACTTTTCGAAAGCGAAGCCGCAAGATCCAAAACATCCTGATAAAAAATCACTTCGCGTAAACCGCATTTTTGTTCAATATAGACGGACGCAGCAGCCAAAAGTGCCTCGTCAATCAATTCCTGCGTTGTCAGGACAATCTCCCATGTCTGCGTATCAGGGGAAACTTCGACGTGCTTTATGAAACAGCGCTGGAACAACGTTCTTTCTTCCTGTGTCAATTCCATTCCCTTCACAAGCAGCCAAAATTTATTTGTTTTTTGCGGTACGATACAATATTTATGCATCATGCACTCCAATTATTTCTTGTTATTCGCATCCGAATGATACAACGCTTCGTAATGTTTCTTGTCTTTCAGTACCTTTTCCACGTAAAAACGTGTTTCTGGGTATGGGATTGACGATACATCCTTAAAATTCGGAGGCCAATCATTTTCTTCTATCCATTCATGAACTATGCCGCGTCCTGCATTATAGGCCGCAAGCGTCAAAACCAGATTGCTGTCAAATTCGCGTTCTAACTGCGCCAAATACCAAGTGCCGTAACGGATATTCATTTCTGGTTCATGGAGCTTTTGCAGAGAAAAATCTCTTTCCCCCAATTGCCCGGCAATCCATTCCGCAGTCTCCGGCATCAGCTGCATAAGACCGATCGCCCCACGCGGCGAATGCACATTTTCCGAAAATTTGCTTTCGTGCATGATAACGCTTGCAATAAGCGCGGGTGAAACGCCGTTTGCCTCTGCGTACAGTGTTACGATTTCTTGATACGGGTACGGATAAATATACTTTTTTTTGACCGGTTCAATTTGGCTAATAAAGTATACAGTAAAAACGAGCAAAATAATTGCAAGTGCAAAGAGAAGCGAGGCATATTTTCGTTTTCTGTACCGCTTACTTCGAACCTCTTTGCTCCGCACTAGACGTACTCCTTTCTATTCGTTTTCCGTTCGCCGGATGAAAGCTGCCTGGACCTGTGCGATTGTTTCCTCGCGCGTTCCATTATTGTCGATTACGACGTCTGCCCTCCGTTTTTTTTCTTCTATTGGTATCTGCGATTCGATACGCTTTCGCGCCAAAGCTTCAGAAAGCTTATTTCTGTGCATTAGGCGCTGAAGTTGCGTCTTTGGTTCGACATAAACCACCCAAACTTCGTCCGGTATTTTTTCCCATCCGGCTTCATACAGAAGCGGCACGTCAAGCACCACAATCTTTTCTCCGGTTTCCTTGCATTCGGCAAGTCGATCCAGTATGCGTTGCTTGATCAAGGGATGTGCTGCGCTGTCCATCCATGCCCGTTCTGACGCATCTCGAAAAACGATTTCTGCAACTGCCTCGCGAGCTAGCGTTCCATCCGGTCCTAAAACCTTTTCTTTGCCATAACGCGAAACAAAAGCCTTCCACAGCGGTTTATTCGGTTCTGCGATTTCACGTGCCACCTCGTCCGCATCTAAAATGACTGCCCCGAATTTTTCCCGAAGAAAACCGGACACGGTACTCTTTCCACTGGCTATGCCCCCGGTCAGTCCGATGACTTTCACGTTTCCGCCCTCCTATTTTGCCTCGGCCCAGTCCTTTCCACAATGGATATCAATCGTCAGCGGTACTGAAAGCTTTACTGCATTTTCCATGGCATCCGTGAGCAATGCGGAAACGGCTTCCGATTCGTTCTCCTTGACTTCGAGCACAAGCTCGTCATGTACCTGCAAAAGCATCCGGCTTTTGAAGCCGCCGTCTCGAAGCCTTCGATAGACCTCTATCATCGCCAGCTTGATAATGTCCGCCGCTGTCCCTTGAATCGGCGTATTCATTGCCATGCGCTCCGCCAACGAACGCTGGACGTAATTCTTGCTCCGAATCGTCGGAAGTTCCCGGCGACGGCCAAACATTGTGGTGACGAAACCGTCCTTATGTGCTTTCTGCACCATTTCGTCCATGAACGCTTTAACACCGACATATTTCCCAAAATAATCCCCGATATATTTTGCCGCGTCTTTCCGCGAAATACCGAGCCCATTGGACAGACCGAAGTCGCTGATTCCATACACAATGCCGAAATTGACTGCCTTTGCATGGCGACGCAAAATTGGAGTCACCTGATCCATTGGCACGCCGAAAACCTCTGCCGCCGTCCGCGCATGGATGTCTTCTCCCCGCGTGAACGAGCCGACAAAATTCACATCTTTAGAAAGATGCGCCAATATCCGTAGCTCAATCTGCGAATAATCGGCGGACATCAAGGTGTCATATCCTTCGCCCGGTTCAAAAATACTGCGAATCGCTTTACCTTCCTCTGTTCGTACGGGGATATTCTGGAGATTGGGGTCGGAGCTGGAAAGCCGTCCAGTTGCCGTCACCATCTGATTGAAGCTTGTATGGACGCGCCCGGTTTCATCGTCGATCAATTCGGCCACGGCGTCCAAATAAGTGGATTTTAGCTTTGCCCAACGCCTGTATTCGAGAATCTTTTCTATAATTGAATGTTCTTGCCGTAAGCTTTCCAAGACCTCTGCGTTTGTCGAGAATCCGCTTTTTGTCTTTTTTACCGCAGGAAGTCCAAGCTCCTCAAACAACACCGTCGCAAGCTGTTTCGGCGAATTGACATTGAACGAATGGCCTGCAAGCTTGTAAATTTCAGATTCCAGCACCGTCAGTTTTCGTCCCGCCGCCTCGCGTTGTGACTCAAGCTTCGCACGATTCAAAAACACTCCTGTTCTTTCCATCGAGACAAGAACTTCGACCAACGGAAGCTCCATATCAGAATACAGGGAAAAAATGTTCAACTCTTCCAGACACTCCCGAAGACGAACAGAAAGCTTTTCAAGTATTTTCGCTTCTGCTGCTGTCCGCTCTCTTGGCATTGCTTTTTCATTCACGGGAGGCTCGTCGGGCAACCAGATTGTCCTAAGTTTCTCGACAGACGCCTGTCCCATCGACGCATTGAGCAAATAGCCTGCCAGGGCAACGTCGAATAATCCTTCCCCTTCGGTGGAAGAACCGCCCGCATGGTAAAAACTCTTAAGATCATAGGTTGTGCGGGAAATCGACGGGTCGTTCAAAAGTTCCCACACTGCTTTCCATCCCGACGAATCCGCCGGACAAAATGCGACGTGCCCTTCAGAAGCGACAGCCGTTCCAGCCATACGCCGGTGAGGCGGTTTTCCTTCGTAGATACCTACGAAACTGACAGTTCTTTTTTCCGCTCCGCGCACTACCGAACAAAAATCTTCTGCTTTCTTCGCTGTGTCCAAATCCTCTATTGGCAGCGAAGAAGCGGCTTCCGTTGGAATACTGCCTGCCGACTCCGCAAAAAAGGTGTCAAAAATCTTTCGTGCATTGGTCATTCCATAGCGATCACAAAAACGGAAAAATTGTTCCTTGTCCGGCGTTATTGCATATAATTCCGGTTCAAAAGATACAGGCGCCTGACAATCGATTGTCGCCAGACGTTTGGAAAGCTCCGCTTGAATTTTGTTTTCCATCAAGCGTTCTTTCACTTTTTTCCCGGAAATCTCTTCAAGATGCGTATAAACACCTTCCAGGCTTCCGTATTCAATCAAAAGCTTCTTAGCAGTTTTTTCCCCGATACCAGGAACTCCTGGGATATTGTCCGAACTGTCCCCCATTAATCCCTTCAGATCGACAAGGCGAATCGGTTCGAATCCATACGTCGCACGAAATGCCGATTCATCGAAAACGCCAATTTCTGAAATACCTTTTTTTGTGTAAAGCACTTGCACATCAGGGCGAATCAGCTGAAATGCATCCCTATCGCCCGTAACAATCAATGTTTCATATTCGCCGGTTTCCGCTGCCCGTGAAGAAATGGTTCCGATAATATCGTCAGCCTCGTAATTATCAATTTCGATAAACGGAATCCCCCATGCGTCTAGGAAATCGCGAAGAATCGGCACTTGGGAGGAAAGTTCTTCCGGTGTTTTCGCGCGCGTCCCCTTATAATCCGCATACAACTCTGTCCGAAAGGTATGGCGGCTTTTGTCAAATGCGACCACCATACGATGCGGCTTGTACTCCTTCAGGATTTTGAACAGCATATTGGAAAAACCGTGAACGGCGTTCGTATATTCGCCCTGTGGCGAAGTCAGCAATGGAAGTGCGTAAAAAGCCCGAAACATCAAGCTGCTTCCGTCGAGTATCATCAGGCGTTTTTTCATTCTGTCCTCCGCTTATCCCTTCACTGCCGTATTCAACAAATCCTGATGTCGTACAGGAGGCTGCTCCATCTTGCGGAGGCGAAGCACGCCGTCAGCTTCCAAAGAACCGGAAAGACCATATAACTTTTGCACATCTTCCAACTTGACATACCATTTGTTGTTCAACCATTCCCCTGGAACCTTTCCTAACGGCGAAGAAAGCGTTTTCGCGTCCCAATCGGAAATGACAGGTTGTTTTGTGACAGCGGAAACGGAAGCGACAGGAACATAAATCCCGTTCGCCAGCTTCAATGCTACTCCGGAAACCCATAGATCATCAATCTCAACACGATATGAGCTGGACAGGAATGTCGGCTGTCCATCTGACGCATCTATTTTTTCTTCAATGTCTGCATCCGAAACAAAATCCGCGACGCCGAATGCCGCCAATGCCTTTCTAACTGTCGCTACATCCAGGTATTGCCGATGATACCCGTCCGGATAAATGTAATAAGCGACCCGTCCGTCAGGCAGGCGTTCAATCACGACTCGTTCATAATCAATCTCCACCGGCGTCCCGATGTCAGTCATCTCGTAAAGCTCCTCGGCATTTTCTTCCCACAGACGGATGCAGCCGTTCGACACATAGCCGCCGATAGATTCGGGGCGATTCGTACCGTGTATGCCGTAGTGGCCGCCAATTCCCATCCATCGGTAGCCCAGCGGATTGTCCTCTCCTGACTCCACTTTCTTTTTCATATCTTTGGGGTCGACCCATACAGGATTGATCTCCATCTCGATTACCGAAAAATCGCCGATTGGCGTTTGTGTCTCCTGCTTGCCCGCGGCAATCGGATACATAGTGACCTTTTTGCCGTTCCTCCAAAATGTCAAGATACGGCTGGCCAAATTAATCGTGATTTTTTCTCCTGTGGATCCCTGTGTTGGTTCTGCCCAGGCAAAATTCGCCGCGCCAAGCAAAAACATAGCTGTAATAATCCCTGCTATTTTCTTTTTCATTGCAAGCACTCCGCTTTCCCGATGTCGAAAAACAAACATGTATACTATCGCCATCGTAAATTCTCGGTAATAGTATAACGCATTTTTTATGATTTGACGCAAAAGAAATTCACCGATGAAAATTTTTTATTTTGATGGCAAAATAAAAAA
Source organism: uncultured Selenomonadaceae bacterium (assembly GCA_902778455.1). Lineage (GTDB taxonomy): Bacteria > Bacillota > Negativicutes > Selenomonadales > Selenomonadaceae > RUG12372. Next base: position 191,154 of record CACYXR010000002.1, on the reverse strand, counting down.
ACGCCGTACGAAATCCTATTAACAGGAGATTCCATACGGCATTTTTCTAGATTTCCATTATGATTGGAAGAATCATCGGACGACGACGAGTCTTATCGAACAGATAACGCCCGAGGGCATCACGGATATTTGACTTGATGGTTCCCCACTCAATGACGCCTTCGTCCTGGCAACGGTCAAGCGCTTGCTCAACCCGCATCCGGGCTTCGTCCATAAGTTCCTCGGACTCGCGCACATAAACAAATCCACGAGATACGATATCCGGTCCCGATACAACCTCGCCGGTCTCCTTATTCATCGTCAGCACGATAATCAAAATTCCATCCTGCGAAAGCTGCCGGCGGTCCCTGAGTACAATATTCCCGACGTCTCCAACGCCGAGACCGTCCACAAGCACGCGGCCTGCTGTCACCTTTCCGGCCACAGTGCCCGTATCCCGGGTAAACTCAAGCACCTGCCCGTTTTCGCTGATGAAAATATTTTCTTTCGGCATCCCGAGTTCCTGCGCCAGCTTCGCATGCTTGATCAGATGGCGGTACTCGCCGTGTACCGGAATGAAAAACTTCGGACGCACAAGATTGTGCATCAGTTTGATTTCCTCTTGGCTTGCGTGGCCGGAAACGTGGATTCCCTCGCTACGCCCGTAAATTACATTTGCGCCAAGCTTCAACAGATGGTCAATCGTTTTTGAGACAAGTTTCTCGTTTCCTGGAATCGGCGTCGCCGAAATGATGATTGTATCGCCGGGAACAATGGTAACCTTGCGGTGCTCACCTACTGCCATGCGTGTCAGTGCCGACATCGGCTCGCCCTGGCTGCCTGTCGTGATGACGACGACCTGATTCGGTGAGTAAAAATTGATTTCGTCAATATCGATAATCGTGCCTTCCGGAGCGCTGATATAGCCAAGCTCCAGAGAAATTGAGACTACATTCACCATGCTGCGTCCAAGCACGGCGACTTTCCGCTTGTAACGCACCGCTGTATCGATAACCTGCTGGATACGATGGACATTCGATGAAAACGTCGCAACGATAATCCTCTGTTTTGCGTTATGGAAAGCCTTATCGAACGCCGCGCCAACTGTGCGCTCGCTTGGGGTATGCCCTTCACGCTCCGCATTTGTGCTGTCTGCCAGAAGGAGCAGCACGCCCCGGTTTCCCAAATCGGAAAAACGGCGAAAATCCGTCATTTCCCCGTCAATAGGAGTGTAGTCGAGCTTGTAGTCGCCCGTGTGGACAATCATGCCTACCGGCGTGCGAATCGAAAGCCCCACTGCGTCTGGAATACTGTGGTTGACACGGATGAAACCGACGCTGAAGCAGCCGATATTGATTACATCGCCCGGTGTGACAGGCTTCAGTTTTTCACAACTCACGCTGTGCTCCTTCAGCCTTCCCGCCAAAATCCCCAGCGTCAACCGCGTGCCGTAAACCGGTACGTCTATTTGTTTCAGCACGTACGGAAGCGCACCAATATGGTCCTCATGCCCGTGCGTGAGGACAATCGCCTTGATTTTCTCGCGATTTTCCATCAGATACGTGATATCAGGAATCACGAGATCAATGCCCAGCATGTCGTCCTCGGGGAACATCAACCCTGCGTCAATCAGCAGAATCTCATCGTCCACGCGGATGACCGTCATATTTTTGCCGATCTCCCCCAAGCCGCCCAGAGGAATGACCTGCAACTTTTGTTGTCCCTTCGACAAAAAAACAACACCTCCATTATTATTTGACTGTCAAGAGATACCTTATGAAATCCGAACCGTTCAATATCCAAGAGTGTACAAAAAATTGACCGTTCTGTTTCTGATAACACACATTATATCTCTAAAAATCCCCGCTTGTCAAAGAAAGAATTGAACTTCACAAAAAATTCTTCTATAATAAAAGAATTAACGAATAGGAGGTCTTGCACATTGAAAGAGCTTGCTTATTATGATGGCGCCTTTTTGCCGTTGGATACCTACGCCGTCCATTTGGAAGATCGCGGTTTCCAGTTTGGCGATGGCGTGTTTGAGACAATTCGCGTTTACGATGGAAAATGCTTTGCATTGGAGGAACACCTGGAGCGCTATCGCCGTTCCATGCGGGAGTTGTCGATTCCGATTACCGATGCTGACGCAGAGCTGGTCGGTGTCTTCTACGAGCTAATCGAGAAAACGAAAATCAAGGACGGAATCATTTATTTCCAGCTCACCCGCGGCACATCGCCACGTTCCTATTTACCGCCGAAAATCAATCTGCCTCATCTCGGCGTTGTCATCCGCGATGTACCGATTCATACGGATTGGCAGGAAAACGGCATCCGAGCAGCACTTGTCGATGACATTCGCTGGTTGCGCTGCGATATTGCTTCATTAAATCTCTTGGGCAGCGTCCTAGCCGCCGAGGAAGCGAGGAAAAAAAATGCGAAGAAGGCGCTGTTCTTCCGCAAAGAAAAGAACACTGTCACCGAAGGTGAAGACGCAAATTTTTTCGTCGTCAAGGACGAAGTGCTTTGGACGCATCCGGCAAACGAGATGATTTTAAACGGTATCACTCGCACGATCGTCAATGAAAAGCTTGCTCCGTCTCTCGGCCTCACCGTCGTTGAAAAGACACTGACACCCGATTTCGTTAAGGGCGCAGAGGAAGCATTCTTCACGAACACTGCCAACGAAATCGTGCCGGTAACAATGATTGATCGCGACGCGATTGCCGACGGCAAAACAGGCGAAATCACAAAAAAATTGCTTGCCGCGTACAAAGAGTATGTGAAGAAAGAGCTGTCAAAGCCCGTCGAATAATTGACAATAGCGACGTATTTACCTATACTATAAAGAAATATAAAAAACGCCTGCGGGGACGACGCACAGCTTTTGTCCGCCGCCTTTTTCTTCCGCAAGCTGATTTCAAATGGTGAAGGAGAGAAAAAACATGGCAAACAATCCCGTAAAAATCACGGAGACAATCTTGCGTGACGCGCATCAGTCGCTTTGCGCGACGCGTATGCGTATCGGACAGATGATTCCCCAGCTTGAGGCGCTGGATGCCATCGGTTTCAACGCTCTGGAAGCTTGGGGCGGTGCGACCTTTGATTCGTGCTTGCGTTTCCTCGGTGAAGACCCGTGGGAGCGTCTCGATACACTGAAAAAGCATTTGAAAAAAACGCCGATTCAAATGTTGCTGCGCGGACAGAACCTTTTAGGCTACAACCATTATTCTGACGACGTGGTACGGGCTTTTGTGCGGCAAGCGTCGAAGCACGGCGTTGCGGTGTTCCGCATTTTCGATGCACTGAATGATATCCGCAATCTGACCACGGCTATCGACGAGGCTTTGAAATGCCCCGAGAAACCGCACGTCCAAGGTTGTCTAGTTTACACGGTCAGTCCATACCACACGAACGAGACGTTCGTGGAACTCGCGAAAAAATTGCAGGAAATGGGCTGCCATTCCGTTTGTATTAAGGATATGTCCGGTCTTTTGAAACCTTACGTTGCCGAAGACCTCGTAAAGAAGCTGAAGGCCGCTGTCTCCGTCCCCATCGAACTACACACGCACTACACCAGCGGCTTCGGTTCTATGGCCTATTTGAAGGCTGTCGAGGCAGGCGTCGACATCATCGACTGCGCGCTGGCTCCGTTTTCCTGCGACACGTCCCAGCCCTGCACTGAGACGATGGTCGAAACGCTGGTCGGCACAGAGCGTGACACCGGCCTTGACCGCCAGAAGTTGATTCCGATTTCCAAGCATTTCACGAAAGTCAAACAGGAACTGATTAAAGAATTTGACCTGAAAGGCTATTTTGACGTGAACCCGAACGTGCTGGATTTCCAGATTCCGGGTGGCATGCTGTCGAATCTGACAAACCAGCTCAAGGAAATGGGCATGGAGGACAAGTATCAAGATCTGCTCGACGAAATGCCTCGTGTCCGCGCTGACCTCGGCTATCCGCCGCTCGTCACGCCGTCCAGCCAAATCGTCGGCACGATGGCAACGATGAACGTGATGATGGGCCAGCGTTACAAGATGGTGCCTAAGGAAGTCAAGGATCTTGCCCGCGGCAAGTTTGGACGGACGCCGAAGCCCATTGACCGCGATTTTCTGATCAATACGCTCGGCATCCCCGAAAACGAGATCATCGACGACTGCGCGAAGGAAGATGCGAAGGAAATGACTGTCGCCCAGTTCCGTGAGGAAATGTCGCAGAAGGGCTATGCCAACGCGCCGGAAGAAGACGTTTTATCCTACGCCCTATTCCCGCAGGTCGCCGAGGAATTCTTCAAGAGCAAGGGACGAATTTAGGCTATAATAATAGGTAAAAAACGGAGCCGTTACGTGAAAAAGCACGACGGCTCCGTTTTTATCTGTGGAAGGAATAGACATTTTTAGCGAGGATCTATCATTTCCATTTGGGTCTTGGATGGTAAATCTGCCAACCGAATCGAATGGCAAGCATGCGGAGAATAACAACGATAAAAAAACCAAACCATGATGCCGCCTGCATATCTCCATGCATTCGTGCCATCAAGCACACGAAAAACGAACCGACGACAGAAGCCACTGCGTAGACGTCTGCATGCAGGACAGTTGGAATTCGCTGCGCCATCAAATCCCGTAGAACACCGCCCCCCACAGCAGTCAGGAGCCCAAGAAAAATCGGCAACGTATACTGCGCGTCTTTCTGTGCCAGTCCAGCAATAACACCGGTGACCGTAAATGCGGCGAGTCCAAGCGTATCCGAAATTTGAAACAGGACAATGAGCCTTCGTTTTTGCACAGGTGTGATATGGTACGCGCCGTATAATATTGAGACGAACGTTGCAGTCGCGATTGCCAAAATCAGGTTCGTCGTATTTACCAGTGCCGTCGGCGGTACGACATTGATTAGGACGTCCCGAAGCATTCCTCCGCCAACAGCCGTCAAAACGGACAGAACGTTGATGCCGAAAATATCCATTTTTTTCGACAGACCGACAAGTGCGCCGGAAAGCGCAAAGGCAATCGTGCCAATCACGTCAAAGATTCCCCATGTCATTGAAAGCGTCACAACAGCGATGCCCTCAATTCTTCATTTGTCTTAGGGGACAGATACGCGGGCGGAATGTCTAGGACAGTTTTTGCGCCCTTCTGTCCTTCCGCTGAAAGGCGATAAACAGCGCGTGCATAAGCGATAAGAACACTGGCTGTAAATTCCGGATTGGAATCCAGCTTTAGGCTCAGCTCCATGACATGCCTGTGTGCGCCGTTGTCCCCTGTTGCGCCGGAACGAATTACGAATCCGCCGTGGGCGAGACCGCCGTGTTTTTCGTTGAACTCTGTCTCATCAATAAAATGAACCGTCGTGTCATAATCGGCGAAATAATTTGGCATTGTCTTGATTTCCTGTTCGATGCGTGCCGCATCCGCGCCGTCTTCCAAGACGACAAAGCACTCCCGCGTATGCTTTTCCCTAGTGGAAAGAACCGGGTTCCTCCCCGACCTCACCGCCTCTAATGCCGCCTTAACAGGCACCGTATACTGCTTCGCGTTTTTCACACCCACGATTCGGCGGATGGCATCTGAATGCCCCTGGCTAACGCCGCGGCCCCAGAAAGTATAATCCTTTCCGTCCGGCAAAATGGCACTCGCGTAGGCACGGCTCAAAGAAAAAAGTCCTGGATCCCAACCGACGGAAACCACCGCGACATTTCCTCCCTCTTTCGAGGCAGCGTCGACAGCCGCAAAATGCTCGGGAATTCGCGCATGAGTATCAAAGCTATCGACGACATTGAAATCCTTTGCGTATTTCGGAGTCTGCACCGGCAAATCGGTGGCACTGCCTCCGCAGAGAATCAAAACATCTATTTTATCCTTCCATGCGTTTATTTCATCCACGGAAACGACGGGCACTCCCGTTTTGCGAATCTGCAGGGATGCCGGATTGCGCCGAGTGAAAACCGCCGCAAGCTCCATGTCCGCACATGCGTCCACCGCATACTCAACGCCACGTCCAAGATTGCCATAGCCTAAAATACCGATTTGAATGCTCATTTTGCAACGCCCTCTTTCTTTATTGCTTTTCAAAACCAAGTTCCGACTCATGGGCCTGCATGCCCTTAATACAGCATTCCATGACGACGGAAAGTTCCAGTCCCAAACGCTCGACTCCTTGTTGAATCAAGTCCCTGTCGCATTTTGCCGCAAACCGCTTGTCCTTGAATTTCTTCTTGAGGCTTTTTACTTCCATTCCTTTCATGCCCTCCGGTCTCATTAACGCATAGGCGTGGACAATACCCGTAAGCTCATCGACGGCGAAAAGACTTTTTTCCATATCGGTCTGTGGCTCCTTTTCGTCGGTGACAACACCATAACCATGAGAAATAATGGAACAAATATCCTCCTCGCTGATGCCCTCCGGTTCGAGGAGCTCTCGTACATGATGGCAATGCTCGTCCGGAAATTTCTCATAATCAACGTCATGCAGCCAACCGATGGCGGCCCAATGTTCGGAATCTGCGCCGTAATGTTCGGCCATCGCCTCCATGGCGGCACTGACTGCCGCCGCATGGACAAAAAGGTGCGATTCTTTCGTGTGCTTTGCAAGAATTTCCTTTGCTTTTTCCAATGAAAACGAACCCATATTTTCTCCCCCAATCTCTCCAAAAAAACGGTTCGCAACGCTTATGCGTACGAACCGTTTTTTTCTTATGCTTCCTTCGTCGGCAATTCCTCCTGCTCAACAACCGTGGTATCCGACGTTTTTTCACCTTCCGGCAAAATCGATTCTATATTTTCGGAAACAGGATCGCCATCCGTCGACGGCTTGGCTATTTCCTCTGCCGCCTCTGGAACAGTAGTCGTCGCATCGGGATCGACGACGCCAATATTTCTATAACGCCCCATGCCGGTTCCTGCAGGAATCAGTTTGCCGATGATGACGTTCTCCTTGAGACCAATCAGAGGATCGACCTTTCCCTTGATTGCCGCATCCGTCAGAACACGCGTCGTTTCCTGGAAGGATGCCGCCGATAGGAACGAATCCGTGGCAAGGGAAGCTTTCGTAATACCTAAGAGAATCGGTTTTGCAACCGCCGGCTCGCCGCCGTTTTCAATCACTCGAGCGTTTGCAGCCTCAAAGGAATTGATGTCGATATATTCGCCTGGCAAGAACTGCGTGCTGCCGGCCTCCTCAATCTTGACCTTGTGCAGCATCTGGCGCACCATAACTTCGATATGCTTATCGTTGATGCCGACACCCTGTGACTTGTAGACCTTCTGCACTTCATAGACGAGGTAGCGTTGTGTTTCCTTGAGTCCGCAGACACGCAAAATGTCATGAGGATTGATGGAGCCTTCAGTGATCTTGTCCCCAAGCTTGATGTGCATTCCATCTTGCGCCACCATCCGTGCGCCATAAGGTACTGCATATTCACGCGGCTCACCATCTTCCGGTGTGATGATTACCTTGCGGTTACCGTTTTCGTCTTGAATTTCTGCTGTACCTTCGATTTCAGCAATAATCGCATTATGCTTCGGTTTACGTGCTTCAAAAAGTTCCTCGACGCGCGGAAGACCCTGCGTAATATCATCTCCTGCGACACCGCCAGAATGGAACGTACGCATCGTAAGTTGCGTACCCGGCTCACCGATGGACTGCGCCGCGATAATGCCTACAGCCTCACCGACATCGACTTCCGCTGCATTTGCTAAATCTCGCCCATAGCATTTGATGCAGACGCCATACTGCGATTTGCAGGTAAGCACACTGCGGATGGAAACCTTGTCCCTGATTTTGCAAATCTTTTCTGCCAGCTCTTCATCCACTGTTTGGTTCAGGGACGCAATCTTTTTCCCTGTTTTCGGATCAACAATGTCCTCGGCAAGTACACGTCCAATAATACGCTCCGAAAGCGGCTCGATGATTCCATTACCTTCCTTGATGGCTTCGACTTCGATACCGCGCACGTTATTGTTGCGGACGCGAATTTCCTTGGCGTCGCTTGCAAGCGCCTTTTTTACGTCGTCTTCGGTAATTTCCGAATCGGCGGCAATCAGGATTTCTCCTTCGCTGGTCGTCACATCTTCGATGGACTTCTTGCCCGCGACCTCATGAACAATGGAGGAAAGAATTACTTTACGTGCTTTTGCATCCAATGTGCCGAGAACTATCGTCTCGGACACCATGGCATTACTGATAACCGCCTCGGAGAAGGTCAGGGAACCACGGATCACGATTTCCGGCACATGATGCTCTCCAATCAATGAAAGATCGCTTTCCGTCAATACCGAATCCTGCGCCAAAATTTGTTCGCCGGTTTCCGGATCGACGACAGCAGCTCCCAGCACACGCCCCGTCAATGTTTCGCGGAGAATCCCCACTGCTTCGGTTGAAGACGTCGCGAGGCGCGCACGCTCCCGCGCAAGGTCGATGCTGACAATATCGCAATCATCTTCGCGTACGATAACATCCTGTGCTACATCCACCAAACGGCGCGTCAAATAACCGGAGTCGGCAGTACGGAGTGCCGTATCAGCAAGCCCCTTGCGGGCACCATGGGACGAAATAAAGTAATCAGAAACCGTAAGTCCTTCACGGAAATTTGCCGTAATCGGAAGCGCTATAATTTTGCCAGACGGGTCGGACATCAAGCCACGCATACCGGCAAGTTGACGCATCTGCTGCGCGTTGCCTCGCGCGCCAGAGTCCGCCATCATAAAGATCGGGTTGAAAGGATCCATGTTGTGCATCATGGCTTCGCCGACGTCGTTCGTCGTCTGCTGCCAGAGCGCAACGACCTTATTATAACGTTCCTCCTCAGTAATAAGACCGCGACCGTATTGATGCTCGATTTTGTTGACGGCTTCCGTCGTCGTATCAATCATTTCCTGTTTTTCCGGTGGAACGATGACGTCCGAAATAGCAACTGTCATGCCCGCTAAACAAGCATAATGATATCCGAGATTCTTTACATTATCAATGACGACTGCTGTCTTTCCCGCACCGAAGTGCTTGAAGCATTTCGCGACAAGGCGCTCCAACTCTTTCTTGTTCATACGGATACCGTATTCCCATTCGCCCGTCTTTTCGTTCTTTACATAATAACGGATTTCTTCCGGAAGAATCTCATTGAAAATCATGCGCCCTAAGGACGTCTTCACAAGACCATAGCCTTCGATACGCGTCGTGATAGACGCCTGCAAATCCAGTACATGGTGCTGATAAGCGAGCAAAGCTTCCTCGATACCTGTGACGAACATCCCTTCGCCCGTCGCACCTGGGCGAAGGATAGTCAGATAATATGAACCGAGAACCATGTCTTGCGTAGGAACGATAATTGGATTGCCATCCTTCGGCGCGAGAATATGGTGCGCAGCGAGCATCAAAATGCGTGCCTCTGCTTGTGCTTCCGCTGAAAGCGGCAAATGAATAGCCATCTGGTCGCCATCGAAGTCTGCATTGTATGCGGTACATGCCAACGGATGCAGCTTCAATGCGCGCCCCTCTGTCAGTACCGGCTCAAACGCCTGGATACCGAGGCGATGAAGTGTCGGCGCACGGTTCAGGAGTACTGGATGCTCTTTGATGACATCCTCCAAGACATCCCAAACTTCCGGCTTTACACGCTCTACTGCACGTTTCGCCGCTTTGATATTGTTTGCCGCACCGTTGTTGACAAGCTTTTTCATTACAAAGGGTTTGAACAGCTCCAGCGCCATTTCTTTCGGAAGACCGCACTGATGAAGTTTCAGTTCAGGACCGACGACGATAACCGAACGGCCGGAATAATCGACGCGTTTTCCGAGCAAGTTCTGACGGAAACGCCCCTGCTTGCCCTTAAGCATATCCGACAGGGACTTTAATGGACGATTGCCGGGACCCGTGACAGGGCGACCGCGACGACCGTTATCAATCAAAGCGTCAACAGCTTCCTGCAACATGCGTTTTTCATTTCGGACGATAATGTCCGGCGCGTCAAGGTCAAGGAGCCGTTTCAGACGATTGTTGCGGTTTATAACGCGACGGTAAAGATCATTCAAGTCGGATGTCGCAAAACGTCCACCGTCAAGCTGTACCATCGGGCGAAGCTCCGGCGGAATGACCGGCACCACATCGAGAATCATCCAAGAAGGTTTGTTTCCCGACTTGCGGAAAGCCTCGACGACCTCCAGCCGACGAATCGCACGTATTTTTTTCTGTCCGCTGACACCGGTAAGTTCGCCACGCAGTTCTTCATTGAGCGCATCAAGATCAAGTTCTTCCAGAAGTTCCTTGATTGCTTCAGCGCCCATGCCGACACGGAAATTCGTCCCGAAGTTTTCACAGGCTTCACGGTATTCCGTCTCGGTCATCAACTGCTTTTTCTTGATGCCATCGATGCCGCCGTTATCAAGCACAATATAGGATGCAAAATACAATACTTTTTCCAACGCCCGCGGAGAAATGTCGAGAATCAATCCCATGCGGCTCGGAATACCCTTGAAATACCAGATATGCGAGACCGGAGCCGCCAACTCAATATGCCCCATGCGTTCACGGCGAACTTTGGAACGCGTAACTTCAACTCCGCAACGATCGCAGATAATGCCTTTATAACGGATACGCTTATATTTACCGCAATGGCACTCCCAATCGCGCGTCGGGCCGAATATGCGCTCGCAGAAAAGTCCGTCGCGCTCCGGTTTCAGCGTACGATAATTGATGGTTTCCGGCTTCTTTACTTCGCCATACGACCATTCGCGAATCTTTTCCGGCGATGCAAGACCAATCCGCATGGAATCAAAATTATTTACATCCAACAAGGGGCTGCACTCCCTTCTTATTCTTCCGCATTCTCATCCGTATAATGGTTCGGGCCATCATCCTGCATTTCACTGTCGCCCAGGTCGGCGATAATATTTTCACTGTCCAACGGGGACTCTTCAGCGACATCGTTTTCATCGTACGCTCCGTCCGCCTGCGCTCCTGTATCCGGCGCACGTCCCTGTGTTGGGTCTACACCGCTGACATCAATTTCCAACTCACGAGCCGTTTCATTGATGTCTTCTTCATCATCCTGAATGACAATTTCCTGCGCATCCTCGGAAAGCACCTTGATATCAAGACCGATACTCTGTAATTCCTTGATAAGCACTTTGAAGGATTCAGGAACACCCGGTTCGGGAATATTCTCTCCCTTGACAACTGCCTCATAGGTTTTGACACGACCGACGACATCATCGGACTTGACTGTCAAAATTTCCTGCAACGTATATGCAGCGCCGTAAGCTTCCAGAGCCCAAACTTCCATTTCGCCAAAACGCTGTCCGCCGAACTGCGCCTTGCCGCCCAGAGGCTGCTGGGTAACGAGCGAATACGGTCCTGTGGAACGTGCGTGAATCTTGTCGTCAACCAGATGATGAAGCTTCAGCATATAAACGCAACCAACCGTTACGCGATTTTCGAACGGTTCACCTGTACGGCCGTCATACAGTACAGTCTTTCCGTCCTCGCTGAGCCCAGCCGCACGGATGGTATCAAAAACCTCAGATTCCTTTGCGCCGTCAAAAACCGGCGTTGCAATATGGATACCTGCGACATCAGGCTTCGGCATCCCGTATTTGTCAAAATCATATCCAATGGAACGAAGGCGTTCCTCGACGGTCGGGTCTCCCTCGCGGATCTGTTTGCCAAGTTCGCGCACCGCCATACCAAGATGCGTTTCAAGAATTTGCCCGATATTCATACGGGAAGGAACGCCGAGCGGATTCAAAACAATATCAACCGGCGTGCCATCCGGCAGGAATGGCATATCCTCCTGCCGCATGATACGCGATACGACACCCTTATTCCCGTGACGACCGGACATCTTATCGCCGACGGAAATCTTGCGTTTCTGCGCAATATAGACGCGAACAAGGCGATTGATGCCGGGAGAAAGTTCGTCGTTGTTTTCGCGGCTGAACACCTTGACGTCGACGATTTTTCCAGCTTCACCGTGTGGCACACGAAGCGAGGTATCGCGAACTTCACGCGCCTTCTCGCCGAAAATCGCCCGCAACAATCTTTCTTCTGCCGTGAGCTCCGTTTCGCCCTTCGGTGTAACTTTGCCTACCAGAATATCACCAGGACGAACCTCCGCGCCGATACGGATAATGCCTTCTTCGTCAAGATCACGAAGTGCGTCTTCTGCCACATTCGGAATATCGCGTGTAATTTCTTCAGGTCCAAGTTTTGTGTCACGGGCATCGCACTCATATTCCTCGATATGAATCGAGGTATAAAGATCACGCTTCACGAGATTCTCGCTCAAAAGAACAGCGTCCTCGTAATTGTAACCTTCCCATGGCATATAGGCAACGATGATATTGTAGCCCAACGCCAGCTCGCCGTGATCCGTAGCTGGTCCGTCGGCAATCGGTTGTCTTTCGACTACATCATCGCCCTCATAGACGATAGGCACCTGATTGATACAGGTTCCCTGATTGGAACGTAAATATTTCTGGAGCTTATAGCTGTCAAGCTCACCATTTTCTGTACGGACGTCAATCCTGTCCGCGGAAACATATTCGACTTTTCCTGAACGACGAGCCAAGACCATAACGCCGGAATCGCAGGCAGCCTTGTACTCCATACCGGTGCCGATAAGAGGCGCTTGGGTTTTCAACAGCGGTACAGCTTGGCGCTGCATATTCGCGCCCATCAACGCGCGGTTCGCATCGTCGTTTTCCAGGAACGGAATCATCGCCGTCGCAATGGAAACAACCTGCTTCGGTGAAACGTCCATATAATCCACGAAATCACGCCGTGCCAAAACGGTTTCCTCATGATGGCGCGCCGTTACACGTTCATTCTTGAACCAGTTGTTTTTATCCAACGGCTCATTTGCCTGCGCAATAGTGATATTGTCTTCTTCATCCGCTGTCAAGTAACGGACATCTTCCGTCACGCATTTTTTGACTTTGTCCACTTTGCGGTACGGCGTTTCCATAAAACCAAATTGATTGATACGTGCGTAATTGGACAACGAACCGATCAAACCGATATTCGGGCCTTCCGGCGTTTCAATCGGGCACATACGGCCATAGTGGGAATTATGTACATCGCGCACTTCAAAACCTGCGCGCTCGCGAGAAAGACCGCCCGGTCCGAGCGCCGAGAGGCGGCGTTTATGCGTAAGCTCGGACAAGGGATTGTGCTGATCCATGAACTGTGAGAGCTGCGATGAACCGAAAAACTCCTTGATTGCCGCGACTACCGGACGAATATTAATCAGCGCCTGCGGTGTGATTACATCAACATCCTGAATCGTCATACGTTCACGCACGACACGCTCCATGCGCGAAAGACCGATACGAAATTGATTCTGCAATAGTTCTCCCACGGAACGGACGCGACGATTGCCCAAGTGGTCAATATCGTCTGTTGTTCCGATACCATCCACAAGATTCAAAAGATAGTTAATCGACGCCATGATATCGCCGCGAGTGATTGTTCGATAGTGATATTCGAGCGTCGGGGAGCAAAGCATCTTAATGCGTGGCCGATCTTCCATCCCGCTGCGAATGAAAAGCGCGATATCCCCCTCTTCCCCGAAAATCGCACTCTCACGCTCTGCGTCCACAGCATCAAGCATGGAATCATCTACAACGACATCGGCAGGAATAACGATTTCTCCCGTTTCATGATCAACCAGCGGCTCGGCTAGCACATGGCCGAGCAACCGGCGTTTCCATCCCAGTTTCTTCGTCAGCTTGTAACGTCCAACCGTAGCTAAATCATACCGCTTTGGGTCAAAAAACAATGCTTTCAAAAGTTGCTGCGCGTTATCGGCAGTTGCTAGTTCTCCTGGACGAAGTCTGCGATAGATTTCCTTCAACGCATCTTCTTTTGTCGGGGTTTTTTCCTTATCTTTTTCATGCTCCATCTCGCGTTCAAGTGTAGACTTAATCAACGGATGATTGTCGAAAAGCTCGAGAATTTCTTCATCCGTCGAATAACCAAGCGCTCGAACAAGCACTGTAACGGGTAGTTTACGCGTACGATCAATACGTACCGATAAAACATCATTGACATCTGTCTCCAACTCAATCCATGCTCCACGGTTTGGAATGACCGTCGCCGCATACAATTTTTTTCCGGACGTGTCAATCGTTTCATTATAATAGGCCCCCGGCGAACGAACGAGCTGGCTGACAATGACACGCTCGGCACCGTTGATAATGAACGTGCCGGTATCCGTCATGAGCGGGAAATCGCCCATAAACACTTCCTGTTCCTTGATTTCGCCCGTTTCCTTATTTGCAAGGCGGACAACAACACGAAGCGGCGCGGCGTAAGTCACGTCGCGTTCCTTGCATTCATCCAGCTCATACTTCGGAGTTCCGAGGGAAAAATCTTCAAAGGAAAGCACAAGATTTTCCGTGAAATCCTGAATTGGGGAAATATCGCGGAAAATCTCGCGCATCCCCTCCTGCATGAACCATTTGTAAGAATTTCGTTGAATGTCAAGAAGATGAGGCATCTCCATGACTTCTTTGATCTTGGCATAGCTATATCTGGTTCTTTTGCCTACCGGCACAGGATTAAACATGAAATCCTTCACTCCTTTGCCAAATTTCGGTACACAGCAGAAAAGAGAAGCGCACAAAAAAGCGGAAAAGGAAATCTAAAACACGAAAAGACAAGGCTTTTTTGTCATTTAAAACCTTGCCGCAACCTTTCTCATATTCCGTTTCTGCCCGTTATCGTTCATATTCCATTGACCCACGCGATCATTATTCGGATGGCAGGAAATAATATTCTTCGCTTTCTGCAATCATATATATTATCATACAACAAATATCGTGTCAAGAATACACTAACATTTTTTCAAAACCCATCACTGACTTACCATGGATATTCCAATATATATATTTCTAAATCCTGACGTCCAAACGCAAGGGCATCCTCATGGGTGTCAAAAGCGACATCGATAATGTTTCCAACGATGGCGCCGCCTGTGTCCTCGGCGACTGCCTCGCCGTACCCCGGAATATAGACGCGAGTCCCCAAAGGAATGAAAGAAGGGTCGACAGCGATGACACCCTTACGCAATCGTGTTCCGCTGGCGGTGTAATGACTGCAGCCGGGATCGTACGCGCTATACGCCGTCGCGGAAACATAAACGACCTTTCCTTCCTTCACGGCTTTTTCATGCAGTTCCTTATCGTAAGCCACTTTCTTTTTCGTAGCCTCGCGCTCCGCTTGTTCCCGTTTTTCCGTTTCCTTTGCCGCTTCCGGTGCCTTTTTCAAATCCTTTTTCTTTAACTCTGCTCTTGTGATTGGTCCGCAGATACCGTCCACCTCGAGGTCCCTGTCACGCTGGAATCGGCGCACTGCCTCTACAGTTTTTTTGTCATAAAAGCCGCTTGGCTTTCCTTCCAAATATTCAAGTTCAATCAATATTGTCTGCAATTCCCGCACCGCTTCACCGCGCGAACCTTCCCGAAGCAACATCGGGGCAGCAAACGTCGTCTGGCAAAATAGAAAAATGGCAAACAATAACGATGCAATCAAGGAATAATTTTTTTTCATCACGCCTCACCTCGTAATGGGATTATCGTTGAAACTTGAAGACACTTTGCTTAAATTTTCTGCACATTCTTAAATATTATATCGTGTCGACAAAGCAATGTCAAAAATACAAAAAAAGACGGCCAATTATCGGTCGTCTTTTTGCATCTGTTCCAATTTTTCCAGATAATCCCGGTCTTCCGAGGTAAGTTCAGCTGTTGCAAGCAAATCGGGCCGTCGTTCAAACGTAAGCCGAAGCGACTCACGTCTTCGCCATAAGGCAATTTTTGCATGGTCGCCAGAAAATAACACTTCCGGTACGACTTTCCCGTGATAATCACGCGGACGTGTATATTGCGGATATTCGAGTAATCCGTGATAAAACGAATCTGTCGGCGCAGATTCCTCAGACCCCAGCACCCCGGGCAGCATCCTCGCAACTGCATCAACCATAACCATCGCCGGTAGTTCGCCGCCTGTCAGGACATAGTCCCCAATGGACAGTATCTCATCTGCCAGTTCTGTGATTCTTGCGTCAAAGCCCTCGTAATGACCGCAAATAAAAATTAGTTGATTGAACGCAGACAACTCTTTCGCTTTGTTTTGTGTAAAAACTTCCCCGTCCGGGCTCATCAGCAACACACGCTTTCGTTCGAAGTGCGTCGTTTCCAACAAAAAACGCAAAGCACGGAACATTGGCTCAGGCTTCAGAACCATACCGCTTCCGCCGCCGAAGGGAGAATCATCAACATGCTTATGTTTGTCAAACGCAAAGTCACGCGGATTCAAAATATGTATATCGAGAATGCCGTTATCCTTTGCACGGCGGATAATACTGTCATTAAAAGGCCCAAAAAACATAGACGGGAACAACGATACAAAATCGACACGCATCATTCTGTCACTTCCGGCATCAAAACTACCATACGGCCATCTTCGATTGAGATTTCCTTGACCACTTTTTTCAATGCAGGAACCAGTACATCCTCGGCTCTTCCCGGAAGCGATACGACATAAACGTCATTGCTTCCCGTCCGAATCACATCTGTAACGGTGCCGAGCACGGTTCCATCCGTCTCTTCCACCGAGAGCCCAATAATATCTGAAATATAATACTCGCCGTCTTTGAGAGGCATCGCCTCCGAACGGTCCACGGAAACAAAAGAGCCCGTCAACGTAGCTGCATCCTCGCGCGTCGCAATGCTGTCAAAAACTATCAGCACATGTTTTTTTTGATAGCGGACGCTTTTGATTTTTGCAAGCCTGTCGTCGATATAGCATTGCTTCATCCCGTCAAACCTTTCAGGAAAGTCTGTCATAGGAATAATCTTCATTTCACCTTTAACGCCGTGGGGCGCGCCGATTTTTCCTATAACAATGCGGGAGTCAGCTTCGGATGGCGATGACTTTTCCATCTTCAATCAAAACCTCAACATTCATCATCGCGTGGAAATCGTCCCCGACTTTCACCTCAACCTGCCGTTCTAACTGTCCTTGCACAATTTCCGCACCAAGCGCAAGCTTGGCTATATCGGCAAGTTTCTGTTCCGTATCCGCTTTGAACATTTCGCGTTGCTGCCGTTCCGCTCCGAAATGCTGGCGAATTGCCTGAAGCGCTTGAAGGTTGCCTTGCGCCTGCTCCTGTATAACCCGCTTTTCTTCAATGTCAAGTTGCTGAAGCTCCATCGTGACCTGATTCAGCTTTTGCGATAAATCGTCGCTGATACGTTTCCTGAGCTTTTCTGTCAGCTTTGCCTTGATCGTGACCGGCATTTTCAAGCTAATGCTGTCCATTTCGTCTCCTTTCCCGTCGGACTTCCCGACAAAAACAGCGGCAATCGCCAAAAGGCGCATTGCCGCACATCGTTCAGATAATCTCCACAGTAACCCTTTGGTTCTCACGGGTGGCCGCGGCCTTGACAACCGTCCGCATCGCCTTTGCAATGCGCCCCTGCTTGCCGATGACCTTCCCCATATCTTCCTGCGCAACATGTAGCTCAAAAACGGTCATACGATCTTCGTCTTTTTCCTCGACGACGACCGCTTCCGGATGATCCACAAGTGCCTTGGCAATAATTTCAACGATTTCTTTCATGTTAATTCCTCTTTCTCAGGGAAAAGACGACTCCGCAGAGAACTCATTCACTTCTCCTGCTTTTTCGCATGCTTCAAAGCGTCGAACTTTGCCATGATTCCCTTATGGCTAAGCAACGAGCGCACCGTGTCCGTAGGCTGCGCGCCCTTCTGGAGCCAGCCAAGCACCTTCTCCTCATCCACATTGACCACTGCCGGCTCCTTCGTGGAATCATAGTTACCTACGATCTCGATAAAGCGGCCATCGCGCGGCGCACGAGAATCGGCAACGACGATGCGATAAAACGGATGCTTCTTAGCGCCCATACGGTTCAAACGAATTTTGACTGCCATTTGTATTCACCTCCTTACATAGCAAAAAATTGCTCTGATATAATATTAGGAAAGCAGAAAAACGACGCTCCCAATTTTATGTCATGGGAGAAACGGCAGACGGAACCTTGAAAGCCCCTTCCCCTGCAGTTTTTTCATCTTTTTCATCATTTTCCGCATTTCGGCGAATTGTTTCAAAACCTTGTTGACGTCCTGCACGCGCGTTCCGCTTCCCATTGCGATACGCTTTCGGCGGCTGCCGTTGACAATCGAAATATCGGCGCGTTCCGCTGGAGTCATGGAGCGAATGATGGCCTCAACGTGCCTAATCTCTTTTCCGTTGAGGTCGACATCAACGCCTTCGAGTTGCTTTTTGACATTACCCATGCCCGGCAACATTCCCAGAATATCCCCAAAAGAACCCATTTTTCGGATTTGCTGAAGCTGGTCGAGAAAATCATCCAACGTAAACTCATTCTTGCGAAGCTTTTTCTCAATCTTCTTGGCTTCCTCGGCGTCATATACGCTCTGCGCTTTCTCGATTAGCGAAAGCACATCGCCCATGCCGAGAATACGGGAAGCCATACGGTCGGGATAGAAAGGTTCAAGCGCATCCAGTTTCTCGCCCATACCGACAAATTTGATTGGGCAACCAGTAACAGCTTTGACCGACAGCGCTGCACCGCCGCGTGCGTCGCCGTCCATTTTCGTCAGCGCCACGCCGTCCACGCCGAGTTCCTTATGAAAACTCTCAGCGACGTTTACGGCATCTTGGCCCGTCATTGCATCGACAACGAGCAAAATTTCATGCGGCGAAACCTCCGCTTTGACCGACCGAAGCTCCTGCATCAATTCTTCATTGATATGAAGACGGCCTGCCGTATCAATCAGCACTACGTCAAGCGCATGGGACGCCGCGTAAGGCAACGCGCTTTTCGCAATCGTCACCGCGTCCGTGCCCGGCTCCATCGAGAATACGGGAATTCCCAGCTGCTCGCCAAGTACTTGAAGCTGTTTCACAGCGGCCGGACGATAAATGTCATCTGCCACAAGCAGCGGGTGCTTGCCCTGTTTTTTCAGAAGACGCGCCAGCTTTCCTGCCGTGGTCGTTTTGCCCGACCCTTGCAGTCCGACCATCATGACAATCGTCGGCGGCTGTGGCGAAATATTGATTTTGCTCTGTTCTCCCCCCATTAATTCCGTCAATTCCTCATTGACGATACTAATGACAGCCTGCGCGGGCGTCAGCGTATCCAAAACTTCCTGCCCAACGGCACGTTCCTTCACACGCTTGACAAAATCTTTGACGACCTTGAAATTGACGTCCGCTTCCAAAAGCGCCATGCGGACATCGCGCATGGCCTCGTTGACGTCTTCCTCCGTCAGCTTCCCGTGGCTTCGGAGCTTTTTGAACGTCTCTTGCAAACGGTCGGCCAATCCCTCAAAAATCATTTTATATCCTCCCGGCCCGCAAACGGAGCCAGCCGTTCCAGCAATCTATTTCTTGCCGCTTCATCCTTCGTTTCCAAGGCAAGAAGCTCGTCGTAAACTTTTCCGAGCATTCTCTGATCACGTTCCCTGCGCGCGAGTAATCCGAGTCGGAATTCATAATCTTCCATCGCCTGCTTCGAACGGTGAAGCGTATCATGCACAGCCTGCCGCGAAATACCAAGTGCCTCGCCGATTTCCGACAGTGAATAATCCTCAAGTAAACTCATCGACAAACATTTCTGCTGCTTTTTCGTCAAAAGCGCACCATAAAGATCGAAAAGAGCCGATCGGCGTAAAAATTCTTCCAGCATTACCTTCACCTACGACAAAACAGCGCCGTTTTCCGTCCGACGTTGGACAGTATAACGGATAATGCTTCCGCTGTCAAGTATTTTTCCTTGTCAGCAAAAAGAAAATAAAAAAGACCGCCTTCCTGAAAAAGCGGTCTTCATAGTTCAATTCCCGGTTATTCCACCGGCGGAACATCCTTTTCCTCCAAACGCATGAGCATAAAGCAATAGTCCGAAAGGCGGTTGATATAGAGGCGGTCAACCTCGGCAACCTCCTCCTCCTTCGCGAGGCGAAGCATCTGACGTTCTGCACGCCGCGCAATCGTCCTTGCGAGGTCGAGCATCGCGCCGCCCTTGGTATTGCCAGGAATCAGGAAGCAACCAAGCGCGCCGACTTCATTTTCAATGCGATCCATTTCTGTTTCCATATCCTTGATATGGTACTCGTTGATCATCGGACGAGCGCCGACGCTGGCAAGATCTGCCATGAAGTTCGGAATGTCCCGTTGGAGCGCGAGAATCAGCTGCTTGACTTCCTTGTTCTCGCAAAACGCCCGTGCCATGCCCAGCGCGGAATTCATTTCGTCAATCGTGCCATAGGTCTCAACGCGGATAGAATCCTTGTCCACACGCTGCCCAGTGTAAAGGCTCGTCTGACCTTTGTCACCTGTTTTTGTGTAAACGCCCATGCTCTTTTCACCTCGTTCAATAAATTTTTATATATTGTCAGATTGAATCAATCGAAAATCTCGGTCTCGTTGAAGAAAATGTGAATCTCGCGCGCCGCGCTCTCCGGACTGTCCGAAGCATGGACAGCGTTCTCTCCTTTGCTCGCCGCATACAGCTTGCGAATCGTTCCCTCCGCCGCTTCCTTCGGATCGGTCTTGCCGTTGAGCTCGCGCACCTTTGCAATAGCGTTGTCGCCAGCGAGCACCATCGCCAAAATCGGGCCAGAAGTCATGAAACTTTCCAATTCCTCATAATACGGACGCCCGATATGCTCTTCGTAATGTTTCGCGGCAACTTCCTTCGACATTTTCATCATGCGGACAGCGAGCAGACGAAGACCAGCTCCCTCGTAGATTTTGATGATGTCGCCCGTATGCCCAGCCTTAAACGCGTCCGGTTTTACCAATACCAATGTTTTTTCCATGAATCGTATCTCCTTTTGTTTTTAGTATTATTATTACCAGCTTCTATTATAAATTCCCCGCAAAAAAATGTAAAGATAAAGGTCAATCATTCCAATTCATCTTCTCTTCCTTTAGGCATCGAATCCTTTGCGCGCGTATCCATGCACCAATCTCCTTGTTGTGCAGATTTGCTGGGGCACTCTTCCCGCTGACGGAAAGCAACTTGCCGATAAGGTGTTCATATTGCTTCAAGTAAGGCGGCAAATCCCCATGATCAACAAGGAAAACCTGCAAGACGTCCTTTGCCGGCACAGGCAAACGGGAAAGACGGATAAGAAAATCCACAATTTTCCCCGACTTTTTCAGCCGGGGGGCACGCATGTGTTCTGCAATGACAAAATCCGCGACGCGCCTCCAAGGCTTTGGAAATCCCATGCGGCAGTCCCATTTCTCCAATACCGCCAGTCCCTTTACTTCATGCCCGTAATGATGCGGCAAAAGCGCTTCAGGGGTCACACCTTTTCCGATATCATGTACGAGTGCCGCAAAACGTACGACTAGATTCTCCGTCCGGCACGCGACCGCGTCCACTGTCGCCATCGTATGCTCGAACGCATCCCCTTCGGGATGGAATTCCTTCGGCTGCGTCTTGCCGATTAATGCGAAAATTTCCGGAAAAATCAAATCCAGCAAATCCGCAGAAAGAAGTGAACGGAAAAAAGCGGAAGGAATTGATGCGGCAAGGGCGCGCGACAACTCAGCAAAAATCCGTTCCTGCGGCTCTCCTTCCAACTCTTCCCTGCATAATCGCATATATTGAATGGTACATGGTGCAATATCATAACCAAACTCCGCCGCCTGCCTCGCCGCCCGCAGCGCCCGCACAGGATCTTCCGTAAAACAATTTGAAACGGCACGGATAATACCACATTCAACATCTTTTTTTCCACCGAAAAGATCAATTAGCTTTGGGGGAGTCCCATCTGCAAAAAGTTCCAATGCCATCGAATTTATTGTTGTATCGCGCCTTGAAAGGTCGTCTTCCAGCGTGACCTTGGGATTGAACCGGACGCAAAATCCTCGGTAACCTTTCCCTGTTTTCTGTTCCGTCCGAGCAAATGCAATTTCTGAGGCCACTCCGTCGACGTGAAGCAAAAACACAGGAAATGAACGTCCAACTTTTTGTGTTTCCGGAAAAAGCGAAAGGAATTTTTCTTCTTTTACTCCGGATATAACATAATCCTTGTCTTTCGGTGTTACACCACGCAAAGAATCGCGCACCCAGCCACCGACTACGGCAATCCGTCCGCCTTCCAGACGTATCTGTCGTACAAGTTCCGATTCCTTCATGTTTGTCACCCTCGATTACAAATAATATATCGAAATATGAAAAGACTGCCGCCTATCCGTTTGGATATATGCGACAGTCCTTCTTTCCCAAGTCTTTATTTTTTATCGACCTTGGTGATATCAGCTGCGAACCACTTCTGCGAAATCTTCGCCATAGTGCCGTCCTTGCGCATTTCGTCTAGCACCCTCTGCACTTTGTCGCGAAGTTCCTTGTCATCCTTGCGGAAACCGACGCCAAACTGCGCCGAAGGGCCGACAGTTACGTCCACGGCCTCAAGCTTGCCAGGATGCTTGCTCATGTAATAACGGCCGATAATCTCATCACAAACCACCGCATCAATACGCCCGTTTTCCAAATCCATGAACGCCGACAGATAATCCTGATACTTCTTGAATTCCTTGAAAGTACCTGTCAACTCCGGCTTCCCGTCCAAATAGTCCTCGATAGTTCCGCCGCCGCTTTGCGTCGCAACAATCTTGCCCGCCAGTGTCAACTCGCCTTTGATATCTGTATTCTTGCCCGCCGCACGGAAGATAATGAAACGGTTGTTCATGTATGGGTCACTGAAAAGGATATTCTCTTTACGCTTCTCGGTGATGTCGAGACCATTCCAAAGCATATCGACGCGTCCGCTTTTCAGCTCTGCCTCTTTACTCGCCCAGTCAATAGGCTTGAAATCGACCTTCGTGTTCAAACGCTTTGCAGCTTCCGTTGCAAGATCAATGTCGAAGCCAACAATCTTGTTGTTCTCATCCACAAAACCCATCGGCGGGAAATTGTCATCCAACCCGAGTACAATCGGCTTTGTCGCTTCCTTCTTCTCCGCCGGTTTTTGTCCCCCGCCGCACCCGACGAGCAACCCGCAGGCAAGCGCGACCAACATCAGCACCGCAAACAGTTTCTTCATTTCAATCCTTCCTCCCAAAAAACATAATTATATTTTCATTTGCCCGAAGCATCCCGCAGAAGTATTTCATCTGCAAAAAATTTCCCCGCGCAAGGAAAATATACTTCTTCGGAAATCGACGACCTTTCGCCAATCTCCACATGAATTGTTCCCCCCGACTGCAAAACATCCAGCTGTGTAAGTCCGCGTATCCGCGCAAGCCAAAGTCCCAACGCAAAGCTACCCGAACCGCATGCCTGCTCGAACACGAAACTTTTCGCAGCAGGCACGGCAACATACGGACAAATTGAAAACTCTTTGTTCCCATTTTCACGATACGGAATAATCCCATAAGCATCTGACACGATATGTTTTGTCAATTGTTTCAGTAATGCATCATAAGTTTCCTGTGAAAACGGTTCCGACTCAATGCAAAAATGGCAAATACCCGGAAGCTCGACAATCGCGCCGTGATACGTGACACCCGCTGAGGAAAGCTTAATCTCCAAGATTCTCGCTTTTGGCGACAGTTCAACCGTTCCGCGCCACCTTCCCGGCGCAACTGATTCCGCAGAGACGCGAAGAGGACTCTCCGAACCGGAGCATTCAACGAAAAAAGGCGTCCCCGTCGCACGAAGTCCGCGCATAACTGCCAACGCACCAAGTGCCAGCGACGCATTTCCGCAAAACTCATCGCCTGCCATCTCCACGCGAAGTGCGGAAACTTCAGACAACGGCGGCACAAGAAAGCCGACCTGCTCCGCCGCCAAGACCTCGTCGTTCATCAAATATCGCGCAAGCCTCGCGCGTACAAAAACCGATACGTTGTCTTCAACAAAAACCGTTGTATTTCGGCAAGGACTCGCCTTGACAAAATGAAACTCCATCGATTCTTTCCTCCGCTAAAGCGCTGTCGATATTATAACGAAACATCCGTCTTTTTGCAAGAGCCGTGCCTTGTCAAAGATATGCCCAAAATCCCAAGCAACAGATAATTTAGCATAAAAAAGACATGAGTGCGCAACCCATGTCTTTATCTTTCTCGATTATTCCTCGTCCACCTCAATAGGTTCACATTTCGCGCAAATCGCAAGACAGCAGCCCACTAAAAGGATGACGCCCACCGCGAGCCCGGCAAAGCCGTTTTTCGTGAAACCGTCCACAATATATCCGACAAAGCAGCATGCACAAACGAGAAGCACATACGGAATCTGAGTGCTGACATGTTCGATATGATGGCACTGTGCACCTGCCGAGGCGAGAATTGTCGTATCGGAAATCGGCGAAGCGTGATCACCTGCAACCGCGCCCGACAACACTGCCGCAACCATTAGCACCAACATTTCATACTGCTCCAAACCGACGACGGCAACCGCAATCGGAATCAAAATCCCGAATGTGCCCCAAGACGTCCCGGTGGAAAAAGCTAAGAAGCCTGCGACGACAAAAAATATCGCCGGAAGGAAAAGCCCCACTGATGAATTCATCTGCACCAGCTGGCCAACATAACCGCCTAGATTCAGATATTTGTCACTTACGATCCCCGACATGGTCCACGCGAGGCAGAGAATGAACACCGCCGGAACCATCGCCTTGAAACCGAGCACGAAACAGTCACAGAACTGGTTGAAGCGAAGCACTTCCCGCGGCAGATACAGAAGAGCAACGAATACAAAAGAAATGAACGAACCGAGCACCAGTGCCTTAGCCGAATCGCAGTCGGCAAAAGCGTCGGCAATGGACTTTCCCTCCATGATGCCGCCGGTATAAAGCATACCGAACACACAGGACCCAATTAGTACAATAATCGGAAGCATCAAGTCAAAAACAGTACCGTTGCCGAGTGATACCACTTCGCTCTTGTTGCTTTCGTCCTCGTATTCCTTGGACACAATAAATTCCTTTCGGTTTTCACGAACAACTTTGCCCATTGTTGCAAAATCGCGGCCTGTCCAAGCGATAAACAGCATGAAAAGCATCGTCAAAATCGCATAGAGATTCACTGGAATTGTCCGAAGGAACAACGCGAAGCCGTCAATCGACGTACCCTCCGGCAACGAAGATCCCACAGCCGCCGCCCAGCTCGAAACCGGCGCGAGAATGCAAACAGGCGCCGCCGTCGCGTCAATAATATAGGCAAGCTTCGCCCGTGATACCTTGAACCGGTCCGTAATCGGCCGCATGACCGTTCCGACTGTCAGGCAGTTGAAATAGTCGTCGATAAAAATAATGATGCCGAGGAGCGCCGTTAGGAAAAGCGCGCTGCGCTTCCCGTGAATTTGCTCTCCTGCCCATCTGCCATAAGCTTCCGTTGCGCCTGAACGCGAAATCGCCGCGACAAGAATGCCGAGCACGACGAGGAAAACGAGGATATTGACATTTCCGCCGACTTTTTCCTCCATGACCGCGAACATTGTCAAAATCGCCTGAATGACGTTGAAGTTTGAATACAGCATCGCCCCGGAGAAAATGCCGATCAACAGCGACATATAGACTTCCTTCGTCGCCAACGCCAGCACAATTGTCAAAATCGGGGGAAAAACAGACCAAATCGTTTCCGCCATAAAAACTCGCTTCCTTCTCTGTTAATATGCCTTTCCTATTAGGAGGGGGACCCGCCGTAGGCGGCTGGTGAGGTTTTCTGCCAGCTTCACAAAACCTCATCTGTTATGCTTCGCGCTGCCAAGAAACGTGCTACTGGCATGTTTCTCCCCAGAGGGGAAGGCAGTTTACTTGACTACAATATTGACCAGCTTGCCCGGCACCGCGATGACCTTCATGACGGTCTTTCCTTCGGTATACTGCTGTACCTTTGGTTGGGCCAGCGCCGCTTTTTCCATGGCCGTCTTATCAAGCTCCACCGGGACAATGATGCGATCACGAACCTTACCATTGATTTGCAGCACAATCTCAATCTCGTCTTCCTTCAAAGCCGCCTCATCATAGATCGGCCACTTCTGTGCGTGGACGCTGCCTTCGCCGCCGATTTCGCTCCACATTTCTTCTGTGATATGCGGCGAGAACGGTGCCAGCAGCTTGACAAGAGCCGTCACTACCTCGCGAATCAGTCCTTCATTAACATTCCCAACCTCCTGGAACGTGTACAGCTCGTTGACAAGTTCCATGATCGAGCTGATCGCCGTATTGAACGTGAAGCGGTTCTCCACATCGTCGGTGACCTTCGCGACGGTTTGGTGCAGAGCACGGCGAAGCGCCGTTTCCTCCTTTGTCAGCTTCGAGACGTCATAATCGTCCTTCCCTTTCTTGACTAGCGGAGCGAATTGGCCGACAATGCGCCAGACACGGTTCAGAAAACGCCACGCTCCCTCGACGCCTTGGTCGCTCCATTCGAGATCGCGTTCCGGAGGCGCTGCGAACAGGATAAAGAGTCGCGCCGTGTCCGCACCATACTTCGCGATAATCTCCTCCGGCGAAACGACGTTGCCCTTCGACTTCGACATTTTCGAGCCGTCTTTGATGACCATTCCCTGCGTCAGAAGGTTCGTGAACGGTTCGTCGAAGTCCACAAGCCCCGCGTCGCGCAAAACCTTCGTAAAGAAACGCGAATATAACAGATGTAAAATTGCGTGCTCGATGCCGCCGATATATTGATCCACCGGCCCCCAGTAATTGACCTTGTCCTTGTTAAAGGGGGCCTTTTCGTTGTGCGGGTCAGTATAACGCAGATAGTACCACGACGAACAGATAAAGGTGTCCATCGTGTCGGTCTCGCGCTTTGCGTCGCCGCCGCACTTCGGGCACTTGACGTTGACGAACTCCTCGCACTGAGCCAATGGCGACACCGCACCCTGCTCAAACTTCACATTTTCCGGCAACTTGACCGGAAGTTCCTCCTCCGGCACAAGCACCTCACCGCATTTTGGGCAGTGAATAATCGGAATCGGCGCTCCCCAATACCGCTGGCGGGAAATCAGCCAATCGCGCAGACGATAATTGACGCGGCGTTTGCCGAAGCCATTTGCCTCCGCTTCATCCATGATTGCGCTCATCGCCGCGTGCATTTCCATGCCGTCGAACTTTTCAGAGTTGACCAGCACGCCTTCCTTTTCAACATAGGCTGCATCCATATCTGATAGCTTCAGTGTCTGACCCTTCGGCTGAATGGTCAGGATTTTCGGTATACCGTATTTCGTCGCGAACATCCAGTCGCGCTGATCGTGTGCCGGTACTCCCATGACCGCACCGGTACCATACTCGGCCAGCACATAGTTTGTAACCCAAACCTGCACTTCTTTTCCGTTGAAGGGATTCACGCAGCAAAGTCCAGTGAATATACCTTCCTTCTCCGATGTCTCGGAAGTGCGCTCCATCTCGGACTGATTGCGCGCTTTTTCACAAAACGCTTTGATTTCCGCCGCCTTCGGATTATCGTTACAGATTTTCTCGATAAGAGGATGCTCCGCCGCCAGAGCAAGGAACGTGACACCGAAAGCCGTATCTGGGCGCGTGGTGTAAACTGGGATTTTTTCACCGACAGCAGGAAAGTCAAAGGCAAACTCCAACCCCTCGCTGCGCCCGATCCAATTATCCTGCATCGTCTTGACGCGGTCTGGCCACCCCTTCAAAAGCTCAAGGTCCTTCAAAAGCTCATCGGCGTAATCAGTAATTTTCAAGAACCACTGGGAAAGGCTCTTCTTATGTACCTCGGAGTCGCAGCGCCAGCATTTGCCGTCCACGACCTGTTCGTTGGCCAACACCGTACCACAGGTGTCGCACCAGTTCACTGACGCCGCTTTCTTATACGCAAGACCGCGCTTGTAGAAAAGCTCGAAGAGCCACTGCGTCCAGCGGTAATAATCGGGGCGACAGGTCTCCACTTCGCGATCCCAGTCGTAGGAAAGCCCCATCGTCTGCTGCTGGCGCGTCATATTCTCGATATTGGAGAAAGTCCAGTCCGACGGGCGGACGCCGTGCTTGATAGCGGCATTTTCCGCCGGCATGCCGAAAGCATCGTAGCCCATCGGGTGAATCACATTAAATCCCGCCATGCGCTTGTACCGCGCCAGCACATCGCCGATGGAATAATTGCGGACATGCCCCATGTGGAGATTCCCCGACGGATACGGGAACATTTCAAGAACATAATACTTTTTCAGTGAGGCGTCGGCCTCCGTCTTGTAGGTTTCCTCATCCGCCCACTTCTTCTGCCATTTTTGCTCGATTTCCTTCGGGTTGTATTTCTCCATTTCGGCTTTCCCTCCGTTATTTCTTCGTATTTTTACCTTCCGCCGGAACGTGCTCCAACAGAATCGTATTTCCCTCGCGCCGGACATTCACGTGGTAGTCGGATATTCCCTGCTTGAAAAAATCCAGCTTGATTTCCAGCAGAAACTTCTCCATCGTGTCGATGGCGTCCTGCGAAAGATATGTCTGATAGGTGCCTTCGCGTTTTTCGCCTTTTTGTTGCGGCATGCACCTTAGCTGCGGACGCGTCGACTGTATCGGTTCCGCTGCTTGCAGCATCGTTTCTTCAATGGTCGGCTCTTCCTGCCAACCTTTGAACATATCCTTATCCGAAAGATTTCTCGGTATTTTCGGCATCTTCCCCATTTATCCCTTCACCTTGCCCCATGTATCTTTCAATCCGACGACCTCGTTAAACACTAGATGATCTGGCGTTGTGTCTTTGTCCACGCAGAAATAACCCTTCCGCAGGAATTGATACCGCGTCCCCTCGGCGGTATAACGCACGCTCGGCTCGATCAGAACGTCCTTAAGCACGCGCAGAGAATTCGGATTCAGGTGCGCGAGAAAATCGTCTGGAACATTTCCATTTTCGTCAGTCGTCAACAGGTAATCGTAAAGACGTACCTCCGCTGTGATCGCGTTCTTTGCTTCCACCCAATGCAAAGTGCCTTTGACCTTGCGCCCCGCCGTTGCGCCGCCGCTCTTCGAGTCAGGATCGTAGGTACAACGAAGCTCGACGACATTTCCCGCGTTGTCCTTGACGACTTCCTCGCACTTGATGATATAAGCGTGCTTCAGACGCACCTCACCGCCCGGTTTCAGACGGAAAAACTTTTTCGGCGGTTCTTCCATGAAGTCCTCTCGCTCAATGAAAATCTCTCGAGAGAACGGCACATACCGATGACCGCCTCGAGTCGGATGATTCTCCGCCACAAGGTATTCTATTTTGTCCTCGGGGTAATTTGTAATGACGATCTTCAGCGGATCCAAAACCGCCATCACACGGTCGGCTTTCTCGTTCAAATCCTCACGAACGCAATGCTCCAACATCGCCACGTCCACAAGGCTATTGCTCTTCGCGACGCCGATGCGCTCGCAGAAATCTCGGATTGCCGCCGCTGTATAGCCGCGCCGCCGCAAACCGGAAATCGTCGGCATACGAGGATCGTCCCAACCGGAAACATAGCCACCTTCGACAAGTTGGCGGAGCTTTCGCTTGCTCATCACTGTGTTCGTCAGGTTCAGCCTTGCGAACTCGTACTGATGCGGGCGCTTCGTGTCAAATCCCAAGGACTCCAGCAGCCAATCGTAAAGAGGGCGATGATCCTCAAACTCCAATGTGCAGACGGAATGGGTGATATCCTCGATGGCATCAGACAGCGGGTGTGCGAAATCGTACATTGGATAGATACACCACGCGTCGCCTGTACGGTGATGCGCTGTGTGGGCAATACGGTACAGCACCGGATCGCGCATCGTAATATTTGGCGATGCCATGTCAATTTTCGCACGCAAAACATGGGAGCCGTCAGGGAACTCTCCCGCCTTCATCCGTGCAAATAAATCAAGATTTTCCTCAACGCTGCGGTTGCGATACGGACTCTCCTTTCCCGGCTCTGTTAAAGTGCCGCGATAGGCGCGGATTTCTTCAGTTGACAGGTCGCAGACGAACGCCTTCCCGCGCTTGATCAGCTCCACCGCGTATTCGTACAGCTTCACAAAATAATCGGAGGCGTAAAATCGGCGGTCATCCCAAGTAAAACCAAGCCACTTGACGTCTTCCTGAATTGAATCGACGTACTCGGTATCCTCCTTCGTCGGATTCGTGTCATCGAAGCGCAAATTGCACTTGCCGCCAAACCGCTGCGCCAAGCCAAAATTCAAGCAAATTGACTTCGCGTGGCCGATATGCAGATACCCGTTCGGCTCGGGCGGAAACCGCGTATGGATTTCCTCCGGTACATACTTTCCGCTTTTCAGGTCACTGTCGATGATATTCTCCACAAAATTCGCGGCCATTGCCTTCGTTTTCTCCGTCATGCCTCATATCTCCCCTATTTTTCGCATTCATGTGAATTTTGAAATCCAGCGGTATCCTTTTCCGCAAGCTTACTTTCCACATATCCGCGCAGCCGCGCCACGCCCAGATCGACCTTGTCGCCTTTCGGCAGGCAATGAATAAGTTTTTCCAGATACCCGTGCTCTTGAATCTGTTTAAGAGTCCAACCGAAATTAATATCATAAGCCCACATCAGTCGGACGAGCTTCTTGTCGTCCTCGGTGCCGACCATCGTGTAGTCACACTGTACGCCCTCAACAAACTTCTCGATGAAATTCGGGCTGACACCGCTGCCATCCTCCGACGGAAGGAACGGCTCAAGCACATGGTAAATGTCGAGTTTGTCTGCGTCCCGAAGCATTTTCGCATAGCCGAGATGGCAGGCGTCTGGCGCGGGACCAATAGCCTTCTTGTTGTGCCACTCGACGGCAAAACGGACAAGGGATTGTTCCCAAGGTAAAAGTCCCTCCAAAAGTCGATAGTCCTCCATCAGCTTCAGCCCTGCCGTCGCGTGATCCTCCGACAAATGATCCTTGAACGTCCGATAAACCGTGAACTGCCGGAACCGTCCGACGTCGTGCAGGAGCCCCATCAATTCGGCGAGCACCACATCCTCCTCGGACAGTCCCAAATGGGTCGCCAACTCTCGGATAATGTTTTGTACGCGTCCCGTATGCGATTCCTTCACCAGCATCGCGCGTTGGATTTCCATATCTTCATTGTAATAGGATTTCATATAATCCCGCATCCATTGGCCGCACCACGCAAGTACAACTCGCCTTTCCGCCATGCGGGATTTTTTATCGCCCGACCACATCTTTTCACCCTCTATGAGAAAAAGCCGCCCACAAAGAGGCGGCTCTGATAATCTGGTGACGCGTACGGGATTCGAACCCATGAAACCGCCGTGAAAGGGCGGTGTCTTAACCACTTGACCAACGCGCCATGGCTCCTTGAGCAGGACTCGAACCTGCGACCGATCGGTTAACAGCCGATTGCTCTACCGACTGAGCTATCAAGGAATCAAAGCGATGCTTGTTGCACCGCATGAAATATTATAGGGTATCACAACGAAAAAAGCAAGAAAAACTTTATTCTTCACCCATATCCTTCCTCATGCAGCAGTTTTTGTACTTCTTGCCGCTGCCGCAAGGACACGGATCGTTTCTGCCGACCTTTGCTTTTTTGCGACGTGCTGCCTCGAAGGAAATTATGTCGCCGCCTTCGGGGTCAAGCTTGCCCGTGACGATTTCAGTTGGCGTGTGCCCTTTGAGTTTCCACATACGGAGCGATTGATGGAAACCAATCAAGAGCGGAGACAGCACCTCCATTTCTTTCTCGTTTTCCGGTTTCCCAAGTTTTTCGATATAGGCGAGCACGTCCTTCATTTCGCCGCCGTTCTGCAAAAGAATGGTGATCTGCCCGACGACCTCCGCCGCGCGCAGCACGTCCATCTTGTATGCCGCCATGAAGAATTGTGCCAATCCTTTGTATTCGTTCGTCGCCTCGATATAGTTTTCCTCGCCTGCGTCGTAGACCTGTCCGTAGGACAGCTTTGCAAAGCCAACGCCGATTTTTTCCTGTGCCTCCATCGTCTTAGCGGGATCCAAAACCGTGTAGTAATAGGCGACACGCTCGGCAGTACGAATGTTCGTCTGCCAGCACGAGCCGTTGAACATGATTTTCATGAAGTCCGAAAAGCTGATTTCCTCCGTCGCCAGTTCCAAATGCTGCCGAACCTTCGCGAAAAGGCGATCATAGTCCATCACGCCATAATAAAACAGCAATCCAGCCGCGACGCGGAAAACGTCGGTGTTCATCTCCACAGCCTTCTGGAACGCTTGGTTTTTGTCGAGTTGCTGAAATTCCTCCATGATTTCCTTCGGCAGATACCAAGCAGGTTCCCCTTTGTGCGCGCCGCTGACCGCCAAGCCAAGGCTCTGAAAATAATCGAGCCGAGCTTCGTCCGTGCGGAACTCCGTCGAGATACCTTTTTTCGATACCAAATGACGGAACGCCTGATATTGCTCATCGAGAAGCGAAACGAACCAAGTGCGGGAAAACTCCACAATCGCAGGACACAGCTTTTCGATCAATTCCGCCTTGTTCATGCCACTGGTTCCCGACAGGCCGACATTGTAGCGGATATCGTCCAACTCCTGCCGCGTCAAAGTCGCCAACGCATTCTTCAGCGTGCGCCGCACCGGAATTTCCCGCTTCATCATCTGCTTTTTACGCTTCTCTGCTTCCTCCTGTACTGCCTTTTTCAGTTCTTCCAGTTTCTGTTTTGCCGTATTTTCGAGTTCCATAACAAAATTCCTTTCTTTTAATTATGATGGTATATAATGACTGTTTTTGGCTAGGACATCTTACCCGCTTCTTGGATGAAAGGACCAAGAAGCGGTGGGTGAGGTTCTCAAACCGCCTCGCTTGTATCGGGCATGACGTTACACGAACTCATCCGACGCTTGCGGGAGTCACTTTTCCAAAAAAGAAGGCAAGATTATCATTCTCCAAAGAATTCGGAGATTCCGTTTACAATGCCAATGGCCGCCTTCTGCACGCCTTTTTTCGAGGTCAGTAGCTTTTCCTCTTTCGGGTTCGAAACGAATGCTACCTCGATCAAAGTCGCGGGCATTTTCGTATGCCGAACGACGTAAAACTTGCATGTCCTGACGCCCCGACTTGTCGTCTTAAGCTGCCCGACAAGATTCGACTGGATTGCGGCGGCCAGTTTTTTACTCGCCGCAGAGCCTTTGATGTAATAGTATCCGGTGGTACCGGAAGCTTCACGGCTCGTGAAGGAATCCATATGAATCGAGATGAATATATCCGCTTTCGCTTTGTTCGCCACATCGCAACGCGCCTGAAGCTCGTCCACATCCGTTGCCTGCCGGTGCTTCGGCGAAACCTCGGTATCCGTCGTGCGTGTCATGACAACCTTCGCGCCCGCATCCTTGAGCATCTTCTCGACTTCCTTCGCGATCTGAAGCGTGATGCTCTTTTCCGTCACGCCGGACGGTCCGATGGCGCCGGAATCCTCGCCGCCGTGGCCGGGATCGATGACGATTGTCTTGCCTTTGATTCCCGGCGAAAACACAATTTCCTCCGAAAGATTTTCCACGTCTTCGTCCGTTTTTTTGTCGCCGTCCTTGCCCTCCGTCGGCTTGGAGCGTTCTTTGACTTCCTCCGTTCCTTCCGCTATTGTTTCTTCTTTCCCCGGCTTCGTCTTGCCGACGCCCGTTTCCGTTCCATCCTTTTCCTCTGCTGGTTTCACCTCTGTGGAAGATCCTTCCGTCCCCACCCGATCGTCGGTGATGGTTCCGCCATGGGAATCGTCCTTTGCCCTGCCAACCTTACCGAAATCCATCACAACTCGGTACGGGATTGCGCCGCCTTCAATCGAAAATACATCGTACTGGCCTTTGCCCATTTCCGTCTCAACGACGACGCGCACCGTATTTTCGTTGAACTGCGCCACGCGCACCTTACTCGCAAACCGGCTCTCGATCGCCGTCTCCCGTGCAACGTTCGGACTG
The DNA here is from genome assembly GCA_902778455.1 of uncultured Selenomonadaceae bacterium. GTDB lineage: Bacteria > Bacillota > Negativicutes > Selenomonadales > Selenomonadaceae > RUG12372. The sequence goes on along the minus strand of CACYXR010000002.1, from coordinate 157,290 downwards.
AGCCAAGCGCCATGCAGGTCGACGACGACGCGCGACGGATTGGTCAATATCATCACCGAATAATCGACTTCCTTGTTCGCGTCGAGTACAATGCGAAGCCTTTCCAACGATCCGGCCATGCGCACCGCCGTAATCCCAGACAGCTTAGCCGCCTTCTCGCTAAACGCCGTCGGCGCTGCTTCCGCGGGCTGTTGCAAAAAAGTCCCAAGCAGGAACAGCAACATAAACAAAATCCGAATCATCAAAACCTCCGAACCGTCGGCATCAAAAAACAAATCTCGCCGACTGAAACCAACCCTCTTTATCAAATGTCTTCTTAATTCTACATCAAATCAGCGCAAAAGAAAAGCGCGGCAGGTGATTTGCCGTGCTTTCGCTGCCGTAAGAGAAATTCAAAGCAGGGAAACAGCCTTGCCGATACGCGTCAAAGATTCTTCCTTTCCTAAAAGATATAAAAGCTCGGTGACGCCGCCGGGCGTCACTTTCTGTCCAGAAAGTGCGATGCGAAGCGGCCACATGACCGTGCCAAGCTTTAGCCCGCTTTCGTCGATATAGCCATGCAGCGCAGCGTCAATAGTCTCCGGCGTCCAGTTCTGCACCTTCGAGAGAGCATCCTTCGCTGCGGGCAAGATCGTCGCGGCCAGCTCCGGTGTAACCTTGTTCTTCTTGTTCGGGAAAAGGTCAACGCCGTACTCCGGCAGTTCTCGGAAAAAAGCAATTTTGTCCGATATCTCGCCGAAGCGAGACACGCGCGTACGAAGGATTGCGGCCAGATACGGCCATTTCGACTTCACTTCGTCCGTCAACTCGCCCACGAAAGGCAGCGCGACGGCGGCAAATTTCTCGTCGCTCATTGCTTTGAAATATTCACCGTTGAACCAATCGAGCTTCGCGTAATCAAATACGGCGGGCGACTTGCTCAAGCCTTCAAGGGAAAATACTTTCGCCATTTCCTCCATCGTGAAAATTTCCTGTTCAGACTTCGGGCTCCAGCCGAGCAATGCAACATAATTGGTAATGGCCTCCGGCAAATAGCCTGCGTCGACAAGCTCTGCGAAACTGGTTGCCCCGTGGCGCTTCGACAGCTTCGAGACAGAGCCGTCCTCGTTTTTGCCCATAACCGGCGCGAGATGCACGAAAACCGGCGGCTCCCAACCAAACGCCTGATAAAGCTGCACATGCTTCGGCGTCGAGGTAATGAACTCCGTACCGCGAATGACATGGGAGATATTCATCAAGTGATCATCGATGACATTGGCGAAATTGTACGTTGGCATTCCGTCGCGTTTCAAAAGCACTTGGTCTTCAAGCTCGCTGTTCTCGATCGTGATATTCCCATGCACCACGTCGAAAAAAGTCGTCGTGCCGGTCAGCGGCATTTTCTGTCGAATGACATAAGGATCGTTGTTCGCAAGATGTCGCTCAATCGCCTCCGGCGAAAGATCGCGGCAATGACGCCCATATCCGCCGAAAGCTTTTTCTTCGCCGTCCTTCGCGTCCTCATGGGAGCAGAAACAACGATAAGCGAAGCCTTTTTCAATCAGCTCTTCCGCGTATTTCTTGTAAATGTCCATGCGTTCACTCTGGACATACGGGCCGCAATCGCCGCCAATGTCCGGCCCCTCGTCAGGAATGATATGCGCCGCCGACAACGTGTCCTGAATGAACTTCACCGCGTCGGCAACATAGCGTGCGCGATCCGTGTCCTCGATACGGAGCAAAAAATCCCCGTCTTTCGCCTTCGCGAAAAGATATGCATAAAGCGCCGTGCGCAAATTCCCGATGTGCATATACCCCGTCGGACTGGGGGCAAAGCGTGTTCTTACTCTGACCAAAACGAACCCTCCAAATTGCTATAAATTGAACGGCATTATTTTACACCAACAAGCTTCAACGAACAAGGAAAATTGAAATCAATTCACCAATTCGTTTGTAATAGCGGCGAATTCCGTCAGGGACAAAGTCTCGCCTCTACGCGAAGCATCAATTTTTGCATTGCGAAGCGCGCTTTCAATCTTTTCCTTCGGAATCCCCAAAGGCTTCAATGCGTTGGAAAGCGTCTTCCTCCTTTGGCCGAAGGACGCCTTGACTACGCGAAAAAAAAGAATGTCGTCTTTCACCGCAACCGCAGGTGTCTTTCTGATCGTGCAGGCAATTACCGCAGAGTCGACCTCCGGCGCGGGAAAAAAGCACGACGGCGGAACATCCAGCACGATTTCCGGCTCCGTATAATATTGTACCGCCACGGAAAGCGCGCCATAATCTTTACCGCCGGGACTCGCCGTCATGCGCTCGGCAACTTCCTTCTGCACCATTGTGACGATATGCGTAATCGGAAGGTTTTGCTCCAAAAGAGAGAGCAGGATCGGCGTTGTGATATAGTAGGGAAGATTCGCGGCGACTTTGAAGGGCTTTTCTCCCATCAACGCCGGAATATCTGTTTTCAGGATATCTCCCTGCACGATGTTCAAATGCTCATAACCCCGCAAGGTCTCTGCCAAAACGGCAGGTAGTTTTTTGTCAAGCTCAACCGCAGTAACCTGAGCGCCTGCCTCGAGGAGTCCCTGCGTCAACGTACCGATGCCAGGGCCTATTTCCAATACCAGATCGCCAGTTTCGATTCCTGCCGCTTCGACGACAGCGCGCACAACGCCTGGGGAAATCAGGAAGTTTTGTCCAAGCCGCCGCGACGCATGCAAATCAAACGCTCTCAATATATGTTTTGTTACGCCCTTGTCGGCAATCTGCGGGGTCAGCATCCCTTTGCCTCCTTATCCAATTCCGCAAGCGCAGCGGAAAATTCCTCCTGCGTTACGCCGTAGTGGTTGAGCCGTTTCAAAAATGTCTTGGCGTTCGCACAGCCGACGCCAAGCATTGCGCCGATACGCGCGCGACGAGCCGACGCCATTTCGCCCCCGGAAAGCCCTGATGAAATCAAATCTGCCGCCTTGAAGCGATTGACGGGATGCCAGTCCAGCGTCCTCACTTTTTCCAATGCAATGCGTATTGCCTCCGGTGAAGCCTGCTCGATACCAATATCGTCGTTTGCCGTGGCATCCTCTTTCGGAACGAACGCGTGCTTTGCTTCTGGAAATTTTTTCGACAGAAACAACCGAATCCTCTCTCCTGCAGGATCAGGATCAGTCAATATGATAATCCCCCTCCGCCGGTAAGCGTCCCGGATACTTTCCAACGTCCGCGGCGAAAGGCGAAAACCGTCGGTAATGATGCAGTCCGCTTCCACCGCGCGCCCAACCGCCAGAACGTCCATTTTGCCTTCTACAATAAGAACTTCTTTAATCATAAGCGTCCGTCCCCTTCCCGTCAAGAACGGGAAAAACCACGCGGTAAACGTCCTCAGCTATTTCTTCCGGTCTTCTCGGCGTTGCGCCGTTACCACAGACAATCCGCGTCCAGCCGAATTGCTTTGCGACCTCCGCATAAACGTCATGGACACGGTGCAAATAGTCTTTGTCCTTTTCATGGATATCCGCCTTGCCCTTCTCTTTTGCCCTTGCCGCCAACAAACGGTCGCTGGCTTCTGGCGGCATATCGAGAAATACGACGAGATCAGGACGCGGCAATCCGAGCCGACCATATTCAAAATCTTCCAACCATGAAAAATATTCTTGCCGAGCTTTTTCGTCGACAAGTTTCACCGCCTGATGAGCGAGATTCGAGGTCGTATAGCGATCAGAAAGGATTATGCCGCCACGTCGGTATTCCACCCCCCATTTCGTATGAAACGATGCGTAGCGATCCACCGCGAAAAAAGCCGACGCTGCGTAGGCATCCACATCAGCTGCCTGCGCGCCAAAATCGCCCCGAAGGTACATGCGGACCAAAGCCGAGGAATCGGAACCGTAATCGGGAAATGAAACCCGCGTCACATTACGCCCATCATTCATAAGGTGCTCGTAAAGAAATCTTGTCTGCGTTGCCTTGCCCGAGGCATCCCCCGCCTCCATAATAATCAACTTTCCTTTTTTGTCCATTTTTCCCCCTATTTCACTACGCAAATTGTCGAAAGCGACACATCTTTCGCCCCCGTCACTTTCATGCACATTCTCGTCATTTCCTTCAAATACCCTACAGCGTCCTCGTCAATTCGTTCTCCGGGAATGATTGCCGGAATCCCCGGCGGATAAAACGTGATTTCCTCCGCCGCGATTCGTCCCGTAGCCCTCTCAAGAGGCACGGACTCCCGCGCCGCATAAAATGTTTCCCGCGGAGTCAGCGCTGTTGCTAAATTCGGCGGCGCCGTCACAGACAAAAGCGGAGCAGTCCCTTTTTCTGCGTTTTCCAACGAAAGTTCCTCCAACGCTGCGAAAAGCCGTTCCGTTTCCCGTTCCGTGTCCGCCATAGAAACGATAAAAAGCACGTTCCGTGCGTCCGAGAGTTCAGCCTGAATATTTTTTTGACGTAAAAATCGCATTGCTTTCTCGCCGGACAATCCCAACCCCGACACATTGACCGTGAGCTTAGTTACGTCAAGCGCAGACGCACCGGGATATCCCATACGTTCTTTGCCAAAGCACCAAAGCCCCGGCAAATCATTCACTGCTGTGCGAAGTTCCTCCGAAAGTCGAACTGCACGTGCAACGCGTCTTTCGCCTTCTTCCTCCATCTGTAGCCGTGCAATATCCAGGGACGCCATCAAAAGGTAATTCGGGCTTGTCGTGGTAAGCAAAGACGCTGCTCGGTTTACGCGCTCCGCAGGAATTCGACTTCCTTTTCTGAAAAGCATTGACGCCTGCGTCATCGCCCCAAGCAACTTATGCGTACTCTGCGCAACAAGATCTGCGCCGCAGGAAAGCGCGTCGGGAGGGAGCTCGTCCGAAAAATGCAAATGCGCACCGTGCGCTTCGTCCACAATCAGCGGTACGCCTTTTTCATGAGCCGCTTGAGCAATCCCACAAAGTTCCGACGCCACACCGTAATATGTCGGATAAACCGCCAAAACCGCTTTCGCCGTCGGATGCTTTGCGAGCGCTTGCCTCACTGTTTCCGCTGTCACTCCGTGAGCAATGCCGAGTATGTTATCCTGTTCCGGCAAAATATAGACGGGATATGCTCCCGAAAGCACAAGTCCACCAACGACAGAACGATGCGCATTGCGCGGCACGATTATCTCGTCCCCCGGCGACAGCGCTGCCAACATCATCGCATGGATTGCTTCTGTCGTACCGTTTACCATGAAAAATGCTTCGTCAGCACACCAAAGCCGTGCTGCCAGCTGTTGCGCTTCCTTAATACACCCTTCCGGACGATGCAGATCATCTAATTCGTCCGCCAACGACACTTCAGCACGCAATCCTTCCATTGTCACAAAATCACGAAGATACTGATGCGCACCGAGTCCTTGCTTATGTCCCGGCGTATGAAAAGCAAGAGCGCCGCTTGCTGCGTACGCTTTCATTGCCGCCGCCAGTGGCGCTCTATCTGCGTCGTTCATGCGTCTTGTTTTTCTCCTTCGGCAGACACGCTTTCCGCAACTTCATTCTCTGTCGCTTCTTTTCCTGCCGCCATAACCTCCGCAGTCAGTTCATCTTCCAAGGGCGGCACTTCATGCAAAACGCGTTTTCTTGGCAAGCGCTTGCGTTGTGCCGCCTCTTGCGAAGATTCTTGTGGCGCATTTTCCGGTTTCAATGGGAATCGCACATGAACCCGAGTTCCTTGGCCTTTTTTTGAAGTAATTACAAACTGCGCCCCGATAATCATTGCCCGTTCCCGCATACCGAGAAGTCCAAAATGACCGTTTTCTGAAGCGTCATGCTCCATCGCGCTCTCCGTGTCGAACCCTTTGCCGTTGTCCTCAATCAAAATCGAAACCGCCGCGTCCGTATACAGCATACGAAGAGATGCACTCTTTGCCTCCGCATGATGTGCAATGTTACTCAAGGATTCCTGGATGATACGGAAGAGGGCCGCCTTTACATGGGCGTCCAGCGGAGCCTCGATTCCCTCCACTGTCATCGAAACCGATACCAAGCCTCGTTCGTGAAGCTGATGCACGAATTGCGCCACTGCCGCCACAAGACCGAGATCGTCGAGCGCCATCGGACGCAGATTGAAAATCACCTGACGAATATCGGATAAGCATTCCTTCAAATGCCTGCGAAGCGTCTGTAAACTCTCCTTCGCCTCATCTTTGTCCACATCCATCAACCGTTCGCAGATTGATGTTTCAAAAAGCACATTGGCAATATCCTGCGCAGGGCCGTCGTGGATTTCTCTCGAAACTCGCAAACGCTCCTCTTCCTGTGCCCGAATGATTGCCGCACTCAGGAACTTGTTCTTTGAAGCCGCTTCCATCTGCGACACCACGTCACTTAACGATGAACTCAAGAAATTCAACATTGAACTAATCCGCATTGCCAACCGTTCCGCACCCTGTACAGTTTTCTGAAAATGCGCAAGCTGTGTTTCCAAACGATTTCTGAGCTGGCGGAGCTGCTGTTCACGTTCCCGCGCTATTCCCAGCCGTACCTGAACGTCCTTCACAGACTCATACGCCGCATGAATTTGCTCTTCTGAATAGTGAGAACTGACATAGACAAGCTTCTGTTTTTCTTTCTGTTCTTCCTTCGTCAATTCATCGACCTCTTCGATGACCTCCAACGTCTGGCGGCGAACTTCTTCGAGATTGGCCTTGCTCACTTCCACCTCATGCCGTGCCGCCTCGTAAACATCAAAAAGCTGCGACTTGCTGCCCTCGATGTTCGCCACCATCGAATGCAAAATATCCTGTAATTTATTCTCGCCTAAATCCGAAGTCGACGATTTGTCAGTGACTTTTCTCTTGATTCCCATTCTACACTCTCCCGTAACAGAAAGTCTTTTCATATTTCCTATTACTATTATCTTTTTCTGCATGCTTATCTTTTAATTTTACACGATTGAGTGCTGCCTTGCAATCAAACATTCATTTTTTCATGCATCATAACAAAGAGCGGGGGAACTCAATCCCCCGCCCCATTTTTTATTCTGTCTGCCCATGATATTCGACGTCGCGCACTTCGACCGCATGATTATTCTCATCCACCATGACCACCGTAGGCTTCCAGCTTCTTGCTTCCGCTTCGTCCATCCAAGCGTAGGCCATAATGATGACCGTATCACCGGGTTGGGCGCAACGTGCCGCCGCACCGTTCAGGCAGATTACGCCTGAGCCTTTCGGTCCGGGAATCACATACGTTTCCAACCGCGCGCCGTTGTTGTTGTCCACCACCTGCACGCGTTCGTTCGGCAGGATGTGCGCCTTTACCATCAACTCTTCATCGATGGTGATGCTGCCCATGTAATTGAGATTCGCTTCCGTGACCCTCGCACGGTGTATCTTGGACTTGAAAAGATTCAAAAACATCGCGCTCACTCCCCTAAAATCATATTGTCGATCAAACGTGTCTTCCCGATTTTCACTGCAATCGCAAGAAGCGCTGGCTCCGAAACATTTTCGATCGGCAGAAGCGCCGGGAAGGAATAGATGTCCACATAGTCGATGACCGCCGTCGGCTCTGTCTCAATCTCATCGCGGACGATTTTCTTCAGCAACTCGACGCCCTTCTCGCCGCTTTCAAATGCCTCTTTTCCCTTGCGAAGACTGCGTGAAAGCACCAGCGCCGCCTCCTTTTCCGTATCGGAAAGGTATTGGTTGCGCGAACTTCGTGCTAGGCCGCTCTCCTCGCGCACGATCGGCACCATCACCACCTCGGTGGGAATGTTCAGGTCGGAAACGAAACGCTTGACTACGACCACTTGCTGCGCGTCCTTCTGTCCGAAATAGGCACGGTCAGCGCGGGAAAGATTCATTAGCTTCGTCACTACTGTCGCGACGCCGCGAAAATGGCCAGGGCGCTGTGCGCCGCAAAGCTTCTTCGTGATATCGCCTTCGACATTCACATAAGTGCAATAACCTTCGGGATACATTTCCTTCGGCTCCGGGTGAAACACCGCATCTACCGGAATCGTCTCCATTTTTTTACAGTCTTCCTCGAAACGACGCGGATACGCGTCAAAATCCTCGTTCGGACCGAATTGAGTCGGATTCACGAATACCGACGCAATCACCACGTCGTTCTCTTGACGCGCGCGGCGCATCAGTGTCAAATGTCCCTCGTGCAACGCGCCCATCGTCGGCACGAGCCCGATGCTCCTGCCGGCGTCCTTCGCTACTTTGGAAAACGCCTGGATTTCCTGTACGGTACGCAATACCTTCATTGTTTTTCTCCTTTACGTTTATCATTATGCCGCAGAATGAACATCCATCAACTCGCTGTCTTCTCTCGCGTCCTTCCGCACGAAATAATTCGCGAGGAACGAGCCGGAAACATTGTGCCACAGACTGAAAATCGCGCCCGGCACAGCAGCCAGTGGATTGAAATACATGACCGCCAGCGATGCGGCAAGACCTGAATTCTGCATGCCGACCTCAATGGCGACAGCCCGCGCCTTTGCCGGCGTCAGGTGAAATACTTTCGCCAACGTATAGCCGCAGAGGAGGCCGAAACCGTTGTGTAAAATCACGACAAAGAAAATGAGCAGTCCATGGGCGAAAAGCTTCTCCGCCGACAGTGCAACAACGCCGCCAACCAAAAGGGCGATAGCTATAACTGAAATCAATGGCAGCACCGGCAGGAATTTTTCAACAAACTTCCCGGCGAAATGATTTACCAGCAAACCGGCGATTACTGGGCAGAGAACCATCATCGCAATCGACTTCATCATCGCAACGAGAGAAATATCTACCCATGCACCAGCCAATACCCAGGTCAGGAATGGCGTCACCAAGGGGGCAAGAAGCGTCGTCGTCATCGTCATCGCAACGGACAGTGCAACATCGCCTTTCGCAAGATAAGTGATAACATTCGACGCGGTGCCGCCCGGGCAGGTCCCGACAAGCACTACACCGATAGCGATATCCGGCGGCAGCGCAAAGACTTTAACCAGCATCCATGCAATCAAAGGCATCAACGTGAACTGTGCCAACGCTCCAATTCCGACTTCCCAGGGACGTTTCGCCAGCATGTGGAAATCCTCAAACTTCAAGGTCATACCCATGCCGAACATCACGACGCCGAGCATCCATGGCACATGAGGCCCTACCCAAGTCAACGAAGCGGGAACTGCCGCGCCCAAGATGGAAATCAAAATAATCAGAATCGCCATGTTGTCCACGAAGAAGCTGCAGAATTTTTTCATCATAACCCCTCCCCATAATAACAATAAAGGAACACGGCTATAAAAAACGCCTTCCGGTAAAGACCGAAAGGCGCAGAAATTTCCTGTGCAAAAAGCCTTTCTGTCTCAGTCCGAAAAAGATCTAAGCAGACGTTTCTTTATGATAACCGTAAATCCAAGTAAGTATAACTCCCAAAAGGATATTATCTTTGTTCTTAGCGTAGGATAGCACAACGCCACGGAAATTGCAACGAAAAAAACAAGATTTAACCGCAATTTAATCAAAACGAAAAAGTCGACAGTCCGATCCATCAGGTTTCGTTCTGTCGACTCTTTCTTCCGTTCTTTACTTGTTACTTCGCCATCAGCTTGGCAACCTTGTTTGCGAAATCAACCGGATTTTCCGGCAGGATACCCTCAATCAGCAATGCTTGCGTGTAAAGCAAATCGCAGTAGTCCTTAAAGTCCTGGCTTTCCTTGCCTGACTCATGCAGCTTTTGTAAACGCCCGAAAAGGTCGTGGTGCGGATTCAATTCCAAGATGCGATTCGCCTTGAACAGAGGATTGTCCATATCGGCAAATGTTTGTTCCATCGAAAGGCTCGGCCCCATCTCGTCAGCAACGAGACAGACTGCGCTAGTCTTCAGACGTTGCGAAACTTTAACATCTGCAACCTTGTCCCCTAACGTCTCTTTGATATCCTTAATCAAATCGTCGTTCTTCTTCGCGATGTCTTCGGTTTCTTTTTTCGCCGTTTCGGACTCCGCGTCGCCGAGGTCAAGATCGCCCCGGGCGATGGACTGGAATTCCTTGCCGTCGTAATCGTGCAGCGCCTCGATGGCAAACTCGTCCACCGGGTCGGTGCAGAACAGCACTTCGAGCCCTTTCTCGCGCAAAAGCTCCATCTGCGGCAGGGCCTCGATGATAGTCTTGTCCTTGCCGGTTGCGTAATAAATTTTCTTCTGGCTCTCCGGCATACGCTCCTTGTATTCCTTCAGCGTGACGAGCTTCTCTTCCTTCGAGCTTGGGAACAGCACAAGGTCTTTCAGTTTCTCCTTTGCGTCCCCCGCCGTGTAGATTGTGTTGTAGATGCCGATTTTCAGCGACTTGCCAAACTCGGCCCAGAACTTCTCGTACTTCTCGCGATCTTTTTCTAGTGTCTTTTCAAGGGATTTCAGGATCGTCTTTTCAAGGTTCTTTCCGATGACCTTGAGCTCGCGGCTCTGCTGCAAAAGCTCACGGGAAATGTTCAACGAGAGGTCCGGCGAATCCACGAGACCCTTGACGAAGCGCAGATAGTCCGGCAAAAGGTCCTTGCACTTCTCCATGATGAAGACATGGCGCGAATAGAGCTGCATGCCCGGCTCAAAATCGGTATGATACAGGTTGAACGGCGCTTTTGAAGGAATATACATCAACGCCGTGTACTCCACAGTGCCCTCGGCCTTTGTGTGGAAAACCTCCATCGGGTCTTCCCACTCATGGAACTGGTTCTTGTAAAATTCGTTGTACTCCTCAGGCTTGATGTCGCTCTTGTTCTTCGTCCAAAGCGGCTGCATGGAGTTCAGCGTGCGGACCTCGACCTTCTTTTCCGGTTTCGCGTCCTCGATGACCTTGCCGTCTTTGTCCTTCGGCTTTTCCTCGGTGACGAAATCCATCTTGATCGGATAGCGTACATAGTCCGAATATTTCTTGACGAGGCGCTCAATCTTATACGTCTCGGTGAAATTCTCCTCCGCCCCGTCGCCGTAGAATTCCTTTTTCAAGGAAAGGGTAATTGTCGTGCCGCGTTTCTCTTTCTCGCAAGGCTCGATACTGAATGTGCCGCTGCCGTCCGACTCCCAGCGTACGGCCTCCTTTGTCCCGGCCTTGCGCGTCACAATCGTGACCTTCTCCGCCACCATGAACGCCGAATAAAAGCCGACGCCGAACTGGCCGATCATATCCTTGTCCGTGACGTCTTTTCCGCCTTCTTTCGCCTCTTTCAGCTTTTCGAGGAACGCCTTCGTGCCGGATTTCGCAATCGTACCGATATTCTCGATGACTTCGTCCTTCGTCATGCCGACGCCGTTGTCTGAAATCGTCAGCGTGTGGCTGTCCTTATCGGGCACGAGGTAAATCTCATAGTCCTCGTCCCCCTCCAAGATCTCGCGGTTCGTCAGCGACTCAAAGTGCAGCTTGTCGATCGCGTCCGACGCGTTCGAAATCAGCTCCCGCAAAAAAATCTCCTTGTTCGTGTAGATGGAGTTGACCATCAAATCGAGCAGTTGCTTCGTCTCCGCTTGAAATTCGTGCATTTCCTTCGCCATGAAAGAACAATCTCCTTTTCTTCAAAAAATAAAAATAGATTTGGCACTCTCACTCCTCGAGTGCCAAATCTATAATACATCAAAAAGTCAAACTTTGCAAGACGGTTATGATATTTTCAAAATATCGCTTTCCAAAGGCCGTGCAGATTGCAATATTCGTAGGCCGCAATCACGGAATCGCCCTCAGCCAAGGTAAACGTCGCTTCCGGCGCGTCGCCCGGCGCGAAGAAATGAAATTGCCCGCCATTCTTCGTTTGTAGGTAAATCCACTGGATATAATGCGCCTCCATCATCGGATGCGGAGCATTGCCAATTTTGACCGTAACCTGGCCGCTCTTTGCCTCGATGACCGGTACATGCTTTTCCTGCGAAGCGTCCGTCGTGTTCGCCGTCAGCAGCTCCGCCGTACCTTCGCCGCAGCAGTCCGCGTGATCTTTGCCGCCCGGCAAGGCCATCACCAGCCGCCCACAGGTACGGCAACGCAAAAACTTCGGCTCAAACGTCATAGCTAATACCTCCCATTTAATTCTCGTTCTCTTCTTCGTCTATCAGAGCCTCGTAAGCTGCAAGCACCGCCTCGAATTCCTCGTCCGTTGGCTCAATATACGCTTCCTCGCCGCTCTCGTCCAGCACCATCTTCGCGAAAAAAGCTGAGTCCTCGTCGTCTTCCTCATGATTATGATCGTGGCAGTGGCAATGCCCTTCCTCATCATCTTCTTCAAAGGTCGGGACGAGCAGCGCATACTTATCTCCCTGCACTTCCAAAATCAATTCTTGCACATAATAATATTCGTTTCCTTCATTGTCAGTCATCACAACGATAATCTCGTCATCCCCCAGTTGCTCTTCGTTCATCGGCATCTCTTTTTCTGGAGCCATGCGTACACCTCTTTCTTTACTGTTCAAACATCTCATTGAAAATATTGTATCGTACTTTGACGGAAGTTGTCAACGATTTGAAGGCGACGTAAAAATGCCGCGGCAGGATAATCATCTCCCCCACGGCTTTTATATCAACATGCAATTCGAATTCCCACTTCGACGAAAATTTTATCAATATTTTTCACTCTCAAACATTCGATAGCGATTTGCGCCTCGAACAACTATTTCATCCAGAACCTGTCCTGCATAAGAGATAAGTTGTTTTGCCAAAGTTTGCTCGCTTCCAGTGACGGCAATACCGATGCTGCATGAAATCGGCAGAGAACTGTCAATAGCGCGACGGGAAAACTCATCCAAAAATCGCTGTGCTCGTTCTTCTACGACATCAATGGAAAGTGCACCACGGAAAAAAACAATAAAGCGCGCATTCGGAAGCAATCCGAAAATATCGGTATCACGAAACTCTGCTCGAAGCGTAGCTTCCATAATTTCAAAGCACTTATTCTTTTGATTTTCCTTTGCCAGCTCTCCTTTACCAAATCCGTCGATCTCCAACACAAACATGACGCCCTTTTCCCGTGACTTAAGGAGCGAAATTTCACTGTCTATCTTTGCGGCCAGTGTCTCTTCATCGCATATGGCTCTTCCTTGAAATGCTGTTGTTTCTTTTTTTGGGGAAAGAGGTTCGGCAAATCCGACAACCCTCTTATCTTTTTTCAGCCGGCTATAGGTCAATCGATAAAGGGGACCACTCCTAGTTCCCGGCGCATGCACATCAACGCATCCTGTCCCCTGCACTTCCCAAAGGAAACGCCAATCATCAGCAATATCGGTCTGTTTTATCTCTTCTATCCGCAAAAAATTCTTTTTTTGCGGCAACCAATACGTTAAACAATCAGTCTGTGCATCATATGCCCATGCGATAACATGTGCACGCCGCGCCAATATGCCGATAAGTTCATTTAAGCCGTTCATTGCAGCACCGCATCCTAATTCATTTCACGACCATGACTGCACATTTCGCATTCTCTACTACATATTGACTCACACTGCCAAGGAGCACACCTTTTACAAGTCCAAGCCCTCGACTCCCCATCACAATCAAGTCGACGCCGTGTTCTTCCGCTACGTCAATAATTACCGGAGCAGGAGAACCGGTTTCCATGATTCGTTCCGTTTCTATGCCATTCGACGAACTCTCCTCCGCGTGTGTGAGAATGACGTCCCCTGCCTTATTCATCGCCTCCAAAAGCTCCGCCGACAAACATGAGTTTACAGCAAGCTGATTTACGTTTGCCACATACAGAAATATCAGCTTTGCCTTCAGCGCATTTGCCAATTCAATCGCTTTTCCCAATGCACGCTCCGAGCTGTCCGAGCCATCCACAGGAATCAAAATTTTTTCCATAGACTTACACTCCCTTCATATCAGGACTTTTTTCGTATTCTTTCTTAATTCTATGATAGATATTCGTGCTTTATAAAAAAAATCCTGCCCAAAACAAAAGATTTCTTACCCTAGTTTTCTTGCATTGCTTCGCGAATTGTTATAAACTGTTGAAATCATGCAAGAAAGGACGCAAGGACAATGACAGAAAAAAAGAAACCTGAAATCATACAAGGAGGCGCAGACGTTGCATCCATCGTCGATCGGACGACAATCGCCGACATCTACCGCGCCGCATTTTATCTCGATAATGTTGCGATTAAGACGCCACTGATTGAAAGCCCTTATTTTTCATCGGTAAGCAACAACACAGTTTTCTTGAAACCTGAGAATCTGCAAGTCACCGGCTCGTTCAAATTGCGCGGAGCATACAACCGCATCAGCCAGCTTTCCGACGAAGAACGAGAAAAAGGCGTAATCACCGCCTCGGCAGGAAACCATGCGCAGGGTGTCGCATTTTCCGCACAAAAGCTCGGTGTCAAAGCAGTCATTTGTATGCCGGCGACGACGCCGATTCTGAAAGTCGAAGCAACACGTGCTTACGGCGCGGAAATTGTATTGCATGGAGACACCTTTGATGACGCCTACGCAAAATCATTGGAACTGCAAAAGGAAAAAGGATACGTCTATATTCATCCGTTCAACGATCTCAATGTGCTTCTCGGTCAGGGGACGACAGCAAAGGAAATCATTGACGACTGCAAAGACGTTGACGCGATTCTAGTCCCCATCGGTGGAGGCGGCTTTGCTAGCGGCGTCGCATTAGCAACAAAACTTGTCAACCCACATGTCAAGGTCATCGGTGTCGAGCCGTCGGGCGCAGCCTGCATGAAAGCGGCTTTCAAAGCTGGCGGCGTCACAACGCTTCCCGCCGTCGATACCGTTGCCGACGGCTGTGCGGTCAAAACCCCGGGAACATTGACCTATGCATTCTGCAAAAAATATCTTGACAGCATCATCACCGTCTCCGAAATGGAAATCATGAGTGCTCTTCTTTCCTTGATTGAAAAGCATAAACTTGTCGCCGAGGGAGCAGGCGTACTATCTCTCGCTGCACTGCCGAAGCTGAAAATGAAGAACAAGAAAGTGGTTGCAATTGTCAGCGGAGGCAATATCGACATCTCGACTATCGCCGCACTGATTGATAAGGCATTGATTGATCGCGGACGCGTTTTCTGTTTCGGTGTTATGCTACCGGATAAGCCGGGGCAACTCCTTGCCGTCGCACAGATACTTGCAGATACCCATGCGAACGTTACAAAGCTTGAGCACAATCAGGCAGGCGTCACGGACAGTTTTAAGAAAGTGCAGCTCGAAGTTACCTGCGAAACCCACGGTGAGGATCATATCCATACCATAATTTCAGCTTTGGAAAAAGCGGGCTATGATGTTTCACGCGTCTATTGATTCTCCCAATATCATTAAAATTTGCTTTTTTTCATCCTATAATATATAGTTTTATCAGAATGAATATATGAGCAATTAAGCATAAGAATCTCCCCAAGGAGGATTTCATGGGTAACACAAAAGTGTCGATTACTGATGCTCATCCCAACAACACGCAACCTTTTGATGAACTGAATGAGCAAACGAGCCAGCAATTGGCCGACATTTTCAAAATACTCGGCGACACTACACGAATCAAATTGCTCGCACTGCTTACATCGAAGGAAATGCGCGTCAGCGATATTGCTGACACTCTTGATATGGGGCAGTCGGCAATATCGCATCAGCTTCGAGTACTGCGCAACGCGCGCCTAGTAAAATTCCGGAAGGAAGGAAAGGAAGCTTGGTATTCCCTCGACGACGATCATGTTGTCAAGCTGATGAGGCAAGGGCTCGATCACGTTTCCCATAGATGAGCATTATTGCGATGGAAAGGGGCGAATCCGTATGTGCTTACGACAAAAATCATTTCGTGCTTTCTTTATATTGCGCTTTTTTGCCGTCCTTTTCACGTTCACGTTGCTGTTAAACGGCACCTTATGTGCTGCTCCGTTGTTGCGCCAAGGCGCCGAGGGTCACGACGTTCATGTTCTTCAGGAAAACCTAAAACGTCTCGGCTATAAAGTTGAGTTGACCGATGTTTTTGATGATGCTACATACCAAGCTGTTACTGCATTCCAATACGATGAAGGAATTGCTGTCAGTGGTACGGTAGACCGGGAAACATGGCATTCATTGAAAGCCCGTATCTCTGGCCTTGCAAAACCGCAATCGCCAACTGCAGATCCTCCGCAGGAAAAAATAGCGGAGCAAAAAACAGACCAGGCGGAAAAGCCACCGGCCCCTTCTAAACCGTCATCTTCTGAATCTGTTTCAGCAAAACCGTCTCCCGAAAAAGAAACGACTGAGTCAAAAGCTGAAAAAGTACCGGAAAGCGCTCCGTTTCTTCCAAAAGGAAAAGTGGACGCAGTCATCAAAACAGCGAAAAAATATATCGGGACCCGTTACTGTTTTGGCGGCACAACGCCGAAGGGATTCGACTGCTCCGGCTTTGTCCAGTTCATCTTCAAGCAGAATGGTTTTGCAATCCCCAGAACTGCCGACGAACAATATAAGCTTGGTCAGCGCATCAAGAAGCGCGCTGATCTTGAACCCGGCGACCTTGTCTTTTTTTCCACTTATGAAAAAGGGGCATCGCATTGCGGCGTCTATTTAGGAAAAAATCAGTTCATCCACGTCTCCTCCAGTAAAGGCGTCCGTATAGACAGCCTTGACGATTCCTATTGGAAGCCCCGCTGGTACGGAGGAAAACATATTGTAAAAAAATAAAAATAGCGGAATGTCATCGTAAAATATCGTCGACATTCCGCTATTTTTATTGTAATGCACACTTCTCCTGCGCAATTTCATGTAGCGTTTCCATAACGAGCCGCACTTGAGGGGCAATAGTTTTCAAGTCGAGGGTTTCTTTCGGACTGTGGATATCATGAGTTGTCACTCCGATAGAAACCATGTCAAGATGTGGTGCTTTTTTAATATGCCATCCGCATTCGAGGCCCGCGTGAATGACGCCTACCTTCATCAGACGCCCGTTTTGCTCCTCAAATATCTTTGCCATCATATCCGAAAGCGCGCTTTGCGGACGTTCCCTCCAGCCGGGAGACGGTGTGGCGACACTCACTTCCAATCCAAGCCTCATGCCCAGAACTCGGCACGCTTCCGCAATCTCCCCGAGCTTTTCGTCTACGCTCGATCGCGCAAAATACGAAAACCAAACTCCATTTCTCTCGGTTCGAATCAATCCAAGGTTTGCCGAAGTCTCGACCAGTCCCGGCATCGTCGGCGACATCTGGAAAACGCCCGTGTGCAAAAGCAACAGTCCATCCGTCAACGCCTCCATGTCCGAATCTCCCATGACTTGCGCAGGCATTTCCGCATCAGAAAGATTTATGGATATTCCCGGATCGACATTGACAAACACAGATCGCACATGTTGTTCCATCTCAGAAATCGCCCGCGAAACTTCTTCCATCCGCGATTGCGTGACGATGACAGCTTCCGCCTCCGCCGCGATGGCGTTTCGCGCGCTTCCACCATTGATCGACGCGACGGAAAAAGAAACTCCCGTATTTTTCAATGCATGAAGCGTCTGCGCAAGAATACGGATCGCATTTCCGCGCCCATCTCCGATACGTTCTCCGGAATGGCCTCCCAAGAGTCCGGATACGGAAATATGCCAAGCCTGTGGCATCATTGGATTGTACCAGTGCAAATTCCGGCGAAAATCGACGCCGACGCTTCCGGCGCATCCTCGCGTCAGTTCGTCGAAGTTTTCCGAGTCCCAGTTAATCAGGAAATCAGCATCCGAAAACACCTTTATGTCGAGCGCTTGTGCACCTGACATACCCGTTTCCTCATCTGTAGTGATGATTGCCCGAAGCGGTCCGACATTTTCCGCATGGCGGAAAACATAAAGAATCATTGCAATTCCCGCGCCGTCATCTGCGCCAAGGCTCGTTCCCTCCGCCGAAAGAGCATCTCCAGTCCTGCAAAGCCGAATCGGATCGCGTAACGGGTCGTATTTCACGCCTTCCGCCGCCACGCAGACCATATCCATATGCGCTTGCAAAATCACACGCGGAGCATTTTCATAGCCCGGCGACGCTGCACGATCGGCAATAATATTGTTCGCTGCGTCCTGGCAGACGTCGCATCCAAATGCGCGAAATTCACCAAGCAAATAATCGCTGATTGCTTTCTCATGTAACGATGGACGCGGAATATCAGCAATAGCCGCAAAATCCTCCAATACCTCATCAACTATTTTTCTATCCCCGTTGTCAAGCATAAAACTCCTCCCATTATCGTCCCCGTAAATAAACAAAGGCGAAGATATAAACAAGAGCCGCCAGTTACCCAGCGGCTCATTTTTACTGGCTCCTTGAGCAGGACTCGAACCTGCGACCGATCGGTTAACAGCCGATTGCTCTACCGACTGAGCTATCAAGGAATAATGGATCAAAAAATAATACAGTTTCGCATAAAGTCAGTCGAGAAAGTCTTTGAGCTTATGACTTCGACTAGGATGACGTAACTTACGGAGCGCCTTCGCCTCAATCTGGCGGATTCGCTCTCGGGTGACGCCGAAATTCTGCCCGACCTCTTCCAGTGTGCGCGCTCGGCCATCATCGAGCCCAAAACGCAAACGAAGCACCTTTTCCTCGCGAGGTGTCAAAGTGTCGAGTACTTCCTCCAGTTGTTCCTTCAACAACAGGAAAGAAGCCGCATCTGCCGGAGCCGGCGCATCATGATCCTCAATGAAATCGCCAAGATGAGAATCCTCCTCCTCGCCAATCGGCGTTTCGAGAGAAACCGGTTCCTGCGCAATCTTCATAATCTCCCGTACCCGGTCAACACCAATCTCCATTTCTTTCGCGATTTCGTCCGGCGTAGGATCGCGCCCCAACTGCTGCAAAAGCTGACGGGAAACACGAATGAGTTTGTTGATTGTCTCAACCATATGGACCGGAATACGAATTGTACGCGCCTGATCCGCTATAGCACGAGTGATTGCCTGACGAATCCACCAAGTCGCATAAGTACTGAACTTATAACCTTTATTGTAATCAAATTTCTCGACTGCCTTGATAAGACCGAGATTGCCTTCCTGAATCAAGTCGAGGAACAGCATGCCACGTCCCACGTACCGTTTTGCAATACTGACCACAAGACGAAGATTCGCTTCCGCGAGACGTTTTTGTGCTTCCTCGTCTCCCTCTTCCATGCGTTTGGCAAGCATAATTTCCTCTTCCGCCGTAAGAAGGGGCACACGGCCGATTTCCTTCAGATACATACGAACGGGATCATCAATGCTGATGCCTTCAGGAATCGTAAGATCGATTTCTTCTTCGGTCTTCTCGATTACGCCTTCGCTCCCATCAGTTTCAGCGTCAGCCGTTTCATCGACAATGTCGATTCCCTGCTTACCCAAAACCTCATAAAGCTCTTCCATCGTTTCCGCTGAAAGCTCTTGATTGTTGAACGCTTCAAGAACCTCTCCGTACGTCAACGAATTTCCGCTCTTTTTCCCACGCGCGATCAACTCGGGCGCAACTTCTGAAACAGAGCGTACTACGCCGCTCCCAGTTTCCTCATCGGTTTCTTCAATCTCATCGGATTGCAGCGTCTCTTCCTGCTTCTCCTCCGGCTTATCCTTAAGCTTGTCTTTTCCGGTTGTCTTAGGAGTTCGTTTCTTTTTCTTAGATGTCTCCTCATCCTTCGGAGAGTCTTTGGAAGCAATATCTGCCTTTTCGGTTGCTTTTGAAAGCAGCATCGTATTGGCCGGATTCTCTTTTCCTTTTTGTTGCTCCGATGCTTTTTTCTTTTTATTCCCCTTGGCAGCTGCCTTTTCTTCCGTCAATATTCCTTTCGCCGACATGTCCGAATTCTTTCCGTCTTTAGCACTTTCGACGTTTTTCTTTTTGTCTTTCTTCTCTTTTTCGTCTTTCTTTGATTCCTGCCTTATCTTTGTTTCTTTTTTATCTTCTTTTGAGGAAACTGCAACTTTCTTGGACAGATCCTCCTTCTTTTGCGCCTTCCTTGTTTCTTGGGCTTTAGACGGGCTCTTTGACTTTTTTGCCTCAGACTCCTCTTGTGTCTTCGTCTTCGTATTCTTCTTCTCCGGATGTGTTACTTCCGTCGTTTTCTTGTCCTTTGACACTCCTTTTCCTTTTTTCACCACGGACTTCGTTTTAGTCTCTCCACGGTTATCAGCCTTCTCCGCCGTTGCAGACTTCTTGGCCGTAGCCGCTTGCTTCTTAGTTTCTATCAGCGTATCATCAGCCTTTTTCTTCAAAGTCTCCGTTTTCTTCGTCGTTGAAGTCTTCGTTTTTGCAGATTTCTTCTGCTTCGAGGCCGGCAAAGTCGTCTTCGCTGACTTTGACTGCTTTTCTGTCGTCTTCTCGGCTGCATCCTGCACAACGGTCGTCTTGCGCTTCTTCTGCTCACTTATTTGCGCTTTTTTCACCGGTTCCTTTGCCTTTTGCTCGCTTCTCTCAGTTTTTACCGTTTTCTTTGCTGTCATGACCTGCCGCCTCCTTTCCAAACTCTCTTTTCTGCCGGTTTCATTTTCCATGCTCTGCTCATTCATTCGTCTCTTTCAGTTTAGTTTGTTGGTTCAACTCATCTATTTTCTGTTTTATTCGCTGACTTTTCGTTAATTCCTGCAAGAAATTTGAATTTCCTTCTCTTTCCATCACATCTGCCCGAAGACGATGTTCCTCAAAAGCTTTTTTCAATTGCGCGAGTAAGAGAACACGCACAAAAACTTCATAAGAACCTTTTTCCTCCGGTGTATCCTCTGTCAATGCATGGCAAAGCTCTTCCTGCGCCTCTGCGCCAAGAGTCTCTTCAATGGCTTCATCACTCGGGAAAACATTTGTTTCCGCACATTCAGCCATATATCGAAAAAGCTTTTCATGAAGTCGATACGGGAACGGCTCGCTGCCGAGCTCCGCCACGACCATCACCGCAACGCCTGGATCATGCCAAGCCATGCGAAGCAACGCACGTCCCGCCTGTCGAACTGCATCATCCGCCATATAAACCGAATGCCTTTTTGCTCCAAGGCGATACTCTGCCTTCAAACCATCATCACTATACATCGCAATCTCTTGGCGGATAATACCTTCGTCAATACCTAGGGTGCTACGGAGTCGTTGAATATAATCGTTCTGTTCGACGGGGCCGGATTCTTTTAGTACGGGCAAAAGCGCCTTCAGCGCTTTGTTTTTTCCATCTAAAGTTCTTATATCATTTATTCGCTGCACATATTCTAAATGAAAATCCCCAATCGAACGTGCCTCTTTCGATAACTCCCGAAAAGCATCCGCGCCATGTTTTCTAACAAATTCGTCCGGATCTTTCCCATCAGGGACAATCAATACCTGTGCCCGGGCACCTGTCGCACGTACAATGGAAAGAGCGCGCATTGTCGCCCGTTGCCCTGCCTCGTCACTGTCATAGCAGAAACAAATCTCATCCGCATAACGCAACAGCAATCTGCACTGCTCTGCTGTGAAAGCAGTTCCCAAGGAAGCAGCCACATTCTTGATTCCCGCTGCTGCAAGAGAAATCGCGTCCATATAGCCTTCGACAAGAATCACTTTGCCCGCTTCGCGAATTGCTTTTTTAGCACGATCTAACCCAAATAGCAATCGCCTTTTATTGAAAAGCAAAGTCTCCGGAGAATTGAGATATTTCGGTTGACCATCTCCCAGAACACGCCCACCAAATCCGACTACGCGTCCACGATCGTCTGCGATTGGAATCATTATGCGATTCCTAAATTTGTCATACAAACCGTTTGGCCGCTCTGTGACAAGCCCGGCTTCCATGAGCAGCTGCTCGCTGACACCGCGTTTTTTGAACGCGTCTCGAAGCTTCCCCGGCGCGTCCGGCGCAAATCCCAAACCGAATTCCTCGATAACATCCGCACCGATACCGCGTCCCGCGAAATATCGAAGTCCTGCCGTGCCATATCTTGTCTTTACTAGGCAATTATGAAAAAAGGCCTGCGCCATTTCCATCATTCGCTGAAGGTCGACAATTTTTCTTTCTTTCTCAATGTCTTTCTTTGATTTTTCCCTATCTGGCATTGAAATGCCAAGCTTTTCTGCTTGTACCCGGATAGCGTCGAAATAACTGATATTTTCAATCATTGAAATGAATTTGAAAACATTACCGCCCGCATGGCAACCGAAGCAATAAAAAAAGCCTTTCTCCGGCGCAACAGAAAACGACGGCGTTTTTTCCGAATGAAATGGGCAACATCCCCAATAATTCCTTCCTTTTTTCTTTAGGGGAACATAGGACGCCACCACACTCAAAATATCCGAAGCGTCACGTACGCGCGCAATAAACGCATCCATCTCTGCGCTTCTCATACGTAACGCCACCCTCGGAAAATAGTTTTCGACTGTTTATATTCCATACAAATTGAAAAAATCCTTTCGCCGACAAAAAGAAATTTTTGTCCTTATTCGATATGTCCTTTAATTGTCATTCCCACCGGGGGCACGAAGATTTCATGGAATAGCTGTACCGCGTAGCCATCTGTCAGCCCCGCCACATAGTCTACAACGGTCTGCTGACGTCCCCAGCGCTCCTCACGATCCAAAAATTCCCTCGGCAATCGCTCGATATGCCGGATAAAATACGCATAAAGCTGACGCAGTACAAACACGGCTTGCTCCCGCTCCCGCGCCAAAGCCTCCGAATGATAAATGTGATCAAACATGAACGTGCGAAAAACCTTCATCACATCCTGCATTGACGAAGAAAAGGAAATATCATGGGTTCCTTCCGATGTTGTAATAATATCTGATACGAAGCCTGTAATCATCGCTGAATGTGCATCTCCCAGCGCATCCACCACCATTGGCGGCAAATCGCTCGGCTTCAAAAGCCCTGCACGCAAACTGTCATCATAATCGTGGCAAAGATAAGCGATACGGTCGGCATGGTGAACTATACGCCCTTCCAAGGTCTTTGCTCGTTCTTTACCCGTATGGTGCACGATACCATCTCGCACATCATCCGTCAAATTCAATCCCGCGCCTTCACGCTCCAAAAAATCGACAACGCGAAGACTCTGCTCATTATGTGCAAAATGACCACAAAACTCCGCCATCGCCGCTTCACCTGAATGCCCGAATGGTGTATGACCGACATCGTGACCAAGGGCAATTGCCTCAACAAGATCCTCGTTCAGCCGAAGCCCTCGCGCAATCGTTCGTGAAATCTGGGCAACTTCCAGACTGTGTGTCATACGCGTTCGATAATGATCTCCCGACATGATATAGACTTGCGTCTTGTGCTTCATACGACGAAATGACTTCGAGTGAAGAATCCTGTCCCGATCTCTCTGATATGCGGTACGGAATGGGCAAAGATCTATTTCGTTTTGCCGGTTCGCCTCGCGGCTCTTTGCTGCGTCCGGTGACAAAATCTGATATTCCAAATCCTCCGTACGTTCCCGTATCGTCTGCATAAGCGCCGCCCCTTCCCGAGCAAAACGATTTCTTTATAGTTATTCTTCATACAAATCGAAAATCCTGCCGCACAAAGAAAAAAGCCGCGAGTTTTTCCGCGGCAAACGATGTAACCAGAAATTTCTTATGGAAATCTTACAACACAACGATGAATCTTTTCCCCAAACTCGCTGAATTTTTTTTCGTACTCTGTTTCAATGTTATCCGGATGATTCTCTGCATGGAGATCATAGGACACTTCCTCCGCTTTCAATCCAGCTGCCGCAAATTCCTCCAATGAAAACGAAAATAGACCTGGGTTGTCTGTCTTGAAAATCAATAATCCACCAGGACGCAACACGTGACGATATTTTTCCAAAAAAATACGGTGCGTCAAACGACGCTTCGCATGGCGCGCCTTCGGCCACGGATCGCAGAAATTGATATAGATCCCATCTACCTCCCCCGGTGCGAGAATATCCTCAAGTGCATGAATATCGAAAACAAGCAGTCGCACGTTTTTCAAATCCGCCTCATGTACCCGCTGTGCCGCCCGATAGAGAACGTCTTGCTGCACCTCGATTCCGAGAAAGCTATTCTCCGGCTCCCGTGCCGCAATCTGGCTTATGAAACCTCCCTTGCCAGTGCCAAGCTCCACATAGAGCGGCGCAGAGCGCCCAAAAATTTCCTTCCAACGACCGCGTTCTGCCTCCGTTGCTGGTCTGTCCTTCGAATAAACAAAATCATCAAAGTCGTGAATTGCAGTATCAATCCACGGTTTTCTCCGCAAACGCAAACCATCATGTCCTTTCCAACGTCAAATGACTTATTTTTTTATTATACAAGTGTGCTACAACTCCCGCAATCAAAATTTTCTTCGCCGCCTTGCAGAAATTATGCTATGATATAAAAATATATGGTATAATATTTTTGTTTACGCACTATAAAGGAAGCAGGAAAGGTGGATTCATTTTGGCACGACAAACGAAACGCATTCGGAAAAATATCCAGACTGCACAGGAATTGGAAGAAGCACTGGAGGAGAAACCGCAGGGCCGGGTATACAAGCCTTGGGAAAACATCGTGCTCGTTGGCATCATCTGTTTAACGATGTTTTTGCTGGCCTCAGGTTGGAATTATTTCGACACGGTAAACAAGGGCATGTACAGCCTCATGCTCATCGCGCTGCTCCTTATGTATGCGCAGCGGCGTTTGGAGATGACACCGACACGAGAAACATGGATTCGACGTGGCATTTTTGCGGCGATTGCGTTGGCGCTTGTTTTGTTCGCCTACGCGGTGTATATGCAATATCTTGTATAAATAAAAGGAAGGATTTCTACAATGTCTCAATTTGACGCGCGCAATATCAGTATGGTTATGGATCTTTATGAGCTGACCATGGCAGGAGGCTACTTTTCCGACGATGCAATGGCGGAATCGGTAACTTTTGATGTTTTTTACAGGAACAATCCCGATAACGGCGGCTTCGCCGTCTTTGCAGGGCTAGAACAAGTTGTGGAGTATGTAGAGAACTTTCACTTTTCGGCAGAAGACATAGACTATCTTCGCAGTCTTGATATTTTTAATGAAGACTTTCTCGAATATCTGTCAAACTATCGCTTTCATGGCGACATTTACGCATTTCCCGAAGGCACAATCATGTACCCGAACGAACCAATCCTGACCGTGGTTGCTCCGCCTATCGATGCGCAACTCGTCGAGACAGCAATCCTTGCGCAGATCAATCATCAATCTTTGATTGCAACAAAGACTCAGCGTATCGTGCGATCGGCAGCAGGCCGCGCAGTTTCAGACTTCGGCGCGCGGCGGGCGCATAATATGGACGCAGCGGTTTATGGCGCCCGGGCAGCTGTCATCGGCGGTGCCGTTGGAACAGCAACTTTGCTCGCCGGACAGCTTTTTCATCTACCGGTCAGCGGCACAATGGCACATAGTTGGGTTATGTATTACGATGACGAATACACTGCATTCCGAAAATATGCGGAAAAATATCCAGACGCTACAGTGCTTTTGATTGACACTTTCGACGTTCTGCACTCCGGCGTACCAAATGCCATTCGTACAGCGAAGGAAGTCCTTGAACCGAAAGGCAAGCGTCTCAAAGGTGTGCGACTCGATTCCGGTGACCTCGCTTATCTCTCGAAACGCGTCCGCAAAATGCTGGACGAATCAGGTCTTGAGGATTGCAAGATTATCGTATCGAACAGTCTCGACGAATACACGATTGCATCAATTCTACGGCAAGGCGGCTGCATCGACGCCTTCGGCGTTGGCGAACGACTGATTACTGCCAAGAGCGATCCTGTCTTCGGAGCTGTATATAAAATGGTCGAAGTCAACAAAAAACGGGCCTGCATCCCGAAAATCAAGATTTCGGAAACCTTCGAAAAAATCACAAATCCCGGCCGAAAACGTGTCTACCGCATTTATAACGAAAACGGACAGGCTATTGCTGATCTTTTAACCGGTTGGAACGAAGCCCTTGACCTTTCAAAGCCTTACCGTTACATTGATCCGGAGCAACCGTGGAAACAACGCAGCTTCGAAAATTGCACAGCAAAGGAACTGCAAATACTTGTCGTCAAGGATGGAAAACGCGTTACTCAGCAAACGCCGCTGTCGGAAATCCAAGCGTTTGTAAAAAAACAACTCCATGAGGAAATCTGGGAAGAAGAACAGCGTTTCGAAAACCCGCACCGCCATTTTCTTGATATGAGCCCCAGTTACTATGAAATGAAAATGGACCTTCTTTGTGAAGCGAAAGAAAACGGAACGATAAAATAGAAAGGAGTTTTCGCGTGGATTTTGGAACAGAAGAGCGCATCGGGGAAGCCTGCGGCGTTTTTGGCATGTACGATTTGGACGGACAAGATGTGGCTTCGTCCATTTATTACGGTCTATACGCACTTCAGCATCGCGGACAGGAGAGCGCCGGCATTGCGGTCACAAACACTAACGCTCAAAAGGCGCAGGTTACTTGCCATAAAGATATGGGACTTGTGCATGAAGTATTTACAGAGGACAGTCTCGCGCGTCTTTCAGGAAATCTCGGCGTAGGTCATGTACGTTATTCGACGGCAGGCGGTTCGTTGCCGGAAAATTCCCAGCCGCTCGTCATCCGTTACATCAAGGGGACTTTGATGCTGGCGCACAACGGCAACCTCGTCAATACGCCGGAACTGATTCGCGAGCTATCCGAAGGCGGCGCGATTTTCCAGACCACCATCGACTCTGAAACCATTGCCTATCATATTGCCCGCGCCCGTGTCAACGCCGACTCTGTCGAAGCCGCGGTCGTCGAAGCGATGAAAAAACTGAAAGGTGCTTATTCCCTCGTGCTCGCCAGCCCACGAAAGCTGATTGGCGTACGAGACCCTTTGGGGTTCAAACCACTCGTCATCGGCAAGCGCGACAACGCTTACGTTATCGCTTCCGAAACTTGTGCTCTCGAAACCATCGGAGCCGCCTTCATTCGAGATATAGAACCAGGCGAGGTTGTGACTATCGGGCAAGACGGCATAATCCACTCTGACCGTACTCATTGTCCAAAGCCTGAAAATACAGCCCGCTGCATTTTTGAATACATTTATTTTGCACGCCCTGATTCAACGATTGATAAAGTCAGCGTCGTAAACGCGCGCATGATTGCAGGCCGATGCCTTGCGAAGGATCATCCCGTGGATGCCGATCTCGTCGTTGGCGTGCCAGAATCCGGAAATATGGCCGCTCTAGGCTACGCGCTGGAATCCGGTATTCCCTACGGCATTGCATTCACGAAAAACACCTATGTTGGCCGTACCTTTATAAGCCCGAAGCAATCAAGTCGCGAACGCAGTGTTCATGTCAAGCTAAACGTACTGAAGGAAGTTGTCGAGGGCAAGCGGATTCTGATGATCGACGACTCCATCGTACGCGGTACCACCAGCAACCAGATTGTAAATATGCTGCGCGAAGCAGGAGCTACTGAAGTCCATATGTGCGTCTCGGCGCCGCCTTTCTTGCACCCTTGCTATTTTGGCATCGACATCCCGTCGGAAGATCATCTGATTGCCCATGACAAAACCATCGACGATATCCGCCGTGAGATTGGAGCAGACTCCCTCGGATACCTGAACCTTTCCCGTCTTTCGGAAATGGTTGGCGGTCTGCCGATATGCACCGCCTGCTTCAGCGGAAACTACCCGATTGCGCCTCCGAAGGAGGATATTCGAGGCGAATACGCAAAATAAAGAAAAAACCCCACGTTTAGGAATAAAATCCTTTAAACGTGGGGTTTTATACTGTCTGTTTAAGTTAGTGGAGCAAATTTCCAAGGAATAAACGTGTCCGTTCTTCCTTAGGGCATCCAAAAATATCGACAGGATGACCCTGCTCGATGATAAGCCCATCTGCCATGAATATAACATGGTTAGAAACGTCGCGTGCAAATGTCATTTCATGCGTCACGACCACCATAGTCATACGCTCCGCCGCCAACCCGCGCATCGTTTTCAACACCTCAACCGTCAGCTCCGGGTCGAGAGCCGATGTCGGCTCATCAAAAAGCATGATATCAGGCTTCATCGCCAACGCTCGTGCAATCGCCACGCGTTGCTGCTGCCCGCCGGAAAGCCGGGACGGATAAGCATCCCGTTTCTCGTATAACCCAACCTTACGCAAAAGTTCTTCTGCCACGGGCTGGATTTCCTCGCGCGTCTGCCGCTTGACCTGTATCGGCGCTTCAAGTAAGTTTTCCAGGACGGTCATATGCGGGAACAAATTGAATTGCTGAAATACCATGCCCATGCAGCTAAGCATTTTGCGCATTTCATGCTTGGGCGCGTACACTGCCCGTCCGGAAGTGTCGTTTTTTACAAGAAATTCACCTTTTACTTCAATTGAGCCTTTGTCAATCGTCTCCAAATGATTCAGGCAACGAAGCAATGTACTTTTTCCCGATCCGGACGGTCCGATAATGGAAAGCACTTCACCCTGACAGACATCCAAAGAAATCCCTTTCAGGACCTCATTGTCCTGAAAGGATTTAAAAATGCCCCGGGCGCGTATCATATACTCCGCTTTATTCGTCGTATTTTCCATAATACGCCTCCATCCGTTTGAAAATTGCCGTCAGTACTGCAGTCATCACAAGATAAAACAGCCCTGCAATGAAAAAGGCAGTCATGTCGAAATCTCGCTGCACAATGGTACGCGCTACTCGCAAAAGATCATTCATTGCGAGGATATAGATCAGGGACGTATCCTTGACGAGGTTGATGGTTTCGTTGCTGATGGGCGGAAGTGTCCGATGAATCATTTGCGGCAAGATAATCCGCTGCATCGTCTGCGCATAAGTCAACCCCAATGTCTTCGCAGCCTCATACTGCCCGCGGGGAATAGATTGGATGCCTGCCCGAAAAATCTCGGCAAAATAAGCCGCATAATTCAAGGTAAAGGCCAAAAGTGCTGCTGAGATATCCGAAAAACGCACGCCCACCATCGGAAGTGCGAAATATACAAAAAGAAGCTGGAGCATCAACGGCGAACCACGCATAATCCAAATATAAACATCCATTATAATCGCCAACGGGCGAACGCTGGAAAGGCGCATAAGCGCCACAAAAAAACCAAGCGGTAAGGACATCGCCAGCGTAAGGACAAAAATTTCCAGCGTAATTTTCGATCCCGCCATAATAGAAAGAACAGTTTCTGTCAGTTTCTCCATTCACTATCTTCCTTTATCATATTGAAGTATCACATGAACAAGTATACCAAAAAAGATGCCCGCAGGAAAGGAGCAACAACGAAAAGGTCAAAGAAAATTTCACAAAATCCATTCTCTTGAAACAATTGCATTGAAAAAACCCGAAGCCATGCTTCGGGTTTAGCTTTTATATTGGTGACTCCTAGGGGATTCGAACCCCTGAACCCGCCGTGAGAGGGCGGTGTCTTAACCACTTGACGAAGGAGCCATTGATTATATTACATGACTCCCGTGAAATTGTCAAGCATTATTTCGTTTTTCTTTCCTATCCTCCACACATTTTCCCAGGAAAATCTTATTATCCCGCATCTTCATCCATCGCTTCCAACAAAAAGCTCACTGGGCGGAAGCCGTCATTACAGGAAATCATCGCCGACTTTTTATTTTTCATCCAACCGTCATAGAAATCCTCCGCACCATAGGAAAGTGCCATGACGAACGGTGACAGATTACTCCATGCGCTTTCACAAAAGCCTTCGGGCCGTTTCCATCCGTCGGCGACAAAAACCTGCCCCTCTTCCATATCACAGGCATGTTCAATCGGATTTTCATATTTGTCAATCAAGTCTTGGTGGCATACTTTCCGCATCACGACAATCCGCACTCTTTTCATAATGCCGTCCCTTCACTGCTCTTTCAGTTCCCCGCTGCTGTTAAAGAAACAGGATTTCCCGATAAATTCACGCAGAATGGAGTTGTTCGGAATGTCGCTCTCATCATCGATACTGCCAAAAAATAGCAGGAAACGTAGGATGCTCTGCGCTATCGCGTAGCCATCCTCGCTGGGCTTCACTGCTGAAAGCAACGGCACCGCGTATTTCTTCAAAACGGCTAATTCGTAAATTAGCGCAGAATTGAAAACGGCGTCGGCATCCTCTTGATACGGGAAAATATTCTTATCTTCCCCCTTCCGCACATCCGGCCATTGGCGCAGCGTCTTCAGTGCACTGGACGCGCGGAACTGATAATCGCGCACAAGGCGGCGCACAAAACGCGCGTCGGTTGTCGGAATACGGTTGTGCATATCAATGTTAAGTTGGGTCAACGCACTGACGTAAATCTTGAATTTTTCATCACGGGGAACAGCGTGCGTCAGTTCCTCATTCAGTCCGTGAATTCCCTCGACGATGATTGGCTGATCCGGTG
The DNA here is from genome assembly GCA_902778455.1 of uncultured Selenomonadaceae bacterium. Taxonomy (GTDB): domain Bacteria; phylum Bacillota; class Negativicutes; order Selenomonadales; family Selenomonadaceae; genus RUG12372. The sequence goes on along the minus strand of CACYXR010000002.1, from coordinate 127,083 downwards.
CAATGGAAAGATGCGGACCAGCCCCATCATTTCGCTCTCCCGTAATGAAATCATAACGAGGCAGAGCGACTTCCTTGCCCTGCATCAACGAAACGAGGTCTTTATTGAAAAGCTCTATGTTCAATGCATGCAGTGATTCATAATCATAAGCGCCTTCAGGCGTCAGCGGCGTCTCCGCCCGGTTCACGAAATAGTCGTCCATGGAAATCGAAACAGGCTCCAACCCGTTTACGCGAAGCTGCACCTTGAGCCGTTGAGCAAAAGATGTCTTTCCTGAAGATGACGGCCCGGCAATCATTACAAGACGCGCTTTTTTGATGCCTGCCGCAATCCGGTCGGCAATCTCTGCAATCTTTTTCTCGTGAAGCGCTTCGGAAACACGGATAAGATTGCCTGTATTCCCGAACTGGATACAACGGTTCAAATCTGGCAGATATTCACAATGCAGGATTTTCGCCCACTGCTTCGACTCTTTCAGTGTCTGCGTGAATTTCGGCTGTTTTACCGGCTTGGAAAGCGCCAGGCCCATGCCGCCCCGAGGAGTCCGAAGCAAAATACCGTTTCCGGAACGCATCAAATCAAAGCAACCAAGTTCGCCGGTCCTGTCCAGCATAACCCCGTACAAATCGTCATAATGATCACCGCAAGTGCAGAGTACAATCTCCTCTTCCGGCAGCCCATTCAAAAGATTCGCCTTCGGAATCTGCCGTGCGTCCTTGAACCGGCGCACAGCCTCCTCCTTCGGCACGACGCGGTGTCCTATCTCGCGGTCTTCGGCAATGATCGCGCGCATCTGTACCTCAATTGCTGAAATCGCTCCGTCCGTCACGCCCCCCGGAATTTCCAAGTCGCAATAAAGTGCGCCGTTCAGCGATGCGCGCACAATCAGTTCCGTATCTGCTGCGCCGTAAAGCTCCTGTATCGCGACAATCGTCAAGAACAAGACAGAGCGCCGGTAAATACGTTCCCCGGAAGGGCTCGACAACTTGACCCAGACGGGGCGCTCTTCTTTTCCCACGGTTTCGTCCATCCCACGGATTTCCCCGCCGACCTGTGCAGCGACAATCAAATCATTTTTCGGCGCCTGTCCCTTCGAAAGCTCCCGCAGCGTTTTTTTCGTCGCTTCCTTTTCGCCCATATCCTTATATTCCTCCTATCCATGAAAACAAAAAAGCCCGGAAAAGCCTTCGCCCTTCCAAGCCAAACCACCTCATTCTACTCAAAAAATCCAAAGCGTAATCTGATAGACCAACGAACCAATCAATGCCGTGCACGGTATGGTAAGCACCCATGCGACCAGCATTTGCTGTGCGACGCCCCAGCGTACCGCACGAATTCGCTTTGCCGTGCCAACGCCCATAATCGAACCGGAAACGACATGCGTCGTACTGACCGGAAGATGAAGCACTGTTGCCGAAAAAATGACGAGCGAAGAATTGAGATCCGCCGCAAAACCGCTGATTGGCTCCAGCTTGAAAATTTTGCCGCCGATAGTCTTGATGATGCTCCATCCACCCATCGCCGTACCGATAGCCATCGCTGTCGCCGCCAAAATCTTTACGATTGTCGGAACTTCGAACACATCGATATAGCCGCCGGAAAGAAGAGCCAGCGTAATAATACCCATTGACTTTTGTGCATCGTTTGAGCCATGGGAAAACGCCATCATCGCCGCAGAAACGAGCTGCATTTTCTTAAAACGTCCGTTGACGATATAAGGCGTACATTGCCCGAACAGAAAATACAAAAGATGCATCACAAGATAGCCTGTAATGATGGCAATCAACGGCGATAAAATCAAAGAAAGAATAATTTTCCCAATGCCGACAAGATTCAGCCCTATGACGCCTGCAGAAACGAGTACCGCACCGATGATTCCACCCACCATCGCGTGAGACGAACTGGACGGTAACGCCAACTTCCAAGTGAAAAGATTCCAAAAAACAGCGCTGACCAAAGCCGCAATCAATACATGCTCATCCACATGGATTGCGCTGCTGACGATATCACTTCCGATGGTCTTCGCAACACCCGTCGAATACATGGCACCGAGAAAATTCAAGACAGCCGCCATCATAATCGCATTCCTCGGCGAAATCGCCCGTGTCGAAACGGAGGTCGCGATTGCATTCGCTGTGTCGTGAAAGCCGTTGATAAAGTCGAAAATCAGCGCAAGCCCAATGACCGTAAAAATCATATACTGAAGTTCAGGCATATTTCATGACCACGCCGCGAATCATATCCGAAACGTCTTCGCAATGATCGAGCGTGTCCTCCAGATTTTCCAGAATATCCTTCCACTTAATCAACTCAATCGGATCCTTCACATTGTCGAAAAGGAACGCAATTTCCTGACGATAGACGCGATCCCCTTCGCTTTCCAGCCTGCCTATCTTATGTGTGGCCTCCAATATGAGCTCCCTGTTTTTCTTGATATCCTTTAAATACTCAAATGCCTTAATCAATTCACTTGTCGATTCCAAAAGCAGCTTCGTCATCGAAACGACTCCGGCCTTAGCCGCGCCCGTCCGATAAATGACAATCCTCTGTAACGTTGTCTGCAAATAATCGACGCCGTCATCAAGGCCATTGGCCAATGCAAAAATATCTTCGCGGTCAATCGGCGTGATAAACGTCTGGTTCAGTTCATCGATAATTTGGTCATTCACCGCATCCGCCTCATGCTCCAGATCGATAATTGCCTTCATCTTGTCCGCTGCCTGCGTATAATCAAGCATGACCTCGTCGAGCATCAATGCTCCTCGGTAAAAGCATTTGGCGCTCTCGACAAAGTGATCGAAAAACTCCGTATTTTTGCGTTGAAAATTGAACATGCGATCCCCCCGCACATTGTATACAACCGAATCCTACTACACTATAGCATGAATTCCTCCTATCGGCAACATCCCTATCTTTTTCTCGCCAATTCCGCCATTTCATCGAAATCCTTCTTGAGCTGGAAGTACTCATCGGCAAGCTTCAGAGCGGCAAGGACTCCAATGCGCACAGGAGCAAGATTGTTTACCTGCCGCGAAACCGTGCGCATTTCCTTGTCGACAACGGACGCCAGTTTCTGGAGATATTCTGGGTTCTGGTCGGTCTTCAGCGAAAATTTTTCGCCAAAAATTTCAACGACAACTTTTTGGTCCATATTATCGCCCCTTATTTACATACGAAGCTCTGCGCCAAATTCCTTCCCCGCCGCCTCGATAATCTTCTTCACTGCCATATCGACTTCCTCGTCCGTCAACGTCTTTTCACCGGACTGGAACCGCAGTGCAAAAGCAAGGCTCTTTTTCCCTTCTCCGATTTGTTTACCCGTGTAAAGATCAAACAATGTAACATCCTTGAAATACGGTCCGGCGTTTTTCTTGATAACACGTTCCACATCCGTTGCAGCCGTCCCCTCAGAAACAATCAGGGCAAGGTCACGGGCAATCCCCGGATATTTGGGAAGCTGCTGTGACGTGAAAGTCTTCGATGCATTCGAGAGGAGCGTCGCCACATCCATCTCAAAAATATACATCTTTTTCGTGACGCCAAAAGCCTCCTGCACAGCCGGATGGACTTCTCCGACCACCGCGAGCACATCCCTCCCTTTCTTGAATACCGCTGTCTTGCCCGGATGCAAAGCGAAATGCTCGCCCGGCTCGACAGTGTAACGCGAAATGGAGAGAGCCTCAAAAAGTTGCTCTACTACCCCCTTTGCATCGTAAAAATCAAGCAGTGCGCCATCCTGTCCCCAGCCCACAGGCTCCCGCCGGCCGGTCAAAAGGCCTTCCAATTTCAGGACCTCATCCGGTTGCTCTGTCACCGGCAACGCTTTTGGCAAAAAAACAGGAGCAATCTCAAAGAGCCGAATATCCTCGTTTTTACGTGAAAAATTACGAACGGCGTTTTCCATGAGATTCGTCAAAAGCGTTGTACGTACCAACGGATATTCATCCGTCAGCGGATTCATAATAGGAATTGCACAGCGGAGTACGTTGTCTTCCGGCACATTCAGTTTGTCAAAAAGCGACGGATGCGTGAATGCAAAGGAACGCGCCTCATCCATGCCAAGAGACACCAAAACATGACGAATCTTGTCCGAAAACGCCTGCCGTGCACTCTGCCGAGCTTCCATGACCGCGCCTTGCGGCGTCGTGGATGAAATATTATCAAAGCCGTAAATGCGAGCGACTTCCTCGGAAATATCTTCCATGCAGGACACATCACCACGCCAAGATGGAACAGTCAGCCTGTACGCATCCGTTCCAGAGTTCTCGACAACAAATCCAAGATTTTCAAGGATTTCTTTCATTTTTACACCGGGAATTTCCGTTCCAAGTCGCCCATTGACCTCCGCCGCCGTGAACGCCACGGTCACAGCATCCTTTTTGACGGGATACACATCGACGACGCCTTTCGTCACCGTGCATGCACCCATTTCCGAAAGCAGCTGCGCCGCTCGATCAAGGGCACGAACCGTCCCTGTCGTATCCACGCCGCGCTCGAAACGACCCGATGCCTCAGAGTGAAGCCCGATTGAACGGGAAGTCCGGCGAATCGAAGGTCCGTTAAAGGACGCCGCCTCCAATACGACCGTCGTCGTCTTTTCCGTGATCTCCGTTTCCAGTCCACCCATGACGCCTGCAAGCCCTGCCGGCTTTTCCGCATCGGCAATCACCAGTTCGCCGCCCTTCGCAAGCCGCGAAGAATCATCAAGCGTGTGAACATTTTCCCCTTCTTCGGCACGACGCGCCGTCAACGAATGCCCTTTGACCTCGTCGTAATCGTAAGCGTGCATCGGCTGGCCAAGCTCTACCATCACGAAATTCGTTACATCGACGACGTTGTTGATAGCGCGAATGCCTGCTCCCTCCAGCCGCTTCTGCATCCATTCCGGCGACGGGCCGATTTTCACGTTTTTCAGCACACGAGCGGAAAAACGCGAGCAAAGGTCAGGCGCGTCGATGTTGATTTTCACCATATCCTGCGCTATGGCCTCGTCGTCTTCCTTTGCAACAATCTCAGGCCAATGCGGCTGCTTTCCTGTCAATACGGAAATTTCCCGCACGATGCCGAAAACACTGAAACAATCGCCCCGGTTCGCGGTCAATTCGAACTCCAGCACGCAATCGTCAAGGCCGAGAGCTTTCGCTGCGGGTTGCCCGACCGGAGTATCGTCGGGCAGAATATAAATGCCTGTCTTTTGTTCTTCCGGCAAATTCGCAAGCTCCATTTTCAACTCGTCCGCCGAACAGAGCATACCCATCGAAGGCACTCCGCGCAGTTTTCCCTTTGAAATTTTCTGCCCGTTTGGCAGATGTGCGCCTACCAGCGCCACAGGAACCACCTGCCCCTGCTTAACATTCGGCGCGCCGGTCACAATGGTCAGCGGCTCTTTTTCACCTACATCCACCGTGCAGACTTGTAAATGATCGGAATCGGGATGCGGCACGACTTCCGTAAGTTTTCCAGTCACCACCTTGTCCAATCCCGCGTCCGCACGAACGACATTTTCCACAGGGATGCCCGCCATCGTCAATTTATCCGCGAGCTGTTCCGGCGTTTCGTCAAAATCAATATAATCCTTCAGCCATTGAATTGATACCTGCATATAAGCTTTCTCCTTCTGTCGTCAAATGCTCTTCCGTTATTCAAACTGGCGCAAGAAGCGCAGATCGTTGTCGTAGAACAAGCGAAGATCGTCGATCCCATAAGACAGCATTGCGATACGCTCTACCCCGAGACCAAACGCAAAGCCTGTGACCTGCTTCGGATCGTAACCGCTCATTTCCAGCACATGCGGATGTACCATACCTGCACCAAGGATTTCCAGCCACCCCGTGCCCTTGCAGACACGGCAACCTTTTCCGTGACACATTACACAGGAAATATCAACTTCCGCACTGGGTTCGGTAAACGGGAAAAAGCTCGGACGAAACCGTACACCGATATTATCATTGAAAATCCGATGCAAAAACAACTCCAGCGTCCCTTTAAGGTCGGAAAAACGCACGCCCTTGTCAATCACAAGCCCTTCAACCTGTGTAAACATCGGTGAATGAGTTGCATCGTAATCGTCGCGGCGATAGACTCGTCCCGGCGCAATCATACGAATTGGCGTATTGGGTTCGTGAGCCTGCATCGTACGCGCTTGCACAGGTGACGTTTGCGTACGCATTAATATTTCCTCGGTAATATAGAAAGAATCCTGCATATCTCGTGCCGGATGGTCTTTCGGCAGATTCAATGCCTCAAAATTGAAATAATCACGCTCGATTTCGGGCCCTTCCTCGACCGTAAAGCCCATATCCATAAAGATCGCCTTAATCCGGTCAAGTGTCAGCGTCAAAGGATGAAGATGCCCACGCCATTGATGTCGGCCCGGCAGCGTCACATCCAGCTTTTCGTTCGCGAGCTTTTCTTCCATGTCGCGAACGTGGAGTTCCTCCTTCTTTTTCTCCAAAAGCGCTTCAATCTGCCCTCGTGCCTCGTTGACAATCTGGCCAATCCTCGGGCGCTCTTCTTGTGCCAGCTCCTTTAGGCCGCGTAAAAGTGTTGTAAACTCGCCCTTCTTTCCCAAAAATTCCACGCGGATATCATTCAGCGCAGAAAGCGTATCCGCATGCTGTCGGATTTTATCCGCCGCCGCCTGTTTCAGTCGTGCGATTTTCTCCTCCATAACTGCCTCCTAAACGGAAAAATATTATTTCCGAAATAATTGCCAAAATTTCATATGCCACTTTATTTTATTACGAATGCCACAAAAAGGCAAATCGCAAAAAAAGAGCCAATGTTCGATGTGAACATTGACTCCCTTGTGCAACGGCAATCGTCGAAACGGTATCGTTTTATAGATTTCCCAATAGCTCTTGAACTTTTGCGAGATAATTATTCTGAGTCTCGTTAAACGTATCACCGGATTTTCTGATGCGAAGCTCAATTAAACCTTCCTCAACAGCCTTCGGACCGACAGTGACGCGAATCGGATAGCCGATTAGATCGCAATCCTTAAACTTGACGCCTGCGCGTTCCTTCCTGTCATCCAGTAATACATCAACACCCGCCGTTTTCAATTCGCCGTAAATCTTTTCCGCCAATTCAAGCTGTTCCGGCACTTTCGCGTTGACGGGCACAACCACCACTTCAAACGGTGCGATAGCCCGCGGCCAGATAATACCGTCTTTGTCATTGTTTTGTTCAATGGCCGCTGCCATCGTCCTGCCGACGCCGATACCGTAACACCCCATGACCAACGGCTTTTCCTTGCCGCTTTCGTCCAGGAAAGTTGCATGGAGCGCTTCGCTGTATTTCGTGCCGAGCATAAAAACTTGCCCTGCCTCAATACCGCGCGTCATTTTCAGCGGTGCACCGCAATGCGGGCACGGATCGCCTTCCTGCACAAGTCTGAGATCGGCGATAATCGGCTCACCGAAATCGCGCTTCGGCGTAACATTTTTATAATGAACGTCAACCTCATTGGCTCCCGCGACTGCATTCTGCATTTCCATCACTGTCGCGTCAACAACGATTTTCGTTCCCTTCTTGACTCCAATGGGACTCATAAAGCCAGGCTCTCCGCCGATGTTACGAATCGCTGTCTCGTCCGCCATGCGAAGAGCAATAGCGCCGACGGCATTCAGCACCTTAACTTCGTTGACCTCATGGTCACCGCGGACAAAAACAAGAATAACCTCGTCCTTTTCATTTTGATAAGCGACAGCCTTGATAGTCTTTTCCACCGGAACTTTTAAATAGTCGGCCACCAATGCGATTGTTTTTGTTCCCGGCGTAGCGACTTTTTCCAACGGCAACAATTCTTCACCCTCGGCACGAATTGTCTTCAGCTCCGCTTTCTCGTCGCTGGCCGCATAGTCGCATTTCTCACAATAAGCGATGTTCGACTCACCGGCGTCCGCCAGCACTGTGAACTCATGGGAACCGCCTCCGCCGATGGCGCCGTTGTCTGCTTCGACAGGGCGGAAAGTCAGTCCGCAGCGAGTAAAGACATTCGTATACGCATCGTACATTTTTTTGTAAGAGACGCGCATCCCCTCTTCATCCTTATCAAATGAATAAAGATCCTTCATGATGAACTCTCGTCCGCGCATCAGTCCAAAACGCGGACGAATCTCGTCCCTGTACTTGTTCTGGATTTGGTAAAGCATCAGCGGAAGCTGCTTATAAGAACGCACCTCATCCCGCACAATGGACGTCACCATTTCTTCGTGCGTCGGTCCGAGGCAAAACTCTCTCCCGTGACGATCATTGACGCGGAACATCTCATCGCCGTAAACCTCCCAGCGCCCAGTTTCTTTCCAAAGCTCCGAAGGCTGGACAATCGGCATAGCAATTTCCTGTCCGCCCGCAGCATCCATTTCCTCACGGATGATCTGCTCGATTTTCTTGATTGTTCGCCATGCCAATGGCAGATAAGTATAAAGCCCGCCGGCGGCCTTTCGGATCATGCCCGCCCTGAGCATAAGTTTGTGGCTGGTGACCTCGGCCTCCGCCGGAACTTCCCGAAGCGTCGGCGCATAAAGCTGTGATGTACGCAATGTGATTTCCTCCTCTATGAATCTTGCCATTTCCTATAGTGAAAAACAGTCCAGCAGACTGTTTCGGGACCGCTTAAGCGGCAGGTGAGATTTTTTCTCGAAGGCGTAGCATCGCTACGTCGAGAGGGATTTGACGACGACAGGCGGAAAAAGACCCGGCAGAGGCGCGGAGGGACTTATTCAGTGGTTCCTTAACGTTAAGATGACGACAAAACCTCATTCGTGTAGCTTCGGCTGCCACATTCACCAACGGGGAAGGCTAATTTGCTCGCCGTTCGTCAAGCAGCACGTCAATCTCCTTGAACAATTCACTGACAAGGTCCGCTTCCGGCACCTTCCGCAAAATCTCGCCCTTGCGGAAGACGAGCCCTTCCCCCTTTCCTCCCGCGATTCCGACATCCGCTTCCCGCGCCTCGCCGGGACCGTTGACTACGCATCCCATAACCGCGACAGTAATAGGCTCTCTTATGTCTTTCAGTTTTTTTTCGACTTCGGCGGCGATTGTTGGAAGATCGATGGACGTGCGTCCGCAGGTCGGACAGGAAATCATCGTCGGTCCGTATTCGCGCATGCCAAGCGATTTCAAAATCTCATTTGCCACGCGCACCTCAACTACAGGATCGCCGGTCAAGGAAACACGGATGGTATCACCGATTCCCTCGGCGAGCAAAGCGCCAATGCCAACAGCGGATTTTATCATCCCCGTGGTCGGAGTCCCCGCCTCGGTAATACCAAGATGAAGTGGGTATTCAACCGTTTCGCTCATTAAACGGTAAGCCGCCAGCGTCAGCGGTACGTCATGGGCTTTCAATGATATTTTCATATCATAAAAATCTAATGCTTCAAGAATGTGGATATGCTCCATCGCAGACTCAACAAGCGCCTCTGCGGTGACGCGTCCATATTTCTCCAGAAGCTTTTTGTCCAGGGAACCGCCATTTACGCCGATACGGATGGGAATGCCCGCTGCCTTCGCCTCGCGCACCACAGCCCTGACTCGATCCTCACCGCCTATATTGCCGGGATTCAGGCGAAGTGCCATTATGCCTTGATGAATTGCCTCCAGTGCCAGACGATAATCAAAATGAATATCGGCGACCAATGGAACATCCACGGTACGAATAATATCTCCCAGAGCCTTCGCTGCGTCCATATCCGGTACAGCCAAACGTACTATGTCACACCCCGCGTCTGTCAGAGCGTGAATTTGCGCAACTGTCGAGGGAATATCAGCCGTTTTTGTATTAGTCATCGATTGCACGGAAACAGGCGCGCCGCCGCCGACAGCTACCGAGCCGATATGGATCTGCCGTGTTTTTTTCCGCTCCATATTATCAGCCCCCGAAAAATATACGCACGATGTCATTTTTTGTCGCGAAAAGCATCAACGCCACCAATACCGTGATTCCAGCCATTTGCGTATAATGTAGCGCTTTCTCGCCCAACGGTTTCCCGCGTACTGCCTCAAGGAGCAGTGTTACGAAATGGCCGCCGTCCAGTGCTGGAACAGGCAACAGATTGATTATTCCAAGGTTCAAGCTTAGTAATGCGGCAAAGTTCATCAATGCGGTAAAGCCAAGCTTCGCCACCGTACCGGTCATCTGCATAACCCCCAAAGGTCCTGCCAATTCTGCTGCAGCCTCCCCGGTGAAAATTTGCACGAGCCCTTCAATCATATGATATATTACATAACCGGTTTTCCAAATTGCTGTCTCCGCCGCTTCTATTACGCCGGGCTGTCTGGTGTCCAGAGCTCCCATAACACCAATCATCATGCGATTCTCCTGTTTGTCATGAACAGGAATGACCGTCGCTTGCCGAGCTTCATTGCCCCGATGATAGAAAACCTTCATCGGGCTTCCGTTCGCTCCGCGCACAATACGCACAATATCATCCCACTCATGGACAGGTTCATCGTTGATCGCGTCAATTCGATCGCCTTTTTTGAGTCCCGCCATCGCCGCCGGCTGATCCGGCATGACCTCGCCCAGTTCCGGACGAGTTGAAGGCGAGCTGACCCCCACAATCATGAAAATCAGGAAAAAGATTACAATCGGAAGCAAAAAATTCATCAGCGGCCCCGCCACGATAACCAGCATCCGCTTCCAGACCGACTTTTCGCAATAGCCTCTTTCTCCCGCGTCATTTTCCGCAGGAACCATACCGGCAATATCATTGAATCCCCCCAAAGGGACACAACGGATAGAATAGATCGTTTCACCGATCTGCTTGCTGACAATTTTCGGCCCAAAACCGATGGCAAACTCATCTACGCGCATACCCGTCGCTTTTGCCATGACGAAATGCCCAAACTCATGAAAAAGCACAAGCAAGCCGAAAACGAAAACTGACGCCAGAATCGTCAATCCCATGATTACACCTCTTTATGCTCCCAAAAACCGCGCACAAAAGCCCGTGCGCGCGCATCCGCTTCGCAAAGCGTCTCAAATGAAGGCTGCGAAACATTTTCCTGCTCACCTAGCGCTCGCTCGATACAATCGTAAATATCCAAAAAACCGATACGTCCGGCGAGGAAAGCTGCAACTGCCTCCTCGTTCGCCCCGTTCAGCACACAAGGCATTATGCCGCCTGCTTTGCCCGATTCGTAAGCAAGCGCAAGACCGCGAAATGTTTTCATATCCGGCGGCTCAAAGGAAAGACTCATCCGCGTCTTAAAATCCATTCGCCCGAAATTCGCAGGCTCTCGTGAAGGATAAGTCAGTGCATATTGAATCGGCAGGCGCATATCGGGCAGCCCAAGCTGCGCCATCACCGCACCGTCACGGAATTCCACCATCGAATGTACGATGCTCTGCGGATGCACGGCAACCTCGATGTTCTCATAAGGCACATCGTACAGCCAATGCGCCTCAATGATTTCCAGCCCCTTGTTGACTAAAGTCGCCGAATCGACGGTAATCTTCTTGCCCATCGACCAAGTCGGATGTTTCAGGCAATCTGCCACCGTGACCGATTTCAAGTCTTCCGTTGATTTGCCCCGAAACGGTCCGCCTGAAGCCGTCAAAATTAGACGCTCCACTGCATCGCGACGCTCGCCCTGCAAGCATTGAAAAAGTGCGCAGTGCTCGCTGTCCACAGGCAGGATGGAAACGCCCTTTTCCTTTGCCAGTGTCATCACAAGCTCGCCCGCGACTACCAGTGTTTCTTTATTCGCAAGAGCTATAGTCTTTCCGGCTTGGAGGGCCGCCAACGTCGGCGCAAGTCCCGCAAAACCTACCATCGAGGTTACAACTGTATCAGCCTCGCCGCATGTCGCCGCAATATGCAAGCCATCTTCGCTGCTCAATATCTCTGTTTTTCCCCGATATCTTTCACGAAGCAGCTTCGCTGCCTTTTTATCAACAAGCACGGCAACAACCGGATGAAATTCCTCAATTTGCCGTTCCAAAGCTTCGTCACTGGTATTCGCCGCAAGCGCAACGACTTGAAAAAGCTCGGGATGACTACGCACAACGTCAAGTGTCTGCGTGCCAATCGAGCCGGTTGAGCCGAGAATGGAGAGCCGTTTCACCGCCACTTAAAATCCCTCCATAATCTGCAGGAAATAATACACGAACGGAATCACAAACATCGCGCTGTCAAAACGATCAAGCACTCCGCCGTGGCCGGGAATCAGCACGCCCGAATCCTTGATTCCGGTATACCGCTTCACCACCGACTCCACAAGATCTCCCACTGTTGCCACAAGTGCAATCACGACGCCAAGCACGGCCATCGAAATCAAGGAATGTCCTATCGTATGGCCAAGCACAGCAACGGAAACTGCTGTCCCGATGACACCGCCGTAAAAACCCTCCCTTGTTTTCTTTGGACTGATTGTCTCACAAAGTTTTGTCTTTCCAAAAGCAAAACCAGAGAAATAGGCAAAAGTATCGCTGGCCCATGTGCCGATCAGGGCAATCCAGAGCCATGCGCATCCCGTCTCCATCTCACCGACAGGCGTCGAAACCAATTCCGAGGCCTTCCAAAAACGAAGCAGCAGCAAATGCACAAGAGACAACCCTACATACATGACGCCCGCAACAGAAACAAGCGCTTGCGGAACGGAATATTTTTTATAAAACAGCACAGCCTCAAGCATCAGCCAAAGTGAAAACAAAGTCGCTGCCGCCGATAAAAACTCGATTCTTCCAAAATAAACTGCGCCCCAAAAACACAACATTGCCGCCATACCGCTCCAGTATGCCGGCGCCAAATCTTTGTGGCGGAACGCCTGCGCGTACTCATGCCATCCTACCAGCATCAGCAGGAGCACCGCAGCACCGAATGCCGCGCCTCCCGTTTGAATGATAAACGCGGCAATAGCTATTCCGATGATTCCCGAAATTATACGAATCGCCAAAACTACACCTCAAAATAATATCTTTATGAGATTTTTTCGACTGTCTAGGAAAAGACCTCGAAGGCGTAGCATCGCTACGTCGAGAGGGATTTGACGACGGCAGTCGGAAAAAGATCCGGCAGAGGCACGGAGGGACTTATTCAGTGGTTCCTTAATCCTCCGAAACGTCGCTTGCGTTTCCCGAAATCTTTGAGCGCTTCCACAAAACAAGCGGGAGTAAAGTCCGGCCAGTTTGTATCCGTAAACCAAAACTCCGCATAAGCTGCCTGCCAAAGCAGATAATTGCTGAGGCGCATATCGCCGCTGGTACGGATGAGAAAATCGACGGGCGGCAATCCTTCCGTATCGAGACAGCTCTCAAATAGATTCTCGTCCACATCCTCCGGTGAAAGTATTCCCGCTTGCGCACGCCGTACAATTTCCTTCGTTGCGCGCAGTATCTCATCCTTTCCGCCGTAATTCATCGCTACATTGAAACAGACGCCCGTGTTGTCCTTCATCCGTTCCACCGCAACTTGTGCCAAATCCTTTAGAGCAGGCGAAAGTTCATCTATACGGCCGAGAAAACGAAGCTTCACATTGTCTTCGTCCATCTCGTCAATCTCTTTCGTCAAATAGTCCACGAAAAGCCGCATCAGGAAATCGACCTCCGTATGAGGCCGCTTCCAATTTTCTGTCGAAAACGCGTATACAGTAAGCGCCGGCAATTCAAGATCGATAGCGACCTTCAAAACCTGTTTCAATGCGTCCACGCCCGCCGTATGGCCCGCCGTCCGAAGCAGCCCGCGCCCTTCAGCCCAGCGTCCGTTCCCGTCCATGATTATAGCCGTATGCACGGGCAATCTTCCACGATCGATGCCGTTATACAAAGGGTTTTCCACTGCCTCATTGGAGGACTGGGAACCCAATAATAGTTTTTTCCACATATCTGCCCTCCGCACGAAACGAAAAACAGGTCCCTCTCGCAAAATCCAAGAGGGACCTCTCATTCTCTCCCATCAAGGAGCGGCAATCGCCGAAACCGGGCAGCCAGCCGCGCAGGCTCCGCACTCCACGCACTTCTCCGGATCGATCTCGTAGTGCTTCTCGCCCTCCGAAATAGCTCCGACCGGGCAAGTCGCCGCGCAGGAACCGCAGGAAATGCAATCGTCTCCAATCTTGTATGCCATGTCGTCTTACACCTCCTCCCGTGATTTTATCTGCTTCGCCGCCAAGGTCAGGCGGCAGGAATGATCCGAGCAATTGATTGCTCGAACCACATATAGCCTCGCTTCATCCACGGGAAAAAAATACCTCGTGGGGCGCGTCAGCTCCGTCGTGTACTTCACACCCGCATCCGAAAGAAGCCGATACGCTTCTTCCGCGGAACGTCCCAAGACATCCGGCGTCATCAAACCTCCATGATTTCCTTTTCCTTACCAGCTTTCACCGTATCGACCAGTTTCACATACTTGTCGACCAGTTTCTGCATATCCTCCTGCCCCTTCTTTGAATCATCCTCGGCAATCTCCTTGTTCTTTTCGAGTTTCTTGATTGCCTCGTTTGCATCACGGCGAAGATTGCGAAGTGCAACCTTTGCTTCCTCGGCCTTCTTGTTGACCGTCTTTTTCAATTCCTCACGGCGCTCCTTCGTAAGTTGAGGAATCGTCAATCGAATCGCTGTACCGTCGGAATTCGGCGTAAGACCGAGATCGGACTTCAAAATCGCTTTTTCCAGCTCTTTCATCATCGTCTTTTCCCACGGCTGGATTACAATCATGCGCGGCTCTGGCACAGACACCTTTGCCACTTGATTGACAGGCGTCGGCGTCCCATAATAATCCACCATCACCTTATCCAGCAGTGACGGCGTTGCACGTCCCGCACGCAGGGAAGCAAATTCACGCTTCAAGGATTCCAGCGTCTTCTGCATCTTTTCCTCACGGGAGGTCAAAATATCTTTAATCATTCTCTCTTCCCTCCGACTGTCGTACCAATTTCCTCTCCGCGCGCCGCGCGAACGAGATTCTCATGCTCGTCGATATTGAACACCACGATGGGGATATTGTTATCCATGCAGAGACTCGTCGCCGTCGAATCCATGACCTGAAGTCCGCGCTGCAAGACCTCGATATAGGCGAGCTTGTCAAACTTCTTCGCGTTCGGATTCTTGTTCGGATCAGAATCGTATACGCCATCCGTATTCTTCTTGCCCATCAAGATCACGTCAGCCTCAATCTCCGCCGCGCGAAGCGCCGCCGTCGTGTCCGTCGAGAAATACGGATTTCCGGTGCCCGCCGCAAAAATCACGACGCGCCCTTTCTCCATGTGACGGATTGCTTTGCGACGAATGTATGGCTCGGCGACCTGCCGCATATCAATGGCGCTTTGGACTCTGGAATCCACTCCTCGCTTTTCCAAAGCGTCCTGAAGCGCAAGACAGTTCATCACCGTCGCCAGCATCCCCATATAGTCTGCCGTCGCGCGATCCATGCCTTTTGCGCTTCCTGCAAGTCCGCGCCAAATATTGCCCCCACCAACGACAACCGCACAGTCAATGCCCTCTGCACGAACTGCCTGAATCTGTGCCGCGATATCCTCGACAACCTCCGGATTGATGCCGAATCCCTGCTCGCCTGCCAAGGACTCGCCCGACAGCTTCAATACAACACGCTTGTATTTTGTCGTACCCAACAGCAGCCCTCCTGTTCCACAACATTTCTATTATTATATATCCTTTTGGCAAAATTGGAAACACATATTTTCCGATTGGAAGCATTCTATTTGAAAAAAGAGAACACGAAATTTGTTTTCGTGTTCTCTCCTCACCAGTTTATTTAATCTGTGCAGCAACCTCCGCCGCAAAATCTTCCTGCTTCTTCTCGATGCCTTCGCCAAGCTGGAAGCGAGCGAACTGCTTCACAGCGACACTGCCGAGCACCTTCGCGACCGTCTGCTCCGGATCCTTGACAAAGGGCTGCTCTACAAGGCAGGCCTCTTTATAGAAATTCTTCTGAAGACGCCCGTCCACCATCTTTGCGATGATCGCCTCAGGACGACGCTTGCCTTCAGGCAACGCGTTATTCTCCTCGATAGCCTGCTTCGTCAACACTTCGCGCTCATGCTCAAGTGCCGCGGGATCAAGACCGGAACGATCGACGCAGGACGGATTTGCCGCCGCAATCTGCATCGCGATATCCTTACCAAGCTCGGCCTCGCCGCCGGAAAGCTCGACCAGCACGCCAATCTTACCACCCATATGGATGTAGCTGGTAACACGACCGCTCTCGGAAGCATAGCGCGCGAAACGGCGAAGCGAAACCTTTTCGCCAATCTCGGCGATGGCCTCCAATACAATCTCCGAAACCTTTTTGCCGTCCAGCGTGCTTTCGTTCAGAGCATCCATATCGGCAGGATTCGTGTTTGCAATATGTTTCGCCAGCTTATCGACAATTGCGTGGAATTTATCCGTCTTCGCAACGAAGTCCGTCTCACAGTTAATCTCGACCACCGCGCCGACCTTCGCGTCCTCACTGACATAAGCGCCCACAGCACCTTCCGCCGCGATACGTCCGGCCTTCTTCTCGGCCTTTGCAATCCCCTTCTCGCGGAGATAATCAATCGCTTTCTGCTTGTCGCCGTCCGTCTCTGCCAGAGCCTTCTTGCAGTCCATCATACCGGCGCCCGTCATCTCGCGGAGCTCTTTAACCATTGCCGCCGTAATCTGTGCCATATTTTATCCTTCTTTCTTAATGTATTGTATAGTATGCAAAGAAAAGGGTAAGGGATAATTTGTCCCTTACCCCTGAAATTTCTTTTTATTCAGCGTCCTTATCCGCCGCTTCCTCCGGCTCGTCCTGGCCGTGGCTGCCTTCGATGACGGCGTCCGCCATGCGGCTCGTCAAGAGGCGGACTGCGCGGATTGCGTCGTCGTTGCCCGGAATCACATAATCAATTTCGTCCGGATCGCAGTTCGTGTCGACAATCGCTACGATAGGAATGCCCAGCTTGCGGGCTTCCGCCACCGCGATGCGTTCCTTGCGAGGATCGACAACATAGAGCGCGCCTGGCAAACGGTTCATTTCCTTGATGCCGCCAAGGAACTTCTCGAGCTTCTCCATCTCGTGACGAAGCGCGAGCACTTCCTTCTTAGTCAGCACCTCGAACGTACCGTCCTGCTCCATCTGCTCAAGCTGCTTCAGACGCTTGATACGCTTCTGGATCGTCTGGAAATTCGTCAGCATACCGCCGAGCCAACGTTCGTTGACATAGAACATACCAGCGCGGGTCGCTTCTTCCTTCACAGCCTCCTGCGCCTGCTTTTTCGTACCGACGAACAGCACCTTCTTGCCTTCCTGAGCGACGCTGCGTACGAAGTTGAACGCCTCGTCGACCTTGCGGACCGTCTTCTGCAGGTCAATGATGTAAATACCGTTGCGCTCCGTGAAGATGTACTTCGCCATCTTCGGGTTCCAACGGCGCGTCTGATGACCGAAGTGGACGCCCGCCTCTAAAAGCTGCTTCATTGAAATAACTGCCATGATACTACCTCCTGTTTTTTCCTCCGCGCACTTCATCCGCCGCTTCACCTTAAAACAAAGGCACAGCACGGCGCTCGGCACGCGTGCGTTTTCACACTGCAAGCGATTATACCATACAGAACAACCGAATGCAACGGGCGGGAACAAAAAAATGTTCTCGCCCGTTCATTCTTCCCTGTTTTATTTCAGTCGCTCCAAAGCCCGATGCGCGATATCTTTCCGATAGTGCGCGCCGTCGAAAGAAATCTTATCGACGCCCGCGTAAGATTTTTTTACCGCTTCGGGAATATCCTTCGCGACGCCGACCACATTCAGCACACGTCCTCCCGCCGTGACCAGCGCCCCGTCCTTTTCCGCTGTGCCCGCGTGAAATACCAAAGCACCGCTTTTCTCGGCCTCATCGACACCCGCGATTATTTTGCCTTTTTCATAATCGCCCGGATAGCCGCCGGAAGCCATTACCACGGAAACCGCTGCCTCGTCTGCCCATTCGATTTTCGTCTCTGCCAGCTTCCCATCCACGCAGGCCAGCATGACCTCGACGAGATCGCTTTTCAAAAGCGGCAGCACCACCTGGGTCTCCGGGTCGCCGAATCGCGCATTGAACTCGACCACCTTCGGCCCCTTTGCGGTAATCATCAGCCCCGCATACAGGCATCCTTTGTACGGGCGACCTTCCTTTTTCATTCCCTCAATGGTTGGTTTCAGGATTTCCTCCATCACGCGCTCGGAAAGCTCCGGCGTAATGACCGGCGCGGGCGCGTAAGCTCCCATGCCTCCGGTGTTGAGTCCCTCATCGCCGTCGTTCACCCGCTTGTGATCCTGCGATGCCGGCATTGCCACAATCGTCTCGCCGTCGGTGAACGCCAATACCGATGCTTCCTCGCCCTCCATAAACTCCTCGATGACGACGCGATTCCCGGCATCGCCGAAAGCCTTTTCTTTCATTAAAAGATCGATGGCCTCGACAGCCTCGTCTGCCGTCTTTGTCAAAATCACGCCTTTGCCCGCCGCAAGACCGTCCGCCTTGATTGCGAAAGGCTGCCGCATCTGCCGGACATAAACATGGGCGCGGGATGGGTCGCCGAAAACTTCGCTGCGTGCCGTTGGAATCTTATAACGCCGCATAACGACCTTCGCGTAAACCTTAGAACCCTCCAACTCGGCAGCGTCTTTTGTCGGGCCGAACGCCTTGATTCCCGCCGTCGTAAGCGCGTCCACGACGCCGTTCACCAGCGGCACCTCAGGGCCGACCACCACAAGCCCGATATTTTTTTCCTTTGCCAGCGCAACAATCGCGTCATTATCTTCAATCGAAACCCCCGAAATGCATTCGGCAAATTTTGCGATGCCCGGATTGCCGGGAACGGCATACAATTTATCCGTATGCTTGCTCTGGCTGAGCTTCCACGCCAGCGCGTGCTCGCGCCCGCCGCTGCCAATCAGCAATATATTCATAGCAGTCGCTCCTTTACTTCTCAATCTGTTCCTTCAAATACGCCTGGATATGCGCGTCATAATCCGCCGTATGTGCGAATGCCTCCTGCGCCAGCTGCATGCGGAGCATCCCGCTGGTCGCACCGTCGGAAAGGATCGCCGCCGCCACCTCGTCATAGCGCGCAGGATTCGTCACCACGGTGACAAACTTGAAATTCTTTGCCGCCGCACGGATCATTGCAGGGCCTCCGATGTCGATATTCTCGATAGCCTCGGCCAAAGTCACGCCCGGCTTTGCAATTGTCTCCTTGAATGGATAAAGATTAACCGCCACAAGGTCAATCGGGATAATCTTGTGCTCCTTCATCGCCTGTTGATGTGTCGGATTGTCCCGCACAGCGAGAATTCCTCCATGGATATAAGGGTTCAGCGTCTTGACACGCCCGTCCATGATCTCCGGAAAGCCCGTCACGTCGCTGACATAAAGCACGGGAATCCCCGCCTCTTTCAGCGCGCGCATCGTACCGCCGGTGGAAACGATCTCGATCCCTGCTGCGTTGAGCTTTTTCGCAAACTCCACAACCCCCGTCTTGTCCGAAACGCTGATTAGTGCTCGCTTGATTTTCATCACTATGCCTCCTGTGAAATATTCGCACCACAATGGAATATGTTTGTTTTCATTTTATCATGTTTTCCTGTTCCTGCAAAGAAAGAAATGCGTACAATATACAATTATTGCGGCAAATCCTCGCCTGTGATATACTTTTACCGTGCAATTGCTGATATCATTTGAATGTTTCAAAGGACTGAAATCAGATGAAAGGTTCCAAAACAAAATATTTTTGGTTGACGGTCATAGTTATTTTTGTCCTGCAATCAATTATGCTCGCGTATATATTCACCTCCTTTTTCCGCAGTTCCTCGGCGAATATCAAGGAACTTGGCGTCGGCAACATGAAAAGCCAGGCGACAATGATCGAGAATTACATGGACAAGGGCCGGGATGTGCTGTGGTTTGCGGCGGAATCCGTTGACTTCATGGCGAAGGGAGGCGCCGGCAATAAAGAAATACTTGGGTATATCCAAGCGGAAACTGTCGCCATGCAAAGACAGTTCGATGAAAATTTTACCGGCATATACGGATATATGCACGGCGAATATATCGACGGCGTCGGATGGGTTCCCCCTGCGGACTATGTGGCTACGGAGAGAAGCTGGTACATAGATGCGAAAAACTCGGGCAACAAAATGGTGATGACCGCGCCATACATTGACGCGCAAACCAAGGATATCGTCGTCTCGTTCAGTCAGCTGCTTTCCGACGGGGAAAGCGTAATCGCGCTTGACATCGTGCTGAACGAAGTACAGCAAATTACGGAAAATATGAACATCAACGGAATGGGCTATGGACTCATTCTGGACGGCAACGGGCTCGTAGTCGCCCACAGCGACAAGGAAGAAAGAGGAAAATCCTATTTTGGGCCGGGTGAGCGTGGGCAAATGCTCTCGAAAATTTACGAAAACACCGGAAATGAATTTGAAGCGGACATTGACGGAGAACGATGCACTGTATTTTCCCAGCGGCTTTCAAACGGCCTCTATGTCGTCATAGTCGTGAGCAATACACGGCTGTTCCACGACCTCTGGATGCAAATCGCCGCCGGCGTCCTGCTTTCCGCACTCATATTTGGGATCATCGTAGTGTTTTGCATGATTTCCACGAGGAAAATAGCCCTTGCGGAGAGCTTGGAGCAAGCGAGCCGGGAACGCCTGGACCGCATGAATGTGAACATCATCCACGCCCTCACCTCGACAATAGACGCGAAAGACCGTTATACGAGCGGACATTCGCACCGCGTCGCCGACTACGCGCTGGCAATAGCGAAACGGATGGGCAAGTCCGAAGAAGATCAAAAAGTAATCTACTATGCCGGAATGCTCCATGACGTCGGAAAAATCCGCATCCCCATCTCAGTCATCAACAAGCCCGGAAAACTCACGGAAGAGGAGTTCAATTACATACGCATCCATCCGGTCAACGGATATAATATCTTACGGGACATCCACGACGACACGCGCATCAGCTATGGCGCGAAGTATCACCACGAGCGCTATGACGGAAAAGGATACCCAAACGGCCTTTCAGGAGAGGACATCCCGGAAGTCGCGCGCATCCTTGCGGTGGCGGACGCTTATGACGCAATGGCGAGCGACAGAATCTACAGGCGCGCATTGCCGCAGGACGTCATCCGGAGAGAAATCGAGAAAGGAAAGGGCACCCAATTCGATCCGGCAATTGCCGATATTATGCTTCAGATGATTGACGAAGACACGGATTATTCGATGCGCCAAAAAGACTCCGGGACGAAAAATATTTTAGTGGTGGAAAACGATCCCCAAAACATCGAAACCGTCCGGGAGATTCTTGGCAAAATGAAAAACGTCAGAGTCTTGGAAGCCGAGAGTGCGGAAAAAGCTCTTGCGGTGCTCAACGAAAATGATATTTCACTCATCTTGCTTGACATAACATCGCTCAACACAGATGGTATTGTCCTGTGCTGGGCTATTCGTGAAAATAGCCACACCCCTATTGTGATCATGACATCGGAAAAAGGCGGAGAGATGCTGAAGCGAATCAAAGAGCTTGATATCAACGACTTCATCACAAAGCCGCTGAACGCATTAATTACCTTGGAAACAGTACATGGCATCCTGTACGGCAGCGGCGCAAGAAGCTGACTTAAGGAACCACTGAATAAGTCCCTCCGCGCCTCTCTCGACGTAGCGATGCTACGCCTTCGAGGGCTTTTCCTAGACAGTCGAAAAAATCCCTCGACAGATGCACGAATTGACTTAATCAGTGTTTCCTTAATGAACAAAAGCCTTTCGGAACTAATCTTCCGAAAGGCTTTCTTACTTCATTCCAAAATCCGAACTTTCCGTCCTTCGATTTTCAGTTTTCCATTTAAAAACAATGATATCGCCCTTGGGTACAGCTTATGCTCCTGCTCCAGTACCCGCGCCGCCAATGTGTCCTCGTCATCGTCGTCCAGTACCGGCACCGCCGTCTGCAAAATTATCGGGCCGGAATCCATGCCTTCATCTACAAAATGAATCGTACAGCCCGACACCTTGACGCCATAAGCCAGCACATCACGATGGGCATGAGCTCCGCCAAAAGACGGCAAAAGCGACGGATGGATATTCAGGATACGCCCCGGAAATTCATGCACGAAATACGGGCTCAATATCCTCATGAACCCCGCAAGAATGACAAGTGTGACGCCGTGCGCCCGCAGCTTTTCGACAAGCGCCTCCTCGAACGCCTGCTTGTCCGCGTACTGTTTGCGATCCACACAAAAATGCGGGATGCCCGCTTTCTCCGCACGCTCCAAAGCTTTCGCATCGGGCTTGTCCGCCAGTACAACGCCGACAGGCGCTGGAATCTGCCCGCTGTCCACCGCCGCCATAATTGACTGTAAATTCGTTCCGCGTCCAGAACAGAGAACGCCCAAAATTTCTTTACTCATGGAACACGCCGCCTTTGAGCACAACTTCGCCGCTCCGCGTCACGCGTCCGATCCGATACGACGTCTCGCCCGCTTTGTCGAGAGCCGCCGTCACCGCGTCGGCGTCCTCCAATCCGACCATCAGGATCATGCCGACGCCCATATTGAACGTGCGGTACATCTCCGGCCACTCAACGCCGCCCCACTCCTGGAGCAGCTTGAAAATCGGCGGCATCTTCCACACCGACGTATCGATCTCGACGCCGAAACCATCCGGCAAAGCGCGCGGGATATTGTCGTAAAACCCGCCGCCTGTGATATGCACCATGCCATGCAAACGGAAATCGCGAATCAGCGGCAGACATACCCGCGGATAAAGCCGCGTCGGCGTCAGTAGAACCTCCCCCAGCGTCTTATCGCCAAGCTCGGGAATGCACTCGTCGCCCTTGAATCCCTTGACCTCGAAAACAATCTTTCTCACAAGGGAAAACCCGTTGGAATGAAGCCCGCTGGACGGCAATCCTATCAAAACATCGCCTTCCTGCACGCGCTTTTCCGTGATAATCTCCGACTTTTCCACTGCGCCGACGGCAAAGCCCGCAATATCGTACTCGCCGTCCGGATAAAAGCCGTTCATCTCCGCCGTCTCGCCGCCGATCAGCGCACAGCCAGACTCTTTGCAAGCCGCCGCAACGCCCTTGACCACCGTCGCCACCTGCTCCGGATCCAGCTTCCCGACAGCTAAATAATCGAGGAAGAACAGCGGCTCCGCGCCTTGCACAAGAATATCGTTGACGCACATCGCCACCGCGTCCTGCCCGACCGTATCATGCTTGTTCAGCATGAACGCCAGCTTCAGTTTTGTGCCGACGCCGTCCGTGCCGGAAACCAATACCGGCTCCCTGAACTTTTTAGTGTCCAACGCAAAAAGCCCGCCGAATCCGCCAAGATCCCCCAGCACCTCCGGGCGGTACGTCGCCCGCACGCTGTCCTTGATGAGCTGCACAGAGCGATTTCCCGCGTCGATATCGACGCCCGCGTCCCGATACGTCAATTTCGCTGCCATTTCAGCGCTCCTCACCCGTCAAACGGCGCAGCATTTCCTTGTACGCATCCTCCACATTGCCGAGATCACGGCGGAAACGATCCTTATCCAGCTTCTCATGGGTATCGCTGTCCCAGAAGCGGCAATTGTCCGGCGAAATCTCGTCGCCGAGCACAATCTTTCCGTCAAGACGGCCAAATTCCAGCTTGAAGTCGATCAAATCGACCTTCTTTTCCTTCAGGAACGCCTTCAAAATATCATTGACCTTCAGCGCCTGCTTCTCAATCTCGGCGACTTCCGCCGACGTTGCCAAACCAAGCGCCGCGATATGGTAATTGTTCATGAACGGATCGCCGAGATCGTCGTTTTTATAGCAAAACTCCACCGTCGAAATCTTCAGCGGCGTACCTTCCTTAACGCCAAAGCGCTGAGAAAAGCTGCCTGCCGCCACATTCCGCACGATGACCTCCAGCGGGACCATATCCATCTTCTTGACCAGCATCTCACGCTCTCCCGTCACCTTGACGAGATGTGTTTTGATTCCTTCTTTCTCCAGAAGCCCGAAGAAAAACGCAGTCATCTTGTTGTTCATCACGCCCTTGTCGGCAATCGTGCCTTTTTTCGCGCCGTTGCCCGCCGTCGCGTCATCCTTGTAATAGACCAGGAGCTCATCCGCCTTGTCCGTCGCGTACATGATCTTTGCCTTGCCCTCGTAAAGAGCTTCTTTCTTTTCCATCCTTTTTCTTTCCTCCATTACTTATAAGAAATTAAAGTGCAAAAAGCAGCCCGTGTCACACCCTCAACCCTGGGATGCGACATAGGCTGCCTTTTTCTCAACTTCCTTAGCCAGCGTTTCCCGATGCTCCTTGAGCTTCTCCGCAAGCCTTGCGTCCTGTCCCGCCAAAATCTGCACAGCGAAAAGCGCGGCATTTTTTGCGCCATTGACAGCCATCGTCGCCACAGGAATGCCCGACGGCATCTGCACCGTCGCCAAAAGCGCGTCCATCCCGTTCAGCGGCGTCGCATTGATCGGCACGCCGATCACGGGCAAAACCGTATGGCTCGCCACCACGCCCGCCAAATGCGCCGCGCCGCCGGCCGCCGCGATGAAAACGCCGACGCCGCGCTCCGGCGCTTCCTTCACCAGCTTCTCCACCCGAGCAGGGGTACGGTGCGCCGAAGCCACCGTCACCTCGGCCTCCACGCCGAACTGCTTCAGAGTCTCCGCCGCCGGCTTCATGACCGGCCAATCCGAATCGCTGCCGATGATAATCAAAACCTTCATTAAAAATCATCTCCCAGTATGTGCAAACTCTTCTATACATCATAACGAAAGACAAGAAAACTGTCAATGCAAAGAAAAGTTCCCGTCAAGCATTATCCTTCTTCAAAAAATAGCTGAGCTTCTTATCCGTCCGAAGTGCGAACTCCTTTGCCGCTGCGACGTCGGATTCGTCGGGATGGCCAACGGAAGTCTTCCAGCCCTGCGATTTCGCGTGTGGATCTGCCGGCTTTTCCGCCTCCAGCTTCGCTCGCTTCTCGCGCACCGCCTCCGGCACCTGCCCCTGACACTCGAAAACATTCAGCACACGGCAATCCTTTCCGAGACGCGCCGCCGCCCTTGCGAACGCCGTCACGGAATGCTCGCTCCGGTTGTCCGCCGCGTGCGTCTCCAAAAAAGCCACATTCACGCCGGAAAGCTGCGAAAGATACGCCGCCGTCTTCGGGTCTGGACCGCCGCGCCAAAGCCAATATCCGATTGCCACCGCGTCGTACCCTTCCGGTTCCTTGGCCTCCTCCACACGTGCAAGCGTTCCGCCAACCTCTTCGCAAAAGGCCTCTGCGATTTTTTTCGTATTTCCCGTAACGGACGAATACACGACCAGCCAACGATTCATAGATATTCCCCTTTCTCTTGCTATTTTATCACAAAAAACGGCGACACATCTTTTCGTGCCGCCGTTTTTTATGCTTGCCTCTTCTCCGTTTCTGCCTTCTCGTGTCGAACCCTCTGCGGCTTCTCCAACGAACGGTACAGCCACAAAAGTTCCATTCGTGTTTTCAGGCTCGCGTGCCAGCGCGAGCTGTGCGCCGCCGCGATCAGGCTTCCCGTCAAATGACGGAGAGCTCCCGGACACACCTTGTACATCCAGCGCTGCACCTCGGGACGAAGCGCATACATCTGCGCCAGCGCCTCGTACATCCAATGATCAAGCCCCTGACAAAGAGCATCCCATTGGCAGCTTCGCGACACATACGCCGCCAACGCCATCGCGCCGCGCCGTCCGTAATCCGCCATTCCTTCAATAAACAGCGGATTCATCGCTTCGCTTCGGAAACGTCTTTGAATCTCCTCCGTATCGTCGGAACACCCCCGTACCCGACGCGGCCAAACACACCGCGTCGAAATCGACGTCCTCGCCGAAAGCCGCGTCGCCTCATCCGAAACGCCCATAAGAAGCGAAGTCAATCTTACACAGTCCTTATGCCCATCCGCTGCCTGTATAGCCGATGCACGGGAAAAATCTTCGTCATCCATCCTTTTCAAAAAATCTCGGAACCGATCGAGCAAAGCGTCATAACACTGCCCATACGTCTGCTCATCCTCCGTCATCAATCCCGGATGTTCACAAAGCTCCTCGGGCGTATATCCGGCCTCCGCCGCCAAAAAACGAAGCAGTGCGCCAAAAGATCCGTACCCCTCATGGGCCAGCAGCAAAAAATATTCCACCCGATCTTCACCGGCCGAAAGCGGCGCGTCCGGGAGCCCCGTACGGATTGGGCTGTGTTTCAAATCAAAGACTGTTCGGTATAAAGCTGCCGCATAGGCGTCAAACTCCCATTCTTCCGCCAGATTGTCCGAAAAATGGCACGCCGCCGCCTGTTTCTTGACCTTCGCCTTGATCGTTTCCAGATTCCAAGGCTCAATCATCCGCAAATGAAAAAACGCGACCAGCATATACTCCAGTTCTGCGATTTCCCCAAAGCTTCCCGCCATCCGCATGGGCGGCTGCAAATACTCCGCTCTTTGTCGTTTCATATCCAGTCCTTCGTGCCAAAAAGAGCCGCCGCAGAAAAAATTCTGACGGCAGCTCTCTCCTCTCTCAAAAAATCTTATTTCGCTTGCAGTACATCCCAAGCTTCGTTGGCACGTGCAACATACAGCTTGCGAATCTCGGGGTTCTCGCCGAGACCGTGCAGATATGCGCGTACCTTGAAGCCTTCCTTCTCGAGGATCGACTTATGGGAATCCGGCTCGTCGCCTGCCATATCGTTGGTAGCATGATCGCCGGCCACCATCATGATCGGCACAAGCAGAACCTTCTTGAAGCCTTTCCTCTTCAGGCGATGAATGGCTTCGGTCAATCCGGGCCAGCCCTCGACCGTATAAACATAAGCATTGCGCATCGGCGGAGTCGTCAGATGGAACCGGCTATTGATGACCGGATAATAAGCGTTCGCCGGATGCGGCGTGCCGTGCGCCATGAAGAGCACTGCCTCGTCCTTCTCCAGCTTCGCATCCTTCAGCTCATACTTCAAGGCATTGACGAAATCCAGCACATCATCGCGCTGCTCTTCCTGACCCATCCAGTACATCAGCGGCTCGCCCATCGTCATCTTCTTGAAATTGTTCTTGTAGAGATTGAACACAGCCGTATCATAAGCATATTCCATGCCCGGAATCACGTCCAGCGAAGTCAGCGCCACGCGGGTGTAACCTTCTTCCTGGAGCTGCTCCAACGCTTCCTCCGGCGTCGGATACTTGATGCCTTCCTTCGCCTGGATACGGTCGATGATAATATGGGATGTGAACGCCGTCACAACCTTGACACCCGGATGCGCTGCCTGAATGTCCGCAACCGTCGCCTCGATTGTCTTCGCGCGCGTCTCTTTAAAAGTGGTGCCAAAACTCATGACCACGATGGCGTCCTTGTTTTCCAGATCCTGGAGCTCCGGCGTTGAATGAACCAGCACGCCGATCTGCGCCGCCTGCTTCAAAGCGGGCGTCGGAGCCTTGACCTCCTCGCTCAGCGTGTACGCCGCCGAAGCCGTCGCCGAAAACCCGACTAGTGTCGTGCATGCCAACGAAGCTGCCAACAGATTCTTCCAAGACTTTCTCATTTCAAATCTCCTCTTTCTATTTTTTTATTTTATGCCCCTCGGCATTGTTGGAAAAAGGAAGCCTCCAAAATCCACTTCGGAGGCCCGCCGCAGAAGCGGCGAAGGTAAAAATGTATGAGCAATGCTTCTCCATAGAGCTGAAACCATGGAGAAAACCTTATGACATTCGCAATCCTCCCTCTTTCAAAAAAGAGGAGGGAGGCCGGGGGCATCCCCCGGCCCGAGCCGCAAAGCGACCCGAAAAAAATGAATGAAATGTATGAGCAGTGCTTCCCTATGGAGCCGAAC
Source organism: uncultured Selenomonadaceae bacterium (assembly GCA_902778455.1). Taxonomy (GTDB): domain Bacteria; phylum Bacillota; class Negativicutes; order Selenomonadales; family Selenomonadaceae; genus RUG12372. The sequence goes on along the minus strand of CACYXR010000002.1, from coordinate 99,253 downwards.
ACAAAACCATAGGGAAAACCTTGTGACAAACGAAAAGCTCTTTTCCTACAAAGGAAAAGAGCTTTAAATCGAAACCATGAAATCACAAAAACACTTGCACCTCGTGCAATCGTTTTGGATCTCTCAATCCCCTTCCCCATCCCTCGCAGGTTTTAACGGTGATCGTCAATCGGGCAGTTCTCCTGGCTCCAGTTCATCGCTTCTCTGCGCCTTCCCAAGGCTTTCCCCAGTGGACTATTGCAAAGTTGCTCCCTGATACAGTGGCGGGACCGCGCCGGCCTTCAACCGGCTTTTCTATTAAGTCTCTCGACACCCAATCCAATCCATATTCAATTATCAATGTCATATCCTGACATTGCCATCATAGCACCGCACTATGAATAAGTCAATACCTTTCTGGAAAATACCGGAAAATATCATCGTCCAATGAAAAAATCGCCGCGCGTCGGGATGTTTTCCCGCAGCGCGGCGAATGCCTTTACCAAATCTTGCCCACAATAAACCACATACGATCCTTCGACGCAGCATCGTTCGACATCCCATCGAAGCCTCCGATACGGCGCGCATAATCGAATCGCGCAAACCAATCGTTCGGTCTTGAGTAACTGACGCCGACGCCCCAGCCTTTCAGCGTCGTCGTATTGTTCCATCCGTCAACACTATGATGATACGCCCGTGTACACCCGGCGTCAAAATACGTGCTGAGCGTCAGCCCCGGCAAATTCGTGTGATACCGCAGCTCCAACGTGCCAAGCACGCCGTCGTCGCCGGAGCCCTCGCCCTGCGGATACGCGCGCACGCCGTTCGCACCTCCGAGATACATATCCTCCGAGCTGTCCAGATTGTTGAACGCCGTCTGTCCCGAAACCTTCAGCATCACATCCGTCTGATGACCGAGCGCCTGCACTCCCGTCACCGATGCTTCCAGTTTCGAGTACGCGCCCTTCGTATCCCCGGCCTCCGCTTGCCGTTCCGCAAAATCCGAATCCGTCCCCAGCGTCCCTGCTGTAAGCGTCACATTGTAATCCGCCGCCGCACCCGTCCAACGATTGTATCCTTCCAGCCCGACATGAACGCTGTGCGAATGCTTCTTGGAATTCAACTCCGGGAACATCTTCATTTCATCCTTCAGCAATCGGAAATCATACCCGAACCGCCATCCCAGCTTTCGATCGTCCAAATGATAAATCGGACGGCTGCCGAACACACTGATCGTGTCCGCCGTGCCGCTCGCGCCAAGCGTATCGCGCCAAGTGCCGCCTAAAGTATAATCCATGCGGCTGTAGCCGATGCCAAGCTTCGTTCCGCCGTGACCGACCAACGTCTCATAATTCGCATAATAATTGTGCAGATTATCATTGGAAATCAGAGCGCCCACATTAATGCGTCCGCCCGTACCGCCGACATTGTATAAGCTCTCCTGCAATCCGAAACGGTACCGCCCCGACGACTTCGAGCCGTAATTCTCCGCGTAAAGCACAGTATTCGTGTTCTTGCCGTCCTCCACACGCACCGTCAAATCGCTCGTCCCGAAATCCTTGCCCGGACTCAGGACGCCGATCGCCTTCGTCCCGGAAAGATCGGAAATCGAATACAGAGCCGTCTCCAGCGAAGACGTACGGATAATCTCCCCCGGCTTCAACCCCTTCAAAAAGCCGCGGATCACATCCTCCTGCAAACGGCTGTTGTTCTCGATCCGCACCTCGCCGTACCGACCGGGAATCACCTTGATCGTCACCGTGCCGTCCGAGCTCTCCTGCGCGGGCACATACGCCGCCGACGCCGGATACCCGTGTGCCCGGCAATACGCCGTCACCTTGTCCACCGTCTGATTAAAAGCAGAAAGCGTCGTCTCCACGCCGACACTTTCCGACAGAATCCCCGCCAAAGCCTCCTTGTTCAGCTTCAGCTCCTGCGCATCCAAGCGGACATTGGAAATCGTGAATCGAGTCTCCTGCTGCTCCGAAGGAATCGCGGGCAAATCCGTCTTCACCGACGCATCCGCCCCGGGCTGCGCCTTCTCGATCTCCTCGCCCGGCTTTGAAAGAGACGAAACCGCCTCCGCGTTTCCTGTCCATACGCCGAGCATTACGGCTGCCGCTACCCCAAGAGACAGCCTGCGGAAATATTTTCCCTTCATCCCCATAATCCCCTTATAGTTTATTCCTCCTTGCCCTCCCCTATGGGGAGGGGGGACCGCTTTAGCGGTGGGTGAGGTTATTCGACGCTATTTTTAGATAAATTCTGCGTCTAAACACCTCATCCGTAGCGCTTCGCGCGTCACCTTCCACAAAGGGGAAGGCAAGATTAGCACTTTTTTCTTATCCTATCATCCGGTTCAAATTCACACCATTGCCAAGCGTCTCGATCCCGATATTCGAACGATCGGCGAAAATCGCACGGCGCGTTTTCTTCTCCTCTTCGTCCTCTTCGTCCTCGTCCTGCGTATCGATCACAATAGACGTCCCCTTCTTCTCGGCATTGTTGCTTGCTTTCGTCAAAATCTCCAGCATCGACTGCGAACTGCGCGTATTGTCGGCATACTCCAGATCAATACTCGAAATATCGTTCTCCTCTGTCTCGGCGGAAATCGGCGTCAATGTTGTATCCGAAATCGTCTCCGACGTCGGCGCCAACGATACATCCGAAACAGCCTCAAACGTCGACGTAATTGTTACATCCGAGCCTGTCTCCGCCAAAGGCAGCGCCGCTTCCGCCGCAACCTCTTCCGGCTGCTCCTTCGACGTCGACGTCCGAATCAAAGCTCCTTCCAGATTCACAACCGAGCCCGCGCCCCGGATATCCGCCAGCGAAGCCAGCCCCGACCTCGAAGCATCGTCCACATTCACGCCTTTTTCCGAATACTGGAGCGCAGCCGAAGACTCCCGGTTCACATGCGACACATCCGGGTCCTTGGAAATTCGGTTGTACGAATAATCGTCCGGCGTAAACTTCCGATCCGAAATCGTCGCATCCTGCACCACATCCGAAATCACCACCGCATCCCTCGGAAGCTCCGGAGTCGCCGGAACTGCCGGTATCGGAGCAGGAGTAGGTGTTGGAACAGGAGCAGGCGTCGGAGCCGGTGTTGGCGTTGGCGTCGGAGCCGGTGTTGGATCAGGCGTCGGCGGGTTAGGTTCGGGCGGGTTTGGTCCCGGAGGATCAGGAACCACTGGCCGTGCCTGAATCGTCAACGCCTGATTCGGAACCGTCTCCACGAAGTAATAATTGCCGGTCGGCGTATTCGTGTCGGTCACAGTATTATGAACCAAATTGTTGTAATACACTTTTCCGCCTGCCGCTGTCGGATTAACCCCGTTCACATAGCCGAGCAAAGTATAACTTCCCACTGCCGTTTGAGTATTACCGCCGCGGTCGAAGGTCAACGCATAGCCATCCGCAAGACTATCCTCTCCTGCAAAGCCTTGCACCGTTCCGCCATACCCGCTCGCCGGAACATTATCGGGATAATAAGTCACCGGCGTAGGTACCAACAACAGCGGCGCACGGTTGATATGCCCCGTGCCGTTAAACTCCCCTTCGTAGCTGCCTGTATTATCAAGTTGATAATTTTTTCGTATATCGTTTTCTTCCGTCAGCGTATAGGTGAACTGCACTTCCTGTTCCGCTCCCGTCACGCTGTCGGCAGCCGCTCCCGTATCTGGCGAAGCATAAGCGGTCGTAGTCGTAATATCGGCCATTTTCTTTCCCTTGTCCCGATCGGCTACGTTTTCAAACAGGCTCTCCAGCGCAGCGTCCGTGATTGCCGTCGTGCCGTCATACGTCTTGTCAGCAGTCGCACCAGCTTTCAGCGTCAGCGTGCGTTTCTTGATTTCACCCTCCGTGGAAATGTTCGTGTGTACCAGATCGTAATTTGCGTTGTCCCATTTTAGCGAGTATGTCACGCCGAGTCCTGTCCCTGCGTTCCTGTCGCTGTAGAGAGCGCTTTCCACAGTAATTTGAACGTCATCTATCGTGTCGGCTTCAATCCCAAGCCCTTCGTTGGCAGGTGCAAGGCCGTCATTTACTCCATCCGCAACTTTGATATAGGCATCGGCAGCCGTAAGCGTTCTGCCCGCGTAGCCCGTCGTCCCATCCGTATCCACGACTTCTTTTGTTCCATCGTATACTTTCGAAGGCTGGGCGTTTATAGCCACATCGACCTTACGTTGCGCGATCGTGCCGCTGCCTTCCAGCGTATTCGCCCCGGCGGTATCGCCTTGCTTTTTGACCGCCTTGACGACATAGTTGCTTGCGCCCGTTCCGGTCAGGTTCAGGTTCTGAATATAGACTTTCTTTGTCGTGACCACGCCGTTGGAGAACGCAACATTCGCATCTGCATCTCCATTTGCGTCTACGTAGTTTGCCGTAGGTATTTTTCCATCCGTAGTGAAATCCAACGTAACATTATTTGCATCTTCAACATAAACCCCTGTCAGGCTGAGAATGTCAGCGAGCATCTTGCGTGAATCATCGGCGTTCTTGTAAGATTCATCAATCAACTTACCGTCCGTTCCGAAAATCGAAGCAGACTTGTCATAGGTTTTGTTAAACGTCCCGGCACCGTTCACAAAGCCTACTTCAACTTCTTTCTGCAGGATTTTGCTCTTTCCAGTCTGCGTATATGTCAGCGTCTTGCCATCCGCAGTAACTTGACTATATGTCGGCGTTGTATTCGGTGCGCCAGCCAGTGTGTAGTTCACCGCAGCCGCATCGTCCAGCTTATAAACATACTCAACCTTCTTGAAAGTTGGTTCACCATTGCTGAGGTTTACGTTCGCCGCACCTTCGTTGTTCGTATTGGCAAAGTTCGCCGTATACGTTATCGTTACGACGTCATTGCCGACGCGCCCCGTCCCGTCGTCGTTCGTCAGACTTTGCTGATTAACTGTATACGTCGGCGCGTTCGAGACTGTTGTCGTTGTGTCATACGTCTTCGTGTGGACGGTGTCCATACTACTCGGCGTAATCACCAAGAGCCGCCGCGCAATGCTGCCCGTAGTCGGAACACCGTATTCATCCCCCGTACGATGATTGCCGTTACCTTGGGCCGCATCAACTGTTGCCCGATATTCCGCCGTACCATTGTAATAGTTATCAAGCGCTTCGGGATTAAGCGTATAGTCCCCCAAAGCATCCGGCTCATGGAAGGAGAAACTGGTATACGTCACAGCCTTACCCGTTCCGGCGTTCTCATTGTTGAATGTCGCCGTCACATCATAGCCGAGGTTGAAATCTTCCTCGTCAAAAACGCCGTCTTTGTCTGCGTCATAGAACACCTTGAAATAATCCTGCGCAGTCATGCTCTTTTGCTGTGTCGGATTATAACCAGCAACTGACGCGCTGCCGTCATAGACCTTGTAAATATCACTGCTGTTGGAAGACACATTGGCCATCGTTACCGCCAGCGGCTTGATCTTGCCCTTACCCATCGCATTTTGGAAATACTTTGTGTTTTCAAGGCGCGTGGAACCGTCCGCGTTCAGCACCTTCGCCGTCGTGCCGTTCGTGATATTGTAGTTTTTCGCCGCCTCCTCGGTCAGCACCACCGTGTAATATACGTTTTGTGTCGTAACATTTTCTGGAGCAATTACGTTATTCGTGTACTTGACATGAGAATTTTCCGTGAACGTCGCCGTAGTCGGATCCCAAGTGCCATAAACGCCCGTAAGCTGCCCGGCATCCACGCCCAAACCGTCCGTGCCTGCTTTTACGGTGTCCCACCAAGTTCCGACTGCCGTAGCAAGCGCAGTATCATTTGCACTCGTGAACGTCGTTTTCTTGTTGTAGTCTTTTTCAAAGAGCGTATTGTTGTCGATTCCGAACTCAATATTCTTCTTGTTGATGACGCCGACGCCGGTAAGTGTCGTCGTCGTCACGTTATAATTACCCGCGTCCGTTCCTTGCGTCGCAAAATCGGAATAAGTAACCGCCTTGTTTTGGTTTGCAGTCTTGGCTGCCTCCGTACCCGTTCCGGTATACTTGACCGTGCCCGCCTTTACCCAAATATTGTCGCCCGTAATGAAGCCGTCGGACACGACCCAGCCTTGCGCCTGCGCGTTCGCAAGCGAAGCGGCGTTCAAATCAACCGTCGCATTGTAAGTCTTCGTAATGGCCGCCTTTTGTGCGGTTGGACTATCCTTTTGTGCAAGATACACCGTGATGTTTTTCTTGGTGATAGTGCCCGTCGTCGGCAACGGCGTTCCGGCGTCAACCGCTACATTATAGTTGTGATATGTCTCGTTGGCATCGTCATAGAGCAGGGCAAGAGCCACTGAAAGATCCGCTGTCCCCACATTCTTGTCATGGTATTTCCCGGCTGTAACTGTGATATTATCCAGCCATGATTCACCGTTACCAAGTCCAAAAGCAAGATCGGCTTTTTCAATAACGTTGTTTCCGTCGTACTCCTTGGAAATTCCTGTAACTGTTACCGTCCGATTAGCCGGATTGATTTTTCCCACGCCGTAAACATAGTAAGCATTCCCGACCTTTGTAACCGTCGGTTTTGTATTGTCTGTGGTATTTGTCACAAGCTCATAGTTCGTCCCAAGGAAAGTGTCCACACCCGTATACTGGATGTCGCGATTCTGTGCCGCTGTATACGTGCCGTCCTGATTGCGCGTACGATTGACGTTCCCGTTCGCGACAAAGGTCGTACCCGTGAGATCGCCATACGTTCCCTGCACCGGATTAAGTGCATTGATCGTAGTCCCTGGCTCGCCCACGTTTCCCAAAAGGGCAGTCCCGTAATCTTCCGCTTCCGCAAGGGTAATATTAGGAGCACCTATCACTGCCGTGTCAGGCTCGGAATTCGTCTCGCTATATGTCTTGTCCGCCAAAGCGCCTACGCCCGTCACTTTGACTTTGCGTGCAGTAATCGTGCCGACGCCTTGGATTTCATTGACCGTCAGATTATAGTTATACGCCTTGCCGCCGTTCGTTCCCGTACCGTCGGCAAGCTGGAATCCCTTATAAGTAATCCGCTTCTCGTTCGCGCTGACGACATCTTTCGTATCATAATCCGCTACGGTTTTGTTGTCCGACAGCGCCAACGTCTGATTCCCCATCGTGCCGTCCACTTGGAAATAAGCCGCCGAACTGGTAACTTTCCCTGTCGCTTCCGTAATACCGGTCGCCTTGACCGTGGTTTCACCATCATAAACCTTCGTCACCGTCGGCGCGTTCTGCTTGAGCGACACAGTAACATCCTTCGGCGTAATTACCCCATTGTATCCGCCTTGGTCAAACTTATTGTCGTCAAGATTTTCAAACGTGTAATTTGTCAATTCGTTGCGCGAGAAATTGAAATACACATGAACGCCGCCAGTATACGTTCCCGCGTCGCCAACGACGCGCCCAATCTCGCTCGGCGCGTTCTCATAGATTGCCTGTGCGATGGTGATATTTTCCTTGATGGTATCCCAATCTTCCGCCAAAATCCCCGAGGTTGGCGTAGCTTTTTGGATAAAATCGTCCACCGTGTATCCCGTCAGCTTGGTACTGCCGTAAGTCGTCGTCGCTTCGTAGCCCTCCGTCAGCGTCTTAGGCGTTTCGGACGCATTGGTACCGTTGTTGAAATTATCGGGATTCGTCCATTCAATCAAATTCTGCTTCGAGATATGCAGTTTCAGGATTCTGCCCTTGCCGTATTCCGTATCCGTAATCTTATAATTCTTGCTCTTCAGCGCGCCTGTCGCAGTCTGCGTACCCACATCATAATGATACGCAAGGTTATCATACTCGACGCCCCAGTTGCCCGCATTCGTCACGGTGTCGTGCGCCGATTCATTGACATAGTTCGCCGAAACCTTGGAAATATCAAAGATATTCGCCCGCATAGTTGCGTCATTGTATGTCGTTGCGTCGTCGCCAATCCAGCCCGAAACGGCGAGACCTCCCTTGCTTGCCGTAGAGGTTCCGTCGTAGTCCTTGCTTACGGTAGTATAGTCCGTCGGATAAATTACCGTCAGCTGCGCTTGCTTGATGCGCCCTGTGCCGGTCAGCGTTGCGCCAGTCGAGGCAGGCGCATTGTTTACCGTATAGTTCGCCGCCGCGTCGCCCGTAACTTTAATCGTATAGACGACGTCCTTTTGATTCTCGAGCGCTTCGCCTGAGTTGTTAAGCAATACATTTTTCGCAGTGGAATTGTCCAGCGCCACATCCGCCGCGTTTGTCTCACCATGGCCCGTTTGCACCGCATAAGTCGCCGCGACACTGACGCGCGCCCCGTCGTCCGTGAGATTCGTTGTGTCGTTAACCAGCTTCGTCGCATTGACGGCATATTTTGCCTTTGAAGTCGATTCGTTCCATGTCGTATAAGCAGCACCGACCGTCGCATCGCCGTCGTATGTTTTATCAATATTCGTAGCATTTACGAGTGCAACGTCAATATTGCGCTTCGAAATTACCTTGACATCGTCGGTATTGGTCCGTTTTGCGCCCGTGCCTGCAGTGATGACATAGTTTTTCGCCGCCGTCGCCGTCGGATTCGCAATCTCGACGCCCAGCACGGCATAAGCCGCCGAGGTATCCTTGTTCTGCGCGTCTTTGATACCGGAACCCGCCGCATTCACCGTCAGGTTATCCTGCGCGTCCTTGTAATAGACCTTGCCCGACGTCTGGAACGTGACGTCGTTCCGATCCGCATAAATAAGTCCGGTCAGCGTCGTACCGGCCGCCGCATCCGCATCGGAAACAGTGCCGATATTCACTTGCTCGGGATCGCCGGTTAAATCCTTATCATTCTTGTTGTCGTAAACTTTCAGATAAGACGCATTCGCCTCCGCCGCCGCCGTACCAAAATCATCAATTACGCGTTGTTTGATTTTTCCTGTGCCCGTCAGCGTCGCGCTTGTCGCCGTACCGGTAATCAGTGCATTGCCCGCTACGTCGGTCAGCTCATAATTGGCAAGGGCAGCGTCCTCGCCCGTCAATTTGATGCCCGTATAGCTGACCGTCTTCGTTGTAACCGTATCGCCGTCAAATGCAACATTTTTGTCCGCGTAAGTCGCGGTTGCAGCATGTTCATTATTCGTCGCGTCGTAGCCCTTGAATAGCGTTACATTGTCGTCCTCAAGCATAGATTTGATGCCCTTAACTTTGACGACATTGCCATCTTTGACGTCTTCAAGTCCTATGCTATCTTGCGCCGTGGTCAATTCTTTCAGCGTAACATTCGCGCTCGGCAAGAACGCGGCGCCCTCGTTCCGCACAGCCGTCGTGCCGTCGTAAGTCTTGTCAATGCCCGTGGACGTATTAAGCCCCACCGCAACTTTACGCTTGGAAATCGTCGCCTGAATCGTGTCCGAACCATTTGAAAAATTTTTGTTGTAATTGCCCGCGCTGACGCCACCTAAATCCAAGCCGCTCTTTACAATCGTGACTGTCTTGGTTGTAACATTGCCTTCGTCATCGTAGGCAACATCCTTTGTTCCGTAATCATAGGTAACCGTTCCAGACAGCGTAACAGTATCCCCCGCAATCACGCCATCCATGACAGAAGTCAACGTATCGCCGGAGTATGTGTTCGACGCCAAGCCATCATATACCTTATCTGCGCCGCTGCTTGTCACGTCAATCGTGACGTTACGCTTGTTAATCTTGAAATTGTTCCCGTACAGGTCATAGCCCTGCTGCCCGCTGGACAAAAGGGCAAATTTCTCCGCACTGCCGACAACATCCTTGCGGTCGTTGATGGTAATGAGAGAAGAATCGGCATTCATGCCTAGATAGTTCAAATATGTGGAAGAAGAAGGATCATCCGTGGAAGTTATACGATTATAACGCTTTACATTTTCGGCCGTATTGCTCGGCGCAAGAACATAGTTCCCTTTTGCATCGATCATATAAGAGCCATTTGCTGCCTCTTCATACTTAAAGACACCTGTCGCGTCATAGACCTTATGCGCGGGATTGTCATTTAGGGAGTTCAACTTTTCATCGGGACCCAGCACCTGATTTGCATCATAGCACTCCCCCATGTAGTTGTAATCCGTGGAGACCGTGCCCTTGAAGAACGCGGTCAGCATCGGCAAAGACGCCCGCTTCAAGGCCAGTTGCTCAGCGCTCGTGCCATTGTCAACCGTCGGCAAATTCGCATAGTACCGCCAGGTCTTTCCGCTGCCGCCATCGGCGGAGATAGAATCACCGGCTCCGGCAATCCATGAGGAAAGGGTAACCGCAGAAGAAATGAATGAAGACTTCGTAAGGGTAGATGAATCACCTTCCGCAAGCTCAGTCCCCACCTTTTCAGTGCCTGATATGGAAGGATGTAAGTACTTGACTGCTGAATACGTATTCGATATCGAACTACCGTTTTCACAAATATTGTACACTCCAAAAATATCGCCACTACCTGATGGTTGTGTATACCCTGTATTGTATGCATTTTGAATGCTGCTGAAATTCAGATAGCCTATTAATCCCGCGCCGTAAACTTTTCCAGCATTATAGGCATTTGACATTTGCGTTTTATTAACAGCAACCCCGACAATACCCCCAACAGTAAGAACAGAATCGCTTACACCTATTTGTCCGCTGTCTCCAGTGTTCCAAACATTTCGAAGCCGTGTATTATCTGCGTATCCGACAATGCTTCCCGCCTGATACGTTTGGATTTTCGCGTTTTCCATACCAACATTTTCAATCGTGGCTCCATTCGTATAGGCAAACAATCCCGCAAAAGAACCAACCGCGTTATCGAAATCGTCGATTAAATCATTACCATTCTTGTCTTTTGTTGGTGCAAAGTTCCGAATAACATATTGCATACCGTCAAAATGGCCCGAAAAAGCTTCTGCACCATTATTTACTAAATTTCCATCATAATCACCTTTTGCTAAACCAATTGTTCGATCCATTCCTATCGCATCAATATCAATAGCCAACATAAAGTTGTCGGACAAATGAGAATTGATATAGCTCAAATCGTCTGCCGCATTCGTACCATTCGCCGTACGAACCAACGAGTAATTCACAACGCCGTAAGTGTTTTCTGCATTTTTCCTATCGTTTACCGCAAGGTTTTTCGGATTTGTCCTTGTATTGGCACTATCCGTATACTCAGCTTTATAAACATAATTTCCGTTTGCGTCGCCCACATGGATATACCCTGTCCCTGCCGCGCTATTAAAAGTATTCGCACGCAAAACGAGATTATCAGGAGTCGCATTTGCCGACTGGCCGGAAATCGCTCCGGTGTCTGCATTGACCGTTCCAGCCGCAACAACCGAAGAAGAATTCAAAAAACGGATATTGCGGCCTTCCATGACCACCTTTTCCGCTTGCACATAGCCGTTTGTTGTGCTGTCAATGAGATTCACGACGTCTGTCGTCGCAATATTCGTATTCTCCGCACTGATGATACTGGAAAAGCTCGATTGCTCATTTGTGGCATTTCCCGCAAGAAAGGCAGTTTTCATCGCGTCGCTGGCGTTCTTCGTCGAGACATAGAGATTCCCGACGTCTACCTTTGCCGTGTTGTTGAAGATGACACCGTTAGGGTTAATCAGATAAATATCGCCGCTGCCGCTGATCCGACCGTCAATGGCTGAAGTCGCCTTTCCCGTGACGATGTTCATGAAGTTCTTGTTGTCGGCAAACTTCACATGTTCACCGTTAGCAACAGAAAAATCCTTCCAGTCAATAATCGTATTTGTCAGGTTACTGTCAATGACCGCACCGCTGGCTGGTTTTGCCCCCGATTGAGCCGCCGTGCCGCCAAAAGTAACATTGGTGCCGGGATTAGCCGAATTCACCTTGTCAAAGGTCGGCATTCCATGTGCCACCGGGACAACACTGAACATACCGGCCGCGAGTGCAAGACTCACCCGCCCGGCTAATCTTTTTTCCTTTTGCGACGTTTTACCCATTGACTTCACTTCTCCCCATCCATGAAGACACTACGCCTAACGTATCATAATTCTTATATTTAGCTGATTTTATTATAGATAGACGATTCTTTCGGTGCAAGGGACGAAAGAGCTAAAAAATTGAAAAACCGCATGAATCTTGCGTCCTAAAGAACTTGGGAGCGAAAACTGTTAGAGCAACCTTGAAGTTTTGCGTTTTTGGGGATATGATAAAAATAAGGATCAAGTATATGTCGAAAGGGGAGATTGAAATGTCTATCACAGTTGATTTAAGCCCTGCGGATATCGAATTCGTGCAGGCGCAAGCAGCGGCCGAAAACGTCAGCGTCGAAGAATTTTCGCGAGAAGCAATTATGAAAGCTGCACGCAACGCTTCGTATCTCGCTAAAATCGATCGTGCATTTCAACAAATGCATGATGGAACAGGAACGGTTCTTACTGACAAAGAATTGAAGGCACTGGTCTATGAAAACAATATTTGAAGATACGGCTCTCGAAGAACTAAATTGACGAAAACGGTTTTCTCCATATTTTATCTTGCAAAGGACATTATGAAGATTGATATTTTTCCAAATTGATGGATGACAAAAAGCCGCCCCTCTGGGCGGCTTCGCGTTTCTTGTATTCTTTTTACTGAAGCAGGCTCAGTACTGAGCTGCTGTTTTGGTTTGCCTGCGCAAGCATGGACTGGGCTGCTTGAAGCAGGACGTTGCTCTTTGTGTAGGCGGTCATTTCCGCAGCCATGTCGGCGTCCTGGATCGTGGACATCGAGGACTGGGTGTTCTCGCTTGCTACTGTAAGATTCGCCGACGTGTATTCGAGGCGACTTTCTACGGAGCCAATCCGCGTCTGCTGGTTCAAGCACTTTTGTAGAGCACAGTCAAGCACATTAACCGCAGCGTTCGCGAACTTCTGCGTTGAGATGTTCAGCGTCGTGCCATCGGTCGCTTTCAACCCCAGTGACACCGCCCGCATATCGGACAGCGGAATCTTAATGGCCTGATTCGCCTTCGTTCCGGTCTGGAGTATGATGGAGTTGTCCTCGGAACTATTTTCCGCTCGAATAGATTCCTCGAAATTGTCGAGAATCGTGTTCGCCGACTTGTTAATGTTACCGTCCTTGTCCGTCACACAAATTGTCAGGCCGGAAATCTGATTATCCACACCGGAATGTTTTGCAGGATACGTAATCGCCTTCTCGTAATCCGGCGTATAAACATCATTCCCTAAAGAATCTTTTCCAATTTTTTCGCTAATCTGAGGAGTTCCGAAATCTTCCTGAAGTTTCGTAATCGCATCCTTAGTAACCGGCGTTCCACCAGAGCCACTAAACAGATACCCTAAACGCGTAGGCATAGGAGAGCCTTTCACTTCATAGGACACAATATTTGTTATTCCCTTCTTGACCCAAGAAAGAGTAATTGTATCGCCCACTTGAATTCCTAAATTGCGCCCCGTAACATCCTCTAATTTCGTTAACGCCGTCGTCAAGCTCACATTCGAACCATTACTCAATTTTGTCGCAAGGCTTCGATTTGTCAAATGCGTCGAAGTCTGATTGCTGACATTATTTTTCGTTCCATCAATCATATACATGCCATTGTATGTGACATTGGCGTTATCATCAATCTGATCAACCATCTGATTGAGTTCTTTTTGAATTTGCGCGCGGTCGTCGTCGGTATTCGTGTCGTTCGCCGCATTCAGCACTTTCTCCTTCAGCGTCGTAATAATCTCCACGGTATTCGCCACGGCGCCCTCGGCGACCTTCAGCATGCTGTTGCCGTTCTGCGTATTGCGATTATCTTGGTCGAGGCTCCGCATCTGTACGGCCATTCGCTCGCCGATCGCGTACCCGGAGGCGTCGTCGCCCGCGCTGTTGATTCGCATTCCGGAAGAAACCTTCCGCAGGCTCTTCGTCAGCTCGTTCGCGTTCCTGCTCAACACGTTCAGCGTATTCGTCGCCGACATATTGTTCTTTACAACCATACCCGCCATGACAATCCCTCCGCTAAATCTCAGGCGTCCTGCCCAAAAGCACAGCCCAAATTTATTCTTTCACCCATGTTATCGGCAAAACACGGATTTTTCTTAATAGCGTTCTATAAAAAATTTATAAAAAAAGCAAGAAATAAGAAAAAGGTCATAGATTATTCGGTCCAAAGCTATAATATTATTTCTAATTCGGCAGTAGTTAATTGGATTACTTTTTGCAAAATGTCGGCAGGTATTCGTTCCACGAAATTATACGGTCTTGCTGTCAAGTCAAGCGTTCGCAAGTGCTCACATAAAACGAATCCGGTAGTAACCGTACGATTGTCCAGTGAAACATGCAGTGGAAAACCATTGTTAGAATTCGTAATCGGGCAAACAATCGCCATTTTTGTCTTTTCAATAAAAAGGTCGTTACTCACAATCAAAGCAGGTCGATATCCCGCTTGTTCGTGCCCCCGCTGCGGGCTGAAGCTGACTTTGATAATATCTCCTTGCCTTACCATACTTCGTTTCCGACCCTTTCTCCCCAGTTTACTTCAAAAGGTTCATAGTCACCGGAATAACCGGCAAATACATCTTTCAAAGATATTTTCTCAGGCGGGGAGACGGGCTCAATAATCAGTTTATTATTTTCAACCGTAAGACGAATTTGTTCATCAACTCGCCATTTAAGCGCGGCAAGCAGCTCGCGGGAAATTCGAATGCCTTGACTGTTTCCCCATTTTTGAATCGCTGCAGTCACAACAATCCCCTCCTTACTGTATATACAAAGTATATCCTTTGATATTGCTTGTTGTCAAGTTGATATACATATTTTGCATGATAGATGTAAACAAAAAACCCGGCAATCGCCGCCGTGCTCCCCAAGAGAAGCATAGCTCGATCGCCGGTTTTTTCATTTTCATATTAGGCTGTCCAAATATCCTTGCAGGATAAAGACCGCCGCCATTTTGTCGATGACCTTCTTGCGTTTTTTTCGGCTGACGTCCGCCGCAATCAGAGATTTCGTGGCCGCGACTGTCGAAAGGCGCTCGTCCCGGAAAATGATTTCCGCGTCGGGACGCTTTTCCTTGATGGCGTCGGAAAAAGCACGCACGACTTCGCAGCGCTCGCCCTCCGTGCCGTTCATATTGCGCGGCAGACCGACGACGAGTTTCACGGCGTCGTATTCGCGCATCAGCTCGTCCAGACGCGATAAATCTTTTTCCAACGTCTCCCGTCGGATGGTCTCGACGCCCTGCGCGGTCATCAGCAGAAGATCGCTGGCCGCGACGCCCACCGTCCTGTCGCCGACGTCAAGGCCGAGAATCCGCTGCTCCGTCATTTCCCGCTCTCTTTTTTCATCTGCGCGAGATAGAAACGCACGAATTCCTCCAGGAGCTCGTCACGTTCGATTTTCCTAATGATGCTGCGGGCGTCATTGTGGCTCGTGATATAGGCCGGGTCGCCCGAAAGCAGATAGCCGACAAGCTGGTTGATAGGATTGTAGCCCTTTTCTTCCATCGCCGCGCAGACTCTTTTGATTGTTTTTTCCGCCGCGTTTTCTTCCGCCGCGGGTCGAAACAGCATTGTCTCGTCGCTGACCCAATCCATTCTGTTCCCTCCTAGTCGTCAAACAAACCTTGCCTTCCCTTTTGAGGGGAAGGGGGACCGCTTTAGCGATGGATGAGGTGGCAACAACCTTGCGTTTGTGTCAAGCGTTACGTTTTTACACCTCATCCGTCAGCCTTCGGCTGCCACCTTCCCCTCAAGGGGAAGGCAAGATTTAAAACATATTAAACCATCTCGTGTTTTATCATATACTCCGCGATCTGCAGCGCGTTGAGCGCCGCGCCTTTGCGGATCTGGTCGCCGCAGAGCCAGAAATTCAGTCCGTGATCCACCGAGTAGTCTTTGCGGATGCGTCCGACTTCGACGTCATCCTTGCCGGACGTGAAAAGCGGCATCGGATATTCCATTTCATCGGGATTGTCGTTCACGATGAGACCGGGGAATGCGGCAAATGCCTTTTTCGCGGCTTCCTCCGTGACCTCGTCCTCGAATTCGACATTGACCGACTCCGCATGGCTGCGGTAGACAGGCACGCGCACCGTGGTCGCCGTGATGCGCATATCCGGCGCGGACATGATTTTCCGCGTCTCATCGATCATCTTCATTTCTTCTTTTGTATAGAGATTTTCTTTGAAGACGTCAATCTGCGGAATCAGGTTGAACGCAATCTGGTAATGCTTGGCAAGGCTTGCGCCGGGCAGGATTTCCGCCTTGACCGGACGGCCGTTCACGATGTCGTCCACCTGCTGCTCCAGCTCCGCCATCGCTTCCTTGCCGCCGCCGGAAACCGCCTGATAGGTCGAAACGACGACGCGCTTGATTTTTTTCACGTCATGCAGCGGCTTAAGCGCCATGACCATGATGATTGTCGAGCAGTTCGGGTTTGCGATGATGCCCTTGTGCTGCGAGATGGCCTCGGGATTGACCTCGGGCACCACCAGCGGCACATCCGGATCCATGCGGAAGGTCGAGGAATTGTCGATGACTACTGCACCCGCCTTGACCGCAGGCTCAGCAAAGGTCTTGCTGATGGAGCCGCCGGCAAACAGCGCGATTTTTACGTCCTTGAAGGAGTCCTCCGTCGCTTCCTCAACAACGTATTCTTTGCCCTTGACCGTTAGCTTCGTGCCCGCCGAACGCTTTGACGCGAGAAGCTTCAGGTTGTCAAAGGGAAAGTCCCGTTCCTCGATCAGCTTCAGGAATTCCTGCCCTACCGCACCCGTAGCGCCGAGAATCGCCGTATTGTACTTCTTCATATCGTTTCTTTCCTTTCTTTACAGCAACTTTTCCAATCCGACTACCAACCCGGAGAGCGAGCGGACCTTTTTGCACGCCAGCACGACGCCCGGCATGAAGGACTCGCGATCCATCGAGTCATGACGAATCGAGAGTGTCTGTCCCAGCCCGCCGAAGATGATCTCCTGATGGGCGACATAGCCCGGAAGCCGTACGCTGTGGATGTGCAATCCTCCGACGACCGCGCCCCGCGCGCCGGGGATTGTCTCTTTTTCGTCGGGATGGCCCTGCCGCATATCGCCGCGCACCTCGCGGATCAGTTCCGCCGTCTGGAGCGCTGTACCCGAAGGAGCATCGAGCTTGTTGTCGTGATGCAGCTCGATAATCTCAACATTCGGCATATATTTCGCAGCCTGTTTTGCCATCATCATCATCAGTACCGCGCCGATCGCGAAATTCGGAGCGATGAAGCACGGCGTTTTTTTCTTTTCTGCCAGTGTCGAAAGCTGCTTTTTCGCATCGTCATTCAGTCCGGTCGTGCCGATGACAGGCGAAACGCCGCTTTCAATCGCCGTAATCGCGTTTTGCAGCGCCACGTCCGGACGCGTGAAATCCACCATGACGTCGGGATGCGCCTTGTCGATGGCGTCCGCGAGATTCGTCGTCACCGGTACTCCGCAGGGAGACTGCCCGACCATAGTGCCCGCGTCTTCCTCTGCGCGGATGTCCACTGCCGCGACCAGAGAAAGCTCTTCGTCAGCCAGCACCGCTTTGACCACGGACTGCCCCATGCGCCCGCAAGCGCCGTTCACCAAAACCTTAACCATGTCATCGCCTCCAAATAATGCCAAGGAAAACGCTGAAAGCAAAAGCCTTCAAAAAATAACGTATTTACTGTAACACATATTCCCTGTAAAAAGCAAGGAAACATTAAAAAATACATGAATACAAGCCTTCCCCATAGGGGCGAAACAGTCCAGTGGCTTGTTTCGGGGACCGCGAGAACTGTGGGCGAGGTTTTCAGCAACGTTGACAAAACCTCATCCGACGCGCTTCGTGCGCCACCTTCCCCAGATGGGAAGGTCAATTTCATCACACCTTCAATATCCCGACGGATTGCAAAAACAGAATCAGCAGCAGGAGCGGAACGATGAACCGGATCATCACGGAATATATCCCCTTGAATCGGAACTCCTCTCCGTTTTTCGTCATTTCCTCGATTACGACAGCGGGCGTCACGCCCCAGCCAATCAAAAGGCATGTGGCGATGGCGACGACCGGCATGAAAATATTGTTGCTGAAGAAGTCGAACAGGTCAAGAATCTGTCCCGTCGCGCCGTTCGGCAGAGGCATTTCAAAATACAGCACGTTGTAGCCGAGGCAGACGAGAACGCCAATAGCGACCGCGATAATCCCCTCAATGATCGTCGCTTTTTCCCGCGACCAGGAGAACGCTTCCATCAGCGACGAGATCACGGCTTCCATGATGGAAATCGAGCTGGTCAGCGCCGCGAAGAAAACCATCAGGAAAAAGGCCGCGCCGACGACATGGCCGACAGCGCCCATCGCGTTAAAGACTTTCGGCATCGAAACGAACAAGAGCGAAGGCCCGGAAGCGCTCATGCCCTCTTTTCCCAAAAACACATAGACCGGCAAAATAATCATGACGCCGGCGAGAAAGGCTACGAAGGTATCAAAGAACTCGATTTGCGTCGCGCTCTTGAAAATGTTCCCGCAATCATCAAAGTAAGCGCCGTAAGCGATCATGATGCCCATAGCGACGCTGATGGAGAAAAAGAGCTGTCCCATGGCGTCCAAAATTACCGAAAAGAAATCCCCGACCGTCATCCCGGAAATATCCGGGACAAGGTAAATCCACAGGCCTTCCAGGCCAGTGCGGGTCACTGTACCGTCATTGTGGCTAATGGTCAGGCAGAAAATGGCGATGGCGATGACCAGGAGCAAAAGAATCGGCATCAGTATCCGCGACATTTTTTCTATGCCTTCGTTAATGCCCCGATAAATGACAAATGCAGTCAGAAAAATGTAAACCGCCATGAACGCCAGCGGCTGCGCCATGCCCGTAATGTAGGCCCCGAAATATCCGGGATCCACGGCATGCTCAAGATTGCCGCACAAAAAGACGGTGAAATATTTAAGCACCCAACCGCCGATCACACAGTAATAAGGAAGAATAATGAACGGTACAAGCGTGGAAAATATTCCGATCCAGCGCCAGCGCGGATGAATCACTCCATAGGCCTTGAGCGGGCTGTGCTTCGTCTTTCGGCCGATAGAGATTTCCGTAATCAAAAGCGTGATGCCGAAGGTCAAAAGCAAAAACAGGTATGTGGCCAGAAATACGCCGCCGCCGTTTTTTGCCGCGTAATACGGGAATCTCCAGATATTTCCCAACCCGATTGCGCTGCCCGCAGCCGCAAGGATAAAACCTACCGTCCCCGAAAAGGAATTGTTCTTCTTTTCCATTGAGTAAATTGTCCCCCATAATTATTATTCATTTGCATTGCTGTCGTTCTTATCTTTCTTTCCCCGCCGTTTCTGCACATACCAGAGCGCGGCGTAAACGGCCGCCGCCAGCGTCACTACAAGCGCCAGACGATCCATGTGCTCATGGAACAGTACCGCGTCATGTCCGATAATGACTTCCAAAGCCGTCGACGGGAACTTTCCTATTAGATTGGAAAGCATATAATCTTTGGCACTGATGCGGCTGACTGCGCCGAGAGCCGTCAGTATGCCCGAAGGAAAATACGGCAGCGTGCGCGCAACCAGCATCAGTTGAAAACCTTTTTCCCCGCTGAATTCGTCGAGCCTGGTCAGGTATGGACTTTTCTGTATCAGCTTTTCCGCCGAGTCCCGCAGGATCGTCCGCATCAGGAAAAAACTTATAATCACGCCCGTCGTTTCCGCAAGCCATGATACGATGACGCCCGGCACGACGCCGAAAAGCACGCCGTTCGCCGTCGAGATGAAAATAGACGGCAAAAAGCCGAGGGCGTTGACGAGGACGTCGAGGCAGAAGCTGAAAAACATTGCCCAAACGCCGAAGGAGCGAATAAAATCAATCGTTTCCTGCATATCCCCGCAGGTCATGATGTGCCAAAGGCGGGCGCACTCCCCGGGACAAAGAAGCCAAATGCCCGCAATCAGCAAAACGAGCAAAAAAAAGGCAGCGAGCTTGACCGTGCCTTCCGATTTGACGCGCAATATTCATCCCCCCTGTCCATAGAACTTGCCTTTCCCTTTGGGGAAGGTGGCACCCAAAGGGTGCCGGATGAGGTCTTATCAACGTTGCCCGAAACCTCACCCACCGCCTTCGGCGGTTCACTTCCCCATAGAGGAGGGCAAGGAAGTATTGTAATCGTAACAATCCATTCTGAAAAAAGAATATTACGCGTCCATGATTTTTCCGAAGCGGTCGCTATAGTTCAGCCGCAATACCTCCAGCACATAACGCATATCCCGCGCCTCTTCCATCGTTTCCATCGCCGCGCGCCTTGCGCGGATCAGGATATCCGTATCGCGGAGCACGTTCGCGATTTTGAGGTCGCCCAGCCCATGCTGCATCGAACCGAAAAATTGTCCCGGCCCGCGAAGCCGCAAATCCTCTTCCGCGAGAGCGAAACCGCTGGCCGTGCGCTCCATCGCGCGCAGGCGCTCATTCTCGGCTCCCTCTTTCCCGCCGCCGATCAAGATACAGTACGATTGATATTTTCCCCGACCGATACGCCCGCGAAGCTGATGAAGCTGCGCAAGGCCGAATCGCTCGGCGTGCTCCACTACCATGACAGTCGCGTTCGGCACGTCCACGCCGACCTCAATGACCGTCGTCGCGACGAGAAGCTTCGTTTCCCCTTCGTAAAACGCGCGCATGGCCTCTTCCTTTTCCTTCGGCTTCAGCTTGCCATGCACCAGTCCGCAAGGAATGCCCCAAAATATACCGCCGGAAAGCTCTTCGTAAATTGCTTCAGCCGACGGCAGGTCCGATTCCTCGCTTTCCTCGATCAACGGACAGACAACATAAGCCTGCCGCCCAGCCTCGATTTCCTTTTTCACGAAGTTATATATCAGCCCACGCCGTTCCTCCGTCCGCACGAAAGTCCGCACCGGCTTTCGCCCCGGCGGCAAGCTTTCGATGCGCGACACGTCAAGATCGCCGTAAACCGTCAAGGTCATCGTCCGAGGAATCGGCGTCGCCGTCATGACGAGCACATCCGGCGTCTTTTCTCCCCGCTTTTTCAGCTCGGCACGCTGGGCGATGCCGAAACGATGTTGCTCGTCGGTCACGACAAGCCCCAGCTCATCGTAACAAACCTTGTCCTGAATCAACGCGTGGGTCCCAATGACTATGTCGATTTTATGCGCCGCAATCTCAGCAAGCGTTTCCTCATGCTGCTTGGGCGAAAGTTTCCCGGAAAGCAGCCCGATGCGGATGCCCGTGCCCGCCAGAAGCCGCGAAAATGTCTCGCTATGCTGGCGCGCGAGGATTTCCGTCGGCGCCATCAGGACGCCCTGATAGCCGTTTTCCACAGTCTTGACGAGGGCGAGAAGCGCGACGGCGGTCTTGCCCGAGCCGACGTCGCCCTGTACGAGCCGCCGCATCGGCGTCGGCTTTTCCATATCGGCAGCAATCTCTTTCCAGGCCTTTTCCTGCCCTTCCGTCAATTGGAACGGGAGCGCCGCCTCGACTTTTTTCACAAGACTCCCGTTCATCAAATGCCGGACCCCCTGCTCCTTATCCTGCGTCTTCTTTTTCAAGAGCAGCAGTCCGCACTGAATCAGATACAATTCTTCAAACGCGAGCCGTGCCCGCGCCTCCGACAATGCTTTCATCGACGGCGGAAAATGAACGAAACGGAACGCCTCGTCTCGCCCCATCAATGTATAACGTGAACGTACGCTTTCCGGAATCACTTCCGGCATTTCCGGCTTTTTCTGAATCGCCTGCCTCATCAGGTCGCGGAGAAATTTTTGCTTCAGGCCGGAGGTCGCCGCGTAAACGGGAAGCACATTGCCTCGCGATGCCGCCTCGCCGTCCTCAAGTACTTCGAAAGCCGCCATTTGCGTCATCGCAAGGCCGCCATGCCCGCCGTAAGCATAATCGACTTTCCCCGTCGCAAGGACGCGCCGACCGACGACCATTTTTTTCGCAAGATAAGGCTGGTTGAACCATGTAATCGACAAATAACCAGTGCCGTCACTTAAGCGTACGGTCAAAACACTCATGCCCCGCACCGCTTTTCGCTCACTTGACTGGACAATGGTGCCCAAAACGGTGGCCTCTGTCCCCGGTGTCAGCGTCGAGAACTGACGAACCGTGCTCTGATCGATATAGGCGCGCGGATAATAAGACAGCAAATCAAACAGCGTTGAAATACCGAGACGCGAAAGCGCCGCCGCTCGTTTCGCCCCGACGCCAGAAAGCCCGCCGACGCCGTCAAATAGTTCCATCCGCTTCCTCCACGTTGCTTCCTTAATATTTCCATTACCAATGCGAACAAGTATATCGTAAAGCACCCGCACTGTCAACGACACGCGGTCGTCAAAGAAGTTTTTCCGGTTTTGGAAAAATTTCGGTCTTGACGAATCTTGCAAAAAGCAGTATATTGATAATGAAAATTAAAATGATTATAAAATTCATATGGATGAGGAGGAACCAAAATGACTTTACGGGAAGGAATGTCCGGGCAGCGGTTTGTCATCCGTTCTGTCGCGGAATCGCCCTTGAAAAATCGATTGATGACGATGGGTCTTGTCCCCGGCACTGCGGTGACGGTTCTGCGCTCCGCGCCGCTCGGAGACCCAATGGCGCTGCGCGTGCGATCGTATCATTTGGCGCTTCGCCGGGACGACGCAGCTTCGATCGAGGTTGAAGCAATCGCATAGTAATTATTCAGAAAAAACTTTAATCTAAATTTCCATTATCGTAAATTTTATCCTCAATACAGAAAGGAAACGAATCATGTCTTCTTTGGCAGTCGCCCTTACGGGCAATCCAAATACGGGGAAATCCACCATTTTCAACGAACTGACCGGCGCACGGCAAAAAATCGGCAACTGGCCGGGGGTGACCGTGGACAAAAAAATCGGCTATCTCTCTCACCAGGGCCGGAACATTTCGGTGGTCGACCTGCCGGGTACATACAGCGTCAACGCGCGCTCCCCAGAGGAAAAAATCGTCATTGATTACCTGCTGAACGAAAAGCCCGACCTCGTCGTGGACGTACTGGACTCGTCGAATTTGGAGCGCAACCTTTACCTGACCATCCAGCTTTTGGAACAGGGCATCCCGTTATTGCTCGACCTTAATATGCAGGACGAGGCGAAACGCCATGGCATCCGCGTGGATACGGAAAAGCTTGGCGCGGCACTCGGAATGCCGGTGGTCGAAACGACGGCACGAAACCGCAGCAGTATCAACACATTGCTTGATGTATTCACCTCAACGATGATGGAAAAATACAAACCCAGCGAAAAAGTGCTTGCCCATATCGCCCGCATCGAAAAGCTCCGCGAAACCGGACTTGCCGCCGATGCCCTCGAAGAAAAAATAATCGAAGAACGATATGCGTTCATTGACAATGTAGTTGCAGAGTGCGTTACCGTTGACGGCGCCAGCTCTGACCTTACAGAAAAAATCGACGCGGTGCTGGCCAACGGCTGGACGGCGTTGCCGCTGTTCCTCGTCATGCTCTATGCGGTATTCCAGATTACCTTTGAATGGATTGGTCAGCCGATGGCTGACGCGCTGGACGACTTTATCGGCGGACCGCTGACCGAAACCGTGACCGAGACGCTGGAATCCTGGGAAGTCGCCGACTGGATGCAGTCGCTGATTGTGGACGGCGTCATCGGCGGCGTCGGCGGCGTGCTGACTTTCGTTCCTCTGATTTTCGTTCTGTTCTTCTGCCTGAGCTTTCTTGACGGCACCGGCTACATGGCACGGGTCGCCTTCATCACCGACCCGATCATGCGCCGCGTCGGCCTGACCGGCAAAGGCATCATGCCGCTGATGATGGGATTCGGCTGCGCTGTCCCCGCTATCATGGGCGCTCGGGCGTTGGATTCGGAAAAGGACCGCATGACCTCGATTCTTGTGACGCCATTTTTGACCTGCGGCGCGAAGCTGCCGATCATGGCGCTGTTCGCCGCAATGTTCTTTCCGGACAATGCAGCGAACGTCGTCTTTGCCATGTATATTCTTGGCGTCGTGATGGCGATTGTCGCCGCAAAGCTTTTGGGCGGCACAGTCTTCCAGGAGCAAGGCTCGACCTTCCTGCTGGAGCTTCCCCCCTACCGCCTGCCGGACGCGAAAACCGTCCTGCTGGAAACCTGGGACAAGGGCAAGGGCTATCTGATCAAGGCCGGAACGATTATCTTTGCGATGTCCGTACTGATCTGGTTCCTCGGCAACTTCAATTCCAGCGGTATGACCGAGGAAATGAACGAGAGCTTCCTCGCCGCTCTCGGCACGGGTATGTCGAAGCTGTTCATCTTCCACGGATTCGATTCTTGGGAAGCGGGCGCCGCCGTCATCACAGGCATTCTCGCCAAGGAGTCGGTGGTCTCGACCATGGGCATCCTCTACGGCGTCGGCGAAATCTCCGCCGAGGCGGAGGACGCAGTGGAAACTGCCGCCACGCTGATGCAGAGCGGCATGGCGAGCGCGTTCACCACCATGTCCGCCGTAGCGTTCATGGTCTTCTCCCAGCTTTACACGCCCTGCGTCACCGCGCTTGGCACAATCAAGAAAGAAACCGGCTCGTGGAAATGGATGGGCTTTTCCGCCGCATACATGTTTGCGGTTGCGTGGGTTGTATCCCTGCTCGTTTATCAAGGCGGCAGGCTGATGGGATTTTGAGGTGAAAACATCATGGCAACTTATATCTTAGGCGCTGTCATCGGCGTCGCTCTCATTGCCGCCGCGCGCCACATCTACCGTAATTTTGCCGACGACAAACACGATTGCTGCGGCACGGAATCAGGCTGCACGAGCTGTGCAAGCTGTCCGCATTGCGGAAAATAAATATCAGGTGCATACTATTACGAAAAAATAGCATGAACTCCTTATGTTTCAGGGAATCATGCTATTTTTTCGTGATAAATTCGTGAGAAAGATCTATGGCCCGCTCCCGCATTTGCCACATCCTCCGTTTACTGTTATAATATTCACAGCAAGGCGGAAGGTGTTCTGACGCCGAGCGCGGGAAAATCGGAAACTATTGTCTCCCCGCGTATTTGCAGGGGAGATTTTTATTTCCTGTTTGATTTAATTATTTGGGGGGAGTTTTATGGAAAACAGGGTGGCTTTAATTGGCATTATCGTCAGTGACCGTTCGGCGGCCGAAAAAATGAACGCAATTTTGCACGAGTACGGCGACTACATCATCGGACGCATGGGGGTACCATACAAGGAACGCGGTATTTCTGTCATCAGCGTCGTTCTCGACGCTCCCGCGGACGTCATCAGCGCTCTTTCCGGTAAACTCGGCGCCTTAAAGGACGTCAGCACGAAAACGGTCTACACGAAAATCGCGGATGATAAGGAGTGAGATCATGGACAATATAAAATATAATCCAAAATCCTTGCATGCCGAGGAGTTCATCCATCACGGCGAAATTATGGATACTCTCGCCTACGCCGAGGAAAATAAGTCAAACCGTGCCTTGATCGAATCGCTTCTCGATCGTGCCGGCGACTGCAAAGGACTGTCACACCGGGAAGCGGCAGTATTACTCGCCTGCGAGTTGCCTGATCTTAATGAGAAAATGTTTTCTCTGGCGAAGAAAATCAAAGAAGAATTATACGGGCAGCGCATTGTTCTCTTCGCACCGCTGTACCTGTCCAACTATTGCATCAACGCTTGCGTCTACTGCCCTTACCATGCGAAAAACAAAAACATTCGAAGGAAAAAGCTGACGCAAGATGAAATTCGCCGCGAAGTAATCGCACTCCAAGATATGGGGCATAAAAGGCTCGCGTTGGAAACCGGTGAGGATCCGGTAAATAACCCGATTGAATATGTGCTGGAAAGCATCAAGACGATATACTCCATCAAGCACAAAAACGGCGCCATCCGTCGCGTCAACGTCAATATCGCTGCAACGACAGTGGAAAATTACCGCCGCCTGAAGGAAGCTGGCATTGGCACCTATATTCTCTTTCAGGAGACCTACCACAAAAATAATTATGAAAAGTTGCATCCGGCCGGACCGAAGCACGATTATGCCTGGCATACCGAGGCGATGGACCGTGCGATGGAAGGCGGCATCGACGATGTGGGCTGCGGCGTGTTATTCGGGCTGAACCTTTATCGCTATGATTTTGTCGGGCTATTGATGCACGCTGAGCATTTGGAAGCAGTACACGGCGTCGGTCCGCACACGATCAGCGTGCCGCGCATCCGCCCCGCAGACGACATCGATCCTTCTGCATTCTCTAACGCAATCGACGATGATACTTTTGCAAAACTCGTTGCAGTTATCCGGATTGCCGTACCCTATACGGGCATGATTGTTTCGACGCGGGAATCACAGGAAAGCCGGGAACGCGTTCTCGATCTTGGCATTTCGCAAATATCCGGCGCCTCCTGCACCAGTGTCGGCGGTTACGATACAAAGGAACTGCCGGAGGAAAATTCTGCCCAATTCGACGTAAACGACACTCGGACGTTGGATGAGGTGGTTCAATGGCTTCTCGACCTGGGGTATGTACCGAGCTTTTGTACGGCTTGCTACCGCGCGGGGCGCACAGGCGACCGATTCATGTCTCTCTGCAAAAGCGGTCAGATCAAGAATTGCTGCTTACCTAACGCGCTGATGACGCTGAAGGAATATCTGGAAGACTACGCCAGCGAAGAAACACAGAAAAAAGGCGAATTGGTCATTAAAGCCCAGCTTCAGGAAATTCCCAGTCCCGCCGTCCGTGCAAAGGCAGCCGAATACCTGAAAGAGCTTCATGACGGCATGAGGGATTTCCGGTTTTGAACGTCGAAGAATACACGGAAATCTGCCTGCGCTTCGCCGAGGATACTAAAAATGACGGCGAACTTGATGACGGACGGTTCTTCGTCACATACCACGGCGGCTGGACTTCGAGTTGCGATAACTCCCACGGCGGCGTCGGCGTACGCTGGGCTTTCGGCAAAAACGAGAATGAAATCCGAAGATTGGCACCACAAAAATTGTCGGAATGGTATCAAATGATGGAAAAAAGTATTATATCCTAAAAAGAATTTTCATCCGGTCAATAACGAAGGCGCACGAGAAATTTATCCCGTGCGCCTTCATTTTATTTGTCTTTCCCTAAAGCTGTCATAGCAAACGGCTATTATTTATGATTACCCTGCAGTATTTGTTATATCCATCTTATCCGGCGCTTTTTCCCGTGCAACAGAAAGCATCAGCTTGATGCGGTTGACTTGGTTGACTTCGCTTGCGCCCGCATCGCAGTCCAGTGCTATGATATTGCTGTCCGGATAACGCTCGCGGAGCGCGTGCATGACGCCCTTGCCCGTGATATGGTTCGGCAGGCAACCGAAAGGCTGAAGGCATACAATATTCGGCACACCGCGTTCAGCCAGTTCCATCATTTCACCGGTCAGGAACCACCCCTCGCCCGCCATATTGCCCAAAGACACCTGACGGCTTGCCAACTCCGCCAGTTCCTTGATGGTTGACGGCGGCTCGAAGCGACGGCTTTTTTTCAGCGCGTCCGCCATCGGATGCCGGAATAATTCCAGCATTTGGATAGAAAGTTCCGCCTTCCAGCGATCCATACGCCCCCCCGCCAAAAGCTTGCGCTTTACAATATCGTCATAAGCCATGTACTCCATGAAATTCAAGAGATCCGGCATGACGACTTCCGCGCCCTCGTCGAACAAAAGCTCTTCCAATTGATTGTTCGCCACCGGATGATATTTGACGAGAATTTCGCCGACAATACCGACCTTCGGCTTCCAAAGCGTCTCTTCGATGGGCAGGATATCGAAATCATGGACAATCTGCCGAAGATTTCGCCGATATTTGAAATAGTTGCCGTCGGAGAGCTCTGCCTTGACGCGCTTCATCCACGCCCGATAGAGCCGTTCCGTCGAACCCGGTTCAATCTCATACGGCTTTACGCGATTCTTCACGCGCATCAACAAATCGCCATAGACGACCGCCTTGACAATATCCGTATAACAGCTCCGAGTCATGACAAAATCGTCCGTTTCGCTTTCGCGTCCCATGAAAGCAAAAGCGGGCACCTGCCCGAATCCGGCATCTTTCAACGCAGCACGCATCAGGTTCAAATAGTTCGTCGCACGGCACGCACCGCACGTCTGGAACAACATAATCGACGTCTTGTCCGGATCGCAGACTCCGGAACGGAGCACGGAAAGCATTTGTCCGATAACGACAATCGCCGGATAGCACATATCGTTGTTCACATAACATAGACCGACGTCAATCGCCTGACGATCCATCGTTTTCGGAATCACAAGACGATAGCCGTAAGCCCGAAATACTGATTCCAACAGTTCAAAGTGAATCGGGGACATCTGAGGTGCAAGAATCGTATGCATTTCTTTGCACGCCTTCGTAAAATGCGGCCGGTCTTTCCGCTGCATCGGCTCGTATGGCACACTTTCCCTTCGGGCAAGCGCCGCCATCAGCGAACGGACACGGATACGCGCCGCGCCTAGGTTCGAGACCTCGTCCAGTTTAATCATCGTATAAAGGCGATGATGTGCCTCTAAAATTTCCTTGACCTGTCCCGTGGTAATCGCGTCCAGCCCGCAGCCGAAGGAGCTGAACTGGATCAAAGCTATATTGTCGTGGCTCGCGGCGAAGCTTGCTGCATGATAAAGACGCGCATGATAACTCCATTGATTGACAATACCCAACGTGTCATCGCTTTCCACCGGCAAGCGGTAGACCATATCCTCCGAGAGCACGGGCAAACCGTAGGACTGGATCATCTCCGGAATGCCGTGATTGATTTCCGGATCGATATGATACGGACGACCCGCCAGCAAAATCGCGGGCAAATGCTCACGCTCGACCAGTTCGAGAATCTGCTTCCCGTAAGTACGCACGTCTTCCTTATAATGCGCCAGCTCCGCGTACGCCGCCTTGACCGCCTCGGCAATCTCATCTTTTCCGAGATGCTCCTCCGCCAGTTCCTCCGTCAGCCGTTCGACCATGCGTTTTTCGTCGTAAATCGGCAGGAACGGCTGCATGAACCGTATTCCCTTTTCCCGAAGCACATCCATATTGCCGCGGATATTCTCCGCGTAGGACGCCACCACAGGGCAGCTGTAATGGTCATCCGAGGGATGCGCCTTGTCCTCCATATTGTAAGGAATACACGGGTAGAAAATCTTCGGCACCCCCCGCTCGACGAGGTCGACGATATGCCCGTGAACCAGCTTCGCCGGATAGCAGAGTGAATCCGACGGCACCGTCGCCATGCCGCGATAATAGGTTCGGACAGAGGTCTTGCCTGATAGTACGACCTCATAACCGAGCTTCGTGAAGAACGTGAACCAGAACGGATAGTCCTCGTACATATTGAGCACACGCGGAATCCCAATCTTGCCCCGCTTCGCATTTTCAAGCGGCTGGTAATAGTTGAACAGCCGATCATATTTATATTGATAGATGCTGGGCACCTTGCTCTCGGAGCGTTGCTTTCCGATACCGCGCTCACAACGGTTGCCCGAAAAATACTTTCCGCCGTCCGAGAACGTGGACGCGGTAATCAGGCATTGGTTGCCGCACCCTTTGCAGCGATAAGAATTTGTCTCCACGGAAAACGCGTCCAACGCATCCGCGGAAAGCACTGACGACTTCTCCACGCCGCTTTCCAGCGCGAGAATCGCCGCGCCGTACGCCCCCATGACGCCAGCGATATCAGGGCGAATGACGTCGCGCTGCAGCAGGACTTCCAGCGCACGAAGCACCGCGTCATTGTAAAACGTACCGCCCTGTACGACAATATGCTCGCCGAGCGACTTCACATCGCGAAGCTGCATGACCTTGAACAGTGCATTCTTGATGACCGAAATCGCAATCCCCGCCGAAATGTCGCTGACGGGGGCGCCTTCTTTCTGCGCCTGTTTGACACGGGAATTCATGAAAACCGTACAGCGCGTGCCGAGATCTACAGGCTCCCGCGAATCGATAGCCTTTGCCGCAAATTCCTCCGTTGTCATCGAAAGCCCTTGAGCAAAATTCTGGATAAACGAACCGCACCCTGCCGAGCACGCCTCGTTCAACGTGATATTGCCGATACTGCCCTGATGGACGAAAAAGCATTTCATGTCCTGCCCGCCGATATCCAACACGAAACTGACCTCAGGGCAAAACTCCTGCGCCGCATGAAGGTGTGCGAAAGTTTCGACCTCGCCGCCGTCGGCATGAATCGCCGCCTTGACAATGCCCTCACCGTAGCCTGTCGTCATCACCGACGCAATATACTGACCGGGGCGCATTTCAGCATAAAACGCCCGTAATTCTTTAATGACAGTCTGAAGCGGCAGCCCTTCATTGCTGCCGTATGCCGTATACAAAAGCTCCTTGTCCTTGCCGATTACGGCGAGCTTTGTCGTCGTCGACCCCGCGTCGATTCCGAGATACAGGGGGCCCAGATAAGAGGAAAGCTCCCCTCTCGGCACACGATCTTTATCATGACGGTTCCGAAAATTTTCGTATTCCTTCGCGTCGCGGAACAACACAAAAGTCGAAGAACGCGTCTGCATCGCCGCATCTTCCCTTGCGCATTCAATACTTTTCGCGAGACGGCAAAAATCCATATCCTCGCCGTCTTCGGAAAGGGCCGCGCCCATCGCCACAAAATAACAACCGTCCTTGACCGGCATGACTTCATCCGGCGTCAGCTTCAAAGTTTCAATAAAGCGTTTGCGCAGTTCGGACAGGAAATAAAGCGGCCCGCCCAAAAACGCGATATGCCCGCTGATAGGACGCCCCTGCGCGAGATTGCCGATGGTCTGGTTGACCACCGCCTGGAAAATCGAAAGCGCGATATCAGCTTTTTCCACACCGTCGTTGATCAGTGCCTGAATATCCGTCTTCGCAAAGACGCCGCAGCGGGAAGCGATGGTATAAATTTGCCGTCCTTTTTCCGCCAACGCGTTTAACCCCAGCGCATCTGTCGAGAGAAGAGCCGCCATGTGGTCGATAAAGGAGCCGGTGCCGCCCGCGCAGACGCCGTTCATGCGCTGCTCCGACGCGCCGCCGAAATAAGTGATTTTCGCGTCCTCGCCGCCGAGCTCCACTGCCGTATCCGTCTGCGGTATCAGCGACTTCACCGCTGACGCGCAAGCGATGACCTCCTGCACGAACGGAAGCCCGACACGCTGCGCGACGCCCATGCCCGCCGACCCCGTCAGAGCAAAGGAAAAACGCCGCGAGCCAACGACGTCCCGCAGCGCCGACAAATTCTCATGCAACGCCTTGCTGATTTCCGAAAAATGACGCGCATATTTTTTATAAATGATTTCCTTAGCCTGGTTCAAAACCACGACCTTGATTGTCGTGGAACCGATGTCAATTCCGACGCTTAAAGCCGAAGCCAACTCCCTGCACCACCTGCAAAAAATTCATGGATTGCAAAATGAATTTTCTTCATATTTAATGAATCTATTATACCCCAAATGCAGGAAAAAGCAAGAGAATAGCGTCTCCACGTATTTGATATCAATCCTCCGGCAGTTCGTACCAGTCTGCGTCATATTCCACCCGTGTCAGGCATAGTCCGCATGCGGGCGCAGTTGCGCTTGCCCTTTGGCGATCCCTCGACGCCAATATCAACGCGAACTTCTCGGGCGAAAGTAACCCCCTGCCTACGTCTGCCAATGTGCCCACAAGATTCCGCACCATATGATACAAGAAGCCGTCCGCCGTGAAAACAAACGAAATCTCCCATCCGTTGCGTATGCACTCCGCTCTTGCCATCGTACGAACCGGCGATATCGGCGCACCGCCTGCTGCACGGAACGAAGAAAAATCGTGTGTCCCCAAAAGAATTTTTGCCGCGTTTTCCATAGCCGTCACGTCCAGGGACTGACGGATATGCCATGCGTAGCGGCAAAGAAACGGATTTGGCGTCTCGCCCGTCAAAATACGATAGTGATATGTTTTTTCCTTTGCCGAATGGAGCGCGCTGAAATTCCGATCCGCCTCAAAGGCACGGTCAACGACAATATCAGGCGGCAAAAGGCTGTTCACTGCGCGAGGTACGCGCTCTATTGGAATCGTTCCGTCCGTGAAAAAATTCACGACCTGCCCAGCTGCGTGGACGCCTGCATCCGTCCGTCCCGCGGCCGCCAGCTCCACCGCGTCGCCGAACACACGCGAAAGTTTTTCTTCCAATACATTCTGCACCGCGACAACTGGCGGCGTCTGACGTTGGAACCCATGATAATCGGTTCCGTCATACGCGACAATCAGGCAGATATTCCGCGCCCGCCGCTTCATTTCTTCCTTGTGCTCCCGTTTCATCAGATACCTGCCATTTTCATCGCGCCCATAGCCGCAAAGAGCAGCGCGGTCACCCCCGCCGCCGCATAATCGATGCCGCCGACATGAAGTTCCTTCATCCGCGTACGGCCTTCACCGCCCCGATAGCAGCGCGCCTCCATCGCCGTCGCCAATTCGTCCGCCCTGCGGAACGAGGAAATGAACAAAGGCACTAGAATCGGCACAAGATGGCGGACGCGCTTCAACGCATTGCCAGTCGAAAAATCCGCGCCGCGCGACTGCTGCGCTTTCATGATCGTGTCCGTTTCCTCAATCAGCGTCGGAACGAAACGAAGCGCAATCGTCATCATCATTGCCAATTCGTGTGCGGGCACGCCGACGACCTTCAGCGGGCGCAAGAGCCGTTCCATGCCGTCGGTCAGTGAAAGCGGCGACGTCGTGAAGGTCAAAAGTGACGAAAACAAAATCAGAAGCGTCAGCCGCAGACAGAGAAAAAAGCCCCGCGACAACCCCTCTTTTGTCATATCGAAAATCCAGAAATGAAAGAACACTTCGCCCGGCGTCGCACAAAGATGAATCAAAAACGTAAACGCGAGAATCCACCAAAGCGGGCGCAACGAACGAAAATACATGGACAAAGGAACGCCCGAAGTTGCCGCAAGCAACAAAGCAAGCCCCGTCAAAACCGCGTATCCGCCCGGCGTGTCGAAAACGAAAATCGCTGCCATCAAAACGAGCAAAAGCAGGAGCTTCGCCCGTGGATCCAATCGATGCAAGATCGACGTGCCCGGAAAAAACTGCCCGATGGTAATGTCCGTCAGCATTTCGCTCCTCCTTTTTTCTGTATCGCTTTCAAAATCCGCTTGACCGCCTCATCTGCCGTGAACGCATCTGCATCCACCTGAAGCCCTTTGTCCCGAAGAATCGAAAGCAAGGCAACCGTGGGCGGAGCTGTAAGCCCTGCCTCCCGCATTTTTTCATCGGCGAGAAACGCCTTGGACGGAGGCGCGTCAACCAGCACATGACCATCGTGCATGAAAACGACGCGCTCCGCCATGCGGGCTATATCCTCCATATTGTGCGAGACGACAATAATCGTGAGTTTTTTCTTTCGGTGCAAATCCACAATCCGCCGCAGCAGTTCTTCCCTCGCCTGCGGATCAAGACCCGCCGTAGGTTCGTCCAGCACAAGATAATCAGGCTTCAACGCCAAAACGCCCGCTATTGCCACGCGGCGCATTTGCCCGCCGCTGAGGCGAAACGGAGAAACATCCTTGTAAGTTTCATAGTCAAGCTGTACGAACTCCATCGCCGAACGCACGCGGCGGTTGACCTCGTCCTCGGAAAGCTCCAGATTTTTCGGTCCGAAGGCGATATCCGCCGCCACCGTTTCCTCGAAAAGCTGCTGCTCCGGATACTGGAACACCATACCGACTTTGCGGCGCGCAAGCCCCGCTTCTTCCTTTTTTCCCGCAAGGTTCACGCCATCTACCAGCACCTCTCCCTTCGTCGGGTGCAGGAGACCGTTCAGATGCTGGACGAGCGTAGATTTTCCCGATCCCGTATGACCGGCAATCGCCGTCAGAGAGCCGTCGGCAATCGTCAACGAAACATTTTGGAGCGCCGTCCGTTCAAAGGGCGTTCCCTTCATATAGGTGTAGGTCACGTCCCTTAATTCTATCGGCATAACGCCACCGCCAATTCCTCATTTGTCACAATATTTTCCGGCAATTGGATTCCCTGCTTTTGGAGTTTCCAGGCGACCTCCGCCGCCAGCGGCACGTCAAGCCCGCGCTTTCGCATAGCGTCCACACGGCCGAAAATAGCCTTCGGGCTCCCATCTTCAACAATCTTGCCGTCCTCCATCACGACGATACGCTGAGCCGCAGCCGCTTCCTCCATAAAGTGCGTGATATAGACCACTGTAATACCCGATTCCCGGTGAAGTCGCCGTACCGTTTCCAACACTTCCCTGCGTCCGACGGGATCAAGCATCGCCGTAGGCTCGTCCAATACAAGGCACTTCGTCTTCATCGCCAACGTCCCAGCAATCGCGACGCGCTGCTTCTGTCCGCCGGACAAAAGGTGCGGTGCGAAACCACGAAAGGACGTCATACCTACCGCCGCCAACGACTCATCGACGCGGCGGCGAATCTCATCGGAAGGCACGCCAAGATTTTCGGGACCGAAAGCGACGTCGTCTTCGACGATAGCCGCGATAATCTGATTGTCTGGATTTTGGAACACCATGCCCACGGTCTGCCGGATATCCCAAAGACGCTCCGCCGCCCTTGTATCCATACCTGCTACTCGACACACGCCGGACGTCGGCAAAAGAATCGCGTTGAGCTGTTTGGCCAGCGTTGATTTCCCCGAGCCGTTCGTGCCGAGAATCGCGACGAACTCCCCTTCCTCAATCGAAAGATCCACATGGTCGAGAGCCATGCTCCTGTCGCCTCGCTCCGACGGATAGGAAAAGCAAAGGTCCTCTATTTCAATAAAAGCCAATTTCATCATCCCCCGGGCAACTTCGTACCCGATAAAAATTTCCGCGTTGCATTTCTACAATGCGCCCTACATTATATATAAAAAAAAACGTCAACGCAATTAAAATCTTGCGTTGACGGTAAAGATATAATTTGTAACGATTACCTTTCCCTTGGACGAGAAATGAACATCGCGTCCCCAAAAGAAAAGAAACGGTATTTCTCTTTCACGGCTTCCCGATATGCCTCCAACGTAAACTCTCTGCCCGCAAACGCACTGATCAACATAATCAGCGTCGATTTCGGGAGATGGAAATTCGTGACGACGGCGTCAACAATTTTGAAGTCATAACCGGGATAAATGAAAATATTCGTTTCTCCCGATTTTCCGTAAACCTCGTTTTTTCCGACAGCCGCCGACTCCAAAGTCCGTATAGATGTCGTGCCAACGGCCACGACACGCTTTCCCGCTGCTTTCGTCTCTCGGATCAATCTCGCCGTATCCTCGCCGATAGAATAATACTCGCTGTGCATGACGTGTTCCTCGATACGCTCCACCTTCACCGGACGAAAGGTGCCGAGCCCGACATGCAAGGTCAAAAAACCAAGATTCACGCCAAATCTTTTTAGTTCGTCCATCTGCTCAGGCGTAAAGTGAAGCCCTGCAGTAGGCGCGGCTGCCGAGCCGGATTCGCGGCAGTAGACTGTTTGGTATCGCTCGCGGTCTTTCAGTTCTTCATGGATATAGGGCGGAAGCGGCGTTTCTCCCAAGCGGTCAAGGATTTCCTCGAAAATCCCCTGATAATGAAATGTCACCAGACGACCACCGAAATCGGTATGCCCCGTAATTTCACAGGAAATCTCATCGCTGAAGCGTATCGTCGTTCCATGTAAGGCTTTTTTTCCGGGCTTTACCAATGTCTCCCAAGTATCGCCTTCAACGCGACGCAAAAGCAAAACTTCCACCCGTGCGCCCGTCGGCTCCTTGCGTCCAATCAGACGTGCCGGAATCACTCTCGTATCGTTGAAAATCAATGTGTCGCCCGGAGAAAGAAACTGCTGCAACTCAAAAAAATGACGATGCTCGATTGTTTTTTTTATAGGATCGAGAACCATCAGCCGCGAAGCATTGCGCGGCTCCACCGGTGTCTGGGCAATCAGCTCTTCCGGCAGTTCATAGTCAAAATCCGATAACAACATTCCTCTTTTATGCCCCTTTAAAATAAGAAGGAGTATTCCACGTCCTTATAGTAATGGCTCAAAATATCCCGGTATTTCTTTTTTGCCGCCATCGCCTTTGCGCCCCATTGAGAAAAACCGATTCCATGCCCGCGCCCGGTACCTTGAAAAACAATTACAGTATCTGGCCCCGAAATCTCAATCTTGCCTTTTTCGTTGGGTATCGTTTTCTTCTCCGTTCCATAGCGGATATCAGCCAACGTACTTGGCAGCCCGACAATCCAGCGAAGCTTCGGGCCGGGCACAACAACGGTTTGCGCCGTACCGATAAAACGAATCTGTTTCAGGCGTCCGGACGCGTAACGATCCGCCGCACCTTCCCCGATTTTCAGCGGCGTCAATTCAATTGCTTTCAAAGTTCCAACCCGAAAACCGGCGGCTGCCAAATCCGAAGCAAGTTCCTTTGCTGTCATGGATACCTGCCATTCCCGGTTTGGCGTAGCATTGTCCAGTGGATCTCGCACTGCTTTCAAATAGGGCAGCGCGATCCCCCCCGCTTCTTCACTGCCTGCGGTCATACCACCGGAAGACGCATGGAACGCCGCATAAATCGGCTTTCCTTGATACGTCATTATCTCCCCGCGCGTCGACGAAACCGCACGAAGCCCCTCGGGACTTTCCGATTCAATTCCGCCGTAGACTTGGCAATGCGTCGTCGCACAAACGTCATAGCCGTCCTCGTTGTGAAGTCCCAATGAATAGACTGCAAACGTCCTGGCGGCTACCGCTTGTGCTTTCAACGCCTCCATCGGCCAACTGGGGCTCATCTCCTCCGAAATGACACCTCCGATATAATCGTCAAGCTTAACTTCGTTGATTACGGTAATTGTCCCGTCTTTCGCTAATGTCAATACAATATTTCCATGATACTTCTTTCCGGCGACAGAAAGATAGCGCATCGTCCTGGAATCCGCAATCAAAAAACGAACCGCCTTGGCGGAAATTGCCTTGCCATTGATAGCAAGCTTTTTTTCTTTGACTGTAATCGTCGTCAGAGTGTTACCCGAAAACTTGTCGAGCCCTTGCCCCGTCAAAGCATCGCGAACAACATAGGCGTCATCCGCAGTGAGAATGGCCGATGCCTGCCCTTCGCTTAATCCAACGCGGATCATCGGTTCTTCCTTCGGAACACGCCCGCGTTTTTCCGAGGCAGCTTCCGTTTTCGCACCGCTCCTTGCAGTTGACGGCGTCTTGTCCGGCTTCATCGTCGGTTGAATATCTTTTACCGTCGCAAAACATGCGCCAGATAAAAGCGTCCACACCATAATTGTACAAAACATCTGCCACCACACGGGTTTAAAATGTCGAAACAAAAGTATTCCCTCCGATATTATTTTCCCACAGCAGCCGCCTTTCGCGCCTTGTTTGCCTTCCTTGCGGCTTTCTGCATCACACGGCTGTATCTTTCCTCCTCGC
Organism: uncultured Selenomonadaceae bacterium; assembly: GCA_902778455.1. GTDB lineage: Bacteria > Bacillota > Negativicutes > Selenomonadales > Selenomonadaceae > RUG12372. Next base: position 61,950 of record CACYXR010000002.1, on the reverse strand, counting down.
TGAACACGCAACCGCAATACCCCTGCCGATACAAGCCCATTTCAAGACTGATATCGATGCCTTCCTGCCAGCCGGAACGAAAATCCTCGTAATAAAATTCGACGTTGTAACTCTCCGCGAAATGCTGCGCAATCTCCCGCATGAGATCATGCTGTTGATAAATGCTGTAAAAAAGAGTCGAAGTAAACGCGGTGAATCCGTTCTCGGAAGCAAAACGAGCTGCTTCTCCCAGTCGCCATGTATAGCACATCCGGCAGCGATCCGCCTTGATTGTCTTATAGGATTCGACAAAAACAAGCGCTTCTTCCTGCGTGCCCGCCGAGGGAACAACCGTTTCTTTCTCGGCCGCCAATGCACGCCGCAAAAAATCGCGCAAAAGAAATTGCTCGTCCGTTAATAATTTCATTTGCGTTTTTTCCGCAAACTCCTTCACTGTTTTCAACCGTCTGTCCCATTCCTGGTACGGATGGATATTCGGGTTAAAAAAATAACCGACGGGTTCAATCCCTTCCGAACGTATTTTTTTTAATGGATAGCAAGAACACGGCCCGCAGCACATATGAAGCAGAAGATTCATGTGCTCTCTCCCTAAGAATAACCTCTGCGCAACTCCTATGTTCCCACGTTTGAATTACAGACTTGTACGAAAATAGAAGATGCAAATAAACAGTACTGTCAGGATAATCATAATCGTATCGGCGATGCTCGTCCGATAGTTATCCGGACTGTACCGTTTTTTCTCATGAAACGGCCTTGCATCGAGGAACTGCATCGGATTGTCCGTGACGACCATAATCTGCCGTACGCCTACGCCCCATGCGTGGCCAAGACTCCGGCAAAGACCGAAGCAAAGATATGCAATGCCCAACACGCAGGCTTTGAACGGCCGACGATAGAACCAATCGGTATCTAGAGAAATCGCCGTATGCGGCTCCATTCTCGGTAAAAACATCAGGAACGGAATCACAGCAACAAATCCCATGATAAGCTGATTGGAAAAATGCATAACAGTATATGGCACATAACCGACCGGCCCAAAGGGCAGGAACTGGTAAAGACTGAACTCAGGGAAGCAGCCGATAACCGTACAGAGTACCGCCCCCATGACCATCGCAATTTTCATATTGCTTTCAATCGCACGCTGCTCCGGAGCCATACCTTTGTCCGGCGCCAGGAAAATGAAATACATCATCTTGAAGCAGATCGAGAGAAAAGTACCAACGCTAGCCAATTCCAAAAGTAAAGCGACCATACCCATGTGCGCTTCCTCCGCCGCTTCAATCGTCACCATCTTGCTGACGAACCCGTTGAAAAACGGAACGCCAGCAATGGAAAACGCGCCGACGACAAAGCAAATGAAGACAAGCGGATATCTCTTCGCCATACCGCCAAGCTGATTGATCTTTCGTATCCCGGTAGCGTATGTAATCGCATTACAACACATAAAGAGCAATGATTTGAACAGGATATCGCAAACAGCATGAGCCGTCGCGCCGTTCATGCTCATCGAAGTGCCTATGCCCGCACCAGCAACCATATAGCCGACCTGACTGACAATATGATAGGAAAGCAGCTTGATCATGTCGTTTTCCATAACGGCGAAAGTGGCGCCATACAATGCCATCAGAACGCCGACGCCAATCAGAAGCTCCGCGCCGCCGAAGATACGAAGAAGCGAATAGACGGCGACTTTCGTCGTGTAGCTCGACATGAAGACGCTGCCCGTCAACGTCGCAGCAGAATAACCATCAACCAGCCAGCCATGCATCGGCACTGCAGCCACGTTTATGCAGACGCCCGCAAGGATTGACCAGAACGCCGCGTCATACGGCCCCGCCATCAGATTGTGCACGAGAATATCGCCCTGCACAAGCTTCATGATGACGCCGAACAGTACGAGATTGCCGCTTAAGGTGTGAACCAAAAGGTATCGAATACCTGCACCGCGGCTTGTCGGTCTCGGGTCGTTCCAAATCAGGAACGTCGAAGTGACCGCCTCCAGCTCCCAAAAAAACAGGAATGTAATCCAATCGTGAGCCAGCACGACGCCGATGGACGAACCGACATAAGCCATCGAGCAAAGCGCTTCCAACGGACTTTTATTATGGCAGCTATAAATGCCGCCGATCAGTCCGAATACGCAGAAAATCACCGCAAAAACCCAACTCAAGGAATCCACATAAAGATAATGAATCGTAAAATCCTCGAGGAATTTGAATTGCAAGTCTGTCCCCGGCGCGAATCGGAGCATCCCGAGCAACGCAAGCACCGGACAGCAGGCAAGAATCATCCTTCGTTCCTTCGGCGCGCAAAGCGCGGCAAGGAAGCCGACAAGAATGAAGATGATACCGGGATGGAAATTCTCAAACATCAGAATCATCGCATCCTTTCTCATAATAATCTTCGTCCCGCTGCAGCAATGGCGTCAAAATCAACTTTGCAAGTATAATCAATATCCAGCAACCAACAAATGCAAACAAAACCATACCGCCAGGTTTTTGGAGCAAAAATTCCGGCTCGCTATAACCTCCCAATGCGAACGTCACAGCAAAAACCACCAATGCAAGAGCCGCCGCCAGGGATATCACTTTGAACCGCTTCGTACGGTCACCGACAAGGTCAATCACTTCCAGCCACCTCCCCATCCGGCTGTAATTCCCGCAGACGCCATTTCACAAAGCTTATAGAAGTCCGGGGGGAAAAGTTCGGGATCGACACCTAGAATCAAGGCCAGAATCGCAGTAAAGCAAATCGGGATCAACATGCAATAGCTGATGGAACCATATTTTCGAGGATCCTTGACCGGCTCCGGCTTGAAAAACGCCATTCGGACTACCGGCATCAAATATGCCATAGCAAGAATGGCTGAAGCCACCCACACTGCAACGAAGAGAGGCTTTCCGGCCTGTATCGCGCCCATCGCAAGATTCCACTTGCTGATGAAGCCGACGATGAACGGCGTACCGGCAATGCCCAGCGACGCGATGGCAAAACAGCCCATCGTAATCGGCATTCGATGACCGATGCCGTCCATTTCGCTGATATCGTGCAGATGCGTCCTGACTATGATACAGCCTGCACACATGAAGAGGGTAATTTTCATAACCGCATGAGCCACGAGGTGCAGGTACGCCCCCTTAAACGCCAACGGCGTCAAAAGCGCACCTCCAAGCACGATATAGCTAAGCTGACCGATAGTCGAAAACGCGAGCCGCCGTTTCAGATTGTCCTGCCGAATCGCGATAAATGAACTGGCAAGAATCGTGATGGCTGCCGCCCAAGCAAGGAAATCCGCGATTCCTAGCTCCGCAAGGAGTTTCGGCCCGAACACGAAACCCAGCACGCGAAGCACTGCAAAAGCGCCAGTCTTGACGACTGCCACCGCATGCAGCAACGCGCTGACCGGCGTTGGCGCCACCATCGCGGCAGGAAGCCATCCATGCAACGGCATGACCGCAGCTTTTACACTGCCTGCCATAATCATCAGCACAAAAAGAAGCTGCAACACCCACGCAGGAGCCATGTCGATACGGAGAAATCCACCAGGCGTGAAGTCCATCGTTCCCGCGATACAGTAAACGCCTACCGTTCCCGCAAGGAAAAGCTGACCCGAAACAAGCGTATAGGCCAAGTATTTCCGCGAGGCGAGCAGTGCTTCCTCATCGCGCTCATGGAGAACCAGCGGATAGCTGGAAATCGTCAGGATTTCGTAAAATACGAAGAACGTCAGCAGATTCGACGCCATCGCGATGCCCATCGTCGCGCCGATACAGAGTGCGAAAGCAGCAAAATAGCCGGTCTGCATCCCCTCATGGTTGTTCCGCATATAGCCGATACTGTAAAAATTGATTGGTATCCACAGCATCGAAGCCAACGCCGCAAAAATCATACCTGCAGGGTCAACGCGCATCGTCAGCCCTATGTTGTCCGTAAGCTGGAACAGCGTGTACTCGTAAGTAACACCGTCCAGAACGCCGCCAACCATGCTGATGATAACGCCGAACATCGTGACGGAACCGATTGCGCTCCATGTCTCACGGATATTCGGATATTTATTGCTCATGGAAACAAGCAGAGCCGCCAAAAAGGCAATCCCGATTGCAAGGAAAGGACGTGCGTCTATAACTGTCATTTGATCAGCACCTCCGGCAATCCGATATTGACGATATTCGTCACCAGCGTGCTGCTGTAAATGCCGAGGAAGAGAATCGCAAGCCCGGTGACCGCGATGGGAACGAGCATACTGACGGGAAGCCCCAGCCCGGTTTCCGCTTCATGAATCTCCGGCAGCGACGCCTCGCGCTGGATGAACATCTGCTCAATGATACGGAAATAATACACGGCGTTCAAAAGCGAACTGATGACCAATACTGCGATATAAATATTTTGTCCGCCTTCGTAAGCGCCAAGCATCAGGTACCATTTGCTGAAGAAGCCGCACGTCGGCGGAATGCCGACCATCGAGAGTACCGCAAGCACTACCGCAATGCTCGACACGGGCATTTTTCGGTTCAATCCGCCAAGGCGGTACAGATTTACCTCGCCGTACCGGTATGTAATACCGCCAACCACAAGGAACAGACAGCATTTCATGAACGCGTGATTGATCAAGTGGAGTACCGCACCGATGAATCCGTGGACGTTCCCCAACGCCATGCCTACCGCGATATAACCGAGCTGCGCTACCGACGAATACGCCAGCATCCGACGGAAATCATACTGCGCCAACGCCATGACCGAACCAATCAGGATGCCGCAAATCCCCATGATGCCCAGCACGTTCATCAGCGCTTCCATTACGGAATTATGGACGCCGAAAACATAGAAGAAATACCGAAGCATCGCGTAAGCCGGCACCTTGCTCATGCAACCGGAAATGAAGCCCGCCGCACCCGGATGTGAGAAAGTATATGAATCCGGCTGCCAGCCGTGGAGCGGGAACAGCGCCATCTTGATACCGAACGCGATCAGGAAGCAGGCCACCGCGAACGCGAACAGAGGCGTATGCACAAAAGGCTGAATCCGCTGCCCGATATCCGCCATATTCAGCGAACCGGTCATCGCGTAAATATAGCCGATACCAATCAAATATAGCGAAGCGCCGATAGTACCGACGAGCAGATAGCGGAACGCCGCCACCATCGATTTTTTACCGCCCAGGGCGATAAGACCATAGCCGGAAAGCGACATTATTTCTAGATAAACATACATATTGAATACGTCGCCCGTCACCGTCATTCCACAAAGGCCGACAGTTAAAAGTCCGTACAGCGTATAATAGCCGCCGTAATGCAGCCAGTCCTCGTTCTGCAAAAACGGGCGGCTGTAAAAACTGACCACCAGCGAAATGAAGGTAATCATGCAAAGCACAGAAGTATTGAGCGGGTCAATCGCGAACTCGATGCCGATCGGCGGTGCCCAATTGCCCATCCAATAATGGATCGATTTTCCGCCCTCGGCGAGCACTTCACGAAGCGAAGCGACCGAGCTTGCGAAAGCCCCCAAGATGGAAAGCTGTACCACCCAAGCGCCAAGATGCTTGTTCAGACGCGAAAGAGCCAAACACAAAAGTGACGCCGACAGCGGAAGCAGTACTATGAATACAGGGCTGTGAGCTCCTAAATTCATTTGCTCGCCCTCCTCAGCACCTCAGGCTCTTCCAACGAGCCATAGAATTCTTTGATACGCATCAAAAGAGCTATTGCGACGCCCGTCGTGCCCATACTGACCACGATTGCCGTCAGCATCAGCGCGTGCGGCAGAGGATTGATATAACTGGCGGGGTCGACATTCCCCGGCACGAGAATCGGAATCATGCCGCCCTCTTTTTGTGCGAAGCACAAATAAAAGAAAATGACCGCGACCTGCATGACATTCATCGCCATAAGCTTTTTCAGGTAATGCTTCGCGAGCACCATGCCGTATACGCCCAAGAAAAAAAGAATCATGACCAAAGTGTAGATGCCTCGCCGCGCGAGAAACTCATTCAGCGCGTCCATCATCGTCACTCCTTTCGACAACGGCGTCCATGATGTTCAAAATTGTCATCATAACACAAATCGTAACGCCAATCTCAATCATCAGGATACCGAGTGCGTGCATTTCATGCGCCGGTTCCATATGTACCGGCATAAAGCTGTAGTCGAGAAACTTGCCGCCGCCGAACAGCGTCAGCCAACCTGCCAGCGTGTAAATGAACGTCCCGCAACCTGCCAATACCAAAGAATTTTTCATTTGGATATTAAAGATTGTCGCCCGTTCACCGAGTATCAGCCGTGCCAACACAATGCCGAACCCCATCACTACGCCGGCCTGAAATCCGCCGCCTGGGGAGGTCTCGCCCAACACGAGGACATACACCGCATAGACCAATGTAAACGGAACAAGTACCCGAAACGCGATATTGAGCAAAATGCCGCCGAATGGATCTTTCATCATTCGTAATCATCTTCTTTCTCCGGCCTGCGCCCCATTGTCGATTTCGACAAAATCAGCGCCGCCGTTAATCCCGACAAGTACATGACCGTCGTCTCCCACATCGTATCAAAACCTCTGTAGTCGGCCAGCGTACCCGTTACGATGTTCGGCGATCCAGTATCGATCTCGCTCTGTGCGATATAGACCGGCGTGATATGCTGGTTCGGCGCACTCTTTGGGTCGCCAATCTCCGGCAGGAAAATTACACTGCTGCAAAACAGACCAGTCAAAAGAGCAAGGACCGTAATGACAAAACCGCGCATTTACTTACACCACCTATCCAGTTTTTTTAACGCAATCACATAGAAGATTGTCGAGACCGTTCCGACAACGACTTCCGTAAACGCCACGTCCGGAGAGCCCATCATCAAATACATCAGCACCGCGCAGAAACTAAACGCGCTGTATGTCATGATTGCGCTCAAAAGGTCACGCTCATAAATGATGCAGATAGTTATCAAAATCAGGAATATCAGAAGAATCGCTTCAATGGTGTAAATTTGCATCCGCTTCGCCTCCCTCTATATTCGAGTCCGGCAACATGTCGGCCGGCAACGTTTTTTTCGTCCAAACTGGATGCCCCGTCTTATACGCCGCTTTCGTAAGGATGTGCGAGCCAATCGGATTGCCGACAAAAATAAACATCAGGATAATCAACAGCTTCGCCGAGGTTATCGACACGCCGTTATACACGGCAAGGCCGAGAAACACCAAGAGCGTCCCCAGCGTCTCACTGTTGCCCGAAGCATGAACCCTGCTGTAAAAATCCGGTAAACGGAGCATTCCCACCATCGAGCCGACCAGGAAAATAAGCCCCAGCCCCATCAACAAAGCCGCAATGATTTCCTGTAAGGGTACACAAGCAATCATAGCTTCTTACCTCCCAAATATTTCGCGAGAACCACCGAACCGAGGCACCCCATCATCGCATAGGCCATCGCAAGATCGACATACATCCCCGGCTGATTGTCGAGGAAGCCGAACAATACAATCAAAAGAATTGTATCCGCCGTAATCACACCAAGCCCGTTCATGCGGTCAAAAATCGTCGGCCCCTGGAATACCCGCTGGAGCATCAAACCGATTGTCGCCAGTAATACGCCCATCAGCACGAGAAATAATATCCGCACGTCAATCCTTCCCTTCCAATATTGTAAATTCGTACGGCTCGCCGTAAAGCCAGGCAACCTTCCTCTGCATATCGCCGCTTCTAAGTCCGTCCGCTGCGCCAACTGTCAGCGCATGAACCTCGTACATGCCGTCTTCAGTCACGTTCATCGTCACCGTGCCTGGCGTCAACGTAATCGAATTTGCCAACACAACCCTCGCCAGCGGATTGTCAGTCTGATAGCGGAAACGCACGACGCAGGGATCGATCTCGATTTCCGGCCGAACCGTCGCACGAATCACATCTATATTCGCCAGCACGAGCTGCCAAAACAACCATACGATATACATCACCATTTTTGCCGGATTGACACCAAACACAAAATACCGCTTCGTATCGTTCCCGTTCGGAACCAAAAGAAGCGGATAGCTGACCCATGTCGCAATGATAGCTGTCAAGACGCCATAGGTCAAAAACTTTGGCTGCGTATTCCCCGAAAGAAGCATCCAAAAAGCGAACAGCAAAACCGCCATCGACAATAAATGAACTGCCGGTGAACCGACAATTCTCTTGTCACGTATGCCCTCATAATTATCCACGCTGACACTTCCCCTTTTTAATTGTTTGTCCTTAATAACAATTTAGTTATTCGACATACTATAAAAATATCCTTTTTTTCTAACAATTTTTTACAGCAAGTCTTTCCTAACAATTTCCGATACTGTTTCTATATGGAACGACATCGGGAACATATCTACCGGCTGGATTTTTTTCGTGCAATATCCGAGATTGTCCAACAACGCCAAATCACGAGCCAATGTAGCCGGATTGCAGGAGACATATACAATACGCGACGGGCGCATCCGGGCAAAGGTTTCGAGCACCACAGGCGTAGACCCCGCACGCGGCGGATCGGTGACGATGACATCCGGCCGCACGCCGTTTCGATAGAGATGCGGCATGACCTTCGCCGTATCCCCTACTATAAATTCCGCGTTCCTGATATTGTTGGCGCGCGCGTTTTTCTTTGCGTCTGCTATCGCCGTCGATACCACTTCTATGCCGTACGCCTTTCGCGCCTTCCGCGCGAGGAAAAGCGTGATAGTTCCCGTCCCGCAGTATGCGTCAATAACTGTTTCCCCTCCCTGCAGCCCCGCGAACTCCAACGCTTTTCCATACAACACTTCCGCCTGCGCCGTATTGACCTGGAAAAACGATCTTGGCGAAATTTGAAAAGACAGTGGCCCGATGGCGTCGCGGATAGCCGGCTTTCCCCAAAGCAGGTTCGTTTCCCGTCCAAGGATTACATTGTTGTGGAAGGTTTGGATATTCTGATGCACGCTGACCAGTTGCGGCACCCTTTCCCGCAAGAATTTCACAATTCTTTTCGCCTGGGGCAATTCCTTTTTTGCCGTCACGATCACAGCCATCGCATCGCCGTTTGCACTGACGCGCCCCATAATATGACGTAAAACGCCTGTATGCCGGTCTTCGTCATAAACGGAGAGTCCAAAACGACGCACTGCTTCCCGCATATCATTCATCAAGGCATTGTTCGTTGAATGCTGGATATAGCAGTTGTCAGTATCGACAATCGCATGGCTTCCCAATGAAAAACAGCCGATTGCAATTTCCCCATGCGATTGGCCTATGGGAAATTGCATCTTGTTGCGATATTCCCACGGCTCGCCGCCAATCGTTGGATAAACCTTGACTCCATCCAGCTTTCCGATATGGCGAACAGCGTCTTCCACCTGCCGCTGTTTCTCCCGAAGCTGTGCCTCATAAGAAAGGTGCTGAAGCTGGCAACCGCCGCAAACATTATAAACAGGGCAATGCGGCTGCACCCGATCGTGGCTGGCTTCAAGAATTTCCATCAAATCCGCCGCCGCATAGTTTTTCTTGACAATTCTTATCCGTGCGCGAACGCGCTCTCCCGGCAACGTACCCGGAACAAAAACTGTAAACCCCTCCATATGCGCAACGCCTTCCGCATGACTTCCCAACCGTTCAATCAAAAGCTCGCACACTTCATCCGGATTGACGGGGATTTGTTTTGACATTTTCACCCTCCGCTTTCTCGTTACAGACGTATGCGGGGCCGTCGCATAGGACAACCCCGCATTGTTCATTCCCTTTTTTCCATAATAAAATCAACTTTTTCAAAAAGCTCCGACGGGTGCGAAAGCAAAACTTTAGCCCCGTTTTCCAAAAGCTCGTCTATTTCCCGGAATCCCCAAAGCACTCCGATTGGAAATGTTCCGGAATTGATCGCCGTCTGCATATCGACGCCGGAATCACCGAGATAAACCGTTTCTTTCGGCTCAACGCCCATCGTTTCCATCACCAAACGCACATGCGCAGGATTTGGCTTACGCGGAATGCCGGGCCTGTCGCCGTCAAAAGCATCAAACATCTCCGTTGGAAAATATTTCCGAATTAATTGTTCAGCCGCGGAAATATGCTTGTTCGTGCAAACCGCTAGACGAACGCCTCGCGCCCGCAGTTCGGAAAGCATTTCTAAAATCCCGTCATAAGGCGTCGTTTCCTCCATCAGCCGACGGTTATAAATTGTCTTGTACCTTGATAAGGCCTCGTCAATCTGTTCCGGCGAAGCATTCGGCAGGATTCTTTCCATTAACTTACGGGAACCGTTTCCAACAAAATAACGATACTCTTGCTGCGGATGCGGTATCATGCCGTAAAATTTCAAAAGTTCATTACCGCTCGCCGCCAAATCGGCCAACGTATTGAGCAACGTCCCGTCAAGGTCGAACACAGCCGCACGATACGCCATCATCTACCCTCTCACATCAGTCCGCGCATCATTCGATGCGTCATCGTTTCCGCTTCCTGCTCCAAAGTCCTTGCTTCTTTCAAAATCTCGTTTGCTTCCTGGATATCCGCAGCTTTTTTTGTCTCCAGCCATTCCGCATACCGAATCGCATACGAAATACGCATATCACAAATACGCAACCGCAGGCGATGTAAAGTCTGTGCCGCCGTTGGCGGGTCTATCTTCTCCAACTCCGAACGGCGAAGCTGCCAATCCGGCAAAATCTCTTCCGCCATCACCACCCGCATTTGACGACGCACGTTCATATCGCCCATGCTGCCGCTATGCAGGATATCCACCAGCTTCTTGTCAGCCGCGTTGATTCTTTCCTCATGCCCTCGAAGAATATCTTCCGTTGTCTTCAGATATGCACGGAACTGTTCCTTGCGCGCCTTCATCACAAACGCGATGAAATCGCGAAAATTGGCAATTTCCTCTGCACGCCAAATACCATCCTGACCTTTCGCAAGGCGAACCTTCAAAACGAACTCGTCCGCCGCCTCCTTTTGGTACAGGCGAAGCCCCAGTGTCGCCTTGCCTTCCTCCGCGTTCTTTTCCAAGCCTTCGACACCGCACGGCTCCGCTTGATACAGCCCCGCCTTGTCGAGAATCAACTGTGCGTCAGGGCTGAGACCGCCCCATTCGCCAGTCCGCACATATTCGCGTATCGCGTCCTCAAAACTCTTGGAAACAGACGCCTTGAAAATCTGCGCGAAGTTCGAGACCGCACTGCGCGCTTCCTCTGTCATCGCGCGATCTGAATCCATCACGCCCTCGAGGAACTCGTCTCCAACTTTTTCCGAAATCTTCCGCACGTCAACGTAACGCTCAAACTTGACCACATCGTGGGAAGCTGAAGCCTCCTCAATCATGCGGACAGCGTATTCTGGAGTCTTCGTGTAATACCCGTAATACCATAGTGCACTGCCACCTATTACGGCAATCACCGCCAACAGAACAGCCAAAATCGCTTTCCATTTTCCAGACAAGCTCATTAGCTCCACCCTTCTTCCTATTTTAAAGCGTGCGGAACGCATCCTCGTTCGCCATCAGTTCCTGCAATACGCCTTGATATTCCTTCCACTTTTGCAGCGCCACTTTACGCCGTTTTTCAATGCGCGCGATATCCGCTGCCTTCTCCTCCGAAGAAATCATCGTCGCTTTTTCCAGCAGCTTCTGCTTGTCGTCCATTGCACGGACAATATAGCCATACTGCTGTTTTTTCAGCTTCGCCTGCCAGAAAATCATATCGTAATTTTCCATTTCCTGTGCGTTGAACCGCCGCAGCACCTCCTGCACCTGCGACTCCAACGCCAATAAGCGGTTATTCAGTTCAGCCTCGATGACCGAAATCTCTCGTCCGACCTTTGCCCGCTCCTGTTTCGCTTTCGCGTCGCCGCCTTTCCCTTTTTTCTGATCCTCTACAGACAGACGATCCGTCTTCAAAGGGTCAAAATCCTCGGTAATCGTTGAATGATCAACCACCAGCACAACATCGCCGGGCTTCGGCTCCGACTCAGGCGAACCTGGGTTCTCTGGCGGAACAATCGGCTCTTCGATGACGTTTTCCGATTTTTCTTCCTCCTCGCCGCCTGTCATCGTAATATAAGCGCCGCCGCCCATAACTCCCACCAACAGAATCGCCGCCGCAATCAATCCCACACGGATCAGCGTATCTTTCACGATGATGCTGAGAACGATACAGGCTACAAACAATACGAGAAAAACAAAAATCCCCGTAAAAACAAGCATCAACGGTATTCCTTCCGGAACCGCCATACTCCGCACCCCCAACAGGAATTCGTTTCAAAATTCACTTTCTGTATATTATCGACACAGAAAGACTATTCACATATTACGTTCTTTTTATTATACAACGATACTTCTCTTTCGACCAGTTTTTTGTTACACTATTTTTCATAATCTACAAGCGAAAAGTCAAAAGCAGCAAGGAGAACTCTATGAAAATCGTCGGAATCATAGCAGAATACAATCCTTTTCATAACGGTCATCACCTGCAAATACAAGAAATTCGGCGGCGTTTTCCCGACGCCGGGATTGTCGTCGCCATGAGCGGCGGCTTCACACAACGTGGAGATGTCTCCATTCTTGACAAATGGCAGCGCGCAGAAGCCGCCGTACGACATGGCGCATCGCTCGTACTGGAACTTCCCGCAGTCTTTTCCACACGAAGCGCGCAATATTTTGCCGAAGGCGGCGTACGTCTTCTGGACCGCCTCGGCATCGTGGATTTCCTAGCCTTTGGCTCGGAATGCGTAGATCTCGAAATACTTTCGCATTTTGCCAATGAAATCGATACGAATCAACAATCCGACACCCTAAAAACCGGATTGCAAAAAGGCGGCTCTTATGCCGCCGCCATTACAAACGCCGCCGACCCCAACGCCGTCATCCGGCAACCGAATGTAATTCTCGCCGTCGAGTATCTGCGTGCCATCCGACGATTTCACGCCAACTTTTCACCACTGCCTCTGCTGCGTTTTTCAGCCGGACATCATGATACAGAGATTCCTTCCGAAAAAGTTTATTCCGTCGCCAGCGCTTCAGCCATCCGTTCAGCCCTCGCCAACGGAAATGAATACAACGCGCTGCACACAGTTCCCGAAGACGTCGCAGCCGTACTTTCTGCAGCACTCGAACACGGTTATACCAACACAAAGAATTTATTTCGCCCGCTTCTAGCCAAGCTGCTGACCGTTTCGGCGAAAAATTTGCGTACGATACTTGGCGTTAATGAAGGAATCGAGTATCGAATTCGCCGCGCGGCGCTTTCCGCACATTCGTGGGAAGAAATCATCGAAGCTGTCCATTCCAAGAGGTTTCCCCGTACCCGTGTCTGCCGCCTTTTGCTGCATATCCTTCTTGGATTGCAAAAGGAAACCGCCAACAATTTCGACGTTGCAGGACCGCTTTACGCACGCGTTCTCACCTTCGATGACACGGGACGGCAAATGCTCCGAGCAGTCAGAAACCTCGCGACAATCCCTGTCATTACGAAACTTTCCCGTTTTCTTCCCGCCCGTGCATTGGACTCAGGGCATCTATCTACTGCGCAGGAAATGCTCGCTTTCGACTTGCGCGCTACTGCCCTTGCTTCCCTGACCTCAACCCCCGTCGGCTATCCCCCTGCAAATGCAGACTTTCTAATCTCCCCTATATACCTGCCAAAATAAAACGATGCGGCATCCTTTCGGAAAAGTCGCATCGTTTCTTTATTCAGCTTTTTTCCTTCGCCATCAACTCGTCATAACTCAAAGCACGCGTATGCTTTGTATGACTCCATTCATGCTCGTTTCGATGAAGGAAGCCGATAAACACAATGGGAATCCATGAGTAGATAAACACCGGATACAGCAGAAGATAGAGCCAAGCCTTCCATTTCACATGAATCTTCATCAAAATGATGACCGGCAAAACATACTGCCCGAACATGATGAACGTCATCAGCTCCGAAGGCATGAAACGGTAAATACTGGTGTAGAACGGCGGAAATTGGAACACTGCCTGCACATAGCTCAAAATGACAAAAAAAGTCGAAATCAGCAAAAAATGCGGCTGGATCAAATGCAGGCAGCCGTCGAGAATGCGGATATCCCGCTGTTCGATTCCTGCCTTCAGCATTTTCGGGATGAAGCGGTGCGCCACATCGAACTGCCCCTGTGCCCAACGCTTTCTCTGGTTCCATGACTGCATGAAGGTCAATGGCTTCTCATCGTACACGATGGCATCGTGCGCCCACGTCGTTTTGATTCCTTCGACCAGCGACTTCATCGTGAACTCCATGTCCTCGGTCAGGCACGTCGCACCCCATCCATGACGCTTCAACACGTCGGTTGTAATGCACATGCCCGTGCCGCCGAGTACCGACGAAAGTCCAATATTCGTCTTCGCCAAATGCCACACATGGTCAATTACCCAAAATGCAATCGCAAACGTCCCTGACACCCATGTGTCATAAGGATTTTTCGCGTCAAGATAGCCCTGTATGACCTTGTCACCCTTCAACAGGCGGTTGTTCATTTCCAGCAGGAAACGCGGATGGACGAGATTATCCGCGTCAAAGACTACAATCGCATCATATTGGCGATCCATCTTAAAGAGCTTTTCAAACATCCACTCCAGCGCGAAACCTTTGCCCTTGCCTGTCTCACTGAAACGCTCGCAGACGATGGCGCCCGATTGACGCGCAATCTCTGCCGTATTGTCAGAGCAGTTGTCCGCGATGACAAAAATATCGTAGAGCTCCTTCGGATATTCCAACGCGTGAAGATTGTCGAGAAGCTGCCCGATTACAGCACTTTCATTATGGGCCGCGACTATAACAGCAAAACTCTTTTCGGGGACGAGAATCTTGTCCTCCTTGCGCCGCCACATGCCGCAAAACCCTATAATAAAATAATAGATAGTAAACAAAAAGATAAAGACCTGCATCGGAATCATGATGAGGTCAAACCAATGTTCCATGAAATAAACCTCGCAAGCGCTCTATTTTTCCACCGTCTTGGAAATGAGCGTATTGATAATGCCAAAAGCCGCGTACGTGGCAAAAATTGCAAACAACACGGCAAAAAGGACTGCCTCGCGTCCGGCATAAAGGATAGCTGCAAAAATTAAAACGAAAGCAATCTTGGAAGCCAGATAAATTTTTTCGCCTTTCCCCTTGAAATCAGGGTAATGCACTGTGCTCACCATCAGGAACGCAACAATAATCATCACAATAGGGTACAACCAGCCGAGAGAATGAGGATCGAAACCGATTGCCTGCATTAGGAGCGTCGACGTTGCGACAAAGCAGCCGCCTGCCGGAATCGCCAACCCCATGAAATACCCGTGCACGATATTGACGTTTACATTGAAACGCGCAAGCCGCCACGCCCCGCAAAGTGCAAAGCAAATCGACACCGCCAGCCCGAACCACGAAAAGCTGTTCATGCAGAAAACATAAGCCAAAATCCCCGGAGCCACACCAAAAGAGACAAGGTCGCAAAGCGAATCCATTTCCTTCCCGATCTCACTGCTTGCGTTGAAAAACCGTGCAGCGCGTCCGTCCAAGCCGTCCGCGACCAGCGCTATCAAGATAAACAGCGACCCAAAAAAGAAATCGCCACGCATCGTCGAAAAAATCGAGCACATCCCGAACACGAGATTCGACGAAGTGAGCATATTCGGTATCAAAGACCTATACGTCATTCGACTTTACCCTCCCGATAATGGTTTCGCCGCCTTTTACCTTGTCCCCTTTTTTCACAAGGACTTCCACAGATTTCGGCATGACGACCTCCGTGCATGAGCCGAAACGAATCAGCCCGTACCGCTCGCCTTTTTCCAACACATCGTCCAACGTCACCCAAGACACAATCCTTCGCGCCAAGATACCGGCAATCTGCGTAACTGTAATCCTGAGCCTGTCGTTTTCAATGCCAATCATGTGACGCTCGTTCTCGAAACCCACCGAATCCTTATAGGCCGGCTTGAATCGCCCGCAAATATATTGTTGGCACTTAATCTCGCCCTGCATCGGACTGCGGTTGATATGCACATCAAAAATTGAAAGGAAAATCACGACCTTGTTGCAAGGCTCCTTGACGAAATCGTCGTCATCCAGCGAAACGACCTCCATGACCTTGCCGTCCGCAGGAGATACAAGAAGCGAACTGTCCTCCGGAATGGCACGTTCAGGATTGCGGAAAAAATACGCAAAATATAATGCCAAAACGATAAACGGGACAGCCGCATATGGATGAACGACCATCCCGGACAAAACGGCAGCCGCCAACGCAGCAAAAATGTATGTATATCCGTCCCGCAAAATCATCGTCGCCACCTCGCTTTCATTTCGATTGCACAGCAAAATAGCGCAAACGCGCTTATTAACAATTTATTATATCCTGCGCCGCGTCCTTTGTCCACTACTTTTTCAGCGCTTCTTTGAGGCATGGACACGGAAAACAAATTTCGGCAATGCGAGCAAACGTCCTGCCCGTTTCGGCTGCAAAATGCCGCGGAACAGCCATTCCAACTTCGCCTTCTGCATCCAAACCGGTGCGCGCTTCGCCGTTCCTGCCATCACATCCAGTGTGCCGCCGACGCCGATGGACACGGGTACCCCCAATTCTTCCTTATATTTTTTCAGCCATTTTTCCTGCTTTGGCACTCCCAGCGCCGCCAGCAAAAGATCAGGCTGCGCTTCGCGTATCTCGCGGATAATCGTCGGCTCCTCCGCCTCGCTGAAATATCCGTTTCGGACGCCGACGACCTGAATCCCCGGATACAGGGCTTCCGCTTTCTGCTTTGCCTTTTTCGCTACCCCGGGGGCGGAGCCGAAAAAGAAAACACGGCGATTCTTTTCCGGTGCACGCTTCAAAAGAGCCTGCGTCAGATCATACCCCGCCACGCGCTCCGGCATCGCGTGACCAAGGTGATGCGCAGCCCATACCGTTCCCGCTCCATCCGGCACCACAAGGTCGGCGACACGCAAAATTTCAAGCAGCTCCGCGTCACGCGTCGCGTTCATAATCATTTCCGCATTCGCCGTCGCAATCAGTGCGCAGTGACGCTCATCCATCCATCGCTCCGCCTGTTCCACCGCTTCCTGCATGGTAAGGGAAGCCACCGGCACACCAAGGATCTCCACAATCGGAAAAGACACAGGTCAATCTCCTCTCTGTCCTTCTTTTCATTTTTTATTATAGCATACCTCATTATAGAAGAAAACCGCGAAAATCCGGCGATTAAGGATTGACGAAGCCAGTTCATTAGGAGTAATATACGAATGGGAATATAACAATCAATTATGAAAGGACGGTGAGGAAAATGGACGGCGATCATCCTGTGCCATGTCGATTATCCATTCATAATCATGCGGGAACACGCCCGCCCATTCTTCTCATCTGATTGTGAAAGCATGGGCGCTCTATTCCTGCGCGAAAGGAACATCTGCCTATGCTCAAAATTTACAAGTCCCATGAGTCAGGGCCGCTGACCGAGCTTTCGCTGAAAACCCTTGAAAAAGGTGCGTGGATAAATATCATTGACCCGACGCCTTATGAACTGAAAGTCGTCGGCGAACGCACCCAAGTTGAACCGGACTTTCTTCGCTCGGCACTTGACGACGAAGAACGCTCGCACACCGACGTCGAGGATAACGCAATCCTGATTTTGACGAACGTGCCGGTCATGCGCGGACAGGGCAGCTACGATACCCTACCGCTTTCAATTATATTGACGCCGGAATACATCATCACGGTCAGCCTCGAAGAAACGCCTGTGCTTGCCGAGTTCAACGAAAACACGGCGAAATTGTTCCGTACGTTCAAAAAAACGCGTTTCCTGTTTCAGATTCTTTACAAATCCGCGACCTTCTATCTGCGGTATCTGCGCCAGATCAGCAAGCTCTCAGACGAAATCGAGCTGACGCTGCGTGACGCCATGCGGAACGAAGATATTTTGCGGCTCCTGGAGCTGCAAAAGGGCTTGACCTATTTCAACGCAGCGCTTCGCTCGGACGGCGCGGTGCTTGACAAGCTGCTCCGCCTGCGCTCCAATCATTCCCTCGACCCGATGTTCCGGATGTACGAAGAAGACGAGGATCTTTTGGAGGATGTCATTATCGAGAACAAACAAGCGCGAGAAATGGTCGAAATGTACAGTCAGATTCTTTCCCGCCTTGCGGACACATTTTCTTCCATTATCTCTAACGATCAGAACCGCGTAATGAAATTCCTCGCGGCTATGACGATTATCCTCGCGATTCCGACACTGATATCAAGCTTTTTCGGCATGAACGTCCCTGTGCCTCTCGCAGAACAGGGAACGGCTTTTGCGTTTCTCGCGGTACTGTCCGGCGGTATAGCCGCGGCTTCCGCTTATTTCCTTTGGCGTAAAAATATGCTTTGATATCAAGGAGAGTTTTCATGAGCGTCATGCAAACCTCGCAGTTGAAATCCGGACTCGTCTTCGGCGACAGCGCAACAGAGGAATATGTCTACATGCCCGCCAGCGAGTTTGGCGTCGAGAATCCTATCTGCATCTATGAAACCAAAAACCGCCGCGATGACGTGACGCTCGACGAAGCGCTCCGCCTGATCCGCGTCCGAAGCCTTCGCCCGACGAAACACCCGCGCCTCGGAGAAAGCTCCTGTTAACTTGACAATAATAAGGCTGCTTCAAAAAGTCTTACGAGATTTATGAAGCAGCCTTATTTTATTATTTCGTGCCCCGCTTGCCATGTTGTCTTTTCCCTGCGTTTACGATAAAATGAATCAAAACACAGCCGTATTATTTGTCGAATGGAGGCTTTCATTGTGCAAAGACCGGATGGGCGAAGGACAACGGAGCTTCGTCCAGTACGTATAATCAAATATTTCCAGCAAGGACCGCAGGGCTCTGTACTGATTGAAATGGGAAAAACAAAGGTGCTATGCGCAGCGACTGTAGAGGAGCATGTGCCGCCTTTTTTACGCGGAACCGGCAAAGGCTGGTTACACGCCGAATACGCTCTGCTCCCCAGTGCGACCTTGACGCGCACACCGAGAGAAGCGGCACGAGGCAAGCAAAGCGGACGCACGCAGGAAATTCAGCGGCTGATTGGACGCTCCCTTCGTTCAGTGACAGACGCTGCCGCTCTCGGCGAGCGAACCGTTATCCTCGACTGCGACGTAATCCAAGCAGACGGCGGCACAAGGACGGCATCTGTCACGGGCAGTTTTATTGCGCTGGTACTTGCCTGCGAATCTTTTTACAAAGCCGGGCGCCCGTTCCCCGTAAAGGATTTCCTTGCGGCGGTGTCCGTCGGCCTTTCGCATGACGGCGAGCCGATTCTCGATCTTTGCTATGAAGAGGATTCTCATGCTGCCGTCGATATGAATATCGTAATGACGGGCACGGGGCATTTCGTCGAGGTGCAGGGCACCGGCGAGGGACGCCCTTTCACACGCGCGGAGCATGATGCCATGCTGTCGTTGGCAGAATCGGGGATTGATAAACTGATTTCTTATCAAAAAGACGTGTTGGGAAATTTTCTGGATTGGCGTGTGGGGCGAAGCGGATGAACGGAAAGCATCTTACAACAACGTTTGACGTCGCCGTCAAACGCAGCACAATACTCAGCCGACATAAAATCCGCCTATGAAACTGTCATGGAAAGAAAAGGAGAACAACGCACAATGAAAAAAATCGTGATTGCGACTAAAAATAAAGGAAAAATCCGTGAAATGCAGGATGCTTTCGCCCATCTTCCCATTGCGCTCGTCCCGCTCTCCGAGTTCGGTAATTTACCGGACGCCGAGGAAGACGGAAACACCTTTGAGGAAAACGCAAAAATCAAAGCCCTATTTTATATGGAGGAAACGGGTGTTGCATGCCTCGCCGACGACTCCGGCCTTGAAATCGAAGCTCTCGGCAATGCTCCCGGCGTTCACTCCGCGCGCTTTGCCGGAGAGCATGCCACGGACGAAGCGAACAACAAAAAAATGCTTGCCGAAATATCAAAAAAAGGGATTGCTTCTTCCCCCGCCGCCTACCGATGTGTGCTGGCTTACGCCGATACAGACGGAACGGTGCTAACCTCAGAAGGACGCTGCGATGGTGTCATTCGTCCCACAGCGCGAGGCGACGGGGGCTTCGGCTACGACCCATATTTCTACATAGAAAAAAACAAAACGATGGCTGAGCTGACATTGTCCGAAAAAGACGCAATCAGCCATCGGGGAATTGCCCTGAGAGAAATGGCAAAAAAGCTGCAAAATCATAAAAATTGAATCCGCTTCACAAAAAATGAATAAAATTTTACTTGATAGCAGGATTTTTTCGTGTTATGGTTAATATATAAATAGGTGTAATCGTGACCGGCAAGATTTATAAATAATTTTCCGAATCCGATTCGCCTTTAATGAGGGTATCGACATGACGCCGCAGCGGAACGCAGGGTGCTTCGACTCATGTTTCCATGCTCCAAAATTTTAAGGGGGGTTTATTGTGCGTACTATCAAGACAGCCGAAATCACCGAGGCCGTTGCCAAGCTTTGCAAGCAGGCGGCCTACTATCTGCCGGAGGACGTCTACGAGGCGCTGAAAAAGGGCCGCGAGACGGAAAAATCCCCGGTAGGCAAGGACGTACTCGAACAGATCATCAAAAACGCCGAGATTGCGAAGGCAGAGGATCGCCCGTACTGCCAGGACACAGGACTGACCATCGTGTTCGTCGAAATCGGCCAGGATGTCCACATCGAAGGTGGACTGCTCGAGGACGCAATCAATGAGGGCATAGGCAAGGGCTACACAGAAGGCTATCTTCGCAAATCGGTCGTTGCGGAGCCGCTTTTCAACCGCAAGAACACCGGAAACAACACGCCTGGCGTCATCTACACGCAGCTCGTAGCAGGCGACAAGCTAAAAATCACGGTCGAACCGAAAGGCTTCGGTTCCGAGAACAAATCCGGCCTAGCGATGCTGGTCCCTGCGGACGGCGTCGAGGGCGTCAAGAAGGCAGTGCTGGACATCGTCAAGCACGCGGACTGCAATCCTTGTCCGCCTACAGTTATTGGCGTCGGCGTTGGCGGCACCATGGACAAGGCGGCAGTTCTGTCCAAGAAAGCGTTGCTCCATCGCTGCGACGAGCACAATCCGGACCCGAACTACGCAAAGCTCGAAAAAGATTTGTTTGAAATGATCAACAAGACTGGCATCGGTCCGCAGCTCGGCGGCACGACCACGACGCTGGCCGTCCATGTCGAGTGGTATCCGACGCACATCGCCGGCCTGCCGGTTGCCGTCACGATTTGCTGCCATGCAGCGCGTCACGCGGAATGCGTACTGTGATAGGGGGAGAGAAAATTATGGCTGAGAAAATTCGCATCCAAACACCGCTGACCGAGGAACAGTCACGGAAACTCAAAGCGGGAGACAGCGTCCTGATTACGGGCACGATTTACAGCGCACGCGACGCCGCGCACAAGGCCATGACTGAGGCTCTCGCCCGCGGTGAGAAACTGCCGATCGACTGGCATGACCAGATTGTCTACTATCTCGGACCTTCACCGGCGAAACCGGGCGACCCGATTGGTTCTGCAGGTCCCACGACCTCCGGACGCATGGACGCCTACACACCGACGATGCTCGACCAGGGCATCAAGGGCATGATTGGCAAGGGCTCCCGCAAGCCGGAAGTCGTCGAATCCATGAAGAAAAACGGAACGACGTATTTCGCGGCTGTCGGCGGTGCAGCTGCCTTGATTGCGAAATCCATCAAGAAATACGAAGTCATCGCGTACCCCGAGCTTGGTCCTGAAGCGTTGGCTGCGCTTACTGTTGAGGACTTTCCCGCCATTGTTGTTATCGACACCGAAGGCAACAACTTCTATGAGATCGGTCAGAAACCGTATCGCGAAATCTAAACCAAGAGTGAAAAGTGGAGCGTGGAGCGTGGAGATTAAAACCAACAATCAATCAATATATCTTCACTCTTCACTCTTCATTCTCAACTCTCCTACTAAGGGAGGCTTAGCATGTATAATGTGACGTTTTATCTGCGGCGGCTTCATTCGATTGCCGGTCTTGTCTGTCTCGGCGGATTCCTGCTCGAGCATATTGTGACCAACGCTCGCGTACTTATCAGTCCTGCGTCGTTTAATTCGGCAGTCGACCTGTTGGCGTCTATTCCGTGGTACATCATGCTGCCGCTGGAAATCGGACTTGTCGCGACGCCGTTCCTGTTCCACACCATTTATGGAATCTACATCGCGTGGCAGGCAAAGAACAACCCGCAGCATTATCAGTATATCAACAATATCCAATTTTTCCTCCAGCGCCTGACGGCCTGGTTCCTCGTCGTGTTCCTCGCGTGGCATGTGTTCTACCTCCGTATCCTCGTCAAGGGCGGCGGTACGCACATTTCTTTCCAGCTTTTGCAGAGCTATTTCGAGAACCCCGTATATTGGGTGCTGTATCTCCTCGGAATGTGGGCCGCGATTTTCCATTTCTGCAATGGTATCACGACCTTCTGCATGACATGGGGCATCGCGAAAGGGCCGCGCATTCAGAAAGTCATCAACGCAGGTGCCATGGGGCTTTGCGCATTCCTGTGCCTTGTGTCGTTGGCCTTCATGGCCGTCTATCTTATGTAAGG
This sequence comes from uncultured Selenomonadaceae bacterium, assembly GCA_902778455.1. Taxonomy (GTDB): domain Bacteria; phylum Bacillota; class Negativicutes; order Selenomonadales; family Selenomonadaceae; genus RUG12372. The sequence goes on along the minus strand of CACYXR010000002.1, from coordinate 39,384 downwards.
GGGAGGAAAACAAGTGGCAAAAGCACCGAAAGTCAGAATCGCTGTCATCGGCGGCGGCATCTCCGGCCTGATGGCAACGCTTAAAATCTGCGAGGCCGGCGGCGAAGTCGATCTCTTTTCCTATTGCCCGCCGAAACGATCGCACTCCCTTTGCGCACAGGGCGGCATGAATGCCTGCATGGACACGAAGGGCGAGGGCGACACAACCTATACGCACTTTGACGACACCGTCTATGGCGGAGACTTCCTCGCCGACCAGGTGGCGGTCAAAGGAATGTGCGAAGCAGCCCCGGGCATCGTCGAGATGTTTGACCGCATGGGTGTGCCGTTCACCCGCACGGCTGAAGGCGTGCTTGATCTCCGCAATTTCGGCGGACAGAAAAAAAAGCGCACGGTTTTTGCCGGTTCCACTACGGGCCAACAGCTTCTTTACGCGCTGGACGAGCAAGTGCGGAAATGGGAAACCAAGGGACAAGTTCACACTTATATTTTTTGGGAATTTATCAAAATCATTAAAAATGCGAACGGCGTCTGCCGCGGCATGGTCGCACAAAACATGAACTCGATGGAAATCAAGGCTTTCCGTGAGGACTGCGTGATCCTTGCCACCGGCGGACCCGGCCAGATTTTCGGCCTCTGCACGGCGTCCACGATCTGCAACGGCTCTGCTGTCGGCGCCGTCTATCAGCAAGGCGCACGAATCGGAAATCCCGAATTCATCCAGATTCACCCGACGGCTATCCCCGGCACCGACAAGAACCGTCTGATGTCCGAAGCATGCCGCGGCGAAGGCGGACGCATCTGGGTATACAAAGACGGCAAGCCTTGGTACTTCCTTGAGGAAAAATACCCGGACTACGGCAACCTTGTCCCACGAGATATCGCGTCCCGCGAGATTTACGATGTCTGCGTCAATCAGGGACTCGGCGTCGATGGCGAAAACAAGGTCTATCTTGACCTTTCGCACATTCCGGCAGATTACCTCGAAAAGAAGCTCGGCGGCATTCTCGAAATGTACTCCGAATTCATGGGACAGGATCCGCGCAAAGTGCCGATGCTGATTTATCCGTCGGTTCACTACTCCATGGGCGGCATTTGGGTCGACCGCGAACACAATACGAACATCCCCGGTCTGATGGCTTCCGGCGAGTGCGATTACCAGTACCACGGAGCGAACCGTCTCGGCGCGAATTCGCTCCTCTCGGCAGCGTATTCAGGCACGGTCGTCGGCCCCGTCTCGATGGCCTGGGCGGGCAAATGCGCGAAGCTCAAAGAACTGGAAGAATGGAAAGCGAAGAAAGAGCATGGCGAATCGCTGATGCCCGCGCAGGAAAAAGCCCTCGAAGGCATCGATGCGCTCCGACAGGAGCTTGGCGCCGACCTAACTGACGGCGAGCTGGAAGCGGCGCGTAAAGAATGCGCCGACGAATTCGAGCACATCCTCTCCATGAACGGCAAGGAAAACGCCCACGAACTCCATCAGGAGTTGGGACGGCTGATGAACAAGTATGTGACCATCGAGCGCGTGAACAAGGACCTCGACTTCTGCTTCGGCGAAGTCAAGAAAATTCTCGCCCGTTGGAACGACATCGGACTCACCGACCACGGTCATTGGGCAAACCAGGAAGCGCTTTTCGTCCGTCAGCTCCGCAACATGATTCTTTACGCCCTCGTCATCACGAAGGCGGCGCGGATGCGCGATGAAAGCCGCGGCGCACACTTCAAGCGCGAGTTCCCGAACCGCGACGACGAGCACTTCATGAAAATTACCATCGCGGACTTCGACCCGAAGACCGAAGAGCCGATTATCACTTACGAAGACTTCGATCATTCGCTGATCAAGCCGCGGGCGCGTACCTACGGTTCGAAGTAAAGGAGGGACGAAAATGGCAGAACAAAAAACAGTCACCTTTATCATCGAGCGGCAGGACGGTCCCAATGAAAAACCGTACACGCAGGAATTCGACGTACCCTACCGCCCGGCACTGAACGTAGTTGCGGCGCTGATGGAAATCCAGAAGAATCCCGTCACCCGCGACGGAAAACGTGTCGCCCCGGTCGTTTGGGAATGCAACTGCCTGGAAAAAGTTTGCGGCGCGTGCATGATGGTCATCAACGGACAGGCGAAACAAGCGTGCTGCGCCCTCGTTGAGGAACTGGAACAGCCGATTCACCTCGCTCCGGCGCGCACCTTTCCCGTCATTCGCGACCTGTTGATCGACCGCACCTCGATGTTTGAGAGCCTGAAAAAGATTCAGGGCTGGATCAACGTGGACGGCTCGTGGAAGGTGCACGAGGCTCCGCGCCAAAACCCTAACACCGCAGCCACGGCCTATGAGATTTCCCATTGCATGACCTGCGGCTGCTGCATGGAGGCCTGCCCGAACGTCGGTCCGCAATCCGACTTCATCGGCCCGGCTCCCGTCGTTCAGGCGTATCTCTTCAACATCAACCCTCTCGGCGAGTACGACAAGCCGAAACGCTTGGAAGCGCTGATGCAAAAGGGTGGCATTACCAGCTGCGGCAACAGCCAAAACTGCGTCCGCGCCTGCCCGAAGAACATCAAGCTGACGACCTACCTCGCCCAGCTTAATCGCGATGTGAATATCCAGGCAATCAAGAATATCTTCAACAACTAATCAAAGTATAACTAATGTCCCTCCGCCTATCCGACGGAGGGACATTTTTTCCTGGCATAATCTTGTTTTTTTACACAAATCCTTTACAATGACATAATAAAAGGAGGTACGCGACATGAACGCATACGAAGCAATCATCACCAGACGAAGCACAAGGAAATACAGACCGGACGCAATCGAGCTGGATAAGCTGCAAAAAATTATCGAGGCCGGACGCTGCGCTCCCAGCGGCGGAAATAACCAAACCAATCATTTCCTCGTGGTGCAAAACGCCGAAATACTGGCCAAACTCACATCTCTGGCGGAAGCCGCTTTCGCAAAAATGACGGTGAACGAAAACACCTACCCCAGCCTGAAAAATTCCATCCTCGCCTCCCAAAAGGGCGGTTATGTGTTCAACTACCGCGCGCCCGTACTGATCATCGTGGCGAACCGGAAAGACTACGGCAACAATATGGCCGACTCCGTCGCCGCCATTGAAAACATGATGATTGCCGCCAACGCCCTCGATCTCGGAAGCTGCTATATCAATCAGCTGTATTGGCTGAACGAGGATCCCCCCCTGCTGACAACCTTGCGCGAACTTGGCCTCAAAGAGGAGGAACGCGTCTATGCCTCCATGACGATCGGATACGCCGCGACCGAAAGCGGCCTGCCCAACAGGAAGCCCTTAGAGCGGAAAGGAAACGAAGTCACTTTCATATAATTGGCGCGAAATAAATAATGTGAACATCCAACAGGGACAAAGGCGGTTGATTTCCAATGATTTATCCCAATACAACAGAAGCCCGATTCATTGACAGGCCGAATCGCTTTATCGCCCATGTGGCCGTCGGCAATATGATAGACACTGTACATGTCAAGAACACAGGGCGATGTAAGGAACTGTTACTTCCGGGTGTCCCTGTGGTTTTGGCAAAAGCTGATAATACAAATCGCAAAACAAAATATGACTTGATAGCTGTCAAGAAAAAGAAACTCGGCTGGGTGAACATCGACAGCCAAGCCCCAAACAAAATAATATTTGAATGGCTGAACCGGCAAAATTTTGACCATATCCAACCGGAACATGTCTATGGCGGCTCCCGCATCGACTTTTTCATGAAAAAGGGGAAACGAAAATATCTGCTGGAAGTCAAAGGCTGTACGCTGGAAATTGACGGCATGGGCTACTTTCCCGACGCCCCTACCGAACGAGGCGTCAAACACCTCCGCGAACTTATCAATGCGCGGAACGAAGGCTATTGGTGCGGAGTAGCCTTCGTCATTCAAATGAACGGAATCAAAGAAGTGCGTCCCAATATAGAGACGCACCCGGAATTTGGCGAAGCGTTGGACGAAGCCAAAAAGGCAGGCGTAAAAATACTACATTTCCCCTGCAAAGTGGGAAAAAATTCGCTGTCTGTCCTTAACGCGGCTCCTATAATAGGGTTGCGAAAACAGGTGTTGACCACATAATATCAATAGCAACATATGAAAAAGTGTCCTCCGTGAATTCACCATTTTACGGAAGGACACTTTTTCGTTATATCAGATTATAATTGTCTCCATTGCATTTCTTCAGCGATTTTCGCGATTGGTTTGCAAAAGCGTCCACACAAGAGCTTTATCCGAATTCGCTATTCCAGACTTTTTGCTGCCACATCCGCAAATGCTTTTTTAAACGCTTCCAGGGTAACATCGTTGAGCGGGTCCACATAAACGTCTTCGTATCCGCCGTCGCCGTCCGGTTTCCTCAAATGCGCAACAGGATACACGGCGCGCACTTTATCGGCGCATTCGCCGCAGATTTTCCAATTATCCTTCAGTACAATGAAGGCAGGGAATCCATCCTTGACCGATTTTTTTATGTCGCCCCAGAGGGAGCCGGTCGATTTTTCGGACACGTCGCCCCCGCAGACAGGGCAGCGGTCCTGCTCCATCCGAAGCGCCTTGGCCTCCTGCTTTTTCTCTGCCAGAGCGAACAGCGCCGCCAGTTCCTTTATCGTCATATCCTCAAGCGCTTTTTCCGTTTCTTTCCGGTCTTCCAGACCGCTGAATTTTTCGAAGCAGACGTCGCAGATATATCCGTCTTTGACTTCCATGGTCATGATTTTCGGCATCTTGCCGCCGCAGAGAGGACAACTTTCCGGCTTTTGCGCTTTCGCGCGGTTGATGGCCTCCCGCTCCGCTTTTTTGGTTTTCACCGCCGCCTTGATCGGAGCGATAAAAAAATCATCCTGTTCATCCAATAACCCGCTCTCGAAGTCGTCCATCACGATTTCCCAGCAGGAAAGGCAGATCGTTCCGTCGGATACGTCCATGCCTTTGTCGGAAAACTCCATGCCGCATACGGGGCATTTTTTCTTGCTCACGGCGTCTTCTTTCTTTTTTCCAAACAGGCTGTCAAATAATCCCATACCTTTCCCTCCTGACTTGATGAGACGAAAGCGCACTTTCTCTTGCCCATCATTTTACACGAAAGCACCCGTTCTCACAACCAAAAGCCCTTTACAAGAACACTCGTTCTTTATATAATAGTAAAGGAACGTTTTTTCGGAAGGACGGAAATCAAATGGACACGATGGAAAAACTTCGCATCTTGAGCGATGCGGCGAAATACGACGCGGCCTGCACGTCCAGCGGCGCGCAAAAAACCGCGAAGCGCGGCGGCATCGGAAGCGCGGAGGCCTGCGGCATTTGCCATTCTTTCGCTGGCGACGGACGGTGCATTTCGCTGCTGAAAGTCTTGCAGTCGAACGCCTGCGTCTACGACTGCGCCTACTGCGTGAACCGCCGATCGAATGATACGCGCCGTGCTTCCTTTGCCCCGCGCGAGCTTGCAGAACTCGTCATCGCCTTTTATCGACGGAACTATATCGAGGGGCTGTTTTTGAGCTCGGGCGTGGTTGGCACGCCGGACGCCGCTACGGAGACGATGATCGAGACGCTCCGCATTCTGCGGGAGGAGTACCACTTTTCCGGATATATCCACGCGAAAGCGATTCCCGGCGCGGACGCCGCTCTCGTTCGCCGTCTCGGCCTCCTGGCCGATCGCCTGAGCGTGAATATCGAACTGCCGTCGGGACAAAGTCTTCAGCGCCTCGCACCGGACAAAACGAAGGCCGCAATCCTTGGCCCGATGGGACTGATCCAAGGCGGCATCGATGAGAACCGCCGCGACCTCGTGCTTTTCCGTCATGCGCCGCGCTTCGCCCCCGCCGGGCAGAGCACGCAAATGATCGTCGGCGCTTCCGGCGAAAGCGACCGCCATATCCTGATGCTTACTTCCGCTCTTTATACGCGCTATCGGCTGAAACGCGTCTTTTACTCCGCCTACGTCCCCGTGAACGAGGCGGCGGCCCTCCCGCCCGTTGAAACGCCGCCGCCGCTCTGGCGTGAACACCGTCTTTATCAGGCCGACTGGCTGTTGCGGTTCTACGGCTTTTCCTCCGAAGAGCTTTTCGACGGGACGGAAGGACGGCTGCACCCGTATCTCGACCCGAAATGCCATTGGGCGCTTCGCCACAAGGATATGTTCCCGCTGGAAGTGAACCGCGCGCCTTATGAGCTTTTACTCCGCGTGCCCGGCGTCGGCGTCAAGAGCGCGTGGCGCATCACCCGCGCCCGCCGCGCCGCCGCACTGACATGGGACGCTCTCGCAAAAATCGGCATCGTTACGAAACGCGCCCGTCATTTCCTCGTCGCGAACGGGAAACGCTATTATGACGCGCCCGCCGCCAAGGAGGAACTGCTGCTCGACCTGATGTCGCCGCGGGAACGCGCGCTGTTTCGCACGGAAACCGCCTCCGTGCGCCAGCTTTCCCTGTTCGGAGAGGAAACGCCGGCGCTCTCTCCCGCAGAAAGGAAGGAGCTTTCATGTCTCGCCGCCCCGATATAAACCATATGGATTCTGCCCTCACCTACCGATATGACGGCAGCTTCGAGGGCTTTCTCTGCTGTGTCTTCGAGAGCTACGCCGCCCACGAGCTTCCCGCCGCCATCGTCGGGCCGGACGCACCGGAGCTTTCCCTTTTCGGCATCAAGGAAATCCCGACGGACGAAGAACGCGCCGCCCGCGTTGCCCGCTCCATTCCCACGCGCATTTCCCGTGCCGCCGATGAACTCATCCGTCACGCATTTTTGACATGCCTCCCCGAAAAGGAGCTTGTCATGCTGCGTTTTTTGCGGCAGGGATACCGCTACGGCGCACGCTTTCTTTCTTTCGCTGGAAACGAAGAGGTCTGGCGGCTCACTGAAGCGGTGAAACATTTACTCCATGAGGCACACCTTTTGAAAGGCTTCATTCGCTTCTCCGATCAAAAGGGCGTCCTCGTCACGACCATCGGGCCGAAGAATTTCGTGCTGCCGTTTCTCGCACCTCACTTCGCTAAGCGCTTTCCCGAGGAGCACATCCTGATTTACGATGAGAAGCATCATGCCGCTCTCGTCTACCGCCCCTACGAGTCCGCCGTGATTCCGATGGACGATTTTCGCGCCGCGCCGCCCGACGAGGAAGAACGAAAATTCCGTTCTCTGTGGCGCACCTTTTACAACGCTGTGGAAATCTGCCCGCGTCACAACGAAAAATGCCGCATGACACTGCTCCCGAAGCGCTATTGGAAATATATGACCGAATTCACAAAGGACGCGCCGCCGGAAATGGAAAGAATAGAAACCGGTGCATAGAAAATCCCTCCCGTCTTGGAAATTCCAAAGCGGAAGGGATTTTTTCATGCAAAAGTTACATTTTTTCTCGACGCCGCGCGGACGACCTTTTCCAAAAGCCGAACCGCGTTCACGATGTCCTCAGGCGCTGCGTACTCCTCCGGATTGTGGCTGATGCCGTCCCGACAGGGGATGAACAGCATCCCCGTAGGTACGCGCTCCGCCCAGTGCATGGCATCATGACCCGCGCCGCTGGGAAGACGCATATAGGAGCAACCGTCCTCGCGGCAGATTCCATCGAGAAAATCCAGTACCGACGGACGAATCGCCACAGGGCGCTCGTCGGAAATCGGCACGAGCTCGAATGCAACGTCCCTCCGTTTGCAAATTTCCGAAATGGCGTCTTTCAAATTTTCCGCTACGCGTTTTTTCGTCGCCGCGTCGATGCTCCGAATATCAACCCCAAGTTCCGCGCTCCCCGGAATGACGTTCATGACGCCGGGAGCGATTTGCAGGACGCCCACCGTTGCCACCGCCGGATGCTTTTTCTCCGCTGCGGCCAATCTCTCAGCGAACAGCACTATTTCGGCGGCGGCGCATGCCGCGTCATGACGAAGCGCCATCGGCGTCGCACCACTATGATCGGCATTGCCCTCCAATTTTACCCAGAACCGCGTAGGCGCGGCGATTCCCGTCACGATTCCGACACTCTTTTTTTCATGCTCCAATACCCTGCCCTGCTCGATATGCACTTCGAAAAAAGCCTTGACCTCTCCGTCATAGAGCGGCTTTCCAAGCATATCCGGCGCCAGTCCTCGTTCTTTCAATACGTCGTAAAGCGCAATGCCCGCTTTATCCTTCAGCCGCCTCGTATCGTCTACAGATAGCTCGCCCAGCATCGCGCGGCTGCCCAGCGTCGCCGCACCGAACCGACTCGATTCCTCGCACATGAATAGCGCGATCTCCAGCGGATGTTCCGTGGAAAAGCCGTCCTCTTTCAGGCTTCGCACTGTCTCAATGGCGGCAAGAATCCCCAGCACACCGTCATAATTTCCGCCGTTCGGCACGCTGTCGGCATGAGAACCGAACATCACTGCGGGAAGGGACGGCTCAGCGCCTTCCCAGCGTCCCACAACGTTTCCGAAGGCGTCCTCCCGCAACGAAAGTCCCATCTCACGCATCAGTTCCATCAAATATCCGCGTGCCTGCCAATCAGCGTCGGTGAACGCAAGCCTGTGTACGCCGTGACCTTCCCCTTGCCCCGATAATTTCCGCATGCGCGCGAACATATCCATCATCCGCTCTTTTACAATCATCTTCTACCTCCCAAAATCAACAATCTGCGTCTCATTGTATTTCCATATCCGACGCGGGGCAAGCGATAGCGAAAAGAATACGTGTATACATTCCTCCTGCGATTGACAGACTGACGCACAGGAAATATATTAATACAGACGTGCTGAAAGGTGTGAAGCCTTCACGCGCGCAAAGCAAGCAAGGAGGAATGTATATTATGTTGGAACTTATGATGTTCACCGGCGCAGTGATTGTAGCCGTCGTCATCTATCTTCTGGTCAAGGGGCACGAAGCCCGCGTCGTGCTGATTGGCGCCGGTATCCTAATGGCCTGTATCGGCGGCGCCCCCATGCAGTCGCTGGACGCATTCGCAAAAAGCATGACGAATGCAGGCCTTATCAAAGCCGTCTGCTCATGCATGGGTTTTGCAATGGTCATGCGCTTCACTGGCTGCGACAAGCACCTGATCAACGCGATGGCTAACGTTATTTCCAAGGTTCGCCCGCTCTTGATTCCCGGCGTAGTGCTCGGAACGTTCCTTGTGAACATCGCGCTGCCGAGCGCGGCAGGCACGGCGGCGGCGGCAGGCGCCATCTTCATTCCGCTATTGATGGGCGCGGGTGTTCACCCGGCCATTGCAGCTGCGGCGGTCAAATGCGGCACTTACGGCAGCATGCTGAACCCCGGCCTCGCTCACAATCCTTTCGTAGCGAAAATCGCGGGCGTAGACGTCATGGAGGTCATCGGCTTCCACTACGTCGCAAATTTCGCCTCGCTGTTTACGGCAATGATTGCAATTACCGTCATCGGCTATTTCATGCATGAAGAAAAGGACTATGTGGCGGAAGGTCTGGAAATCGAAAAAGACTTCAAGATCAACTATCTGTATGCACTGATGCCCGCGCTTCCTATCGTCATTTTGCTGCTTGGCGCGACGAAGCTGGTACCGATGTTTAAAATGGAAGTCCCCCATGCAATGATTATCGGCACGCTGATTGCGCTGGCCGTTACCCGCACGAAGCCCGCCGATATCGGTAAAGCGTTCTTTGACGGCATGGGCTCGGCATACGGCTCCATCATCGGTATCATCATCGCCGCCGGCGTTTTCGTTTCGGGTCTGACGGCCACCGGCCTTGTCAAAGCTTTCATCGCCGCTATGCTGAACAATCCGGCCATCGTAAAAATCTGCGCGGCGGTCGGTCCATTCCTTTTGGGCTTCCTGACCGGCTCGGGCGACGCCGCCACCTTCGCGTTCAATGAGGCGGTCACGCCACACGCAGAAGAATTCGGCATGTCCATCGTGCAGATGGGCAGCATGGCGACGCTGGGCGGCACACTTGGCCGAACTATCTCCCCAATTGCCGGCGCGACGATTATCTGCGCTGGCTTTGCTGGCGTCAATCCGGTGGAAATCACGAAGCGCAACGGAATTCCTATCGTGTTGGCGCTGATTGTCGGAACCTTCTTTCTCGCACAGGGCTGAATGAAATAAAGAAAAAGGGACGCTGTATCAATGGCGTCCCTTTCTTAAACCTAAACTTCCCCTCCCCCACCGCGCTACATGCGCCATCGTCTCCAGAGAGGAAGGCTAATTATTATTTTTCGAATATGTTTTATCTGTAAGGAGTGATTCCATGAAACTCGATCAAGAACTCATGCAAAACGCGGACGCTATGAAAGACGCGATGATTGCCCGACGGCGCGATTTGCACTGTCATCCGGAACCGGGCTGGACGGAATTTCGCACGGCATCCCTTGTCGCGTCAACGCTGGAGGCCCTCGGTTATGAAGTAAAAACCGGTGATGAGGCTGTGGCGCGCGGTTCGATGATGGGCCTGCCCTCTCCGGAGACGCTGCGCGCAGCAAAGGAGCGCGCAGCAACCGAAGGCGCCGATCCGTGCTGGCTGGAGCGCATGACGGGCGGACTAACCGGCGTTGTCGGCACGCTGCGTTTCGCGAATCCAGGCCCCGTCGTCGCGCTCCGCTTCGACATGGACTCCAACGACGTTGACGAAACCGACGCCCCCGACCATTTACCGAACCGCGAGGGTTTTGCCAGTCTTCACGACGGCGCCATGCACGCCTGCGGCCATGACGGTCATACCGCCGTCGGTCTTGCCGTCGCAAAACTTCTCGCCGAGCAAAAAGACAAGCTCTCCGGAACCTTGAAGCTGGTCTTCCAGCCCGCCGAAGAGGGAGTACGCGGCGCAAAGGCCATGACTGACCGCGGCGTCGTTGACGACGTTGATTTTATGCTGGGCGCGCATTTTGGCTTCAAGATGAAAGAGACCGGCAGTATCGCCTGCAATGTCACCGGCTTCCTCGCCACCGGAAAATACGATGCACACTTCACCGGACGCGCTTCCCACGCCGGAGCTGCCCCCGAAGCGGGACGCAATGCGCTTCTGGCCGCCGCCTGCGCCGCGCTGAATCTCCACGCCATTCCACGCCATTCCGGCGGCGCGTCCCGTATCAACGTCGGCGTGCTCGAAGCAGGCACTGGACGCAACGTCACAGCTGACAAAGCGGTGCTGAAATTGGAAACACGCGGAGCCTCCAGTGCCATCAACGAATTCATGGAAGCCGAGGCGAAACGCGTCATCAAAGCCGCCGCCTCCATGTACGGCGTCGAGGTCTCCATAGAAAAAGTCGGCGGTGCCGCGGGCGGCAACAATACGCCGAAACTAGCTGCCTACGTCGCGAAGCGCGCCGAAGAGCTTGGCGTCTTCCAGAAAATCGTAACCGACTGCGACTTCGGCGCCAGCGAAGATTTCGCTTACTTCATGGAACGCGTACAATCCCGCGGCGGTCAGGCCGCTTACCTGATGATCGGCGCAGACCTTGCCGCCGGCCATCACGATTCCCATTTCAATTTCGACGAAAATGCGCTCCCAAACGCCGCAAAAATCCTCACCTGTGTCGCTGCCGGCCTGCTTTTGGGCGATACGCTGTAAATTATGCTTCTTCTTGCCGTCCCCTCACGCCTGACATATAATAAACACAAAAACCATCGCAGGAGGGACGACATGAGCGACGATATCCTTTCGGGACTAAACGAAGAGCAGCGGCAGGCTGTGCTTGCCACCGAGGGCGCCGTACGCGTCGTCGCGGGCGCGGGCTCCGGCAAGACGCGCGTTATCAGCCGACGGTTCGCCTATCTTGTACGGGAGCTCGGCGTACTGCCACGGCACATTCTCTGCGCCACGTTCACGAACAAAGCCGCCGGCGTAATGCGTGCCCGTATCCGCCGCCTGATCGGCGACGACGACACGGGCTATATCTCCACGTTTCACGGCTTTTGCGTGTCGGTGCTGAAAGAGGACAGCCACGCGGTGGGCTATCCGAAAAATTTTCTCGTGGTGGACAATGCCGACATCGACGCCATGCTGGCACGCGTTTACGAGGAACGCGGTCTGACGCTGCGTCACCGGACTTTTTCCGACGCGCGGGATATGATCGAAATCCAAAAGACCTTCAAGCAGCCCGACTACTACAAAGATTTGATTGCGATGCCGCTGGAGGCCCTGCGGGAGAAGTACATGGCCGCCCGGGACGTTGACGAAATCATTTTCCTCGGCTATCTCTGGCAGGAGAAAAAATGCTTCGCCCTTGACTACAACGACTTAATCATCTTCACGCTGTACATCTTCGAGAAAAACGAAGCGATCCGCCAAAAATGGCAGGAGCGGCTCGAATACGTAATGGTCGACGAATTTCAGGACATCGACGATTTGCAGTATCGGCTGTTGAAAGCGCTTGTCTCCCATCACGGGAATCTTTTCGTTGTGGGTGACCCCGACCAAACCATCTACACCTGGCGCGGCGCCAACGGCCGCTTTTTGCTGGACTTCGACCTGCACTTCCCGCATGCGAAAACCGTGCTGATGATGAAAAATTACCGCTCGACGCCGGAAATCCTGTCCGCCGTCAATTCCCTGATTGGGAAAAATCAACACCGTATCAAGAAGGATTTGCTGCCGGTTCGCGAAACCGGGCCATTGCCCGTCTGCCATCACGGATCGAACGCCAAGGATGAGGCCCGCTGGATTGCCGATCAAATTGCGAAGCTGAAGGCAACGGGTTCGAAATACGCCGAAATGGCAGTGTTGTACCGCGCCCATTACGTGACACGCGCACTGGAAGAAGCGCTGATTGACGCGAAAATCCCTTATGTGATTTACAGCGGCACACCTTTTTTTGCGCGTCGCGAAATCAAGGACGCACTGTCCTACCTCCGTATGGTCGTTTACAAGGATGACCTGTCCTTCCGCCGCGTCGCGAATCTGCCAAAGCGAAATCTCGGCCAAAGGCGCATGGCATTCCTCGAAGAATTTGCCGAAAAAGAAAACTGTACGCTATATCAATCGCTTCAGCGAAATCTCGACGACGAGATTTTTAAGCGCACGAAAGCAAAAGACTTCGTAGGCTTGGTGGAAACGTTCGCCCAACGGACGGATGAGCCCGCATCGGAGCTTTTGGCCGCGATTCTTGACGTCGGCGGCTACGAGCGGCTGCTTCGCACCGAGGGCAGCCAGGAGCGGCTGGACAATCTGGCCGAGCTCAAGGCTGCCGTCCGCGAATATGAAGAGACCTGCGGCGAGGAAGCGGACGCCGCCCACTTTCTGAACCATGTCGCCCTGTTCACGGCGAGCGACGCCGAATCGGATGCGTTTCGCGACCGTGTGCGGCTCATGACGATTCACGCGGCAAAGGGACTGGAATTTCCTGTTGTGTTCCTGATGGCTCTGAACGAAGGCGTCCTGCCCTCCCGCAAGACGAAGACACGGCAGGCGATGGAGGAAGAACGTCGACTCGCTTTCGTGGCGATGACGCGAGCGCAGAACAAACTCTATCTGTCAGAAGCGGAGGGGATTTTCAACGACGGTTCCGTGCGCTTCCCGTCGCGCTTTTTGTTAGACATAGACAACTCCCTGCTCGACTTTGATCCCGCGCCCAGCAACGCGTTGATTGCGGAAGCCCGCGACGAAATCGCCGCGAAAGACGCGCGATTTGTCAACTCAATTTACGCACAGCAGGCGCTTTCCGTGGGACAACGCGTCCATCACGCCGCTTTCGGCGATGGAGTCGTCCTTGCCATCGAAAACGACGCTGTAAAAGTACAATTTGACTCAATAAACACGCCCCGCGCATTATCTGCAGGAAAATTGGAAAAAATAGAAAATTGAATAGCAGACTGAAAATGTCGTTATAAGGCTTGCACCATTTTCAGTGGAAAAAGCGCAAAAAACAGCGCACCGCCCCAAAAACGGGAACGGTGCGCTGTTTTCGTCACTACAGAAATCAAAACGCATCATTCTTTTGCCAACTTTGCATCGTAAAAGAAGCTTTGCTTTGCCACAGACTCCTACTCCTTTTTCTCTTCCGTCATCACGCCGCTTCTTCTTCCTTCTCGGAGAAATACGCCTCGATACGTGCCGCCACGTTTTCCTGTAAATTCCGATAGAAAAATTGATAATCGTAAATGTGGAAAACGCCCTGCGGGATAATCGAAAGTCCTGACGGATATTCCTCCGGTGAAACGTCCGTCACTTTCAGCGCGCCGCGCCTCATGTCGATATACGCGCCCGTCATCTGTGGTATTTCCTTGGTGATGTTACCGCTGTAATCGACGAAGCACGCCCCCTTATTCAGGCTCTTATCCGCCTCTTTCCAGTCAGTACGCCAGTTCAGCGGATTGATAGCCAGCGACCGCACTCCTTCAGGGATAATCGGTGACCACTCCACCGACGGCTCCTCGGAGTTGAACGTGACAATGACGCCCGTGTCCATCTCTCCTTCGGCAAAACGCAGATACGGTGCGGCACGAAGATCTTCCACCGTCACGCGCCAACCGAGCGGATACGCAGCCACGAGACGCTCCTGCAGCTCTTCGTCTTTATAAAACTCTTTCATCAGCCGCAACACATGGTTGCCTCCTTGGGAGAAGCCCGCCAAGATAATTGGCTGACCATCATTGTACTTTGCGAGATAATACAGGAACGCCGCGCGAACGTCGGCATAGGCGAGCTTCAAATACGGCTCACGCTCCGACTCCGGCATCTCATAAATCGAAAGCGCCGCCATGCGGTAATAGGGCGCGAAGAAACGCGCGTTTTCATCGTAAATGCCGCGCTCCATATTCGTCGCTCCGACAAAATTCGCCCGCGCCTGCATATCGGTAAAATCCATATTAAGATTCTCACTATTGCCAAAAGGCACCGACGGACAGACGAAAAACACATCCACCGGCTTCTCGCTGTCGATTGATTCGCAATACGCCCAGTTTTCCGAACGGCTGTAATCCGCCGCCTCCGCCCTCCAGCCTGTCGCCGCGCAAAAAAGCAACGCGATGAACAAGCGGCACAGAACGCTGAAATTGATAAAACGCATTTTCCTCTCCCTTTCATTGGTGACCAAGATAATCTCTCATGACTGCTAATAGAATTTCTTTTAATATTGTATAATTCTCTATAACTGTCCAATCTTCCTGCCTGTGATGAAATTTTCAGCGTCAAAGTTGGGAACGGAGTCTTCCATGAAAAAAACCTTCCGCTGTAAAATAACAACGGAAGGGATTTTTTCATACTCTTATATTGCAAATCGGCTTACATCATACCCGGCATTCCGCCGCCCATGCCGCCTGCCGGAGGCATGGCAGGAGTTTTTTCGGGCTTGTCCGCAACGAGTGTCTCCGTCGTCAGAACCATAGCGGCGATGCTGGCCGCGTTCTGGAGCGTGGAGCGGACGACCTTCGCCGGATCGACGATACCGGCCTTGATCATGTCCTCATACTGACCCGTCAGCGCATTGAAGCCTTTGCCCTTGCCGGCCTTCTTGACTTCCTCGACAACTACGGAGCCCTCGAGTCCTGCGTTGTTCGCAATCTGGCGTACCGGCTCCTCGATAGCGCGCTTGACAATATCGATACCCGTCTGCACGTCGCCTTCGGCTTTCAGTGCATCCAATGCCGGAAGAATGTCAACGAAGGTCGTGCCGCCGCCGGCGACAATGCCTTCCTCAACCGCAGCGCGGGTCGCGTTCAAAGCGTCTTCGATGCGAAGCTTCTTATCCTTCATCTCGACCTCAGTCGCAGCGCCGATCTCGATGACCGCAACGCCGCCCGACAGTTTCGCAAGACGCTCCTGGAGCTTCTCCTTGTCGAAGTCGGAAGTCGTCTCAGCGACCTGCTTCTTGATCTGCTCAACGCGAGCGGCAATGGCTTTCTTGTCGCCAACGCCGTCCACAATCGTAGTCTCGTCCTTCGTGGCGCGAACCTGCCCCGCATGGCCGAGGTCGGCAATCGTGACACTGTCAAGCTTGCGGCCCAACTCCTCGCTGATGACCGTACCGCCCGTCAGGATTGCGATATCCTCGAGCATAGCCTTGCGGCGGTCGCCGAAACCCGGAGCCTTGACGGCAAGAGCCTTGAACGTGCCGCGAAGCTTATTGACAACCAAAGTAGCGAGAGCCTCGCCGTCAAGATCTTCTGCGATAATGACAAGCTCCTTGCCCTGCTTGACAACCTCTTCGAGAATCGGCAGAATGTCCGAAATCGTGGAAATCTTGCGGTCGGTAATCAGGATGTAGGGATCCTTCAGAACCGCTTCCATCTTGTCCGCGTCGGTGACCATGTACGGGGAGATATAGCCGCGGTCGAACTGCATGCCTTCGACGACCTTCAACTCCGTCTTCATCGTCTTGGACTCCTCGGAGGTGATGACGCCGTCCTTGCCGACCTTGCTCATCGCATCGGCAATCAGCTTGCCGATCGTCTCGTCGGAGGAAGAAATCGTCGCGACCTGGGCCACGTCGTCGCCTTTGACCGTCTTCGCTTTCTTCTTGATCTCATCGACCAACGTGTTGACCGCCATCTCGATCCCCTTCTTCAGGACCATCGGATTCGCGCCCGCAGCAACGTTTCGCATGCCTTCCCGGACCATCGCCTGCGCGAGCAGCGTAGCCGTCGTGGTACCGTCGCCGGCCACATCGTTCGTCTTCGTCGCAACTTCCTTGACGAGCTGCGCGCCCATGTTTTCAAACGGATCCTCAAGCTCGATATCGCGGGCAATCGTCACGCCGTCGTTCGTAATCGTCGGCGCACCGAACTTCTTGTCGAGAACCACATTACGACCTTTCGGGCCGAGCGTCACCTTTACGGCATCCGCCAGCGAATCGACGCCGCGGCCGAGCGCGCGGCGGGCTTCCTCACCAAACAAAATCTGCTTTGCCATGTTCTGTTATGCCTCCATTATTTCCTAAATTATAAAGCGCCTGTGAACAAATTAAAGAACCGCAAGGATGTCCGACTGACGGATAATCAGATACTCCTCGTCATCCACCTTGACCTCGTTGCCCGAATACTTCGCGAAGAGCACACGATCGCCCTTCTTGACCTCCATCGGCGCAACTTTGCCGCACTCGAGCATCTTGCCCGTGCCGACCGCCACGACCTCGCCTTCCTGCGGCTTCTCTTTCGCCGTGTCCGGCAGAACGATGCCGCTCGCCGTCGTCATATCCTTTTCTTTAACCTTGACCACAATACGCTCGCCCAATGGCTTAATCATGTTTACCTGCCTCCTGTTTCTATCCTGACTTTTTGTTAGCACTCATCTTCAACGAGTGCTAACCACAAGTCATATAATAATCGTTCGCGAAAAAAAAATCAAGTCTTTTTTTGACTTTTTGCTGTTTTATTTTATTTTTCTTTTGAATTTTTTCATGAAAGGTCTTTTCATTTTCCGAAAATTTGATATAATGCTAATTAGAAGAAGTGTTGCCTTGGAACTCTGCAGTCAGTTCCGTTGAAAGGAGGCGCTTATTATGTCATCGGTCAGTATGATGACAGATACCGACAACAGAATGATGTCGCTTGCCGTCGTTCACGGCGTGAAAGCTCCCAGCCAGACTTCCCATGCCATCGGAGGACTAACCGGCGCGAATGGTGAAAATGGCTCGCTGACGCCGCTGCTGAAGCCGGTCTCCGGACTCAGCGATTTCCTTGCCGAATACATCGACTCGAAAAACCGCTTCGAGGAAGAGTTGAGGACGACTCTCCAGGAAGCGCGTAAAGCTGCTGCGTCGATGGAAACGATGGAATATGCCAAAGCGGAACGGCAGGAACACGCCGCTGAAGCAGCCGGATCTGCTTTGGAGCCGCCAACGGACAAGGATTCCGTCAACACAGTGGAAGCATTTGCCGACCGCTACAATAACCTCACAGAATTTTTGAAGGAAAACAAAGACGTTTCCGAGCGTGCCTCGTCCATTTCATCGGCGCTGAAGGACGCTTCCCGCTCCGTCGGAGCGTTCTCTTCCATCGGCATAACTTCCGACGCAAACGGAAAACTCCATGTGAACGCGTCGCGTTTGGCGGCCTCATTAAAAGACCGCCCGGAAAGCGTGGAATATGTACTCGGCAAAGGCGGCTTGGCGAGCCGTGCAAAAAAGAGCATCAAACTGGCGGACTTCAACCAGGATCGTCTTTTTCCGTCCGTTTCTTCTGCGATGGGACGCGAAGACAATCCGGCAAAATCCATGTACTCCCCAAAAGCGGTTGCCGCCCAAAATGATTTCAAGGACCGCGGCTCGATGCTGAACCTGTATTCCTAATCCATACCAAAAATAATGCTCCCGCATTAACGATTCATTCGTAGATGCGGGAGTTTTTATTTGAAATCTTTTTACTCACCGATATTGCATTTCCTTCATCACCGGCCGATATCCGGTACCGAGCTGTGCAAGGGATCAGGTTCGCTTGATATTCGATCGGCGCAAACGAACTCGCTTCCACTTATTGCAGCTGCGACCCCAACAATGCCGCACCCGACATCCGCGGAACCGTTAGCATTTTATGCCTTTTTTCATTAAAGCATTTCCCTTTTTGTTCTCAAACAATCAATGATTCACCGGTCATTTCCTTTGGCTTTTCGATTCCCGCAAGCTGCAAAAGCGTCGGCGAAATATCGCAGAGCTTTCCCTTGCGAAGCTTGTGCGGATGACGCGCGTTCACAAGAATGAACGGCACCGGATTCGTCGTGTGCTGGGTGAACGGCGCGCCCGTCTCTTTGTCCAGCATCTGTTCGCAATTGCCGTGGTCGGCAGTGATGCAAAGCACGCCGCCCGCTTTCCTAATAGCCTCAACGACGCGCCCGACGCAAGCGTCCACCGTCTCGACGGCTTTGACCGCCGCGTCCATCACGCCCGTATGGCCGACCATATCTCCGTTGGCAAAGTTCAGGATAATAAAGTCATACTTGCCCGAGCCGATAGCCTCGGTCACTTTGTCCGTGACTTCGATTGCGCTCATCTCTGGCTGCAGGTCATATGTTGCTACCTTCGGCGATGGAACGAGGATACGATCTTCGTTTTCGTAAGGTTTTTCCAGACCGCCGTTAAAAAAGAATGTAACATGCGCGTATTTTTCCGTCTCGGCAATACGAAGCTGCGTCATGCCCGCCGCCTCGATAACTTCGCCCAGCGTCTTCGTCAGAGATTCCGGCGGATAGGCAATCTTGACATTCAGCCCCGCTTCGTACTGCGTCATCGTGACGTAAAGCGGACGCAGCGCTTCATCGCGCTTGAAGCTGTCAAACGTCTCGTCAGTAAATGCATGGGTCAATTCCCGTGCCCTGTCGGGACGGAAATTGAAGAAAATCACGCCGTCCTCTTTTTTCATGCCGTCGTAGCCTTCCAACACAGCCGGAACCATAAATTCGTCGGTCACTTCCGCCGCATAGGAAGCGGAAATCGCCGAAGCCGCGTCCTTTTGTTTGACGCCGTCAGCATGCGCAATAGCCTCGTAAGCTTTCGTCACACGCTCCCAACGCTTGTCGCGATCCATAGCGTAGAAACGCCCCGAAATCGTCGCAATTTTTCCGACGCCGATCTCCGTGAGCTTCTTTTCCAAATCCGCAAGATAACCGTCCGCGCTCTTCGGCGCCACATCGCGCCCGTCGAGAAACGCGTGAACCCAAACCTTGGTCACCCCTTCCCTCTTCGCCATCTCAATCAGCGCGTAAAGATGATCGGTATGGCTGTGGACGCCGCCGGGAGAAACAAGCCCGAATAGGTGCAGGGCGCCGCCTTGAGTCTTCACTGTCTTCATCACGCCTGAAAGCGCTTCGTTCTTGAAGAAAGAGCCGTCGCGAATCGCACGGGTAATACGCGTCAATTCCTGATAGACGACGCGACCCGCGCCAATATTCGTATGACCGACCTCGGAATTCCCCATCTGGCCCTCGGGGAGCCCCACCGCCTCGCCGGAGCAGAGCAGTTCCGTTACCGGGCAGGACTTCATCAGCCCGTCAATCACCGGCGTCTTGCCGACGACCACCGCGTTGTCCTTTGCGGTCAAATCGCCGTTCCCCCACCCGTCCATGATAACCAGCATCACAGGCGCGTTTTTCAGTTTTGCCATAAATTTTTCCTCCGATAATAAAAGGGCGGAATGAATCCCCGTTTTTCCGCCCCTGTTTTTGTTTCCCTATATTCAATCCGTCCTGCTGATTTCCTTTTCTTCAACCTTTACCTTCGGTTTCTCCTGCTTCTGCCCGAACTTGACGATCCGGCTGAAATCCTGCGCCTTCAGCGATGCGCCGCCGACTAGCGCGCCGTCCACGTCCGGCTTTTCCATCAACCCGTCAATGGTATCCGGCTTGACGCTGCCGCCGTAAAGGATACGGATTGCATCTGCCACCTCGGCATCGTAAAGCCCTGCCAGCGTCGCGCGGATCATCTCACAGACCTCCTGTGCCTGTTCGAAGGTCGCCGTCTTGCCGGTGCCGATAGCCCAAATCGGCTCATAGGCGACCACGCATTTCGCAGCGGAAAGCGCGCCCATACCCTCAAAGGCCTTCTTAACCTGCGTCGCCACAAAATCCTTGTAAGCGTTCGCTTCGCGCGTCTCCAGTGATTCTCCAACGCAGATAATTGGAATAAGCCCGGCTGCAATTGCCGCTTTTGCGCGCTTGTTGACCGTCTCGTCCGTATCGCCGAAATACTCGCGCCGCTCGGAATGGCCGACAATGACGTATTTGACGCCGACATCCTTCAACATAGCAGCGGAAAGCTCGCCCGTATAAGCGCCGCTTTCCTCCCAATGCACATTCTGGGCGCCCACGCCGATATTCGGAGACTGCCCGACTTTCTTGACCGCCAAAGCCAGCGCCGTTGCCGGCGGGCAGAGAACGACAGCCCGATCCTTCACTTCCTCCACCAGAGGCAGAAGCTCCTTCAAGAGCGCCTCCGCCTCGGTGTTGGTCTTGTTCATCTTCCAATTGCCCGCGATGATGGGCTGACGTTTCCAAGGGGACGGCTGCTCCGTCTCACCGTCGGAAAAGAATTTCTTGATCGTTTCTTCAATCATTGCAACTTACCTCCTCACTTGTCAGCGATTGCCGCGAGACCCGGCAGCGTCTTCCCTTCGAGATATTCCAGCGTTGCTCCGCCGCCTGTCGAAATATGGGATATCTTATCCGAAAGCCCGGTCTTTTTCAACGCCGCAATCGAATCGCCGCCGCCGACGATGCTGACCGCACCGGCCTCCGTCGCCTCGGCCACCGCGTGCGCCACCGCTTCGGTGCCCTTCGCGAATGCATCGAACTCGAAAACGCCCATCGGGCCGTTCCATACGATAGTCTTCGCGCCCTTCAAAGCCTCTGCATAGAGCTTCGCCGTCTCGGGGCCGCTGTCGAGTGCCTGCCATCCGTCCTCGATACGCTCCACTTTCACCGTCTTGTGATTCGCCTCCGCTTTGAAATCGTCGGCAACTTCCACATCCACCGGGAGCACCAGCTTCACGTTATTCGCATGGGCTTTCGCCGCAAGCTTGCGCGCAAGCTCATATTTGTCCGGCTCCGTCAGCGACTTGCCGACGTTTAATCCCTGCGCCGCCAGGAAAGTGTTTGCCATGCCGCCGCCGATAATGATTGTGTTGACCTTCTCGATCATATTGTCAATAACAGCGATCTTGTCGGACACCTTTGCGCCTCCGAGGATAGCCACGAACGGACGCTCCGGCGCTTCCAGCGCCTTGCCGATGAAATCGAGTTCCTTGCCAATCAGATAGCCTGCGACGGTTTCCTTGTACTTCGTGATGCCCTCATTCGAGGCATGGCCGCGATGAGCACAGCCGAATGCGTCGTCCACCACCACGTCGGCCAGATCGGCCAGCTGTTTCGCAAAGCCAGGATCGTTCTTCTCCTCCTCCGGATGAAAACGCAGATTTTCCAACAAAAGGACCTCGCCCGGCTGAAGCTTCGCTGCAGCCTCCGTCGCAGGCGCGCCAACGCAATCCTCCGCGAAAGCCACCGGCTTGCCGAGCAGCTCCGAAAGGCGCGCCGCCACCGGCTTCGTGGACATCTCCGGCACAACCTTCCCTTTCGGGCGTCCGAGATGGCTCGCGAGAATCACCGCCGCTCCCTGCTTCAGCAAATATTCAATGGTCGGCAGCGTCGCGCGGATTCGCTTGTCATTGGTGATATTCTGGTTCTCGTCCAAAGGCACGTTGAAATCCGCCCGCACGAATACCTTTTTTCCCTTTACATCAATGTCTTCAAGTGTTTTCTTCGCCATGTAAAAATTCCCTCCTTTTCTCTCAAAAAGAGGCCCGGCCCGTAAAAGGCCGGGCCTCCGATGTTTTACCCGAAAACCACTATGCTTATTTCTGTACCAGCGTTTCCAGATACTTGATCGTGCGGACCATCTGGCTTGTGTAGCTGTTCTCGTTGTCGTACCACGAAACGACCTGTACCTGCGTCAGCTCGTCGTTGATTGGGTTGACCATGGTCTGCGTCGCATCGAACAGCGAACCGTAGGTCATGCCAACGATATCACTGGAAACGATTTCGTCCGTGTTATAGCCGAAGGACTCGTTGGACGCCGCCTTCATCGCCGCGTTGACCTCGTCCACCGTAACCTTGCCCTTGACGACAGCAATCAGGATCGTCGTGGATCCTGTCGGGGTCGGGACACGCTGCGCAGCGCCGATCAGCTTGCCCTTCAATTCGGGAATGACGAGGCCGATGGCCTTCGCCGCACCCGTGGAGTTTGGCACGATATTGATGGCGGCAGCGCGGGAACGACGAAGATCGCCCTTGCGCTGCGGACCGTCCAGCGTCATCTGGTCGCCGGTATAGGCGTGAATCGTCTGCATGATGCCGCTCTGGATCGGAGCCAGCTTGTGGAGCGCCGCCGTCATCGGAGCGAGGCAGTTCGTCGTGCAGGACGCAGCCGAAATAACGTCGTCGCCCGGCTTCAGCGTCTCATGGTTGACGTTGTAAACAATCGTCGGCAGGTCGTTGCCGGCCGGCGCAGAAATGACGACTTTTTTCGCGCCCGCTTTGATATGAGCGGAAGCCTTGTCTTTCGAGGTATAGAAGCCCGTGCACTCCAGCACCACGTCCACCTTCAGGTCGCCCCAAGGCAGATTCGCAGCGTCCGCTTCCTTGAAAATCTTGATCGTCTTGCCGTCCACTGTAATGCCGTCTTCCTCAGCCTTCACATCATGGTTATAGCGGCCCTGTGTGGAGTCGTACTTCAAAAGATGCGCGAGCATTTTCGGGCTCGTGAGGTCGTTGATCGCGACAATCTCATACCCTTCCGCGGCGAACATCTGACGAAACGCCAGACGACCGATACGTCCAAACCCGTTGATTGCTACTTTTACTGCCATTAGACACAGCCTCCTAAAAATTAATTTTGTTTCCCATAGGGAAATTTGCATTTGTCCGAAAACTCCTGCTTTTTATTATACCGCAAACGAAACGGGAAAGCAACGGAAAACAATGCGGTCAAATGTCCGCTTTTTCACTGAATAAGTCCCTCCGCGCCTCTGCCGGATCTTTTTCCGACTGCCGTCGTCAAATCCCTCTCGACGTAGCGATGCTACGCCTTCGAGGTCTTTTCCCAGACAGTCGAAAAAATCTCTCGCCAGATGCACGAATTGACTTAATCAGTGATTCCCTAAAGCTAATTCCGCCTGCACCCTGATCGCACACTCCAATCTTTTCTTCTGGATTGCGCAGCCGACCTCGTAAGGCTCGCGGATGTTGCCGTGGAAAAGTTCGGCGTTCGCGTGACAGCCGCCGCTGCAGAAGAAACGCGCCCAACAGTCTTTGCATTTCGGCTTGTTCAGCACATGGCTCTCACGGAAATAGCGCGGCAGTTCTTTATTCGTCACGCCTTCGAATACCGAGCCGAGACGGTAACCCTTGCGCCCGACGAACTGATGGCACGGATAAAGGTCGCCGTTCGCCGCCACCGCGTAATATTCATGCCCCGCGCCGCAGCCGGAGAGCCGCTTCGCGACGCAGGGACCGCCTGACAAATCCATATTGAAATGAAAAAAGAAAAATCCGTTGCCCTCGCGGTGACGTTCGAGATATGCCTCCGTGAGCCGGTCATACTCCTCAAAGACGCGCGGCAAATCTGCCTCCTCAATTGCGTATGGCGCGTCCTTTGCCACCACCGGCTCCACCGATAACACGTCGAATCCTTTGTCTGCCATGGAAAGCACGTCCTCCGTGAAATCGAGATTATACTTCGTGTATGTGCCGCGCAGATAATAGTCCTTGCCGTCGCGTGAATCCACCATCGCACGGAAATTTTCCAGCACCCGGTCATAGGTGCCATTGCCCCCTGCGTCCGGACGCATGCGGTCATGGACTTCCTTGCGCCCGTCGAGGGACAGCACGAGGCTCACATGGTTTTCGTTCAGCCAGTTCCGCACGTCCTCGCCCAACAACAAGCCGTTCGTCGTCAACGTCAGCTTGAAGATTTTTCCTGTTTCCTTTTCGCGTCGGCGCACATATTCTGTCACATGCTTGACCACAGGCAAGTTTACTAAAGGCTCACCGCCGAAAAAGTCGATCTCGCAGTGCTTCCGCCCTTTGCTGTGCGCGATGATATACTCCACCGCCGCCTCGCCGACCTCGTTGCTCATCAGTTCGCGTTTTCCACCATACTCGCCCGTTCCGGCGAAGCAGTATCCACAACGCAGGTTGCAGTCGTGGGCAACCATCAGGCACATTGACTTCACGATACCCTCCGCTGCGAAGGTCGGCGGCACGTCGATATCCGGCGCGAAAAGCTGATGCTCGTCAATCAGCTCATGCAGCTCCGAAAGAATTTCGCGAAGTTCCGTCTCCGGGTATTTGTCGGAAAAAGCCCGCACAGATTCGTCATCGTTCGTCCCGTCGAATACGTCCAATAAATCATAGGTCATTTCGTCGATCAGATGCACCGCGGCGCTGTTTACGTCCAACAGGATATAGTCTCCGCCCTGCTCGAATTTATGGATTCTTTCTTTCATATAAAAAATTTCTCTCCCAAAAGATAATATATAAAGAAAAGAGGATGCCGTTCGGGCATCCCCGTTTCTCACCTCTGTTTCAGCTTTACTTCTCGCAGGTTTGGTTGCCCACCGTGCAGCTCGTCTTGCAGGCAGACTGGCAGGAAGCCTGGCACTCACCGCAGCCGCCTTTCTTGATGGTGCTCTGGAGCGTCGGCTTGTTGACCGTCTTGATATGCTTCATCGTATCTCCTCCTCCGTTTCGATATATACTTATTTTACCCTTTTTTCCACCCGTATGCAAGCGCGTCACGAAGACTTCTTTTCCCCTTCGCCCGCCAGCATTGTCTTTTCCGGCGCAAGAATCAGCAGAATCGGAAGATTCGAAGCGCCCGGCGGTGAAAACTCGAAAAATGGCGACGGTTTTTTCTTGTAAATACCGAAATCGGCAAGTTCAGCCGACGGCAACAGTGTCGTCGTATCATCCCTGTTGAATGGCGGATGATAGCTGGTTTCACCGAACATGAGCATCCCATCAGGCACGGAAATCAACCGCGCGCCGTCCTTGCCCAACTCGGCACGGACAACACCCGCATAACCGCCCCCCATCGGGCTCATCAAAAAGCGAGTCTTGCCCTTTACAGGCATTTCTAAACGATAGACCACACCGTAATTCCCGACATTCGTAACGATACTGCCGTCCGTCGCATCCACGCCCTCACGATAGGGATCAATCTCACCGTCCGCAAGCACAACGCAACCGATGCCATCCTTCTTCGGATGATAAGGGGACTTCAGACGCAATATGCGGTTCATGCCTATGAATGTTCCGCGCAGATGATGCTCGTCGGCAGGCAACTGCTCCACCTCGGAAATATATTGGAGCGGATTCCTGTCCGGCGGGTAAAAGAGGACGCTTACACGCACGGGCGCATCAGCGGAAAAATCCGCCATGCCCGAAACGAGCTCTCCCGGCATGAGCTTGATTTTGTCCGCCGCTTCCAGTAATAGTCGCCGTTCATGCGGTGCGACGAAAATTTTTTCCGCCCCGCCTGCATCGGAGAAATATGCCTGCTGTAACGATTTACCGACTTTGCAGTAATCCGTGCTCGGTTCAGCAATCGCCCGGCGCGTGAGGCTCACGACAGCACTTCGCTCGCTTTCGCCCTCCAAGACAACGGCAACTTTGTATGGCTTTTTTGTGTCGTTCAAATGGTAATAAAATATGCGCGCGTCGTCCTTAATGATATCGGAATAAAGGATGCCCGGTTCTTTGACATACTCCGGACTATCCGAAAAGAGCAGCGTTCCTTCTGCGTCTGTAGTTTCCACCGCTAGCCGCTTCATCGGCTGCGGCTCCGTAATATGCGGCCCCGGCGCTGTCTGCGCCACTGTCTGCGTCGGCAGCGGCTTCCCCCCCTGCAGGCGTTCCCGCGCAATCCTCATATATTTTGCCAGAAGTCCCTCGCCCGTATCTGCTTCCTCCTCCGCAACCTTTTTTGCCATGGCATCCGCCATCTCCCCACTGTCCGCCTCGGCTTGTTCCTTGTCCCGCTCCGTGGCTTCCGCCGTCTGTCGCTCTTGAACCTGCAAGGCTTCTTTGGGTTCCCGCGCAGACTCCTCGGCGGCGCACTGTGTTTCTTCTTCCACCCGCGTTTTTTCCTCGGCAGCGTCCGCTTTCGCTTGTTCTTCGCTTCTTACCTTTTCCCAGCGAATCAGCTCGTCATCTTCATTGCTTTCGTCTTCGTCATCCCCAATTTCTGTTTCGACTTGACGCTGCTTCTCTTCAGCAATTCTTCGCTCCTCAGCGGCTCTCCTTCGCGCAGCCGCCTGTGCGCGGAGCTCGGCTTCGTTTTCTGCTTCCCTCAGTCTTTCACGCCGTTCCCTCTGCACACGCTCAGCATACGCCTCCGCCTGATGACGCGCCGACGCAACGGGAGCCGCGCTGAAAACCGTGAACACCGCCAGCGCCGCCGCGATTGCCTTTCCCTTCATCCGGTAGTCCTCCCGCCGCTATCATTCCTTCATCTCGCCGACATTCTGACAAAGCCCGAGAAAAGCCATCGCTTTCGCTTTCCACAGCCGCAGACGGAATTCCCTGATTCCGAAATGCGACGGCGGAATATTTACCCGAAGCAACCGATACGGATCTGTATTGAACGTATTCAGCCCAGCATCGCCTGTGACTGCCGCCAGATATTCCTCTTCCTTCAGAATCTTGGGCATGAATTTATCATACTTCCCGTTCGGATACGAAAGGACAAAAATCGTCTTAAACCCTTTCCATTCCATTTGCAGCTTCGATTTTTTCGCTTCGTCCCGAGCCTCGTCCAGCGTCATTTCTGTCAACGGCAAATGGTTTGCCGTATGGCTCCCCAGCTCGATACCGCGCTTTTCCATATCGTGAAGCTGATCCCAAGTCAGATACCCAGGCAGTCCGATGTCATTCGTCACCATGAACACCGTCGCCTTCATGCCGCGCTGTTCGAGAATCGGAAGCGCCTCTGTATAGTTATCGCTGTACCCATCGTCAAAGGTCACGACCACCGGCTTTTCGGGAAGTGCCTGCTTGCCCTTTTTGGCCCGCAGGAAATCCAACACGGAAATAGTCGTGTAGCCGTCCGCTTTCAGTGCATCCATCTGCGCCGCAAATTCTGTCGGCGGCACGGTATAATCATCTTTTGTGCGGTTATTGATCTTATGATATTCCAAAATCAGCATGCCCTGAGGCGGATATAATTCCACCATTGCCACCAGTGCGCCGCCCAGCATTACGACAAGAAACAGGAAAGTCAGAAGCAAACGAAAAAAACATCCTCCTCCGCCACCGCTTTCATGAAGTTCCGGTTTCCCATATCCTGCCACATAAATCTTGCTCAAAGCCCAAAGGCCTCCCTTCATTCAAATCAAAACAGGCTTCACGAAAAGGTTATAAACGACCTGCTCACCCGCTCACTTGTTTTGCCTCGTTTTCATCGGCCAATTCCATCAAGCGCCGCAGGCGATGATTAACGCCGGATCGGCCGACGCCAAGCTCTGCGCCAAGCTCCGTGAGCGACGCCTCCGGGTGCGCAAGACGCGCTTCCGCTGTCGCACGAAGTCCTGGCGAAAGCCCTGCAAGCCCCCCCGATGCCGCGAAAGAACGAATAGCCGCCACTTGCCGCGCCGCCGCTCTCGCCGTTTTATTAAGATTCGCCGTCTCGCAATTCACAAGGCGGTTGACTTGATTCCTGACTTCCTTGACGTTGCGCGCCGCCTCAAAAGCCGTCGCCGACTCTTCGGCTCCCGTCATCGCGAGAAAATCGAGGATCGCGTCGCCCTCCTTCAGATAAACGACATAATCCTCCTTACGTCCCACGACGCCCGCCGCAAATCCAAGCCGCCGCAAAAGCGTCTGCAGCAGCTCCGCAAACTGATAATTCGTTGTCACATATTCCAAATGGCAGGAAGCCTCGGGGCGATTGACACTGCCCCCCGCAAGGAACGCACCACGAAGATACGAAACTCGACAGCATTTCCGGTGGAAAAGCTTGTTCTTCCCACCGGATGAAATCGCGCCGAGCAAAAGCCCCATCTCCGAGAGCAGAGCGCTAACGGTTTCCCCCGGCAAAACGCGGATTGCATAAGTATTCGTCTTGCTCAATCGGCGCGAACGCCGCACCATGACTTCCGTTCGGACCTCGCCTGCCTGCTTCAAAAGCACCAACGCCCGCCGCGCCACTGCCGCATGCTCTGTCACAAACGAAATCCCCAGCGCATGATTCGCCCCCAACGTCAATGAAGCTCCCATACGCAGAAGCCCCGCCAACTCCGCCCGCTCGCAACAAGCCTTGGAGAGCGGCAGACGCGCCAATTCATTTTTCACGTCCCCGGAAAAAGAAGGCATTGTTCTCCCCCGTTTCCAGTCCAATATGATTGAAAAGATTACGACGTCAGCCCGTACACCATCTTCATGACTGATTCCCGCAGCTTTGCCGGATCGTGATGTCCTGCGTCTGAACTGCTCATAATATCCGCCTGCACAAAGCCGACGCCGAGACGGTTCAACGCTTCGCGGTCCACCTTCACCGGGTATGAGTCCTTCGCCGCGTAGTTTTCCCGCATGGCATCCGAAATCGCCCCGGAATGCACCAGTACATAATCGATAACGCCTTTTCCCGCATGCTCCAGAATCGCCTTGACGTGCATCGAGGCCGTATAACCGTCAGTTTCACCCGGCTGCGTCATCACATTACAGATATAGATTTTTACTGCGCGGCTGCGGCGCAGCGTCTCTGCCATACCGTTCACGAGAAGGTTCGGCAGAATGCTCGTATAAAGACTGCCAGGCCCCAGGATTACCGCATCCGCCGTCCGGATCGCTTCCAGCGCCGCCCCTACCGCTTCTGCGTGCTCGGGAAAAAGCCGGACGCGTCGGATACGTTTCTTCGCCTCGGGAATATGGGATTCTCCCTCGACCACCGTTCCGTCTTCCATCACCGCGTCCAACCTTACATGCTCTTTGCTCGACGGCAGCACACGGCCTTTGACCGCGAGAACCTTCGATGCCTCGACGAGCGCCGTTTCCATGTCGCCGGTAACTTCATTCATTGCCGCTATGAATAGATTTCCGAAGCTGTGTCCCGCCAGCGCGCTTTCACCGCCGAAACGATACTGGAACAGCTTTTCCATCAAAGGCTCGGTATCCGCCAGCGCCACAAGACAATTCCGAAGATCTCCGGGCGGAATGATGCCCAATTCTTCCCGAAGGCGTCCAGATGAGCCTCCGTCATCTGCCACCGTAACAATGGCTGTCACATTGCTCGTCGCTTCCTTGATACCGCGAAGCAGCACCGACAAGCCATGACCGCCGCCGATGACCACAATGGACGGCCCCCGCCCGAGCTTGCGTTTCTCGTAAATCAGATCCACGAGATTACCGGAGTTTTCCGGCAGCAAAACGAGAATAACCGAACGGATGACGAACCGCGTCGCCACCAGCATGATCGCTAGCCCAATAAGCACGACGGCCGCTCCGACAAGAGCCGTCGCCGTATAGTCATACGATCCGCGCCACATATAAACAAAGCGGAAAATCGCTTCCTCAATCTGGTCCAAATATTTATAGTTAAAAACAAGGGCAAGCCCCAGACTTACAAGGAAAACGCCTGCCGCAAAAAGCAGCAGCCAGCGCTTGAACTTCATGCCGGGATACAGCCACTTCAGCAAATGCCAATGCACTTCGACTCAAACCTCCTGCGGCATATGCTCCCGCACATCGTTCTTCATCAAGTCACGATGCTCCAGCGTCGCCTGATGCCCAAGCTTCGTCAACAATTCAAAAATGTGCTTCGCGATGAAAACCGAGCGATGCATCCCACCTGTGCAGCCGACGGCAATCACAAGCTGGCTCTTGCCTTCCTTGATATATTCAGGTATCAGGAATGTCAGCAAATCGTCGAGCTTCTTTTCAAACGACTTTGTCACCCGCGACTTTTCGATATACGCACCGACCTCAGGCATCATGCCGCTCTTGTGCTTGAGTTCCTCCTCGTAAAACGGGTTCGGCAGGAAACGCACATCCAACACAAGATCGGCATCCATCGGAAGCCCGAACTTAAAACCGAAAGAAAGCACGTTGATATTGATTTTTTCGCCTTCAGCCGCACCGAACAAACGAATAATCTTCGACTTTAGTGCCGTCTTTTTAAGCTCCGACGTGTCTATAATATACGTCGCCTTCTCGCGGATGCGGGAAAGCTGCACACGTTCCTTCGCAATTCCCTCTGAAAGGCGGGAGCTCGGCGCCATCGGATGGCGGCGGCGTGTTTCCTTGTAACGGCGAATAATTGCGTCATCCGATGCGTCCATGAAAAGCAGTTCATAGCGCACACCGTCGCGTTCCATTTCCTCCAGCACATGAAGAAATGTGTCAAAAAACTCGCGGCTCCGCGTATCGACCACGAGCACAACCTTCGCAATATGTCCGCCCGACTGCGCACAAAGCTCTGCGAACTTCGGAATGAACACCGGCGGCAGATTGTCCACGCAAAAAAAACCCAAATCTTCCAAATATCGGCATGCTTGCGTTTTTCCTCCGCCCGACATCCCAGTGACAATCACAAAGCGATAATTCCCCTGATCCACGCTGACACCTCCGAAAAATACAGAGACAAAGAAACTCCTTCCCTGTCTTAGTTCATATCTTTTATCATATCATTTTTCGGCGACTTTTTCACCCCGTATTTTCTTCATTATGAAATTCAACTGTTTGAAAGTTGACAATATAGCAATCGTCGCATTAATATAGACAAAAAACATAACAAGCAAAACGAACGGAGGGAATTCCTCATGACCATGATCAACAACGAACTGCATTCTATCTCCGTACTGATTGTTGACGGCAACATCGATGCACGCGAAGAAACGCAGGCCATGCTTGCGCGATTCGGTGTAGGATCCGACAGCTACGGCGGCTTTGCGAAAGCGATGGATATGATTCGCCTGCACCATGCTCGGCGGCAGAATTACGATCTTATTTTGGTAGATCGCACGTTGACGGAAAAAGATGGCATGGAACTGATCCGTGAGACCCGCGCGCTTTTAGGTGAAGACACCACGGTCATCATTATGACCGCCAACGATGATATCAACGGCGAAACCGACGCGAACAGAGCGGGGGCGGACGCATTCATGGCAAAGCCCTTCACGGCAGAAAACATCCTGCAAGTATTTCATCAAGCAAAAAACCATAGAAAATCCCTTAAATCGGAATCACCATCCGTTTCAGAACTGGACGGAAAGCGCATCCTTGTGGCCGAGGACATGACCGTTAACGCCGAAATCGTCAAGCAGCTCCTTTCCATAAATTGCATGGAAGTCGACCACGCGAAAAACGGAAAAGAAGCTGTCGACCTGTTCACGAAAAGCCCCGCCGGTTACTACGATGCAGTCTTAATGGATGTCCGAATGCCGGTTATGGACGGACTCGTCGCCACAAAGACCATCCGCTCGTCAAACCATCCAAACGCAAAATCTATTCCTATCATTGCATTGACAACCAATTATTTCGACGAGGACGTGCAGCGTTCCCTGGAAGCGGGCATGAACGCGCATCTGGAAAAGCCCGTGGAGCCGGAACAAATCTACCGAACATTGGCGGAGCTTATTGGCAAGCATTGATTAGAGCCGCACCCCACAAGAAATCGCCGCACGTAAAGATTCCGTGCGGCGATTTTGCACTGCCGTTGATGATTGTTATGGCTCCAGAACCATCCACTCATATTCAAAATCCAAATCCGCATACTGTTCCTTCCAGTTTTGCCGGAGCCGATTGACAGCGTGGGAAAGATTCGGGAAACTCGTGTTGACCAATAACGCAAGAATTTGCCCGCCGTTTTTCGTGACCACATCCCCACCGCGGAATGTAGAGCAAAGCATCGACAAAAAGGCTTCCTCCTTCGCCGAGGTAGTTCCCTTCGGCAACGAGAAACGCAGCAGCGATACTGACTTGTTAAAAACTCCCAGCGTACGTTTCAGGAAACGGTATACCACGCGGAATTCCTCGAACGGAATTTTCATCGCTCCCTTGCCGGGGCTTCTCTCTTCAAGCACCGTTTCCAAATCTATGAGGGATGCAGACTTTGGGTCTGCGCTTTCTTCCTGTTCCTCATTATACACATGGAAGCCGTGCTTTCCGTTCTGTTTGACCTCGTACAACGCCTTATCCGCTTTTTTGACAAGAACCGAAAAATCCGTTCCGCCTTGCGGAACGAAAACGCAGCCGACAGACGCACCAATGGGAATCGACATATCCGCCCCCATCAACTCCCGTGCCGCCTTCACAACATTCACATTGATGGAAGCCGCCTTGTTCGCAATACCAGGCTCATCGAGCATCCCATGGCAAAACGCGATAAACTCATCCCCGCCGACTCTTCCGAGCACGTCATCCGGCCGCACCGACGCGCGCAGGATATCCGAAAAGCTCATCAACAATTTATCGCCCATCGAATGACCATAAATATCATTGACCGGCTTGAAGCTGTCAAGATCTATCATCAACAGCGCCCCGTTCGCTTGGGAGCATACCTGTCGCAGTTCATCTTCCACGGATGACTTATTCAGAAGTCCGGTCAAAGCGTCCGTACTTGCGTGCTTCTTCAACCCCTCGATCTGGTCCACCGTCTGCAAAATATTGGCGACTCGACGAAGCAGCACATCTGGACGGAACGGCTTACGAATGAAATCCATCGCGCCATTTTCAAATCCCATGCTCTCGGTGTCCTCGTCATGATCCGCCGTCATGAACATAAAAGGTATCGTTTTCTGCATTTCTTTCTGGAGCGTCTGCTGAAGCTCCAACCCGCTCATACCAGGCATCCGAAGGTCTGAAAGCACCATATCGGGAGATTCGCGACGATAAATTTCTATCGCTTCCTGTCCCGAAGAAGCACAAAAAGTGATATAATGACCGCAGAGCATATTCTCGGTCATCATCAAAGTGACAATCATATCATCGACAATCAATATTTTCTTCATTTCCACAACACCCTCACGAAATGTCATACGCTCCTAGCATCATTGTAACACGGAATTAAAAACTGGCAAACATAAAATTTTGAAAACAGGAGGATATTGTTATGCTGACTCTTGAAAAAATGCGGGAACTCGGGATTGACCCCAAAGAGGGACTTACTCGCTGTATGAACAACGAAATCTTCTTTTTCAAAATGATTTCAATGGCAATTTCCAATGAATACTTCGAGACACTCGGACATGCACTGGACGAAGGGGATTTGGATACGGCTTTCGAGGCCGCCCACGCGCTGAAAGGCGTCATCGGCAACCTTGCCCTGAAACCCATTTACGACCCCCTCGCCGAAATGACCGAGCTCCTGCGCGCACGGAAACTGGTGGACTACAGCTCCATGTACCGTCCCATCAAAGAAATCCGAGACCAGCTTTTAGCCATGACGAAAGACTAATATGGATATTTTCAAAACGACAATCGCCGCCACTCATTTTACGGGTGGCGGCGACTTTAATTACTTTATATCACGGAAGCGTCTTGATAAACTCACGCAGCTTCGCCGTGCGCTCCGTCGTGCGCCGGCGAATTTCCTCGGGATCGACGCTGATACGTGCAACGCCCGTATCCATCGCAGCCTTCGCGACAGCAGCGGCCACCGCGGGGGCAACTTTCGGGTCGAACACGCCAGGAATGATATAATCCTCGCGCAACTCATCCTCAGAAATCAGATCCGCAATCGCGTGAACAGCTGCGCGCTTCATCGCCTCGTTAATCTTGCGCGCGCGAACGTCAATCGCGCCGCGGAACAGGCCAGGGAATACAAGCACGTTGTTGACTTGGTTCGGCGAATCGGAGCGGCCCGTGCCGACAACCTTCGCCCCCGCCGCCTTCGCGGCATCATAGCTTGTCTCGGGAATCGGATTCGCCATCGCGAAGACAATGGAATCGCTGTTCATGCTCTGGATAATTTCTGGAATGAAAAGTCCAGGACGCGACACCCCCAGCAACACATCCGCCTCTCGTGCGGCATCAAACAGATTACCGCGAATTTTATCTTTATTCGTGCGCTTGATCAGGTCGAGCTGAATACGATTCAACGCGGCGGCCTCCATGCCGTCGTACATGATTCCCATCGCGTCCACCATGACTATATTTTCCGCGCCGAGGGAAAGAAGCAAGCGAACAATTGCCGAACCCGCCGCTCCTACACCATTGATGACGATACGCGCCGTGCGGAAATCCTTCTTCACGAAGCGGAGCGCATTCGTCACCGCCGCCGCACAAGCGATCGCCGTGCCGTGCTGATCGTCATGGAACACCGGGATGTCCATCAACTCAATCAGCTCATCCTCAACGTCATAGCATTTCGGCGACTCGATGTCCTCCAGATTGATGCCCGCAAAGCTCGGCTGTAAAAAGCGAACCGCTTCGACGAATTTGTCCTTGTCCGTCGTGTCAAGGCAGATCGGCACCGAGTCAATATCCGCAAAAGTCTTGTACAGCACAGCCTTTCCTTCCATGACCGGCATACCCGCCTCAGGACCGATATTGCCGAGACCGAGGACACGAGTGCCGTCCGACACCACCGCAACCATATTTCCGCGGCAGGTATAATCAAAGGAAAGGTCCTTATCCTCACGGATTTTCCGGCACGGCTCCGCGACGCCCGGTGTGTAAAGCACGCTCAAATCGTGCGCGTCCTCCAACTTTGCTTTAGGTACTGTCGCGAGTTTTCCGTTGTGTTCCTTATGGACTTGGAGAGCTTCTTCGTTCAAGTTCATTTTTCTACCCCTTTCCTTTTTCAATATACTAATTAACAGGACACGGAAAAAATCCTTCTCCTGGGAATCAGCATACCGTATTTTCCTGTGGTTGTCAATTTATAATTTTCTGAAATTGCATTTCAGCACTTTATAAACCAATCAAATTTTACACAAAACAAAAACCCCAGAGACCTGCTCCGGGGTTTATTTTTCTGGAGGCGACACCCAGAGTCGAACTGGGGATAAAGGATTTGCAGTCCTCGGCCTTACCACTTGGCTATGTCGCCGAAAAAGAACGCGCCGAAACCAGTCGGCGATTACCAAAAAAGAAACGCTTGCGGAAAACGCGAAGCCTTCCAAAATATACAGTTTGGAGGCGACACCCAGAGTCGAACTGGGGATAAAGGATTTGCAGTCCTCGGCCTTACCACTTGGCTATGTCGCCTTATTATGATTGACAAAAAATGAAAAATGGCGACCCGAATGGGACTTGAACCCATGATCTCCGCCGTGACAGGGCGGCATTCTAACCAACTGAACTACCGGGCCGCAACCACTGTAAACGACTATGTCGTTTACAGCGCAAATAATATTATACAAGTCTGCGCCCCGCTTGTCAATGTCTGCGCTTCGTTTCCTTCTTAAATCTCGAACATTTTCTCTGTCTCATGCAGGATGGCATCACGACGCTTTTTCGCAGCAGCGAAATAATCATGTACGGCTGCTCGGTCTTTCCGATGAACCGCGTCGGCGACTTTGCCCAGAATATCCTTCATTTGTGCGAGGTGCGCCTCAATAGCCGCGCCGTTCGTCATGCAGATGTCCGCCCACATATCCGCATTGGAGGAAGCGATACGTGTAGTGTCCTTAAATCCG
This sequence comes from uncultured Selenomonadaceae bacterium, assembly GCA_902778455.1. Lineage (GTDB taxonomy): Bacteria > Bacillota > Negativicutes > Selenomonadales > Selenomonadaceae > RUG12372. The sequence goes on along the minus strand of CACYXR010000002.1, from coordinate 3,363 downwards.
CCGCCGGCCAGCTTCAGGCTGTCCTCGTCGTCCTCAGGATTTTCCGCCAAAAGCGTCACCAGCGCGGCAGCGGCGATATGCGGCACATGACTGATCAATGACGCGCAGCGGTCATGCTTTGCCGTGGAAAGCGTCGTCAAGTTCGCCCCAGTCAGGCGGATCAGGTCGACTACCTTCTCATAGACTTCTTTTGGCGCTGTTGTTTCTTCCAAAATCACATAGCATTTGTGCAGAAAGAGGTCTTTGTCTGCCGCCTCGACGCCGCTTTTTTCCTTTCCCGTCATCGGATGTCCGGAAACATAATAGACGTGGGGCGGCAAAAGCGGCCGAATCGTATCCCAAAGATACGATTTCGTACTGCCCGCGTCGGTCAGCACCGCGCCGTCCTTGACGAAGGGCAGAAGTTTTTCGACCATCGGCACGATTTGGAGAACCGGGGTGCTGAGGTATATCACATCGGCGTCCTTTACAACCTCAGCAAGATTCGACGAAGCCTCGTCCACTGCCCCTCGCGCCACCGCTGCATCCATCGACGCCTGCGTACGGCAAAGACCCGTGATATGCACGCCGTCCCCCAGGCGGCTTTTCAGCGCGAGGCCGAAAGAGCCGCCAATGAGACCGACACCTATAATGGCGATATTCAGATTTGCCATTTATTTTCTCCCCATGATGGCGGCAATCTTCCTGACCTCATCCATTGTCGCGCGGAAATTCTTCGGTGTCAACGACTGATCACCGTCCGAAAGTGCCACCTCCGGATGCGGATGCACTTCAATAATCAGGCCATCCGCACCTGCAGCCACCGCCGCGCGCGCCATCGGCTGCACCATCTGCCAGCGTCCCGTACCGTGACTCGGATCGACGATGATTGGCAAATGCGAAAGTTCCTTGACCGCCGCCACCGCCGAAAGATCGAGGGTATTCCTCGTAAACGTCTCATAAGTGCGGATGCCGCGTTCGCAAAGCATTACATTTTCGTTGCCCGAGCTCATAACATATTCTGCAGCGTTCAGCCACTCCGAAATGGTCGCCGAGAGTCCGCGCTTCAAAAGCACTGGTTTCGTTCCATGACCGACGGCCTGTAAAAGACGGAAATTCTGCATATTGCGCGCGCCGATTTGGAGAACATCCGCGTATTTCGAGACAAGCTCCACATCGTTCAAATCAACAATCTCAGTCACAACACGCAAATCAAATTCGTCGCCCACCGAACGGAGCATTTTCAGCCCTTCCTCGGCCAGTCCCTGAAAATCGTAGGGCGATGTGCGCGGCTTGAACGCGCCGCCGCGCAGGAACTGTGCGCCGCCTTTTTTTACCTCGGCAGCAGCCTCGCGGAGTTGCTCCATGCTCTCCACCGCGCAGGGACCTGCCATGATCGCCAGTTCCTCGCTGCCGATCTTGAAGCCGCGCACATCAATGACCGTTGGCTCCGGATGGAACTCACGGCTGACAAGTTTATATTTTTCCGTAATGCGGACAGCCTTTTCAACGCCGTCCAAGACACTCATGTTTTCCTCAATGCTGCCGATAATCTTCTTATCGCCGATTACTCCGACAATCGTACGATTTTCACCGACGGAAAGATGATACGACAATCCTGCACGCTCGATTTTCTCCTTGACGCGCGACAAATTTTCCTCAGTAGCCCCCGGTTTCATTACGATAATCATTTGAAACTCCTCCTCACATAATAGATCTTTTTGAAAAATAAGAAAAGCCCGTCCCTCTACAGGGACGAGCTGCTAACCCGTGGTACCACCCTGCTTGCCAAAAGACAAGCCTCTCTTTTCAGGCACAAAAGAATCTATGCCCTAGCCCATGATAACGGAAGCACTCCGGCGCGGCCTACTAAAAAATTCAGCCTGCTGCTTGCGGGTGTATTTCACGAATTTCTTCCTCCGCGTCGCACCATCCCGCGGCTCTCTGTGGGATTCCGTCCGTTACTTCTCCCGCGCATCGCATTTCACTTTATGGAAAAGAATATAGCACCCGTGAAAAAAAATGTCAAGCCCGCTTATGATTGATACTCCTCCGCCAGCTTCTTGAAAAATGGCAATGAACGCTCAATCATTTGCGTCTCTACGCAATATGCAGCGCGAAAATAGCCGGGACATCCGAAATCAGTCCCCGGAACAAGCAACAGATTATACTTTTTCGCACGATCGCAAAATGCATAATCATCTTCCTCCAATGCTTTCGGAAATAAATAAAAAGCCCCCTGCGGCCGCACACAGGAAAAGCCCGCATCCAGCAGCCCTTGATACAGCAATTTCCCATTTTTTTCATAAACGGAAAGATCAGGCTTCATATCCGCACACATTGCAATAACACGTTGAAACAGAGAAGGCGCGTTCACATGAGTCAACACGCGCGCAGCCCCGGCAATCGCTCCATACACTTTTTCAAAGTCCGATACTTCGTCCGGAACAAGAATATAACCGATACGTTCTCCAGGCAGTGAAAAGGATTTACTGTAAGAATAGCAAACAATCGTATTCTCGAAATATCTTGTAAGATAAGGAACATCAATACCGTCATACGCGATCTCACGATACGGCTCGTCGGAAATCAAAAATATCGGGTGACCGTATTCTTTTTCTTTCCTGCGCAGCAAATCCGCCAACCGCTGAATCGTATCCAAGGAATAAACGACACCACTCGGATTGTTCGGCGAGTTGACAATAACAGCTTTCGTGTTCGGCGATACCAGAGATTCAAACGCATCAAAATCAATCTGAAAATCATCCGTCCGAGCAGGAACAACTACAAGTTTCCCGCCCACCGACTCGACGAAACATTGATATTCAGGGAAAAAGGGGGCAAACGCGATAAATTCATCCCCCGGTTCGCTCAAAGCCTTGAAGGTAATCGTTATCGCCGCCGCCGCGCCGGAAGTGAGAAACAAATTCCTGCCGGAAATTTGCACCCCGAATCTTTTATTGATACTCTTCGCCAGTGCCTCCCGCGCGTCAGGATTTCCGGGTGCCACAGTATAACCATGTACATCGACGGAGGAAACAGTATCCAAGATGTCCAGAATCGCCTGTTTTATGAAGTCCGGCGCAGGCACATTAGGATTTCCCAAACTGAAATCAAATATGTTTTCCTTGCCTATTTCCTTTGCACGCTTCTGCCCAAACTCAAAAATTGTCCGAATCGTGGATTTTTTCGTCCCCAGTTCATACATTTTTTCCGAAACCATAAACTCCCCTCCCTGAAATAAAAATATGATATGAAAAAAACGTCCGTGTTGTCACGGACGTTTTTCAAACCGGCAGCTCCCTAACCTCCCGGGCCGTCTCCAGCCAAGTACTTTCGGCGTATGGGTGCTTAACTTCTGTGTTCGGGATGGGAACAGGTGGG
>CACYXR010000001.1 GCA_902778455.1 uncultured Selenomonadaceae bacterium | reverse complement strand
TAGTAAGGCGCCTTGTAGAACACAAGGTTGATAGGCAGGGAGTGGGAGCGCCGCAAGGCGTGGAGCGGACCTGCACTAATACGCCGAGGGCCTGACTTTTAGATCTAAGATGCCCAAGGCATACTTTCTCCTGTTTAGTTTTGAGGGTTCAATTATCCTCACATACAGCGCAGAGCAAATTTTCATAGGCGAGGCGGAAAGCGCGAAGTCGTAGCCGGAGGCTACGTCGAGTGCTGACAACGAAGCATATGGGGCCCACCTGTTCCCATCCCGAACACAGAAGTTAAGCACCCATACGCCGAAAGTACTTGGCTGGAGACGGCCCGGGAGGTTAGGGAGCTGCCGGTTTGAAGCGTCCGCATTTTGCGGACGCTTTTTTCATCTTCAATTTTGAAATGATAAAAAATTTCTTCATTTTTTTCTCTTTAACGAGAATTTTTTTCTGAAAATCTATTGCAAAAGCTTTTGACATGTGCTATATTCAGTTCGCAGATTCACAATTTGCCCGGCGGAAAGGCAGAGGAAACGTGGACACTCTATCGGCTCCTCCGGGGAAGGCGGGAATCTACAGTACCCTTTCCGTATTATTTTTATTCATTTTAAGGAGGAGTTTCTTATGAAAAAGACTCTCGTTTCTGCTCTGACGACGGCTCTCGTCGTCGGCGCGGCCTCGACGACGTTTGCCGCGGCGAACCCGTTCGAGGATGTACCGGCCGATCATTGGGCGTACGACGCAATCGCTCAGCTCGCTGCGGACGGCGTGATTGAGGGCTACGGCGACGGCACCTATCGCGGCGACCAGGAGATCACCCGCTACGAGATGGCGCAGATGATTGCCCGCGCGATGGCGAAGGGCGGCGGAGATAAGGCCCTGATCGACAAGCTGGCTGCCGAGTTCGCTGACGAGCTGAACAACCTCGGCGTCCGCGTTGCCGCCCTCGAGAAGAAGGTCGACAATGTGAAGTGGCAGGGCGAAATCAAGTATCGCTATATCAATGAGCGTTTCCATAAAAATACTGTCGATGGTGCAAATGAGGGGAAAATCCAGCGCAATGCTCAGTATGTCACGCTTCGTCTCGAGCCGGAAATGCAGATTAACAAGAACTGGACCGGCCATGCCCGTATTGAGTATAACACGGATATGAACAGCGCGAAGAACGCGACGAATGGTACGATTGCGGAAGGCGATGAAGACGACGAGTTCAAAGTGGATCGCGTCTGGGCACAGGGCGACTACAAGAATTTCCAGATTATGCTCGGCAAGCTGCCCTATGTTACGTTCATTGACAATGGTATGGTTTACGATGAACGCGTAGCCGGTGGTCAGGTTACGTTTGGTTCGAAAATTAAAGCTACGTTGACGGGCGGACGCGCAAATATTTTGGATGAGGATTACGCTGCTGGGGCCAACTCCAGTACGACGGCCAGCTATGGTGCCATCGAGATTTACAATGATCGCGAGGACAAGTTTACTTGGGGCCTCGGCTACCATTATGTTGGAAACGGGGAATATTTCAAGAATCTGCAAGGGCATAGGGACACCGTTGGAAACTTCCATGAGGGTTCTAAATCGGCAAATATTTGGGATTTTGGGCTCGGTTGGAAGTTTGACAGCAACTTTGCTTTGCATGGCGCCTATGCTTGGAATTCTTCGATGGAAAGTGAAGCACTCGGAGGTGACGGCAATAAGGCGCGTGACGCTTGGTATGTCCAGGTTGACTACAAGGGTGCCGATCCTTCGGACAAAGGCTCTTGGGGCGCGTATGCAGCCTATCGTCAGCTTGGCTGGGGAGTAGCCATTGCGCCGACTTATGATGCGATGAAGTCCAACGAGCAGGGCGTTGAGCTTGGTCTCAGCTTTGTGCCGATGAAGAACTTCCAGGCAAACTTCCAGTATTTCATGGGCAAGAATATAATTGTTGACCGCGGTGCAGATGATAAGGCCAGCAGGTTCTTCACCGAGCTGAACTTCTTCTTCTGATTTCCCTTTCAAACCAAACATTCAAAGTCCCGGCAGGCAACCCCGCCGGGGCTTTTCTATTGCGGAATTTTTTTTATTTCCTTCCTTTACAATCCCTTTCCCGTATGCTATAATGCCTTTCGTATCATTATATTATGTTCCGTGACGCGGGGCGCGAGCACTCCGACGCGTGCTTCGTCACCGGAGAATTTCAAGACAGGAGGAAGATACTAATGTTGACCAAAGAAGAGAAAACCGCGCTTATCAAGCAGTACGCCGTTCATGAGGGGGATACGGGGTCGCCGGAGATTCAGATTGCCGTTCTGACTTCGCGTATCGCGTACTTGACCGAGCACCTGAAGGAGCACAAGAAGGATCATCATTCCCGCCGCGGGCTGCTGAAGATGGTCGGTCATCGCCGCCGCCTTTTGGCGTATCTTCGCAATAAGGACATCGAGCGCTATCGCTCCATCCTCGCGAAGCTCGATCTCAGAAAGTAAAAAAGGACGCGGGGCATTGCCCCGCGTTTTTGCTGTATTGTTTTGGGAAAATTTCAAAAATAATTTTCATAAGATATCATAGGAGGACAAGAGATGCAGAGCTTTACTATGGAGGTAGGCGGTCGGCCGCTGACCATCGAGCATGGCAAGATGGCGAAGCAGGCGAACGGCGCGGTGCTGGTTCGCTACGGCGACACCGTGGTGCTCGTCACGGCGACGGCTTCGACGGCGCCGCGTGAGGGCGTGGATTTCTTCCCGCTGACCGTCGATTACGAGGAAAAAATGTACGCGGTCGGGAAGATTCCCGGCGGCTTTATCAAGCGGGAGGGGCGTCCCGCCAACGAAGCGATTCTTTGCGCGCGTCTGATTGACCGCCCGATTCGCCCGCTGTTCCCGAAAGGGTTCCGCAACGACGTCGAGGTCATGGCGACGGTGCTTTCCGTCGAGCAGGACAATCCGCCGGAAATCGCGGCGATGATCGGCGCGTCCTGCGCCCTTTCCGTTTCGGATATCCCGTGGGCGGGGCCGATCGCGGGCGTGCGCGTCGGCCGCGTGGACGGGCAGTTTATCATCAACCCGACGGTGGAGCAGCGCGAGAAGTCAGATCTGAACCTGACGATTGCCGGCTCCCATGACGCGGTTATGATGGTCGAAGCCGGCGCGAAGGAGCTGCCGGAGGAGGTTGTGCTTGAAGCAATCCTGTTCGGCCATGAGGAAATCAAGAAGATCGTCGAGTTCCAGCAGGGGATTGTCAGCGAATGCGGCAAGGAGAAGCGCGAGATGAAGCTCTTCGCGCCGCCGGAAGCGCTGGAGCAGGGCATCAGGGAATACGCGGGGGCGCGTCTCGACGCGGCGGTCCGCAATCCCGACAAGCTGAACCGCGACGAGAATATCGCGGCCATCAACGCGGAGACGATGGAGCATTTCCTTGTCGAGTATCCGGACTGCGCGAAGGAAATCGCGGGCATCCTGCACGATCTGGAAAAAGACATCGTGCGCCATATGATTACCCATGAGAAAATCCGTCCCGACGGGCGCGCCCTTGACGAGGTCCGCCCCGTCACCTGCGAGGTCGGGCTTTTGCCGCGTACCCACGGTTCGGCTTTGTTTACCCGCGGGCAGACGCAGATCCTGACGATTACGACGTTGGGTTCCATCGGCGACGAGCAGGTCATAGACGGTCTCGGCACCGAGAAGTCGAAGCGTTATATCCATCAGTACAATTTCCCCGGCTACAGCGTCGGCGAGGCGCGTCCGGCCCGCGGGCCCGGACGCCGCGAAATCGGTCACGGCGCTCTCGCGGAGCGCGCGCTGGTGCCGGTGATTCCGACGGAAGAAGAATTCCCTTACACGCTGCGCCTTGTTTCTGAGGTTTTGGAGTCCAACGGTTCCTCCTCGATGGGCAGCGTCTGCGGCAGCACGATGTCGCTGATGCACGCGGGCGTGCCGATTAAGCGGCCCGTTTCCGGCGTGGCGATGGGGCTTGTCAAGGACGGCGACGCTTATACGATCCTGACCGATATCCAGGGCATGGAAGACGCCCTCGGCGATATGGACTTCAAGGTCGCCGGAACCGAGCAGGGCATTACCGCGATCCAGATGGATATCAAGATTGCGGGCATCACCCGTGAGATTCTCGCCTCTGCGCTGGAGCAGGCGAAGCGCGGACGCGCGTTCATCCTCGGCAAGATGCTCGAATGCATCCCGAAGCCGAACGAGGACCTGTCGCCTTACGCGCCGCGCGTCACGACCATGCACATCAGCGTGGACAAGATCCGGAACGTCATCGGGCCGGGCGGCAAGATTATCAAGAAAATCGTCGAGGACACGAACACCCAGATCGACATCGAGGAAGACGGCACGGTGCATATCTCCGCCGTCAGCGTCGAGGACAGCCAGAAGGCCATCGAGATCATCAAGGAACTGACCCGCGACGTCGAGGTTGGCGCGACCTATCGCGGCCGTGTCACGCGCATCATGGGCTTCGGTGCCTTTGTCGAGGTGCTTCCGGGCAAGGAAGGGCTCTGCCACATTTCCCAGCTCTCGAAGCGCCGCGTCGAGAAGGTCGAGGACGTCGTGAAGATCGGCGACGAGATCGACGTCAAGGTAACGGAAATCGACCGCCAGGGCCGCGTCAATCTTTCGCACAAGGCGCTGTTGGTGTAAGGAAACACTGAACAAGTCCCTTCACGCCCTAGCCGGGTCTTTTTCCGCCATGCCGCGTCAGCTGGCACTCGACGTAGCGTTGCTACGCCTTCGCGCTCGAAACATGCCACTGGCATGTTTCGTCCTTGCTGACGAAAAAATCCCTCGGCAATGGCATGAATTGACTTATTCATTGTTTCCTTGAAAAGAATTATGACAATTTAATTAAGAAACAACAAACGCGGAGAATGACATTCTTGTCAATCTCCGCGTTTGTTGTGAAATAATGATTTTTTGTATTACTCCGCCCGGTGTTCTTCCATGTACGCCTTGAAGTTGAACGGCGGCTCGATGGCGAAGCGGGCCTCGAACATCCGGTTCCAGGGGAAATGGACTTCAAGGTACTGCATATCCTCCATCGGCGGCAGGTTTTCTTCAGCAAAGCGGCGCATGAACTGTGACGCGCGCGCCTCGATGGCGGGGCGCTTCGCGTCCAGACTTGCGTACGCGCCTGCCGCACGGAACCAGCCGAGCTGGCGCGCCACGATGGCACGGACATTTGCCTGATAGCCCCAGTCGTCAAGATAGCGCATTGTCAGGAGTGCATCCAGCGCTTCCGGCGTCATTTTTTCTCCCAGCATCCCCTGGGCCAGCACAAAGCCCGTGCTGTTCGTCGCGGTGTTCCAGCCGCCGTAGGCGCGGAGCTTGTAAAGCAGGCCGCGGTTCTTCAGCATTTCCATCAGCGCGTTGTCCGAGCCGTTGGCGTAAGCGATATCGGCCACGCAGGTCGGCTTGCCGGACGCGATGCTCTCTTCCACGAGGTCGGCAAAATACTTCGTGCCCTCATGAGGCTTCGTGTCATTTTTGCGGTCGTTGGCTTCGCCGGTGCGTCCGCTGGGGTTCGTGTTCACGAGAAGCGTGAAGTCCGCGTTCTTCGGCGAGGTGACGAGCATGCCGCCCGCCGCGGTCACATGTCCCTTGATGGATTCCGAGATTTTTTCGTCGGAATAGGCGGGAATCGTTTCGCCGCCCCGGCCCCAGTTGTACTTCACATAAACGAACGGCACGGTCTTCGTCCAGTCGTTGACGGCCCGTGTCAGCATCAAAAGCCCGAACTCGTCAATCCCGGTCAGCGCCTGGAATTTCGACGCCGGCAAATCTTTTCCGGCTTCCGCCAGCTTTCGGCTCTCCATGTGCGTTTGGGAATAGGGCGCGTTGTCGTCGCGTCCCAAGGCGAAATAATCGAACTTCCCGTCTCGAGCCAGAGCAATCATCGCGCGGCTTGCCGCGAAATTCTTGTTGCGGCGGTCGAGCCAGTCGTCCAAAGCCTTCTGCGGAATCAGCTTCCGCAAGAATTCGTATTCTTTTTTTTCGCGGCGCGTCAGCCCTTCGGTTTCCTGCTTGTCCGTCAGCGCCGTGTAGCGGAAAATGTCGTTGCCGAAGCTGGCGTAGTAGCTGGGTTCCTCGCCGCCCGACGCCTCTGCCGACCGCGGCGTCCGCATGATCGAGCCCCAGACATACAGCTTCAGCTTCGGATTGGACTTCTTGAACTCGCGGAAGCGTTCAACCCGTTCCCGGATTTCGTGCTCGCTGTACTGGTGCTTGCGGGAACCGACAAGACTGCCGTAAAGCAGCGTGTCCGATGAAAGTACCGCGATGTCCGCCGATTTCGCGTGTTCTTCCAGCCAATCCCAGACTTTTTCAGGCTTTCCGAGAATTCCCCGGCCGCCCAGGAGATCGTCCGGCGGCACCTCGATTTCCCAGCCGAGCTTCCGGATGGTGTCCGCCGTCTGCTCGTCGGAAATCGGGCGATTGTCATGCGGCACGAAAAGAATATGCCCTTTGTCCGATGGTTTTTTCGCGAACGCGGGCTGCGCCGCGAAAAGCAATGCAAGACAGGCACAAAGAGCGCACAGACATTTTTGTATCATGATTCCCCGCCTCCGGCTTCGCGTATATCCGTCCACAGGGAACGCGCGCGTTCGTAGATCTGGGGATCGGTGGTACGGAGCGTCTGGTCGCTGATCAGGCGGCTGATGTATTGCGTCGCCGTCTCGGTTTCGCCCAGTTCATAATAAAGCGCGCCGACGAGGAAAATCGCCATGGTGTCCGTCATAGCCCCGATCGGGTAGCGCTCGGTCATCACCGACTGGTCGTAAAGCTCTGCCGCCTTCCGGAGCAGCGGCTTCTCATTGGTTTCGTCGCCGGCGATGCGGTAAATCCAGGCCAGCTTCAGGTACATGCCCGCACGCTGCGCCAACGAGGTGCCGATCATTTCCGCGTAGTAAATCGCCAGCTTGAAGGACGCCACCGCCTCCGGGACGCCCCGGGTTTCCGCGAATTTGAAATTCACGCGCTTCGATTGCAGGAATTTCGCAATCGTTTCCTTGTGCCGCGCGGGCATCGTCGCCATGAACGTCTTCTCGTCCGCCGCGTATCCGCAATGCTCGCAAACCCAGATTGTGTAGAGGTACGGATTGAAATCCTTGTAATGGGTGCAGAAATCCACGTCCTTTTTCTCCACGATGACCCGCGAGCGCGTCTTCGTCACGTGCGTCATTTCGCCGCAGATCGGGCATGGTTTCTCGACGACAAAGGTAAAGCCTTCCGCCAATGCAATCACTCCTTGTGAAAGGAAAAGTTTACTTATAAAAAAGATGCAGTGCTATCATACCACAAAATCCGCGTAAAAAAAAGGGGCGGATTCGCGCCCCCTTTTTGTTTTACCGTCCGTATTTCTTTGCCAGTGCGGCGTATTTTTTAGCGACCTCATCGGTCAGCTTTCCGTCCTTCAGTCTCCAGCTCCAGTTTCCTTCCGGCGTGCCGGGGAGGTTCATGCGGTGCTTGCCGCCTAATCCTAATAGATCCTGCACGGGAACCACGACCAATCTTGCTTCGGAGGCGTAGGCGGCTTCTACCATCCTTTCGGCAATCCGTTTCGCCGTGTCTTTGCTGCCCGTTTCTGTTTCCGGCATGACGCCGAGCCACGCGGCTACCTTTGCGCGGTCCTCGTAGATGAGGTCGTCGGTGTACCAGCCCGCCGCCGTGTTGTTGTCGTGGGTGCCGGTGTAGATCACGCAGTTTTCCTTTGCGGCTACGCCCGCTCTCGGCGTACCGTTGCCGAGGCATTCGAACTCGATGACCTTCATGCCCGGCAAACCGCTGGTTTCGAGAAGCTGCGCCACGTCGTCGGACTGCACGCCGAGATCTTCCGCGACGATGGAGAGGTTGTCTCCGAGCCGCTGACGAAACGCGTGCAGCAGCGCGACGCCGGGCCCTTTTTTCCATTGGCCGTTTTTCGCGGTGGTCTCCTTCGCGTCGATTTCCCAGTAGGAGGCGAGGCCGCGGAAATGGTCGATGCGCACGATGTCCACGAGCTTCAGGAGGCGCGCGACGCGCTCCACCCACCAGGCGAAGCCGTCTTTTTTCATCGCGTCCCAGTCGTAAAGCGGGTTCCCCCAAAGCTGGCCGTCCTCGCTGAAATAGTCGGGCGGCACCCCCGCGACTTTTTCGGCGCGACCGTCCTTGCTGAGGGCGAAAAGCTTCGGGTTCGCCCAGACGTCGGCGCTGTTTTGCGCGAGGTACAGCGGCATATCCCCGAAGATGCGGACGCCCTTTGAAGCGGCGAGGTCATGCAATGTCTGCCATTGGCGATCGAAAAGATATTGCTGGAATTTTACGAAGGCGATGTTGTCTGCCGCCCGCTGACGGAGCGCGTCCAGCGCCGCCGGTTCGCGGTCGCGGAGAGCGGGCGCCCATTCGGTCCACGATTTCCCGCCGTTCTCTTCCGAGGCCGCCGTGAACAGCGCATAGTCGTCCAGCCAGGCGGCTTCTTTTTCGCAGAACACTTTGAAATCCTGGGGTGGATTCTTTTGGAACCGCTGCCACGCGCGGCGCAGGACGCCCGCCTTGACCGCCCACGCGCGGACGTAGTTGACTGCGCTGCCTGTGCAGGGCTGGGAATGCGTTGTGCCGCCCGCGTAAGAGCGCGCAACGCCGAGGGCGTTCTTGCCCCAATCCAGATCGATATCAGTGAGCCAGCCGTCTTCCGCGAGCTTTTCCGGAGAAATCAAGAGCGGGTTTCCGGCGAAGGCCGAAGGCGGCTGATAGGGAGAGTTGCCGGGGCCGACAGGGCCGAGGGGCAGGATCTGCCAAACGTGTTGGCCCGCTTTCTGCAAAAAGTCGATAAATCGCTCTGCCGTCTCGCCGAGGTCGCCGACGCCCCACGGCGAGGGCAGGGAGGTCGGGTGCAGCAGCACGCCCGCAGTGCGCGGGAAACGGTGCGGCGGCTTCTTTTCCTGCCAGACCTGCGCCGAAAGCGGCGGGAGCTTCACGCGGAGCTTGCCGCCCTCGATGGGCAGCAGTTTTTTCCCGTCCGGCGTGGTTTCGGCATTGGATTTTTCTTTTTTCTCTGTCGCTTCTTTCGGTGCGTCTTTCCACGGGTCGGTCTGATAGACTGCGATGAATTTTCCCGTCGCGAGATCGCCGACAGGCAGTTCGACATTGACGGATTCCCGCCCGCGGTTCAGCGCGACGACGAAGACGCCGTCCGCCGCATCTTCGCCGAAAATGTCTTTTTTGCCGCTTATGGTGCGGGCATAGGCGTATACGTCGCCCTCGGCGAACAACGGGATAAATTTGCCCGTCGACAGCGCGGGATTCTCGTTCCGAAGCCTCGCCGCTTCTTTGACCTTGACACGCAGCGAGGCGTCGCCGCCGGTCCAGTCGTAAGGCGCGCGGTTGTACGGGTCGCGGTAGCCCTGCATGGCAATCTCGTCGCCGTAGTAAACCGACGGTACGCCGGGGAAGGTCATTTGCCAGACAAAGGCGATCTCGAGCCGCGCCCTTGCCAATGCCAGATGCTCGGCGTCGAGGCGGAAGCCCGCTCGTGCCGCTTCGCTGGCGCCCGGCTCCGGCGCTTCGCCCAAGAGCGTCGTGACGCGCTCGACGTCGTGGCTGCCCACGAGGTTCATCATCGCGTAGAAATTGTGCGCCGGATAATTTTCCCGCAGGCTCTCGACGCGGCGGCAAACCGCCTTGCCGTTTGTGTGGCCCAGCAGGAAATCGAGTACGATGGTGCGGAAGGGATAATTCATCGCGCCGTCGATCTCATGTCCCGCGAGGTACATGCGCTGCTCTCCGTAGCTGGACTTGTTCGACGCGTCCTCCCAGACCTCGCCGATCAGCACAAGGTCCTTGTCCGTCTTTTTCAGTTCGCGGTAAAAGGCCTGCGAGAATTTCGGCGGCAGCTCGTCGATGACATCGAGACGCCAGCCGGAGATACCCGCCTTGGCCCAATGGTGCAGCACGCTGTCCTTTGACGAGATGATGAAGTCCATATAGCTTGGCTCGGTTTCCACGACGTTCGGCAGCGTCTCGAAGCCCCACCAGCTATGGTATTTGTTCGGGTACTCGATGAAGTCGAACCATTTCGCGTAGGGGGAATCCGGCGACTGCCATGCGCCCACGGAATCGTACATGCCCTTGCGGTTGAAATAGCGGCTGTTTGCGCCCGTATGGCTGAACACGCCGTCAAGGATCACGCGGATGCCCTGCGCTTTCGCTTCGCGGCAGAAATCGGCAAATTCCACGTTCGTGCCAAGCAGCGGGTCAATTTTCTTGTAATCGCCGGTGTCGTAACGATGATTGCTCTCCGCCTCGAACACGGGATTGAAGTAGATGACGGAAATCCCCATTTCCTTCAGATACGGCAGCTTCGCGCGGATTCCGGCGATATTTCCGCCATAGAAATCGTAGGCGATGATTTCTTTCGTGTCCGGGTCTTTGTAATAGCAGGGCGCGTCTTTCCACGAAGCGTGAATCACAGCGCCCCGTTTTTCCGCCTCAATGATATGCTCGCGGTAGAAGCGGTCGGGGAAAATCTGGTACATGACCGCGCGGCGGAACCAGGCCGGCGTCGTCGCCCCTTTGTCGTAGACCGTGATCTGGAACGAACCGGGGGGCGCGTCGGAAAGGCCGCCCTCCCCGCCGAGGCCGCCCGTATTGCCGTAGAAACGGACATGGTGGCCGATCAGCACAATGAAATAGTACCACAAAAGCCCGCCTTCGTCGGGCAGGTCGATGGTCGCGACAAACCATTTTGGCGTGGAAAAAGGCAACGGTTCCCCCGTTGCCTTTTCTTCTTCTGTAGTATCGCCCGAAAGGAGTGTCATCGGCACAAGGGTTTCGCCTGTACCGTCGCGCCAGACGCGCACCTGCGCCACAATGGTTTCCGCGTTCTCCGCGCCCTCGACGGACAGCGCGACGCGCACGCGTCCGCCGGCCTCCACCGCCCCGATGGGGAAGCGGAAGGCCGGATTCCGCGAATCATGCACGATTTTGAGTTCCGCAGCCAACTTCTTCACATCCTTGCTATAATCCTCTCCCTCCCCTTGAGGGGGCGCTTTGCGCGGAAGTCCAGTGGACTTCCCGGACGGGGGACCGCTTTAGCGGTGGATGAGGTGTTCTTACCGTTGCGATTACCGCATCCGTTACGTTGTGCCACCTCATCCGACGCCCTTCGGGCGCCACCTTCCCCTCAAGGGGAAGGCAAGTTTAGTTGAATTCAATCGTTATTTATAAGAGTAAATTTTTATCCGATGAGCCGCTCGTAGAGGGCTATGTATTCCTTCGCCGAGCGCGCCCAGCTGTAATCCGTGTTCATCGCGTTCTGCATCAATGCTTTCCAACTGTTGAAATCGCGGAACAAGGTCAGCGCCTTCTTGATGGTATACATCATGTCGTGGGCGTTGTAGTCCGCGAACAGGTAACCGTTGCCTTCCTGCGTCGACTTGTTGTAAGGGATGACTGTATCCACGAGGCCGCCGGTAGCGCGGGCTACCGGGATCGTGCCGTAGCGCATGGCGATCAGCTGGCCGATGCCGCAAGGCTCGTAAGCCGAAGGCATCAGGAAGATCGAGGCCGCCGCGTAAATGCGCTGGGCCATCTCATCGGAGAAGTAGATATTCGACGAGACCTTCGTCGGATGGCGCCATGCCAGTTCCTTGAACCAGTCCTCATAGACCCGGTCGCCGACGCCCAGAAGTACGAACTGCATATCCTCGTGCTCCAGGAGCTCGTCGAGGATACGCACGACGAGGTCAAGGCCCTTCGGCTCCACGAGGCGGGTCACCATCGCGACCAGCGGTGTTTGCCGCTCCACCGGCAAATTGAGCATACGCTGCAGCGCGGCCTTGTTGTCGATTTTCTTTTCCGCGACGTTGTTCACGTCATATTTTGTGAACGGGTCGGTCAGGAATTTGTCGGTCGCCGGGTTGTACAGATCGGTGTCCAGGCCGTTGACAATGCCGAAGAGGTCGCCCGCGCGTTTCCGCAGCAGGCCGTCCAGTCCTTCGCCGAAGAATTCATACTGGATTTCCTGCGCGTAGGTGCGGCTGACCGTCGTGACATTGTCAGCGTAAATGATTGCGCCCTTCATGAAGTTGACCGCGTCGTAGTATTCGAGGTCGCCGTTGTTGAAATACTGCCAGTCGAGGCCCAGCACGTCCCCCATGACGTCCTTCGGGAACACGCCCTGATATTTGAGGTTGTGGATCGTGAAGACGGTCTTGATTTTCTCATACCGTTCGTCGCCGATATGGTCGAGGCGCAGATAGACGTTGACCAGCGCTGTGTGCCAGTCGTTCGTGTGGATCACGTCGGGCCAGAAATTGTCCTGCGGCAGAATTTCCAGCGCCGCGCGGCTGAAGAATGCGAACCGTTCCGCATCGTCGCCGTAGCCGTAGAAGCCCTCGCGGTAGAAATATTCCTGATTGTCGATGAAATAGAAGGTCACGCCGTCCAGTTCCAGCTTGTCGATGCCGAGGAACTTCGTACGCCAGGAAATTGTGAATTCGCCGTCATAGATGTGCTCCATCTTGTCCAGATATTCCTGGGCAATCTTGCCGTATTTCGGCATCACGACGCGCACATCGACGCCCTGCTTTTTCAGCGCTTTCGGAAGTGAACCCGCGACGTCGGCCAGCCCGCCCGTCTTGATGAACGGCACGGCCTCCGACGCGATATAGAGAACCTTTAGCATATAAAAACCTCCTTAAAGGGTCGAGGAGCGCATGCACGCTTCCATGCCCTTGTAAATTTGCTTGGTAGCCCTCCCCCCTGGGGAGGGGGGACCGCGTTAGCGGTGGGTGAGGTTTTCTGAAGCAACGATTGCATTAAGCGTTACGTCCTTACACCTCATCCGACGCGCTTCGCGCGCCACCTTCCCCTCAAGGGGAAGGCGAGATTTCGTGATTTTTAGTGGCCGTAATAATATTTACGTCTTCATCTTCAAATACACCGTCGCCAGCGGCGGTATCGTCAGCGAGATCGACTGCGGGCGATTGTGCCACGGGATCTCTTCTGTCTGGTGCGGTCCGCCGGTATTGACGCCGGAGCCTCCGTACTGCGAATCATCGCTGTTGAAGACTTCCAGATATGTTCCCGCTTCCGGTACGCCGATCCGGTAGCCGTAATGAACCTCCGGCGTGAAGCTGGAAATGATGACCACATGGTCCCGTCCGTTTTTCGCGCGGCGCACGAAGACGAGGATGCTGTGGTCCACGTCGCTGCAGTCCATCCACTCGAAGCCCCGCCAGTCGAAATCCACCTGCCAGAAGGCGGGCTGGTCGTTGTAGAATTTATTCAGCGCCTTCGAGTATCGCTGCATCTCCTGATGCTTCGGGTAGCCCTCGACGAGGTGCCAATCGAGGCTGTCGTCGAAGTTCCATTCGATGAAGTGGCCGAACTCGCCGCCCATGAACAGCAGCTTCTTGCCCGGATGGGCCATCCAGTAGCCGAAGAACGCCCGAAGTCCCGCGAATTTCTGCCAGTAGTCGCCGGGCATCTTCTCGATCAGCGAGCATTTGCCGTGGACGACCTCGTCATGGGACAGCGGCAGCACGAAATTCTCGGAGAACGCGTACATCAGCGAGAAGGTCAGTTTGTCCTGGTTCCACTTGCGATAAATCGGGTCGAGACTCATGTATTTCAGGACGTCGTTCATCCAGCCCATGTTCCATTTGTAGTTGAAGCCCATGCCGCCCATCCAGATCGGCTTCGAGATCATCGGCCAGGAGGTGGATTCCTCGGCGATCATCAGCGCATCGGGCAGATACTCGAACACGGCCATGTTCAGCTGCTTCAGGAAATCCATCGCTTCGAGGTTGCCGTTGCCGCCGTATTTGTTCGGCAGCCATTCGCCTTCCTCGCGGCCGTAGTTCAGATAGAGCATATTGGCCACGGCGTCGATGCGCAGGCCGTCGATATGGTATTCCTCCATCCAGAACAATGCGTTCGAGATCAGGAAGCTCTTGACCTCAGTTCGGCCGTAGTCGAAATTCGTGGTGCCCCAGCCCTTGTTTTCGGCCCGCTGCTCATTGTCCGACTCATAGAGGTTGACGCCGTCGAACATCCGGAGTCCCTGGTCGTCCTTGCAGAAATGGCCGGGCACCCAGTCCATGATGATCCCGATGCCCGCCTCGTGGGCCTTGTCCACGAAGTACATGAAGTCCGCAGGCTCGCCGTAGCGGCTCGTCACCGCGTAGTAGCCGGTGGCCTGGTAGCCCCAGGAGCCGTCGAAGGGATGCTCGCAGAGGGGCATCAGCTCGATATGGGTGTAGTTCATTTCCTTCACGTAGGAAATGAGCTGGTCGGCCAGCTCCCGGTAGGTCAGGTAGCCGCCGTCCAGATGCCTGCGCCAGGAGCCGAGATGGACCTCATAGGTCAGCATCGGCTTTTCGTAGGACGAGCCTTTTTTCTTTGCCGCCTGATATTCGGCGTCGTGCCACTGGAATTCCGGGTAATCATAGGTGCGGGAAGCCGTCAGCGGCTTTTTCTCCGCATAGAATCCGTAGGGGTCGGCCTTCATGATGCGCGGTCCGCCCCATTGTGGGTCGATCGCGTATTTGTAGACCGTGCCCGAGGGCAGTCCCGGAATAAACGTCACCCAGGTCTCGCCGTCGGAAAGGCGCTCCATCGGATGCACGCGGGTGTCCCAGTCGTTGAAATCGCCGACGACGCTCACGTCCCGCGCGTGGGGGGCCCAGACCGCGAAGCGCACGCCGCGCTCGCCGTCCTGCTCCGTGTAATGGGCTCCGAGCATTTCGTAGGCGTGATAATTCGTTCCCTGATGGAAAAGATAAAGGTCATAATCCGCCAATGCCGCAGTTTTCATGACGCTCTCCTTTCATCGTCATACCACATTGACCGGCTTCAGCTGCCAGATATCGTTCGCGTATTCGTTAATCGTGCGGTCGGAGGAGAAGCGCCCCGACATTGCGATGTTCATCAGCATCGAGCGGTTCCAGCCGTCCTTGTCGCGGTAGCGGCGCATGATTTCCTCATGGCCCTTGCGGTACGCGTCGAAGTCCTTCAGGATGAAGAACTCGTCGTTGTTCTGCAGCAGATAGTCGAACAGCGAACGGAAATCGCCGTAGGTGCCGTCCACGAGACGGTCCAGTACGCGGCGCACCGATTCGTTGTTGTTGTATTCCTCCCAGGCCGAGTATTTGCCGTTGGCGTAGTAGTCCATGACCTTTTCCGCCGTCAGGCCGAAAATTACGCAATGCTCGTCTCCGCCCACAGCCTCATGGATTTCGACATTCGCGCCGTCCATCGTGCCGAGGGTGATCGCGCCGTTCATCATGAACTTCATGTTGCCGGTGCCGGAGGCTTCCTTGCTGGCCGTGGAAATCTGCTCGGACACGTCCGCCGCCGGATAGACCATCTCGCCGATGGACACGCCGAAATTCTCAATGAATACGACCTTCAGCATCTTGTTCGTCGCGGGGTCGTGGTTTACCACGTCGGCCACCGCGCAGATCAGGCGAATGGTCTCTTTCGCGATATAGTAGCCCGGCGCCGCCTTGCCGCCGAAGAAATAGGTGGTCGGCACACTGTCGGTATCTTTGCCCCGACGCAGGCGGTCATACTGGTACATGATATGCAGGATGTTCATCAGCTGCCGCTTGTAGGAATGGATGCGCTTGACCTGGATGTCGAACATCGTCTCCGGGTCTATGCGCAGGCCGGTTTTTTCACGGATATAGCGCGCGAGGATTTTCTTGCGTGTCAGCTTGATTTCCGCCAAACGGTTCAATACTTCGGGATCGTCCTTCAGCTCCGCGAGATGCTCCAGCAGCAACGGTTGTTTCTGCCATGCCGCGGTCAGCTTCTCGTCGAGGAAGTCCGACAGTTCGGGGTTCGACGCGATCAGCCAGCGGCGATGCGTGATGCCGTTCGTCTTGTTGTTGAACTTCGACGGGAAGAATTCGAAGAACGGGCGAAGCGTCGTATGCTTCAGGATCTCGGAATGGATAGCCGCGACGCCGTTGACGCTGTAGCTGCCGACCACGGCGAGGCGCGCCATGTGGACCTGGTCGTCCTGGATGATGGACAGCGCGCGGACGCGGTCTTCGTCCTTCGGATAGCGGCGGCGCACATGCTTCAGGAAACGTTTGTTGATCTCGTCGATGATCATGTAGATGCGCGGCAGTATCGAGCGGAACATTCCCACCGGCCAGCGCTCCAGCGCCTCCGGCATGATGGTATGGTTCGTATAGGCCATGACGTTCGTCGTGACCTCCCAGGCTTCGTCCCAGACCATGTTTTCCTCATCGACGAGGATGCGCATCATTTCCGCCACAGCGAGAGCCGGATGGGTATCGTTGATATGGATCGCGATCTTGTCCGGCAGATCATGGAGCATCACGCCGTCCTTGAGATGATGTCGGATGATGCTCTGGACGCCCGCCGACACGAAGAAGTATTCCTGGATCAGCCGCAGGCGGCGTCCTTCTTCGGTGCTGTCGTCGGGGTAGAGGAAATGGGTGATGTTCTCGACCTGGTTCCGGTAGTTCATTCGCTCCTGGATCTGCTCATGGGTCAGCTTGCCGCCGAAGGTCATGAAGTCCTTGTCTACCTCGGCGTTCCACAGGCGCAGCGTATTGACCGTGTTGTTCTTCGCGCCGACCACCGGAACGTCATAGGGCACCGCCATGATGGTTATGTAGTCCTCATGCACGAGACGCAGGCTGCCGTCCGGCTGCTCCTGCATATAGGCGTTGCCGCCGAAGCGCACGTTGACCGCCTTGTCCGGTTTGCGGTATTCCCACGCGAAGCCGTCACGCAGCCATTTGTCCGGCAGTTCGACCTGGTTGCCGTCGACGATTTTCTGCTCGAAAAGGCCGTACTGGTAACGGATGCTGCATCCGTGACCCGGCAGTCCCAGCGCTGCCATCGAGTCGATGAAGCACGCGGCAAGACGACCGAGGCCGCCGTTGCCGAGTCCGGCGTCCGGTTCCTCGGTGATATAGCGCGCAAGGCTCAGGTTCAGCGCGCCCAGCGCCTCTTCCATCAAATCTTTCACGCCCAGGTTGATCAGGTTCGTGTTCAAAAGACGTCCCAACAGGAACTCGATTGAGAAATAATAGACCTGTTTTGCTTTCTTTTCCTGATATGTCTTGTTTGTCTTGATCCAGTTCTCGGACAGTAGCTCGCGGGTCGTCGCCGCGATGGTCCGGTAAATCTCGTGTGGCGTCAGTTCGTCGATGTCGCGTCCGAACATGACGTGCGCCGTCATGACGAAACGCTTTTTCAGTTCCTCCACCTGCGACGCGCTTTCCTTGGCTTTTGCCATCGGCATTGTTATTCCGCCCCCCTTGAATGTTTATATCGTGATATGCTTTCCGATCATGACCGGGAAGTTGATGGCGCCGCGCAGGCGCTTGCCCTGGGTGATGGTCACTTCCTTGTCGGTGATGACGTGCTCGATTTCCGCCTGCGCTTCGAGGACGCAGTCTTCCATTACGACGGAATTCCTGATGACCGCGCCCGGCGCAACCTTCACGTTGCGGAAAATCACGCTGTTCTCCACTGTGCCGTGGATCTCGCAGCCATTGGCAATCAGCGAGTTCCTGACGTTCGCCCCTTCCTTGTATTCGGTGGGGGACATATCCTTGACCTTCGTGATGATCGGCGCGTTCTCTTTCATGAAAAGCTCTTCCCAAACCGACTGGTCGAGCATCTTGAGGTTCGACAGGTAGAAGGCCGGCGTCGAGCAAATGCGCGCCGCGAAGCCGTCGTGGATATATGTGTAGAATTTCAGGCCGGTCGCCTGCTTCAGGATTGCGTCGCGGCGGAAATCCGTGCCGCCATGCTCAAAGGCGTAGCGAACTACGTTGCAGAACAGCTCCTTGCTCATCAGGAAAATGCCCAGGGAGCGGTACTCGCCCTCTTTCAGCTCCGGTTTGATGGCGGCGTCACGGATGTGCCCGTTTTCCCCCGGTTCCACGATCAGGCCGGAGCAGGGATCGCTGTGCCACGCCTTGCTGGTGACCAACGTCACATCCGCGCCGTTGTCGATATGGAATTTCAGCACCTTCGTGAAGTCGATGTTGTAGACCGATGTGGCCCGCGCCAGCAGCACATATTCCTCGTTGCTGTTCTCAACGAAATTCAGGTTGTAATAAATATTTCGCAAATCGCTGGCTTTCTCGCCGTTCTCCGGACGTACCGGCGGCAGATAGAAAAGCCCTTTGTGGTGCCGCGCCAGATCCCAGTCCTTGCCCGAACGCAGATGGTCGAGAATCGAGCGGGATTTATTTTCCGGCAGCAGTACGCCAACATTCCGGATGCCCGAGGTCACCATGCTGGAAAGCGCAAAGTCCACGAGGCGGTACCGCCCCGCGAAGGGCAGCGACGCAATCGGCCTGTCCTGGGTCAGTTCCTTTATATATACTTCCTCGCGCTGCAAGTCCACGAGGCTCATGACTCTTTTCATTGATTTTCCTCCTCAAGCCGATTTAACGACTTCATTTTCGCCCGTCACCGCGATGGCATCCGGCGTACCCTTGATCCGCGCGCCCGCGGCGACCTTCGTGCGCGGGCCGAGGATCGCGTGGTCTACCACCGCGCCGTCCTCGATGACCGCGAAGGGCATCACGACGGAATCCGTGACCTTCGCGCCTTTTCCGATGCGGACGCCCGACGAGATTACCGAGTGCGATACCGTGCCGAGCACCACTGCGCCCTCGTTCAGAAGCGCGTGGGAAATCTCCGCATCCGGTCCGATGTAGTGAGGCGGCAGGGCCGGGTTCGCCGAATGGATGCGCCATGTCCCGCCTGTGTTCAGCGGCGGATCGTCGGCAAGGAAGTCCATGTTCGCCTGCCAGAGGCTCTCGATGGTTCCGACGTCCTTCCAATAACCGTCGAAGGAATAGGAGAACAGCTTCGCGCCGTCGGCCAGCATCTTCGGGATGATGTCCTTGCCGAAGTCGTGGCTCGAATCCTCGCGCTTCGCGTCCTCGACGAGATAGTCGTGCAGGAAGTCTTTCGTGAAAATGTAGATGCCCATCGAAGCGAGGTCGCTGGTGGGTTGAGCCGGCTTCTCGGTGAAGCGCGTAATGCGCCCGTCCGGCTCCGCGTCGAGAATGCCGAACCGCGACGCCTCCTCCATCGGAACGCGGATCACGCCGATGGTCGCCTCAGCACCCTTCGAGATATGCGCGTCCAGCATCTTCGAGTAATCCATCGCGTAAATGTGGTCGCCGGACAAGATCAGCACATACTCCGGGTCGGACATTTCGATGAAATTCAGGTTTTGGTAAATCGCGTCCGCCGTTCCGCTGTACCAGTCGGCGCCTTTCGCCCGTGCGTACGGCGGCAGGATGAATACGCCGCCTCCCCGGCCGTCAAGATCCCACGCGTTGCCGTTGCCGAGATAATTGTTCAGCTCGAACGGGCGGTACTGCGTCAGCACGCCCACGCGCTCGATTCCCGAATGCGCGCAGTTCGACAACGGGAAATCCCTTCGCCGTCAATACCCCGAGACGGCTCCCCTGGCCTCCGGCCAAAATCATGGCCAAGCACCTCGTTTTCACGTTACTTCCCCTCCTACACTTCATTTTAGTTTTCGTTACAAGTATATTTATTGTTATAATTCTTCGTATAATTTAATTTTCCTGCTAGGACTTACGGGAATTTTTTGCAGGCAGGGAATCTGTCATTCGATTATTTTTTGAATCAAAATGTTTCACGTGAAACAAACGAACATAACATGAAAACAAAATGAAAAAACTGTGCGTAATTTCCTCTATGCGAAATGCCTTGCTTGCGTTACAATATCTATAGCATAGAAAGGGGGGAGTGCTTTTGCGTCGTTGGCTTTTGCTTTTGGCGTTCGGCTTGATAGCGGCGGGCGTCTTGCGCGGCGAGCATCGGGCGGTGCTGGCGAAGGCGGCGCGGATCTGCATGGAGTGCGTCGGTCTTGGTTAAGCGGATTGCCGTGCAGGCGGTGGCGACAGCGCTGGCAAACGGGAATCTGCCCGGGTGGCTGACAGGCAGCCTGTATCGCGGGCCTCTGAAATCGGTCTGTGTGCCGGGGCTGAACTGCTATTCCTGTCCGGGCGCTCTCGGCGCGTGCCCCGTCGGTTCATGGCAGAGCGCGATGAGCGGCGCTTATCCGAAATTTCCGCTCTATGTGCTGGGGCTGCTGCTGCTGTTCGCGTTGGCCTTCGGACGGATGATCTGCGGTTGGCTTTGTCCGTTCGGGCTGGTACAGGATCTTTTGCATCGTGTTCCGGTGCCGAAGCTGGGGAAAAAGTCGTGGATGCGTCCGTTGACGCGTTTCCGTTGGGCTATGCTGATCCTCGCGGGCGCGGGCGCGTATCTCGCGTATTTTGCCGTCGGCACGGGAAAGCCGCTGTTCTGCGCTTACGTCTGTCCGGCAGGCATGCTCGAAGGCGCGCTTCCTCTGATAGCGCTCCGGCCGGAGCTGTTCCAGGCGGCGGGACGGCTGACCGTTTGGAAGGGCGCGATCCTGGCGGCGTTCCTGCTTGCGATGACGGCGGTTTACCGCCCGTTTTGCCGGTTTGCTTGCCCGCTGGGGCTTTGGTACGGTTTTTGGAATCGGCTGGCAATCTTCGGCGTGACGGTGGACGAAACGACCTGTGTGCATTGCGGGCGATGCGCGCAGGTTTGTCCGATGGACGCGGAAATCGCGGGAGACGCCCACTGCATTTCCTGCGGCAAGTGCGTGACCGAGTGCCCGACGGCGGCCATCTCGTTCCGGAAGTTCAACACAGGAAAAGAAAATTTTAATGGAGGTAATGTACAATGAAAAAATTTGCGGTTTTGTTTTTTGCGGTATTGGCAATCGGATTTGCGGTTTTGGCAAGCGCCCCGACGGCGTCGGCGAAAGCCGCGCCGGATGAAACGTTGGTGGGCCTTAACACGGGGGATGCGACGATTTACGGGTTGGCAAGGGAGAAGCCGCTGTACCTGAATTTCTGGGCGACATGGTGCCCGCCCTGCGTCGGCGAAATGCCCGCCATCGAAGCGATGTACAGGAAATACGGCGACCGGCTCAATTTCGCGGCGGTTTCGGTGGACGATGTTGCGGCGGACGCGCAGAAGATGATTGCCGAACGCGGCATGAACGTTCCCGTGTATACGGGCGACGTCAACAAGATCGGGATGGATTATTCCATCGACGCCATTCCCAAGTCGATCCTGATCGGCACGGACGGCACGATCATCGCGGAGCATCTCGGCGGTATGAGCGAGGCGGAGCTGGAAGCGTTTTTGTCGAAAGCGCTGTGATATTGTTGTTCAGCGTTTCCTTAAAGGTATAGAAAAAGCCGGCCCATTGCGGTCGGCTTTTTCTATGCCTTATTTTTTGAACTGTGCGAGGTTTTCTTTGGTAATCGGGATAAACGGGATTTTGACGTCCCCCTGGCGCTTTTCCCCTCGGGCCAGCGCCTCGATAATCTGGAATGCGCCGTTTGCCTGGCGTTGGGCGTCCTGCTTGATGGTCTGGCGCATCTCGCCCGACTCGATGGCTGCGAGGGCGTCCGGCGTCGCATCGATTCCCGAGATGATGCAGCCCCGTGAATGGTGGGCTTCCTTCAGCGCGGCCAGCGCCCCCAGCGCCATCTCGTCGTTGGCGCAAATGACGGCGTCAATCTGCGCGAAATTCTGAATCCATTCCTCGGTGATGCTCTTGGCTTTTTCCCTGCTGTAGTCCCCCGGACGGCTGTCCACGAGCTGGATGTCCGGGCGCCTTTCAAGGCAGGAGTCGCGGAAGCCTTCCCAGCGGAGCTTCGAGCTCAGCTGCGCGGGATTTCCCTGCAAGTAAAAGACGCTTGCGCCTGTTGGCAGGTTCCGTTCCATGTACTCGGCCTGCATCTGCCCTGCGCCGTATTCGTCGGAATAAACACCGCAGACTTTTTCGGTCCGCAGATGGCGGTTGACTGCGACGACGTTGACTCCGGCGGCAACCGCTTTTTCCACGGCGGGCACGATCTTTGTTTCATCGACGGCCAAGAGGACAATCTGCTTCGCCCCGTTTTTCACGGCTTCCTCGAACTGCGCGATTTGCTTGTCTGCGTTCCCGCCGGCGTCGAGGTATTGTACCGGATAGTTTTTTTGCTTGGCGATTTTGTCGAATTCCTCCTTGATGAAGGAACCAAAAACTGCTTTGTCATTATGCGTCATATAGACGATGGTTTCCTTTTTTGCCTGATTTCCGCAGCCTGTCAGCACTCCAAACAGACAGAGCAACAAAACAAGCGTGAGCGCGCGCCTGATGCTTTTTTGACCCATCGATCATTCTCCTGTCCGTAAGAAAAAAGCGGCTGCCGATCCGATAGGCAACCGCCATTTTTCCTGTTTCTCGCGATCAGCACATCGACTGTGCGAATTCCTCCAGTTCCTTGATGGCTTTCGTGACTTCTGCGAGGTTCGCCGTGATCTCCTCCGTGGATGCGGCCTGCTCCTGGCTGATGGCGCCCGTGGTCTCGATAGCGCGGGAAATCTCGTTGACCGCGGAATTCATATCGTTCAGCGTCTGCTGAATCTTCTCTGTCGCTTCACGGGACTGCTCGGCCAGCTTGCGGACTTCTTCCGCGACCACCGCGAAGCCGCGCCCCTGCTCGCCCGCGCGCGCAGCCTCGATGGCCGCGTTCAGGCCGAGAAGGTTCGTCTGGCCGGCGATGCTGTTGATGAAGTCGATGACCTTGACGGTGTCGGCGTTCTTTTCTTTCAGGGCCTGCGCCTGCGAGATGGACTGCTGCCCGGCGTCCGCCAGTTCGGTGGCGCTCTTCGCCACCTGCTCGACGGAGTCGTAGACCGTCTGCGTCAGCCGCGTCAGGGAATTGACCGTCTCGACGAGCTGCATGCTGTGGTCGATGTTCAGGATGGTCGAGAACATGCCGATGACGACGCCGTGGTCGTCATGAAGCGGCACGTTGATGATCTTGACCGCTACGCCGTACTTTTCCCGGTCCAGGTTATATTCCTCTGCTTTGTTCTCTTTGAGGCAGTGTGCCATGCGCGGCGTAATCGGGTCGCCCACTTTGTTATGGATGTCGACCTGGTTGCCCGGCAGATAGGCGATAATCTTTTCCCGGTCTGTCAGGCGGATCGCCAGATCGTCGCGCGTGACAGGATTGAAATAAGGCATAATCGCTTTGAAAGCATCAAAAAGTTCTTCCGCAGTCATAAATAATTGCCCCCTCTTGCAATCAAAAATTCTGTACCTTCTCTATTCTACATAAAATACGGAATCCCTGCAAGTATGAAAAATAAATTATATGACGATGAATAAAAAAAGATTGTATTCATTTATATATCAAAAGAAGAGACTTGGTCATAAATGCAACGGAATCATTTCGCAGTTCCGTATCGGCGGCAAATCCGGGAACGAGCGCATTTTCCCCTCCACGGTCATATCGGGAGCGCGCAGGGCGAGCTGGACGCATTTGATGAACTGCTCATGGGAAAAGAGGATAATATGCTGCTCCCAGCGGTTGGTCAGATGTTCGATGGCAAGCTCCGCGCGTCCCATGACGTCGCGGAAGGTCTCGGCGTCGTCGCCGTCGCGGTAGTCCGGGTCAAGGGCGCCCCAGTACGCTTTGACGCGCGGGCGGCGATCTTCCGCGGTCGTGCCGACGCAGGTGGCGGGGGAGAGGTAGGTAAATTCATGGATTTCCGGCCAGATTTCCATTTTCACAGTCGGATAGCGCGCCGAGGTGGGGGCCGCCGTTTCCCAGGCGCGACGAAATGGGGAGGCGACGATCAGGTCGGGGGTGAAGGGGATTTTGTTCGCGAGCAGCTTCGCCTGCTCTACGCCCAGCGCCGAAAGCGGGAACGAGGAGCGGTTTTCCGTCGGCATCCCGGCGTTTCCGATGCTCTGCGCATGGCGAATCCAAAGTATTTCTTTCATGCTATACTCCCAATATTTTAACCGTGTTCCAGATTGTATGCAGGCACATGATGACGAGGATGACATAGAGTACCGTGCGGAACTCTTTCGCCGGGACGCGTCCCGCCGCGATCATCCCCGCGCTGACGCCCAGCGCCAGTGCGGGCAGCATATAGAAAGCCTCGCGCATCGGCTCGGCGAGAGCGACGCCGCCGAGCCAAAACGCTGTCAGCGCGAGGACGTTGCTGACGGCGAAAAAAGTGCAGGCCGTGGCGCGGATTTCTGTCGGCGTCAGCTGCGCGTGAGAAAAGTAAAGGATCAACGGCGGCCCGCTCATGCCGGTGGTGGTGGCCGACGTGCCGGCAATCAGCCCTGTGATGAAACTGTTCCTCGGACGGATTTCGGCGCGGACATGGAAAGCCTGCATCAGCGCCAGCGAAATCAAGATCACGATGCTGACAATCAGCTTCAGCCAGATGCTGGGCACAATCTGATAAATTTGGAGCCCGATGGGCTGGCCGACCAGCGCGCCCAGCGTCAGCCAGCCGACCAACGCGAAGCGCGTATGGCGGCGCAGCAGGAAGCTTTGTGTGACGTTGCCGCAGCAGGCGAACATCGCGATAATCGGGATCACAAGCTTCGAGTCGTAGAAATACATCAATAGCGGAGAGGCGATCATCACGAGACCGAAGCCTGTGGCGGACTGGAGAAAGGCGGCGGCGAAAACGCAAAGCATCGGCGCGAGATGCGCGGCGAAAGCGGCGGGCGACAGGTCAGGCATTGTCTTCGCCCGTTCCCAAGAATTCGCTTCGCAGTGCGAAGCCGTGGTGCAGCGGTCCGCTGCCGTTCCCAAGCTCCAGCCCCGCGGCGAGCGCGCCGGTCACATAGGCTTTCGCTCGTTCCACCGCTTTCGGGAGCGTCATGCCTTTGGCGAGGTTTGACGCGATGGCGGTGGAAAGGGTGCAGCCGGTGCCGTGGGTATTTTTCGTGTCGACGCGCTCGCCGGGGAACACTTTGACGCCGTCCCCGGTGACAAGCAAATCGTCTGCCCGTGAATTTCCGGGGGCGTGGCCGCCCTTAATCAGAACGGAGCAGCCGAAGCGCGCCCCGATGCGCTTCCCCGTCTCTTCCCGTGCTTCCAGCGAACGATAGGCTTCCTCGCTTTCCGGCGAGCCGCCGGCAATCCGGTCGAGCACGAAAAGCTCCGGCAGGTTCGGCGTGACAATTTCCGCCAGAGGGAAAAGCTCCGACGCCAGTGCGTCCGCCGCGTTCTCGTCCAAAAGGCGGGAACCGCTGGTCGCGACAATCACGGGGTCGACGACGATATGCTCTGCTTTGTGGACGGAAAGCCGTTCGGCGATGGCGCGTATCAGCGGCACGGATGACACCATGCCGATCTTTACCGCGTCGGGGCGGATGTCGGCGAAGACCGCATCGATTTCTTCGGCGAGAAATTCCGGCGGGACCTCGTGGATGCCCGTGACGCCCATCGTGTTCTGCGCGGTCAGCGCCGTGACCGCAGTCATGGCAAAAACGCCGTTGGCAGCCGCTGTCTTGATGTCCGCCTGGATGCCCGCGCCGCCGGACGAGTCGCTTCCGGCGATGGAAAGTACCGAAGGCAGCCGCATATAGATTCCCCGCTTTCTCTTAATCCTATTCTTTCACTATACCATATTCCATTCCCGTCGGAAATACTTTGGCACAAAAAACAGCCCCCGCCTTTTTCGTGGGAGCTGTTTTTTGCAGTAAATCAGGGAAGACCGGGGAATGAATTCACATACTGTATCTTGATGTCGGGGAAAGCATTGACGAACTGGACCGTGAAGTCGGGGAACGATTCGACGAACTGCCATTGCCCGATCTTGTCGGGGAACGATTCGACGACTTGCACCTTCAGGTCGGGAAAGGAATTGACGATCTGTACCTTGATGTCAGGGAACGCGTCGACGACCTTGACCTTGCCGGCGAGACGGATGCCCTTGTAATAGCCGTCGGAGTTGATCTTCGACGCGGCGGACGCCGTGGAAACGACGAGCATCAGCATCAGGCAAAGAATCAGACATATTCTCTTTTTCATGAAAAGCACTTCCTTTCTTATCTCCACGGGTCCTGCGACGCGGGGACGCGGATGCCGGGCAGCAGTCCTACATGATTCCAAAGGAACCATTCGCCCGTCGAGGGCTTTTTGCGGAGCGTGACAGGGCGCGGGCTGTCCGCGCCGCCGCTGCGGATGTAGAGGGTGGCGTAGCCCTCGGTCATGTAGCTGTTCGGATTGTCGGCGACGGTGACGCTGTACGGCTGGAGCGGTGTGTAGTTGTTGTCCGGCGTCGCGCCATTGAAATGGGAGCGCGCCACATAGTCCCGATCCTTCAGCAGTTGGTCCTTCAAAAGCTGGATTTCCTGCGGCGAAAGAGGACGCGGCCCGCGCAATACGTTCAGCATGGCGATGCCCGTCTCCTGGTCCTCGGTGAAACGGACAAGCGCGGCGACGGTCAGGGCCGCCGTTTCCTCCGGCGTCTGGCACGGCGCAACCTCTGCCGCCGACTGCGGCAGCACGTCGAACTCTACGCGCACCCAATGCTCTGAGGACTCCAGCTTCATCGCCGCCTCGGCTGTCGGCGAAAAGCTCGGCGCGGAAACACCGAGGCCGAGGCAGGCCGCAACTGCGAGCGCAATTCCAAATGCCTTTTTATGCCTCATTATCATACCTCCCCGTTTACAGCGTCCTGAATATGTCGTGAATCATCCATAAAACTTTCTTTTCGTCGATGGTCTTGATGATGCGCGCCTTCTGCGTGCCCTCGGGCTGCACCCTGATGTAGGCCAGCGTCTGTCCGTAGGACGGCGAATAGACGTCGTTGACGTCGATGGGCATCGTGACTTCCTCCAGGATCACCGATGGATCGACAATCAGCGCGGCGGCCAGCACGTCCCAGATGAAGGTCGGCCCGCTGATGTTCTCCAGCCGCTCCGCGAGGTAATGGCGCGCCATCATCTTATTGAATTCGGGCTTCTTGATGATATGCTTGAAGCCGAAAAAGTCTTCCTTTGTCAGCCGCATTTTCTCGCAGGCGTCCAGCGGCACGATGATTTGCTCTTTCCAGGGCGCGCGCATGACCTTCTTCGCCGACTCCGGGTCGATCCAGACGTTGAATTCCGCCGCCGGAGTCACGTTGCCCTGCTGGAAGAACGCGCCGCTCATGTAGACGATGCGTTTTGCCATCGGCGCGATCTCCGGCGCCTTTTCAAGGGCCTTCGCGAGATTCGTGCAGGGGCCTATGGCCATGATCGTCACTTCGTCCGGATGCTCTTTGACGGTGCGGATGATCATATCCTCCGCCGCTTCGTCCACCGGGCCGAATGTCGGCGTGCTGTCGCCGTAATGGGAATGGTATGCGGTCAGCCAGTCCTGCGGGCGGGCGTAGCCGGCAGCCCCCATGTGGGCGTCGTGGCCGCGGCCGAAGGTTTTCGTTTCTTCGTCGATCTTATTGAAACGCTCAATGGTCTCGGGGCGCGGCTCGCCCATTGCCACGGGAATGTTCGTGGCACCCATGCCTTCAAGCTGGCGGATGGTGAACGCGACGCCGTCCTCGGCCCAAGTGTTGCCGGTCACGACGGTCACGCCCAGGAGTTCCGTTTCCGCGGAACGCTCCAGTATCATCATCGCGACTCCGTCGTCGAACATTTCGACCATATCCGCGTCGAGCAATACCATTTCCTTTGCCTCGGCGCTCGGCGCGGCAAAGGCGAAGGTCGTCGCCGCCGCGAGGCAGCAGAACGCGCGGCCGCATTTTTTTAGTAAATTTTTCACTGGACACTCCCCCTGAGATATTGTAAAGTAAATTCACAATATTATATTATCCCAAAAGAAGGAAAAAGGGAATAGGAATTAAGTATTTAATGGAAAGGGAGGAAACACGATGAACAGGAAATGGATTGCCGCGATGATGCTCGGTGTTGCGCTCTTAACGGGAACGCAGTCCGCTTCGGCGGATTCGTCGGTGGAGCCCGTCGGGCAAAGCGCGTTCCTTTACATGAATACGAATGAAGTCCAACTGACGGAAGACGTGAAGGCAGTGAACATGAAGGGCGGTTGGATTGGCCTGTTCGACAAGGACGGAAACCGGAAGATGGCCATGAGGAACATCGACGCCGCAGAGGGGGGCGTGGGCTTCTATGTGCGCGAGATTCGTGTCCCTGCGGAGACCGGCAAGCGCTTCTGGGAGATTTTCGCCACGGTGGGCGCCCATGACAAGAACTGCGGCTATTGGATGATCTCCGAGGAAAACGGCAAGTGGCGCTTCGAGCTGATGGTGGAAGACCTGATTGCCGTGGGCTACAATCCGATGGAATGGCATCTTTTGAACTCGGAACTCGAAAACGGGCAATACATTTTGAAAAGCACCGTCGAGTATATGCCGGAGGGCGCGCAGTTCCAGTACGAGCGAAAATTCCTGGCGGACTGGCAGGCGGAAGTGATATACTCCGAAAAGACCAGGTCGTTCCTGATGCGTCAGCTGCCGCTTGGATAAAAGAAGTAGGGCTTTTGTCGTTTTTGACGTAAAAATGAACTGGTTTAGCAGGAATTTTCGGT
This sequence comes from uncultured Selenomonadaceae bacterium, assembly GCA_902778455.1. Lineage (GTDB taxonomy): Bacteria > Bacillota > Negativicutes > Selenomonadales > Selenomonadaceae > RUG12372. The sequence continues at coordinate 231,249 of CACYXR010000001.1, read as the reverse complement.
AAAACAGAGAAAATTACAAATAGATTTTGACTTTTATCATTTCGCGACGCGCGGAATCGAGGGATAACGGATGAAAACATGGGCTATCGGCGTTCTGGCGGCCGCCCTTTTCGGGGCGGTCGTTGGGACGCCTGTTTGCTTTGCGGCGGACGAGGACGTGGAGGTGGACGGCGGCACACGGGATACTTCGGTGCGCCATGCGTCGCCCGTGGTGATTTCCTCGACAGAGATTTCCTCGTTCCGACTGCGGTTTGAATACAGCAGGGACTACAATGACGAGGACGAGCTTCGGGGACGCTACCCCTCGGGCTGGTACGATTTGCGGCTGGAAAAGAACGAAAACGGCGCAAACTGCCATCTCGAATATTGGACACGGAGCGAGCCGAGCCGCAAAGCGGATTTTCCCGTGAACGGCGACGCGCTCGCGCGTCTCGACGCTCTTTTGAAGGAGCATGACGTGGCGCAGATTGACGGCCATTCGCTTTACAATTCTGCGCTGGGTGACGATATGAGCATGGAGGTCCGCTACGAGAGCGGCGAGACGATCCGCGCCGACGGCCAAGGCGGCGGCGTGAAGCCGGACCCCCAATATTACCAAGAGGAATGGTTCATCGACTTTTTCCGCGCATTAGGGCGCGAATACGGCCATGACGTCTTAGGACCCGCGTTGAGACGTTGCTCGTACAGCTGCGGCGGAGGAAAGCCCGGCGCTTATCTCGGCATGGATATTTCGATGCAAAAGGACGGGGCCGTCATAGCGGAGATGGATTCGCGGGATAGGTACGACGCGCCGACCGTTCACCGCGAAATTGTCGTGCCGAAGGAAAAGTTAGGCGAGATTGCGGCGATGTTCGACCGGGGCGAGCTGTTCCATTGGGCGAAGACGAAGTGGAACAAAATTGACGTCCTGGACGGGGATACCGTCGAGGTTTCCTTTGACTACGCGGACGGAAATTATGCGAGCCTCTATGACGACAACGAAATGCCGAAGGAGGCCCTCGAAGCGATGGCGAAGGTGCGGGCGTTCCTGGGGGAACTTTTGAAGGACGCGCCGCAGGCAAACAAGGGGGATACACGATGAAAAAGAAAATGACGGCGGCGGTTTTGGCCGCGCTGGCGGTTTTCGGGGCTCCGCTTTTCGCGCCCCGGACGGCGCCTTTGCATACCGCGGAGGCGGCATACGCGTCGCGGGATGTGGACAGGACGCCGTATTTATCGAATGCCGAAATCGACCCTTACGGGCGGGGAGCGTTCCACCCGCTTCCGGCGATATTGAGGGAACGGCGCGAAACGGTGGAAACGGTTCGCTGGAAAATGCCGTGGTCGGGATTCGGATGCTTTCACAGTCCCGGCGAGCTGGAGCATCTTTTCTCGATCCTCGGCGACGAAGCCGAAGAGGAGGAAGCGAAGGCGCTGGCGGGAAACAGCATGGCCATCTACACCAGCCGGTATGTGCAGCGCATGGACGGGCTCGTCGCCAGCATCTTGGAGTCCCGTGCCGCCTATCAGGGCGGCCATCGCGGGCGGTACGGCGTCAAGGGGCGCAATTTCAATTCAAGGAGAGGCGAGGAACTGGCGATTGACGACGTATTCGAGGATACGGGAGCGCTGCCCGGCCTGATTGCCGAGCGGCTCCGCGCCGATTATCCGGGCGTCGCTTTCCGCGACAATTTGGAGGACTGGCTTTCGGAGAAAGTGGCGGAAGGCCATCTGGAGTGGACACTGTTTGCGCGAGGCGCGACGTTCTATTTCACCCCGCGCAGCATCGTTCCTACGGCAGACACTTACGCCGCGGGACAGATGATTTACACGGCGACGATTTTTTACAGCGAGGCGCCGGAGCTTTTCATCGAGCCTTACAACTTCGGGGCGGCGGCGTGGAGCTTCGAGGTAGAGCAGTTCATGCCGGTTCGCGTGCCGTTGGGCGACGGCAGTACGGCTATGCTGCAGGTGGGCGGATTAAAGATTCGTCTCGGCGATCATGAGTTCATCGAGGAAGGGGCGATGCGCTACCAACGCTTCACCTTCGTCAGCCTGATGGACGGGCGGCGGTATCTCTACGCGGACGTTGCGCCTGATGACGCGACTTTGCCCCACGAGCTTCGCGTCTATCAGCTATCGGCGGACGGCGTCGAGCGATTGCCCGGTTCGCGGCCGCTGACGACGCTGGCGTCGCCCCCGGACGACGATGAAGACAGGCTGATCCTGCCGATGATCTCGCCGGGGAATTTCTGCCTGTGCGAGGCGGTGGCGCCCGGCGAGGAGCCGACCGAGCCTTTCCGCTGGATGAAGATTATAGACGTGATACGCTCCGACCACAAACAGCTCTATGCGGAAGAGCAGGCACGCGCCCGTTACCACGTCGGCTCGGACGGCTGGCCCGAGGAAGGCTCGATGGGCGGTTATTAAAGAGTGAGGCGTGAGGAGTTATTTCATTATCAAATCCTTGAATCACTTCGTACTATTTTTCAATAGCTTTTGGAATTGGGCAACGTCCCGATTTTGAAATAAAAAATGAGGAGGCAATGATATGGCTGACACTTCTGTAAGCTACAAATGTCCGCATTGCGACGCGCCGCTTTCGTTCCAGCCCGGAAACGACAAAGTGACGTGCGAATACTGCGGCACGGAGCTGGAGATCAGCGCCGTCGAAGAGCTTTTCCAGAAAAAGCAGGAAATGGCGGCAAAGGCTCAGGAGGCCCAGGAGGCTAAATGGGATACCGAGGCCGCCGGCGGCGAATGGAGCGAGGACGAGATGGCCGCGATGCGGACCTTCACCTGCTCCTCCTGCGGCGCGGAGATCGTCGCCGACGAGAACACGATGGCGACGGAGTGCTGCTACTGCGGCAACCCGACCATGCTGCCGAACCGTTTCAGCGGTATGCTGAAGCCCGACTTCGTGATCCCGTTCAAAAAGACGAAGCAGGACGCGGTGGCGGCGCTGAAGGAATTTTACAAAGGGAAACGGCTGCTGCCGAACGCGTTCACCGCGAACAACCGCGTCGAGGACATCCAGCCGATGTACGTCCCGTTCTGGCTGTTCGATTCCGACGTCGAGGCCCACGCGGAGTTCCGAGCGGAGAGCGTCAACGTGATCAACACCTCCGACGAGACGATCACCGAGACCAGCGTCTACAGCTGCACCCGCAGCGGCACCATGAGCTTCGAGAAGATTCCGGTGGACGGCAGTTCGAAGATGGACAACGACTATATGGAGAGTATCGAGCCGTTCGATTACAGCGAACTGGTACCGTTCAGCGCGGCCTATTTTACCGGCTACCTGGCAGATAAGTATGATGAGGACGCCGAGATGTCGGTGCCGCGCGCGGACAAGCGCGTCGAGGCCAGCGCCATCGAGGTCCTGCAGGACACCGTCGAGGGCTACGACAACTGCTCGACGGAATCCTCCGCCGTCATCAAGGAGGGCGGCAACGTCTCCTACGCGATGGTGCCGGTCTGGATCCTGACGACCCGTTATAACGGCCAGCCTTACACCTTCATGATGAACGGCCAGACCGGAAAATTCGTCGGCAGCCTGCCCTATGACAAGCAGAAGGCGATGATGTATTTCGCGGGCTCGGCCGCCATTGTGATGTTCATTACCTATTTCATAGCGAAACTGTTTGTTTGAGGGAGGTGTGACGAAATGAAAAGAATCCAATCGGTTTTGACGGTATTCTTCGTGCTGTTCGTCGCACTGGCGGCGTTCAGCTTCCGTGCGGAAGCAGCGGGGGCGGTTTATGACAACGCAAAGGTACTTTCGTCAGCAGACATCCAAAAGCTGAATGAGGAAATCCAGCGCATCGAGAAGAAACACAACGTCCGCATCGGCATCGTGGTTCAGCCGTCCATGCAGGGGCGCAGCATCGGGCAGGTAGCCAACGCGCTGCTTGACCAGGGGTACAGGGGGGCGCCGAATGGCGGCATCGTGCTTCTGGTCTCGGTGGATCCGAAAAAGCGGGAATACTATATGTCCACGGACAATGCCATGCGCGCCAAGATTACCGATGACGCGGGCATCAAGTATATCCAAAGCGAAATGGTCCCGAAACTCAAGGACAACAAGTATGGCGAAGCGTTCCTGAAATACACGGCGGCTATCGAAACGTCGCTGGATTATTACGCGAAGGAAGGCAAGCCCTACGATCCGTCGGCAGGGTTCAGTTTCATTGCGGCGATTATCGCGCTGGTTCTTGGCGGCCTCGGCGGATACGGCGTGCGGGAGGTGCTGATCAGCAGCATGAGCAACGTAACGCCTGCGGCGCGGGCCAGCGAGTATCTTGTCGATGACAGCTTTGACCTGACGGAGAGCGACGACCGCTTCCTGTTCATGAACGTTACGCGCACAAAGAAGTCGAAGAGCTCCGGCGGCAGCAGCGCACGGGACGAGAGCCACGGCGGCGGCGGCGGATCGTTCTAGAAGTTTGGAGAGTGGAGAGAAGGCGTACATTTTCTTCACTCTCTATTTTAATAAGGAGGAAGTGTTTATGAAGAATAAAAAAGCGTTTGGCCTGGCGTTGGCCTTCGCGTGCTCCGCGATTCTTTCCCCGTTTGGCGTCGCGCAGGCGGGCGGGGAACCGGCGGAGGTTTCCGGGGACTACGAGCCGGCGGAAGGGGCTCCCCTCGGGTCGATTGCTGTCGATCCCGCGCTGCGATCCTTCGGCCTTTACAAAAAAGTCCAGCAGTATGAGGCGATAGGCGAGGGGAAAGTCGTGCTCCGCCAGTCGTGGCCGGAGCTCTATCTGGCTGACGGCGACGGACGTTCGATGCTCGGCTCAAAGAATTTCCCGAAACTGGCGGCGGCGCTGGAATCTTACAATAACAGCGCGCGCGCGGAAGCGCTCCGTTTGCAGGACCAGATGCGCGAGGAGGCGCTGCGGGACTACACGGAACGCAGAAAGAACGGCTATGGCGATTCTTTCAACGGTTACGCCTACGAAAATGATTTGATCATAAAGCGAGCCGACGCGCTTGTCCTGTCGTTCCTCGACTCGACCTATACATACACCGGCGGCGCCCACGGCGGGCAAATGTATCGCGGCGTGAATTTCGACGCTTCGACAGGCGAGAGGCTGTCCCTGTATCAGGTGTTCCCCGACGGCGAACAGCTCGTTGAGGTTCTCATCGCAAAGCTCTACGAGGAAAACAGGCAGGGAACCTTCTTCGACAGCATGGAGGCCACCGTCGCGGACCAAGTGATTCACGATAAGGTTTCCTGGGTCATCGAGCCGCGCGGCGTGACATTCTATTTCAATCAGTACGAAATCGCGGCCTATGCCTCGGGGACGATTACCACGACCATCGGGTTCGACGAGCGGCCGGGTATGTTCAATCCCAAATACAATCTCGGGCCCGCCTCTTACTGCGAGGAACTGACGAACTATCCGGCGGACAACGTATGCCTTTATGACGACGGCTCGGGGAAGCTTGACACGCTCATGGCGTTTGCCGACGGAGATTCGCTGAACATCGTGCTGAACGGCAAGGTCGTCTGCAAAAAGGGTTTCGTCGGCAATAACCAAATTCGGCCGGTTTTCGTGCACACGGGCGGCAACAAGAATTTTCTCTATGTGGACTACGGCTTTGCCAGCCCGCAAATGGGCGTGGGGCGCCAGATGGACGTATTCGAGCTCGATTCGGGCAAGACCGTTTTCAAGGGTACGTTCCCCTATTCCTTCCAGCGCACCATAGACCTTTTCAACACGGGCGAAAGCTGGATCGGTCAATGGATTATGACCGATCCTTATGAGTTCAACATCGATGAGACGCATTTCTCGACAAACGGCCAGTCCAAGACCCACACGGTACAAATCGGCGAGGAAGGCATCCCGACCTTCGGCTGATTTTCGCGCATACAAAAACTCCTTTCGACGCCGTTCGGACGTTGAAGGGAGTTTTTTCTTTCCCGTTCCCGTCTGCATTTCACGCCGAAAAATCCGCCGTTCGCGCCTTGCGGCGAAATTTTCTCCGATTTTATGATATAGTAAAAGCAATAGAAGCCGGAGGGGGACTTTCATGGAGGAGCGAAGAAGTTCGGACACGCAGGCGGGAATCTCCGTGGCGATTTGCGAGCCGAATGAAGATTTGCGCGACGAGCTTGCGCGCATGATTGCGAAAGAAAAGCCGGAATCACAGATCGCGTCCTTCGATTCCGGGGATGCGCTTTTGGCGTCGGAGAGGGATTTCGCAATCTATTTTCTCGACATACAGGGCGCGGACGGGCTGGAGGCCGCGCGGGAGCTTCGGGCGAGGGAACAGGGCGGCGCGTCCGCCGTGATCGTTTTCGTGACCGGTTACCGAGATTATATGGAGGAAGCCTTCGACGTTCACGCGTTTCAATACCTGGTCAAGCCGGTGGACAACAAGAAATTCGCGGAGGTGCTTGCCGCCGCGTGGACGGAGGCCGAGGCCGTCCGGCGGCGGGAGGGCCGCCATATCCTGCTGAAGCTGGACGGCCTGATGCGAAAGGTCGCGCTGCGCGATATTCTCTATCTGGAGAGCAGGAACAAAAAAGTCGCTATCCACACCGTGGAAGGCGCTCATGAAATCCGCCGCTCGATGGAAACGATGGAGGCCGCGCTGGGAGAAGGCTTTTACCGCTGCCATCGCTGTTATCTGGTCAACCTGGCGAGAATCGCCGACTACGGTCCGCGCACGATCCGTCTGGAAAACGGCGAGCATCTGATGCTGGCGGAAAAGAAATACGCGGATTTCGTGAAAAATTATTTGCGCTACGCGAAAGACGGCGGCGTCGTGCATGTATGACAAAAAGAAGCGTCCGGTAATCGCGCCGGACGCTTCTTTTTGCTGTATAAATATAAATAGGAAGATTGACGGTTGCCGTGCCGTTTGTTATACTATGCCACGGGAGAACGTATCATATCACGCTGCGGTTCCAGCGAATACGGCGGTGAAAAAATGAAGCCTACAGTTGTAATCGGCACTACGTTTGTGGATATCAAGGGGTTTTCGAGGAACAGCTACGACCCTCAGGGGCGGAATTTGGGAGATGTGAAATTCGTCCACGGCGGCGTCGGCCGGAATGTTGTCGAGAACTTCGCGAATGTGGGGACGCCCGTCTCCTATGTCGGGATGCTGGAGGATTCGGCCATCGGCCTGGAGGTGGAAAGCCATCTGAAGGAAATCGGCGCGGACCTCAGCTATGCGGTTGTAGCGCCGGATCATGGAATCGGTATATGGTTGGCGATTCTCGACGAGAAAGGGGATCTGGCCGGCTCCATCTCCAAGATTCCTGATTTTTCTTATCTGGAAGCCCATCTGAAGGCGCGCGGGGAAGAGATTGTACGGCAGGCGGAAGCCATAGCGCTGGAAATCGACCTCAACGAACAGGTTGCTGAGATGACCGTCAATCTGGCAAAGCAATATGGAAAAGACGTTTATGCCATCGTCGGCAATTTGAGCGTAGTCCTGGCGCGAAAGGATCTGATTCGGCAGACAAAATGCTTTATCTGCAATGAGATCGAGGCTTCGAAATATTTCGGCAAGGAATTATTAGGCCTTACGGCCGCGGAAGTGCGCGATTGGCTTCCCGACGCGGCGGAAAAAGAAGGATTGCGGTCTGTGATTGTCACTATGGGCGAACAGGGCGCGGTTTATTATGAGAAGGGCGCAGAAAGTGCCGGAATCTGTCCGCCTTGCCCGACAAAGGTTGTCGATACCACCGGGGCTGGAGACGCGTTCTTTTCCGGGACCGTGATGGGGCTTGTCCGCGGCGCAACGCTGGCGGAGGCGTCGGGGTACGGCGCGCGGCTGGCGTCGGCGACTATTGCTCGGGAAGAAAACAGTTGCCCGGTGAACAAAGATTTTTTCTGTTGCCAGTTCATGGAAACAAAGTGATTGGCGGTTGCATGCGTGGGAATCGCGGAGCGATCTGCCGCAAGGAACCGAAAAATCTATGTAAAATTTCTATAAGAAAGCAAGGGAAGGAAAATGCGGTACACAGGAGTAACCTCCAGAGGAATTATCATGCCTATCTTCAAAGAAGGAGACGATCTCGTCTCCCTGATTCGGGACGGCCTGCTCAAAGCGGCGAAAGAGGAAGGCTTTGTTATCCAGGACAAGGACGTGGTCGGCGTCACGGAGGCTGTGGTGGCCCGTACGCAGGGGAATTACGCGACAGTCCGGCAGATTGCCAAAGATGTCAGGCAGAAGCTTGGCGGGGAGGACATGGGAATCGTTTTCCCGATCCTCTCCCGAAACCGTTTCGCGATTATGTTGCGGGCGCTCAGTATGTCCTGCAAGAAGCTTTATGTGCAGCTCTCTTATCCGTCGGATGAGGTGGGGAACCATCTGATCAGCGTGGACGAGGTGGACGCGAAAAAGGTCAACCCGTATTCGGACAGCTTTGACGAGAAGGAATTCCGCGAGAAGTTCGGCTTCGAGACCATCCATCCGTTCACCGGGGTGGATTATATCGAGTATTACAAGAGCCTCGGGGAGAATATCGAGCTTGTATTTTCCAACGATCCCTGCTATATCCTGAAATACACGAAAAACGTAATCAACTGCGATATCCATACGAGGAAACGCACGAAGCGCATTTTGCAGGCGGGCGGCGCGGAGCGCGTCTACAGCCTGGACGACATCATGACCGCCTCGGTGGACGGCAGCGGCTACAATGAAAAGTACGGTCTTTTGGGCGCGAACAAGGCCACCGAGGAAAAGGTGAAGCTGTTCCCGAGGGACTGCCAGAGCTTCGTGGATCGGCTGCAGCAGGAACTGATGAAGGCTACGGGGAAAAAGCCGGAGGTCATGATTTACGGCGACGGCGGCTTCAAGGATCCCGTCGGAGGGATCTGGGAGCTGGCGGACCCGGTAGTCTCGCCCGCGTACACGGAGGGGCTCAAAGGCACGCCGAACGAATTGAAGATGAAGTATTTCGCGGACAACGACCTGAAAGATTTGAGCGGTCAGGAGCTGGCGGAGGCAATGAAAGAGAAAATCAAAGCCAAGGATTCGAACCTCGTGGGGGATATGACCTCGCAGGGCACGACGCCGAGACAGCTCACGGACCTTCTGGGCAGCCTCTGCGACCTGACCAGCGGCAGCGGCGACCGCGGAACGCCGGTGATCCTGATCCAGAATTACTTTACGAACTACGCTACGGAATAATTGCGAAGATAAGTTAAAAAAGGTGCTGCTGCACGTTTCGATGACGTGCGGCAGCACCTTTTTTGCAGCAAAAATCCTGCAGCAGGAGGTTCCGCGTTTCGCGCCGGAAAAAGCGCTGTTCGCGCCGCTTCGCGGTTTTTGCCATATCATTAAGGAACCACTGAACAAATCCCTTCCGTTCTTGCCGGTTCTTTTTCCGCCATGCTGCGTCAGATGGCGTTCGACGTAGCGATGCTACGACTTCGCGCCATCTTCCTGGCCTGACGAAAAAATCCCTCGGCAAGACCATGAAGTGACTTATTCAGTGATTCCTTCGGCGGAGGGGATTCCTGATGTCCGATATGACGATGAACGCGCTGGATTTTCTCGTACAGCTTTTGGCGGGAGTATTGGCGTTTTGGTACGCGGCGCATTTTCTGCGGGCGGATTTTGAGAGCCGCCGCGGGGCGCTTTTCCGTTGGGCGGCGCTGTACGCGCTCATGCAGTTTTCCTTTTCCGCGCTGACGACGGAATGGAAGCCCTATGAGCGGTTTTTCGCGGTGGCGCCGCATTTCGCGCTTTTGTTTTTCCTCTCCGGCGCTTTTTTTGCAAAGGACAAGTTTCGGCAAGTGTTCGTCGCCGCGAGCTTCGTTTCCGGTTGGGACATTTTGCGGTTCGCGGTCAGCCCGCTGGCGCACGCGGCTTTCGGCGCCTGGGGACCGGCCTGGGCCTGGGCGGTGAACAAGGCTGTCGAGATGGGCGTTTCGGCGGAAACGGTGCTTTCCCTGATGCAAATGACCAACGACGCGGCGGTGTTCTTGATTATCGTCGGCTGCCGCGCTGTGCAGCTTGGTTTGCTCGCGTTGTATCTGCGCGGGATCGTGCACTTTTTCCCGCCGAAAGACTACGCACTCCGTTTTCACGACAGCCTGTTCCTGCTGTTTCCATGCGCCGCCGCGTTGGTATTGGACTTGACGGTGCGGATGCTGGCGCTGTCGGCGGACAATTCTTCGTTGATGCTGATTTACGATCGCGCGCCGAGCACGCTGCTTCTTCTGCCGCTGACGAGCCTCTTGCTGCTCGGCATGATCGTTTCGTCCGTGGCGCTGTTCCGCGGACTGGTGCAGGCGAAGGACGAAGAGCAAAAGCGGCTGCTGCTCGAGCAGAGCGTCGCGGGTGTGCATCGAGAAGTCACGGAATTGCAAAACATATATGCCGACCTCAAAGGGCTTCGTCACGACCTCCGCAACCATATCGCAAGCCTTGCCGCCTACGCGCAGAGGATTGCGCCGCAGGGCGACGGGCAAATGGAAGCGTATCTCGGGCAAATGACGGACGCCGTCGCGCGGCTCGATTTCGCCGATGATACGGGCAACCCGATTACCGACGTTATCGTCCATCAGGCGCGCCGCGAGGCGGAGAAAAAAGGCGCCGACTTTACCGCCGATTTCCATTGGCCGCAGGACGGAAGGTTCGACATTTACGACGTCAGCGTGATTGTCAGCAACGCGCTGACAAATTCTGTCGAGGCGGCGGCGCGGGAAATCTCGATCCGCTCCTATGAAAAAGGCCGCCTGTTTTTCATCGAGGCGGCAAACGATTATGCGGGAGAACTGCATTGGGACGAGGCGGGTGAATTACCTGTCACGAGCAAGCTGGATCAAGCGATGCACGGCATGGGGCTAATGAATATTCGACGCTGCGCCCAAAAGTACAAGGGCGAAATAGATATACAAGTTTCGGAAGAAAACGGTCGCAAAAGATTTTTGCTGACAGTGATGTTGTACGAGAAGGAAAAATAGCCTTCCCCTTTGGGGAAGGTGGCGCCCGAAGGGCGACGGATGAGGTTTGGAAGCGTAACGTTTAACATAATCGTGGCGTTACAAAACCTCACCCACCGCGATCGCGGTCCCCGCAACATGCCACTGGCATGTTGCGTCACCAAAGGGGAAGGCGCTTCAGAAAATCGCCTGCTGTATTTTTTTCAGCGCATGATTGCGCGGGGAATCCTTTTCCATCAACCGGAAAAATTCCTTTCTCACCAATTCCGGCTCGTCGCCGACCACAGGCTGGCCGACGAGCCGCCCCGCGCTGTCGATAAAGACGATGGTCGGCGCGCTGCGAAGCCGCGTCAGGAAGGGCATGAAATCGTCGTTGATCAAAAGCTGCGGGAAAATCGCGGAGCCACCTGCCGCAATCGCTGTTGCCGTTGTGCGTTTATCCGCACTGTCTTCGGCCTTCAAATCGCCGACAAGCCCGATGAATTGCGCGTTTTCAGGCAGTTCTTCGGCAATCGCGGCAAGATGGTTCAACGCGGCGCGGCTGTTTTCGACGTCTCGCACGGTCCAGACGCAGACCGCCGTCGTCTTGCCGGCGAAGATTTCGTCCGTCACGACGCGCCCGTCCAGCGATTCCGTCCGAAAAGCGGGAAACGGCCCGCCCGCGCCGTCTACATGGATCGCCCCGTTTCGTCCGAGAAGCAATGCATCGGCGGCGAGCAGCAAAAGCGCGAGGAACGGCAGGAACCACAGTTTCTTTTGTTGAATGTTCAATATATAAAAGCTCCTTATAAGCCTTCCCCTCTGGGGAAGGTGGCAGCCGAAGGCTGACGGATGAGGTCTTGTCAATGTTGCCAAAGACCTCACCCACCGCCTGCGGCGGTCCCCCCTCCCCAAAGGGGAGGGCTAGATACAGATTCGATTGTCCGTTGCAATCTGCATGGACTTATCATATCATGAAAGCAGAAGAAAGCAAAGGAAGGAGGCACGACAGGGACAGTCGAAGGTCGATTAAGGAAAAGGTATTTTTCAAGGAGGAGATTGAAATGCCGGTTAGAGTAGGAAACAGTTATGTAACAGAAGCGGCGCTGGCTTTCGCGCAGAAGTCGGCGGCGGAAAGCGTGGACAAGGAAAAGACGAAGGGCAAGGGCACAAGCGGCGTTCTTGCCGACCTTGCGGAGAAATTCCCGAAGCTGAAATTCACCGTCGGCACTCGACCGTTCTCGGGCAGCGGCATGGGCAATGTCGCCATTTCGCCGAAGATTTTGCGCGAAATGGAAAAGGATCCGGCGAAGCGTGAGGAGTACGAGGCGCTGCTCTACGACGTGCAAGAGACAACCGCAAGCCTGCCGAGGACGCGCGCAGACGGGAGCAAGGTCCAAGCGCACGGGTGGATCATTCATGAAGACGGCGGCCTTTCCTCTTGGAGCATGGGCACCAGCGAAGGCGGCGACAGGTCGGGGCGCGTCAATCGTTCGTCGAAAAAAGCGTGGTGGCAGTCGCTGCTCGACGAGATGAAGGAAAGAGAGGAAGCCCGCAAAAAAAGAGTCAAAAAAGGGAAAATCGGAGTCGCGGAAAAACCGACGAGCTTAACGGAAACGTTGAAGCAACAGCAAGAGGAAGCGGCGAGGATCTTGCGGGCCAACGCAGAGAAAATCGTCAGCCTGCCGAACCAGGGAAATCCAGCGCTGGCGAAAGCGTACCTTGCTGGGCAAAAAGACGCGGTCAAGGTGCAGGAATTTTCCAATACGAACGACCTGATGAAGTATCTGCAAGACCAGTTCACAGTCGTCCGCCAAGGCATGACCTCAATTTCGTCGAAGCATCTGAAGGCGTGCCTCGGCGACGAGGAAAAGCGGGCGAAGCTGCTCGACAACCTGCGCGTCGCCGACGAAATGTTGGAGAGCCGCAAAGACGAGCTCGGCTTCCAGGGCATGACAGTGGAAATCGACGAGAATGGCGAAATGAGCGTCACCTCGTCTAAAAGCACTGTCACATTCAACGGAGAGAAACGCGCCCGCCAAATCGCCGCTGCACAGACACAGGGCGACCTCGAAACAGTCATGCGTCTGCTCCAGGTCGATCTCGAACAGTGTGAAGCAGGCTGCAGGAACAACGCGTGCGACGAGGCCGAAGTGCAGAAGGTCAAGGACATGATCGCTCAGGCCGAGCAACGCAAGGGCGAGCTCGGCGACACCTCCGACAAAGAAAACGATCCCGCCGCGAAAGCCGCGTTCACGGTGAATATGCTGATTTAGGAGGCGGTCAATATGAGCATCGGAATCCAAAACCGCGCCGCCTATTCAGCGGAAACGGGAACGCGCAGGACTGAAGCGGCGGCAGCCGAAAAATCGAAGGACAAAACGAGCGTGTCGGGCACGAAAGCGATGGACGTCGACGAATACATGAGCGCGCTGTCCAAGAAGTATTCGTATTTCGGGCGCACGACGAAAATCGCCAACGTGCCGACGTCGGTGAACGTCTCGCCGGCATATTTGCGGAAATGCGCGGACGATCCCGAAAAGCGCGAAGAACTGGAAAAGTCTCTGGACTCCATCGGCGCCTTCGTCCCCATCGGCGCACAAAGGACACGGATGCTGCCGGGCAATCCTGTTATGACGCATTACGACTGCATGATTGATTCCAACGGCAACATGACCGTCATTTCCGGCTGCACCAACGATCCAAAAGTCAAAGGTCAATGGGAAAAAGCCGAAAAGAGCGGGAAGAAGGAAAAGTCCGAGGAAACGAAGCTGGCCGAACGCCGCGCGAAAAAACGTGCCGAAGAACGGGCACGGGAAAAAGCGGAGGAACAGGAAGAAAGGATTTACCGCGCTTCGGGACGCGACGTATCGCAAATTACCGAAAGCCTGATACAACAGATAGCGAGCCGGGGCAACGGCAGGAATTTTATTCCACAATTCGATATGAAAGCGTAACGAGAGAAACAAACAAGGAAGCCTCCCAGAAGGGAGGCTTCCTTGTTTGTTTCGTGTGAGCTGCCACTCACACATGCTCGTTACCCTAAACGCATTATAGCATAACTTCCAAATAAATGCTATACTATTTTTGCTGTGCGCCTCTCAGCAGAGGGAGGTGACGAAATGCTTGTTACCCTGTGCCGCTTTCTCTTCGCTGTCTTAGCGGGAGTAGTGGCAAATTTTCTGTTTTACTTGCTGACACGCTGACGACCTGACGCACAGCCACAAAAGCGTGGAAGCAATACCTCGGAGCCTGCCAGCTCTCGAAGGGAGAAAGACCGTCCTGCGGGGCGGTTTTTCGTTTATTTGTCCGTCAGCCTGTTTTGCATCCGTTCCGCATTCTGCGAGGCGGACAGGCGGCGGTCGAAGTTCCGGACGGCGGTTTCCTGTTCCGCTTCGCTGGAGACGGAAACAATCTCGACGCGGTGGCCGAGGATTCGCTTGACCTGCTGCAGCTCCAGCTTCATTCTCGGGCTGTCCGGCACCAGTACATAGGATTCCGCGAGGTCGCTGTGCGCTGCGTTGACCAGCGCGCCCACCGATGGTACGTCGCCCTCGTCGCCGCGCGTGATCAGCGTCGCGCCCAGCTTCGTCAGCCGCTCCGCCTGTGCCTCGTGGCGCGATACGGCCAGGAGAGCCACCGGCATCAGTGTCGAATGGGCCAGCACCATCGAATGGGGCTCCGCCATGTTGTTGAGCCGAATGTCCGTGACCGGTCCGAGCCCTGTCGCGTATTCCAGTACGACGCCGGGGTGCGCGGTGTGCAGATGCACATGGAGCGTATTGCGGCGCCGCTCGACGACGACAAAGCTGGCTTTTTCCTGCAAAAGCCGTTCGATTTCCTCCTCGTCCGCCTGCGGAATCTTCAGGCAGAAGGTCAGGCAGTACGGGTGAACGACGTCATGGCGCGGGTCGGGCAGTCCTGCCGTCTTTTCCCCTGTGCCGACGGAAAAGTTCAGGGCAGGGGAGACGAAATTTCCATTCAGCCCCTTTTGGCAGCCGACCAGGAACGTCAGCATAATCTGCTCGCCCACGTCCAGATCCGCTTCTTTCCCGCCGGGACGTTCCCCTGCTTCGATGGCCGCCGCGAGGATTTCCGTGATGGGCAGGTTTGCGCGGACGGCCTGATAGGCGCCCTTCGCCACGGCGCGGGCCGCGTTGACGATCGGACGTTCCGGCTCCTCCGGCAATACGCGCTGGGCGTAAAGGATACCGTATTGGAATGCTTTGCCGAATTCCGACGAGGTCGCGTCGATTTTCCCGCTCAATCCTTTTGCAAGCCCCCGCAAAATCTGGGACAGTACGACGCCGGAGTTCCCCCGCGCGCCGAGGATCGCCGCCGACGCCACGCGGCGGGAGAGCCCGCCGATGCTGTCGTCCTTCGTCCCTGCGAGGGGCATGACTGCCGCACCCATCGTGCGCAGGATATTCGTGCCTGGATGAGAATCGTGTTCCGGACGAAGCTTCCGATCGAGTTCGTTGATGTTTTCATATTCCAACAAAAATTCGCTGTACGCGCCGGCAACCATGCGTTTGAAATCACTGCCCGTAATGACTTCCCCGTTTGTGCTCATGCGTCCTTCAACTCCTAAAAATATGATATATAATATTATTTATTATATTCGCGGCACAAAGGAAAACTCCTGCATAAAAATTGCGATGACGCGAAAATTATGCACAAAAGCAGGAGACTTGCAATTTCCGACGAATACATATATTATTGATGGCATATGAACATCCGACAGAATCTTGAAGGGATGATACAACTATGGCTAACGAAACCACCGAGACGCTGAAGCGGACGCGCCGCACGAAAAAGAATGATGTTGAACCGGCGGCTGTGCAGACAGAGGAAAACGCTACGTCTCTCGATTTCGCGGAACCGGAGGCGCCTGCGGAGCCCGCGCCGAAAAAGCGCGGCCCGAAGAAAGGCTCGACGCGCAAGCCCTCGGCGAAAAAGAACGTCGAGGCTGCAAAAACCTCCAAGAAAACCGCGGAGAAAAAGAAGCACCTCTTTGCGCTCGATATCGGCACCCGCAGCGTCATCGGCATTGTCGCCGAACAGGAGGCCGACGGCGCGCTGAAGATTATCGACACGACGCGCAGGGAGCATAAGACCCGCGCCATGCTCGACGGGCAGATCCACGACGTGCCCCAGGTCGCCGCGATCATCGAAGAGGTCAAGGGCGCGCTGGAAAGCACCACCGGCCCGCTGAAAAGCGTCGCCGTCGCCGCCGCGGGGCGTGCGCTCTATACGATGACCGCCGACGCGGAAATGAATTTCTCCGGCGTCATCACCGCCGAGGATCAGAGCCGTCTCGATTTCTCCGGCGTGCAGACGGCGCAGATGCAGCTCGCGGAATCCTCCGAGGTGGACGATCCGACGCATTACTACTGCGTCGGTTACAGCACCATCAAATACACGCTGGACGGGATTCAGCTGAAATCCCTGATCGGCCAGCGCGGACGCCAGGCGACCGCCTCGGTCATCGCGACATTCCTGCCCCGGCAGGTCATCGACTCGATGGACTCCGCTCTTTCTGCGACCGGGCTTCGTCTGCAGGCCATCACTTTGGAGCCGATTGCCGCGATCAACGTGCTGATCCCGCCGACCATGCGCCATCTGAACCTCGTGCTCGTGGATATCGGCGCGGGCACCTCGGACGTGGCGATCACGAAAAACGGCAGCGTCATCGCCTACGGCATGGTGCCGCAGGCGGGCGACGAAATCACCGAGGCATTGAGCCAGCATTTCCTTTTGGATTTCAACGTCGCAGAGCAGATCAAGCGCGAGGCGGCCGAAGGGAAAGAAGTCGCGTTTACCGATATTCTCGGCATGGAATACCATCTGGCCGCCGACGAGGTGCTGAAAGCGCTTCTCCCTGCCGTGCAAAAGCTCGCTGACGCTATCGCGCAGCAGATCATGGAATTGAACGGCGACGAGCCGCAGGCGGTTTTGCTGGTCGGCGGCGGTGCGCTGACGCCGAAGCTCGCCGAATGCGTGGCGGAAAAGCTTGCGCTTCCGCAGGAACGCGTCGCCGTGCGCCATCCGAGCGCCGTGGAGGGCGTCGCTGAACTGCCGCCGGAGCTGATGAAGCCCGACGCGGTAACGCCGTTGGGCATCCTGAAAATCGCTTCGCTGAATACGCTCCATTTTGTGACCGTCTATGTTTCGGGGGAGGAGCATCGCCTGTTCAATTTCCGCGAGCTGACGGTTTCCGACGCGTTGCTGGCGGCGGGCGTCCAGCTCAAATCGGCGACCGGCAAGCAGGGCGTCGGCGTCACAATCACGGTGGACGGCGAGGAGAAATTCTTCCCCGGTACGGTGGGCAAAGCGGCCACGGTTACGTTGGACGGCCAGCCCGCCGACCTTGAAACGCCGATCCCAGGCGGCGCGCATATCGAGATTATCCCCGGCGAGGAAGGGGAGCCTCCGACGCTGACGGTGGCCGATGTAGCCGACGAAGGGGAAACATATACGCTTTATATTAACGGCAATAAGAAAACGTTGCCTCCGGCCTTCCTCGTCAACGGCGAGCTTGCCGACGAGAAGCATCCGCTGGCGAACGGCGACGTCGTCGAGAACAAGGAAACGCGCAGCGTCGGCGAGGCGCTGAAGATGCTGGGCTATCCGCCGACGGGCAAGAAAATCAAGTACAAGCTGAACGGCACGGAAACGCAGTTCACCTGCATCCCGGAAATCCTGCTGAACGACCAGCCCACGACCCTTTCGGCGTCGGTCTACGAAGGCGACCGCATTGAGTACAACCTGCCTGACGATCCGAAGCTGGGCGAGGTGCTCGGCCTGTCCGAAAGCGACACGAGTCTCGTCATCTACTTTAACGGCGCGGAAAAACTGATCCCTTCCGCGCGCGTCTCGCTGGAGCTGAACGGACGCCCTGCCTCGGCCAACGCCATTGTCACCGAAGGGTGCAGCGTCAACTATGAATTGTCCGAGCGCAGCGTGACCACCGTCAGTTCCGCGCTGGCCACCGTAGGCTTCGAGCCGCCCGCGGCGAACAGCGGCATGGTCGTCGAGATCAAAGTCAACGACAAGCCTGCCCATTTCACCGATCCGTTGATGAACGGCGACCACATCGACGTCGATATCCATCTTTCCGACGGCGTAGCGGCGAAGAAAGCGGTACAACCGGCAGCCCCTGCTCCGGCAGCACCGGAGCCAACGCCCGCACCCGCCGAACCGGAACCGGAAGAAACGCCGGCAGCACCGGAGCAGCCAAAGCCCGAAGAAACCGGCGGCAAAGATGGCCTGCTCGCCGACTATCTCGCGCTGGTCGAAAAGGAAAAGGCCGCAGTGCAGAAATAAACATTTTGTGACAATAAAGAAACGCCGTAAATCCCTGTATTGCAGAGAATTTACGGCGTTCTTGTTTATCCAATTATCAGGAAAAACTATCAATCAAAACATCGTAAAAGCAGATTATGCAGGCTGCGCTTTTGCGAGGTTCATGACTTTTTCCAATGTCAAACATGAAATTTCAGCAATCTCTTCATAGGACATTTTCCCTTTCTTCAACAAACGTTCGGCAACCGCTTCGCGTTCCTCCTGTTTAATCTCGTCTACAACGTTTGACATGGACAAAACCCCCTTCTCATTTTCCTTGAAATACCGCACCCGTTCGCGGAGCGGCGCATAGTGCATATCATCGGGATTCGTGCAGAAAAAATCCTGCATGAGAAGCCCTAAAGGTGTATCGTCCCGGCATTCTCCATTCACGAAAAGAATATGCTCTCCGTCGTCAAAGGGCGTTTCCGTTTCTCTTATACAGCGATCAATGTGGTACAACGGCTTTCCGCCTTTTAATACATCATGTTCGGTAATAAAGATAATGTAAAGCTCCGGCAAAGCTTCAAAATCCTCTTGCGGTCGAAGCGTATTCGCGTCCATTACACTCGCGTGATACCGCGTCCGACGCGGTGACGCGCCGCTGTCGGCACGCTGCACTTCGATATCGAATCGTCGGCCTGTGCTGTCCGTCGCTTCAATGTCAAGCGTAAGGCTTCGCCCCTGCAGATTTTTGTAAAGTGATTGGACTTTCACGGATTGAACTGTCAAATCGGGACATTCCATGACGATACGCAGGACAAGTTCGGTACATTCCAAATCGCCCTCAAAGCATTTCGTCATAAAAACGTCGTCCATCAAGCGAAAGCTTTTTATACGTTCCAAGTTGGTGAAATACGCAGCTTTTGCAGCGGTTTCCCGCATGGCACCATCTCCTCTGATTATAGTTTACCTGTCCAAGCCGTCGAAAGCAAGCTTTATTCTATTTTATTTTCAGCATTTTTCTTCAGTTCCCAAAGTCGTTTCTTATCCGGCTTGCCCCGATCGTTCAGCGGGATTTCTTCGAGGAATACGACGCGTTCCGGCATTTCCACGGGTTTCAGCACCTTCGGCAGCGTGCGGCGGATTTCCGTTTCGTCGGCGTTTTGCTCCCGGACGAGGAATGCGGCGAGTTCCTCCCCTCTTGCTTCGTCGGCAACGGGCAGCACCACGGCGGCGGCGACGCCGGGGATGTCCCGCAGGACGCTCTCGACCCGCGCCGCGCTGATCTTGAAGCCGCCTTTATTGATATAGGCGTCGCCCCGCCCCTCGAAGATCAGTTCTCCCTTGTCGTTGATGTGTCCCGCGTCGCCGACGGTGAAAGGTATCTTCACGCCGCTGACATGACAGGCGGTGTCCACATAGATTTTGCCGTCCCGCACCGAAAGCCCTACGCCGGGGAACGGTTTGCCGAGATTGTTCGGATCGCGGGCCGCGTTCGCGTCCAGCACCGTATAAGTGATGTAGTTCAACTCGCTGGCGCCGTAATAGAGCACGATGCGGGCGTTCGGCAGAAGTCTCGTGAGACGCGAAAGCAGTTTGTCGCCGACGGTCTGGGAGCCGGTAAAGACAGAGCGGATATCGGGAAACGGTTCCTTTTCCGCCGCCAATAGCCGCAGTTTCGCCGGAACGAGATAAAGGACATTCGTCCGGTGCTTCCGAAGCAGCGACGCCCAGGAACGGACGCGCAGCTTCGCGCCGGTTATCGTTGCGCCTCCCGCGTAAAGCACCGAAAGGAAGGCGTTCAGATTGCCCGTGAAGGAAAGCGAGCCGTGCAGGAATATCCGCGTGTCCTCGTCGACGCCGAAGATTTCGTTCTGCACTGGGAAAAATCCCGCCCAGCTTTGACAGGTGCGGTACATGACCTTCGGCGTGCCCGTGGAACCGGAGGTCAGAACGCCGAGGCAATCGTTATCATCGACAAAACTCTGCGGCGCGTCCTGCAATTCGCAGCTTTCACCGTCTGCCGTGACACGCCAGAATCCCTGCAAACCGCGCTCTTTGAAAATCGCCGATTCTTCTTCCGGCGCGAGCCCGTGATGCAAGAGGATCGGACGCGCGCCGATTTTCTGCGCGGCGAAAAACGCCGCCGCCTGCCGCGTAAATGTGTCGGCGAGAACCAGCACGGCGTCGCCCGATTTCGCCGGAAGTTTTTCCGACAGTCTGTTGACCTTGCGCAAGCAATCGCCGTAAGAAAGCACGTTCTCGTCCTCGACAATGCAGGGATGGGCAGGACGGAGCCGTACTTTTTCGGCAAGCAGTTCGTAGAAATTTTTCATGGCGTCATCTCCAGAAGCAGCGCTTCGCCCATGCCGCCGGCCCCGGCGATGGAAAGCAGCCCGAAGCCGCCGCCCGCGTTTTCCAGCGCCGACAGCAAATGCACGAGCAGGATCGCGCCGGACGCGCCGTAAGGGTGACCGTAAGCCAGCGCGCCGCCCAACGTGTTGTATCGGGAAACAAGCTCGGGATATTTTTGTTCAAACAGTACGTCGATGACCGCGAAGGCTTCGTTGAACTCGATCGCCGCCATTTCGTCCATCCTCTTGCCGAGCCGCGAAAGCAGCGCTTCCGCCGTCCGCATGGCGCCCCGGGGGCTTTCGTCGGGCGCGCCGCCCATCGCCTGCGCGGCGACGATTCGAGCGGCGGGATGAACGCCCGGATGTTTGCTGAGCCAGCTTTCACCGACCAGGAGCGCAAACGCCGCGCCGTCGTTGATCAGGCAGGAGGTTCCCGCCGTCGTCACGCTGTCCGCTCCGAAAAGGCGCGGCAGACGATCAAGCAGCTTTTGGTTCATGCGCGGACGTATTCCGTCGTCTTCGTCGACGCCGTTCACAGAAACAAGAAAAGGGCGCAAAACGCCCTTTTTCTGCGCCGCCGCCGCACGCTGATGGCTCTCGATCGCCCATGCGTCGAGCCCCGCTTTTGTGATGTTTTCGGCTTTAGCCACGCGCTCCGCGCCGCGAAGCATCGTCTGCGGGTCTAGGTCGCCGGGAGCAAACTGCGCCGTGTAGTACGCGCCGTCACCTGACCGCGTTTTTGAATAGCGTGCGTCTTTTTTGTCATAAACCCGGAGCGGCTGAAGCGACGAGCTTTCCATGCCGCCCGCGAGACAGACCTCGCCCTCGCCGCAGGCAATCACGCGATACGCGGCCGCGAGAGCCGCCGCCGCCGAAGCGCACTGCATATCGACGGTCCATGCGGGCACGGAATCGGGAATTCCCGCCGTCAGCGCCGCGAGCCGCGTAATATTCCCGCCCGTGCCGACGGCGTTGCCGCCGATTACGGCGGAAAGAGTTTGCGCCGCGTCGGGAAATTGCTTCAACAAAGCGCGCATGACTGCCGCGCCCAATTCTTCGGCGGGTATAGTCTTGAATTTCCCGTTCTTCGTCACGATCGGCGTCCGAAGCGCGCCGAGCACATAGACGTTCTCCATCAGACGGTCTCCAGCATGTTATTGACGCGCACGCCGAGAGCCGCCGCCGCAAGGCATTTGAGGATGTCGCCGGGAATGAACGGCACTACCGCCATCATCACCGCCTGCCAGAGTGTGATATCCAGCACGAGCATCATCGACGCCATACCGCCCAAATACGTCAGCGGCATGCCGACCACGATATCCACCAGCGCGTAACGGCGGAAATTAGGCGTCGCGCCCTTCAGCGCGCTGACCAGCGGATAGACGAGCAGCCAAACGATCCAGAATCCTCCGGTCGGCCCGAGGATCCGCCCCAGTCCCGACGTGCCTCCCGTAAACACCGGCAGGCCGCAAATCCCGAGCAGCAGATAGACCGACACCGCGACAAACGTCTCCTTCGGCGTCAATACGAACGCCGCCAGCCCCAGCGCCATCGTCAGCGCGGTCACCAGCCCTGGCGTGAACGGCAGCGGAAACGAGAACCAGGCCGTCACGCAGCAGAACGCCACGCAAAGCGCAATCTTCGTCACGGCCCGCGCCGAAAAATGTTGTTCGTTCATGAGAAAAAACTCCTTTGTGGAAAAGCCCTCGAAGGCGTAGCATCGCTACGTCGAGAGGGATTTGACAACGACAGTCGGAAAAAGACCCGGCAGAAGCGCGGAGGGACTTATTCAGTGATTCCTTAACGCTTTCCTATTATAACGATATGCGTTTCTTTGGTCAACCGTAAAAATATAATTAGTAAACGAAAAACAATTTTCCTTTTTCAAGCTCCCGCATCGTGATAAAATAATAAGGAAAGCCAAGAAAGAAAGTTTTCAGGAGGTAAGTCATGGAAAAGAAGATCACACCGGAAACCATCGAGGCGCTGCGCGCCGAGTGCATTTCGCTTTTGACCGTATGGGCGGAGGAGACGGAGATCAAGCTTCGTCGGAAGGGTATCGCATTCACGCCCAAAGAGCGCGAGGCCATGGACGCGGCGAAGGCGAAGCTGGCCATGCGTGTAAAAAAACAGCCGGATGAGTTTTGGGCCGAGGAAATGTCCGCGAAGGAGCGCCTCAACAAGCTCAGCGAAGGGCTCCTGCAGGGCATCGGGGCTTTGTGATGACGCGGGAAGAACATCTAGCCGCGATCAAGGCGGCGGACGCCGCCTATTACGATTCCGACACGCCGGTGATGACGGACAGCGAATACGACCGGCTGCGCGCCGACTATATCGCGAAATACGGCGCCGCCGATCTCGACTATGTACCGGGGGAAGCGGCGGCGGCCTTCTCAAAATTCCGCCATACCGTGCCGGTCATCAGCCTCGCGAAGGTAAAATTCGATGAAGAGAGGGGAAAACTGGAAACCGAGCTGCGCCGTCTTTGGCCGGTGCTTCATGAGCCGAAGCTGGACGGGCTGACGGTAGTCGCCTATCCGAAGGCCGACGGCTCCTGTACCTTCGTCACCCGCGGCGACGGCAAGATTGGCGAAGTGCTCCCGGCCTTCATCAAAAAGTATGAAACCGGCGGCGTGAACCGCACCGGCGAAGCTGTGCGCGGCGAAGTGTTCATGGACGTGGCGACCTTTTCCGCCATCAACGCCGAGCGCGAGGCGGCGGGGGAGGAGCTTTTCCGCAATCCGCGCAACGCGGCGGCAGGCATTTTGCGGAACAAGGAGCGCAGCGTTTATCTCGACCGCCTGCGCTACATGGTGTACGACATTCCCACGCTTGACGTCGCCGAGCCGGAGAAGCTGGCGATGCTCCGTGAGAAGACCTCCTTCGAGGTGGCGTCTGCGGGCGGCGCGGAAAGCGTTGAAGCTGAAATCGCCGCCATCGAAAGATTTTACGAAGAACATCTTCACGATGGCGTGCCGATTGACGGCGTCGTGGTCAAAAACGCCGAGGCGGGCAGCCTCGCGCGCTTCGGCGGCACGAACCATCACAATTCCAACGCCGTGGCGGTGAAGTTCCGTCCCGACCAAGCGAAGACCGCGCTGCGGGAAATCGTCTGGCAGGTCGGCCGCGACAGCCTGACACCGGTGGCTGTCTTCGACGAGGTCGAGCTGGACGGCACCACCGTCTCGAAAGCGAGCCTGCACAACTGGGCCAACGTCCGCCGCCTCGCGCTGCACCCCGGCGACGCCGTGCTGGTGGAAAAAGCCAACGAAATCATCCCGCAGGTCATTCAAAACTTCGGGCAGGAAACGCCGCCCGCGCCCTTTGCGCGCCCGACCGTCTGCCCTGCCTGCGGCGCGGCTCTCGCAAGCCGCCGTCTCGAAACGGCGATCCCCGACATTCCCGAAGACGAGCAGATCGAGCTATACTGTCCGAACGACGCCTGCGCCGAGAAGCTGGCCCAGGCCGTCGCCTATCTCGGCAGCCGCAGGCTGCTGGCCATCGACGGGCTCTCGGTCATGACCGCTCGGAAATTGACCGGCGCGGCGGGCGAAACAAAACCGAAAATCGCCGCGCCGTGGGATATTTTCCGTCTGACGGTTGAGGATTTCAGGACGCTTCCGGGCTTCGCCGAGAAATCCGCCGCGTCGCTTTACGAAGCCGTGCAAAGGGCAAGAGCCGCCTGCGATCTCGCGCATTTCGTCGCCGCCTGCTGCGTGCCCGGCGTCGGTCTGACCGTCGGCGGCGCGCTGATGCGCCGTTACCATACCGCCGACGCTCTTTTCGCCGCCCTTTCCGACGAGACGAAAAAAGACGAGCTGACCGCCATCGACGGCATTGGCGAAACGCTGGCGGCAATCTTGCAGGGCGAGACGTTCACCAACGCATTCCGCGCTCTGCGTGAACAGATCACGCCCACTGTCTACGAGCTGCCTGCCGAAAGCGGCGAAAAATCAGCGACGGGCAAATCCCTGACCTTCGTGATCACCGGAAAACTTTCCCGCCCGCGGGACGAAATCAAGGCGGAGCTGGAAGCGAAAGGCCACAAGGTCACGGGCAGCGTCTCGAAAAACACCGACTATCTGCTCTGCGAATCGAAAGACTCCCAAAGCACGAAGGCAAAAAAAGCCCGCGAACTCGGCACGCAAGTCATCGGGGAAACCGAACTCGCGGGGATATTGGAAAACGGCTGACTCCTGCATACGGATACACGAAAACGCTCCGCGAATCAGCGGAGCGTTTTTGTTTAGCAGATATTATCCATTTTTTACCTGCAAGAAGCGGCGGATTTGTTTACGGCTTGACGACGGGCGTATTGATTTCCGTTATTTCGGCCTTTCATATCAGAGATTCGGATCTTCTGCCGCTTTTCCCAGCCCGCTTTTCCTGACATACTTCGCAACCTCCTTGCAGAACTCACGAAACGCGTGGCGGCAAGCGTCGATTTTCTTGTCATCCGTCTCGGCGATGGATTTTCGCAGGAGCACCGCGCCGTTTCTTGCGTCCGTCAGGGAGAGGCTGCCTTCCACGACAGCGTGGTAGCTGTAATATCCGAAGGCGTGGCTGACGGATTGGGTGTATTCGGTGCGCTTGACCTCGTGCCGTTTGCCCTGCTTGTCAGTCCACGATTCGTCGTGGGTCGTCGAGCTGGTCGTCACCCACGCCGTCGGCGGGTGCCAGGTCGGCACGAGCTCGCAGCGCTCAATGCGCATATCGACGAGAAGCCTGGGCGAGGCGCTGTCGAAGCGGAGCCGGTCCTGCCTGCGCATTTCATCGGAAAAGGCAAAGCGGATGGCCCGCTCTCTCAACGTATCCTCCGCCATGTCTTCCGGCAGGGAAATCCGTGAAATGGCGATCGGGACAGCTTTTTCGTCCGTTTTTTTCAGCCGGAATTTTCCTTTGCGCGCCGCCTTCAGCACGTCCGCGAATTCCTCCGCCAAATCCTTGTACATCGAAACGGGGTCGGCGAAATATTTTCTGTCGCTGTTCTCGAAGGAAAGGATTTCATGCCCCGCCTTGTCGTACAGCGTGTAATCGACGTCCATGATGCGGAATTCCATCTTCTTCTCTGGAACGATGTGGGTGACGGGATAAGAATAATCCTTTGTCACGCGGGTGCCTTTCTCGTCGCGCCGCTCCGTCCATGAGCGCAGCGTGAAATGGAATGCCGTTTCCGGGGAAATGTCGATGCGCACCCAATTTTCACGGAAATGCGGTACGAGATAGCCGTCTGCCATCGTCAGCTGGTGAACCTCCGCCGCCCGTTTCGACGCGTTTGCCGTGGGAGCCAGCAAGGCGGCGAACGGCGCGATGTTCTCACGGATTCGCTGCTCGCCGATATCGGGCGCGAGCCGCAAAAAATTCGTGTCTTTGAGTTTTTTGCTGAGGCGGCGGTGCAGATAGTCGTTCTGCCGGAACACGGCGGAATTTTCGTCCCCGTTTATCGCGAATTCGTTGAGGTCGTCCGATATGCTCATCGGGAACAGCACCAGCTTTTTCATCGCGGGAAGGGTCGCGCCCCGCGCTATCCAGAGACCGCCATAGGCGAAAGCCGCCGCGTGCCAGGAAATAAAAAAAAGCGCGACCAGGAGCGCCCGGATAAGTATCCTCATTCCGAACGCCTCCTTCGTCGCATTCTCCTTTCCTGTTCCGATTGTATTTTATTCGTTTTGTCTTGGGGTTGTATGAGAAAAACATTAAATCTGCATTAAAACGAACCTCGCCTAAAAAATAAGAAACCGACGCCCGAAGACGTCGGTTTTTCGTGTTCCGTTTGCTTTGCTTACTGCGCCAGAAGTTCTTTCACGATTTCATTGACCAGCTTGCCGTCCGCGCGGCCCTTGACCTTCGGCATGAGCTCCTTCATGACCTTGCCCATGTCTTTCGGCGAAGCCGCGCCGCTTGCGGCGATGGCCTCCTTGACAAGGCCCCGTACTTCGTCTTCCGAAAGCTGCTGCGGCAGATATTCCATCAGGATTGCGATCTCCGCTTCCGCCTCGGTCACGAGGTCGTCGCGTCCGCCTTTTTTGAAATCCTCGATGGAATCACGGCGCTGCTTGACTTCCTTGCTGATGACGCCGAGCACATCCTCGTCGCCAAGCTCCTTTTTGCCGTCGATTTCAAGCTGGCGAACCGCGCCGCGCACAAGGCGGATGACGGAAAGCCGCTGTTTGCCGGCTTCCTTCGCCTTCATGGCGTCCTTCATGTCCGCAGTGAGTTTTTCCTTCAGCGACACATTGAAGACCCCTTATGCCCTAAACTTGCGCTTGCGCGCAGCTTCCGACTTTTTCTTGCGGCGTACGCTCGGTTTCTCGTAGTGCTCGCGTTTACGGACTTCGGCTAACGTACCGGCTTTTTGCGACATACGCTTGAAACGACGAAGCGCGCTGTCGATGCTCTCGTTCTTGCCGACCTTGATCTCGTTTGCCATGGTTATCCCCCCCTCCAAATATGTTGGGGCTACAAATTTTGTGTAAATTCTCAAAAGAGAATCACGCTAGAATATTATACACGATAGGACGAAAAACGTCAATTAAAAACACATTAACCCGGAGGCCATTGCATGGATCGTCCGCCCAGCAGATGGAAATGCAGATGCATGACGGTTTGCCCGCCGTCCTCGCCTGCGTTGGTGACGACGCGGAAGCCTTTGGAAAGTTTCAGTTCCTTTGCCAGCTTCGGCACGACGTCGCAGAAGATGTGCGCGGCAAGCTCCCGGTCGCCGTCGCCCAATTCGGCGGCGCTGACGACGTGCTTCTTCGGGATGATCAGGACGTGGGTCGGCGCCTGGGGCTCCAAATCCTTGAAAGCAGCCACCATGTCGTCCTCATACACCATCGTCGAGGGAATCTCCCCGGACGCAATCTTGCAGAAAATGCAGTCAGCCATTCGTTTTCCCTCCTTCCGCAGAAAACGGGAAGTTTTCATACTAATCACCGTTAGAAATGTCAATTACTTACGGTGATTTATGAGACGTCAGCCGTGCCGTAGGCACGGCTGTAGCCTGCAAAGCAGGCGTATCTTCGGTTAAAAAATGTTGTATTTTTTAGTCGAAGATTAGTATTAAAAATCACAATATATATTATTTCTTGATGCGACGAAAAAATCCTGCTGTAAATCAAAAGTTTGCAATAAGCCTACATAAGTCCTGATTCTTCCGTTTCAGCCCAAAACCCATCCCGGTAAAGGCGCGTCAGGCGCATGGGCGCAATCTCCCCGAGCTTTACGGGCGCGTCAGTGTAGACGCGGAAATATCCGCCTGTCAGGCCGTCCGATATACCTTCCGTTTCCGTCTCGAAAAGTACGTCTTCGGTTCTGCCGAGAATTTGCTCGCGGCAGGCTTTTGCCGCCGCCTCGGCGGCCTCTTCCATGCGGCGCACACGCTCCTTTTTCACCGCCGTCGGAAGCTGTCCGCCCATGCGCGCGGCGGGCGTTCCTTCCCGGCGGGAATAGGGGAAGACGTGGACTTTCGCGAAGCCCATCCGCGAAACGAAATTGAGGCTTTCCTCGAACAGCGCGTCCGTTTCCCCCGGAAAGCCCACGATGACGTCGGTGGTGACGGAAACGTCAGGGATATTCCGGCGGACGTTCTCCAGCAGCCGGGCAAATGTCGCTGTATCATAATGCCGGTTCATCGCGTGAAGAATCGCGTCGGAACCGGCTTGAAGCGGCAGGTGCAGATGCTTCGCGAGCCGCGGCTCGTCCCGGAGCAAAGCGAAAAGCTCGTCCGACAATTCTACCGATTCCAGCGAACCGAGCCGCAGCCGCGAAAGGCCGCCCAGCGCCAATATTTCCCGCGCCGCGTCCGCCAGCGTTGCATTTTCCGCAAGATCACGCCCGTAAGCGCCGATATGGATGCCGGTCAATACGAGTTCCTTGAATCCCGCGTCGATGAGTTTTTTCGCCTCGCGCCGGACGCTTTCCGGCGGACGCGAACGGAGAGGCCCCCGCGCGTAAGGGATAATGCAGAATGAGCAAAAATTTTCGCAGCCTTCCTGTATTTTCAAAAAAGCGCGGGTGCGCGTCGGCGTATCATAGAGGGGGATGTCTTCGAAGGAGTCCGCCGCCATGATGTCAACCACGTCGAAAATCACGCCGTCATCCCGCGCCGCCTGCTCGACCAGCTCCACGATGCGCGCCCGGTCCCGCGTGCCGACGACGAGACGGACGCCGTCCAGCTTCGCCAATTCCTGCGGCGAAAGCTGTGCGTAGCAGCCCGTCGCGACGATGATCGCGTTTTCGTTTTCGCGGCGCGCCCGCCGGATGATCTGGCGCGATTTTTTCTCGCCCAGCGCCGTCACCGAGCAGGTGTTGATCACGCAGACGTCCGCGGCTTCGCCGAAAGGGACGGTCTCGTACCCCGCCCGATGGAAAAGCCCTTCCATCGTCTCCGTTTCGAATTGATTTACCTTGCAGCCCAAGGTCATGAATGATACTGTTGGCAAAATTTCTCCCTCACTTCATCTTCTATACCTTGCCCTCCCCTTTGGGGCGCTTTGCGTTTCCTAAATCGCCTTTTATATGCTGTACGATCGCCATCGTCGCAACTGCCGCCGTTTCCGCCCGCAGGATGCGCGGGCCAAGGGTCACTGCGGCGATACCCGCCGCTTTCGCCTGTTCCGCTTCGGCGGGCGTGAAGCCGCCTTCCGGACCGATGAGGGCGGTATAAGCTTCCGCGTTTTGTTCCGCGAGCCAAGCGCCCAACGTGTTTTTTTCCTCGGCCTCGTAACAGAAAAACGCCGCGTCATCCTCGGGCGGTCTTTTTTTTATCCATTCATCGAAAGAGAAAATCGGCGCCACCGTCAAAAGCGCGGTACGCCCGCATTGTTTCGCCGCCTCGTCCGCGATCCGCTGCCAGCGCTCGCGGCGTGCTTCGGCTTTTTTTCCGTCATAGCGCGCAACGCAGTTCTCGCTTTCGACGGGCTGCACTTTAGCCGCGCCCAGCTCTACCGCCTTCTGCACGACGAACTCCATCTTGTCCGATTTCAAAAGGCAGACGGCCAATGTCAGCCGGATCGGCGAGTCCGTATCCGCTTCGAGCCTTTCGACGAGCCGCAGCGTCACCGTGTCGGCGGTAAAGCCCGCGATTTCCATCGAAGCAATCTGCCTTTCTGAGTCTACGACCACGTACCGCTCGCCGACCCGCGCTCGCAGCGTGTAGCCGAGATGATGGGCGTCGCTGCCGGAGAGCGTCACCGTATCGGCCAGTTTTTCGGGGATAAAGAGTCGTCTCACGCCTCGCCCCTCCGTCGGATCACCATCGCGTGCCATTCCTTTTCCTCGAAATCCTCGGCGACGAAAAAGCCCGCTGCGTCCGCAGCCTCGCGAACCTCCTGCGCACGGCTCTCGATGATGCCGCTGGCGAGCAGCGCGCCGCCCTGTTCCAGATGCGCATCGAGATCGGGCAGCAGCCGGATCACGAGGTCGGCGATCAGGTTCGCGGTTACCAGTCCCGCCTTGCCGGGAATCGCGGAGAAAAGATCGCTTTCCGCTGTCGATACAATATCCGCTGCGCCGTTTGCCTCGATGTTTTCCCGCGCCACGCGCACCGCCGTGGCGTCGTAGTCCACCGCCCGCACCGTCTTCGCGCCGAGCTTTGCCGCCGCGATGGCCAGCACGCCGGACCCCGTGCCCACGTCGAAAACGGTCATGCCGGGTTTTACGAGCTTCTCCATCGCGCGCAGGCACATGGACGTCGTCGGGTGGGTGCCGGTGCCGAAGGCCGCACCGGGATCGAGCCGCAGCACGACCTCGTCCGGCTGCGGTTCGTATTCCTCCCAGGAGGGCTGGATCACGACGCGCTCGCCGACCTTGTCCGTATGGAAATATTTTTTCCAGCTGTTGGCCCAGTCCTCATCCTGTACCCGCGTCGTGAGAAATTCGGCCGGGCGCGTGTCGACGCCCCGCGCCGCGATGGCGTCAAGACCCGCGCGAATCGACGCGAGCTTTTCGTCCAGCGAATCGTCCGCCGCGAAATACGCCTTCACCGTCACCACGGACGTGTCCTTTTGCTCGGGGATGTCCGTGTAATCCCAAAGTCCCGAATGAATGTAATCGTTGATCAGCGCCGGGTCCTCGATCACCGTTCCCGACGCGCCCGTCTCCCCGAAAAGCGCGGATACCGCGTCTACGGCTTCATGAGAAGTCCGGAAGCTTACCTCGGCCCACTCCATAGAAAAACCTCCCTGCGTAGTTTGCCGTTTATTATACATCTTTTCAAACATTTCCGCGAGAAAAAACGCGCCGCCCATCCTGTTCTTGATGAGCGGCGCGGGGATTTTCCGGCAATGCCGTCATGGGGGCGATTATCCGTTTAAAGGAAAAGTAAAGAATTTCGCTTGCCTTGCCTATTCTTCTTCTTCCTTTCTTGCCGCTGCCCCCGGGCGTTCGTCGATCAGCTCTTTGCTGCTCGGATCGTAGGTCACGATCGGGTTGCCGTCTTTGTCCGTGACGAGGATGGGGTTCAGCATGAGCTTCCCGTTGTCGATGTGGAACGCGTCCGTTGTCGCTACAAGGCCTCCGAAGTCGATTTTCACGTCGTAGAAATCGAGTTTCTTGCCGAGGTTGTGGAATTGTCCGGCAAGGGACTTGAAGGGCAGCCAACGGTAGCGCCCCTTGCCGGAGACAAAGTGACCGCCGTACGAGGTGCTTTGCACGCTGCCCTTGCAATCGACCGTGATGTCGAGTTCGACAAAGCACTGAAGATTCGCGTCGGGCAGCGCTTTTTTCGCCCTGAGCTTATCTCCGTGGCCGCTGATATGGTAATACCGCGTATCGAGATTATACCAGCCCTCGGCGACAAGCTTTCCGCCGTAGACGTCCGCGAAGACTTCCGAGAAGTTGAGCATTGCGTCCTCATAATAGATTTCCCCGTCCACATTCGTGAAATCCAGCGCGGGGATGCGGAGCCTGTCGAAATGCAGCGTGCCGTTGCCGATGGGATGCGTCACTTCGCCCTCGAAACGTATCGCCATCGAAAGCGGGTCGTGAACGTCCATGCCGAAGCCCAGGGACGACGGGTCCACCACGTCGATCAGCATCATCAGGTCGCATTGCGGAACAGTTTTCTTGAAATCAATGGTTCCGTTCAGGAATATGCCGCTGCCGATCATGGTACCGCCGAAAGGCCCGGTGGCCAGTTTGATTTTCATCTGGTCCCTCGAATTGAGATCCATGTCCAGACGGACCGCTTCCAGCAGGTAATGGCGTTCCCGATAAGAAACTTCTATCATGCAATTATCAAGAAAAATATGGAGATCGAGCCACTCCCCGCTGTGATTGAAATTCTTCCAGTCCTGCTCCGCCTGCTGCCGCTGCCGCTCCCGTTTTTCCTCGGCCTCGGCGAGGATCTGGGCCTCGGTCTTGTCCTCGTCGCGGGCTTTCAGCTTCGGTTTTTCGTCCCGGGGCTTCTCGCTCGTCGCGGGCGCACGGACGAAATCGACGCTCATATCCTCGTTCAGGCGGATGGACAGCTTTGAGCGATGCAGTTCCAGACGTTCTATCGAGGTCGAGGTAAAATGCCGGAGCAGCGTGTCGAGAATATCCACAGTGAACTCGCCCTCGGGGATATAGAGGATTCGCTTGCCTTCCAGATCCTTCCATTCCAGTCCTTCAAAGTAGACGTGGCCGATGGGGGACGCGAAGATGTATTCCGCGGTGATCTTGCCGCGCAAAAGATCCTGCTCCTCCATTGCCATGTTGAAAAGCCATGCCGCGCTTCGGCTGTAAATTACCAGCAAAAGGACAAAGCCGATCAGGACCCCCGGCACAATATAATACAACGGATGGGAAAAATTGCGCCGCAGCCAAAATCTTTTGAGGCGGGCGGGGGCGTCCTTGAAAGCCGTGCCCAGCC
The DNA here is from genome assembly GCA_902778455.1 of uncultured Selenomonadaceae bacterium. Taxonomy (GTDB): domain Bacteria; phylum Bacillota; class Negativicutes; order Selenomonadales; family Selenomonadaceae; genus RUG12372. The sequence goes on along the minus strand of CACYXR010000001.1, from coordinate 198,883 downwards.
ATTCCCTGCGTTTGCGCTTGCGTTTCATATCATTTCCCTGTCAACGCCAGCACCTTAGCTTTAAATTCCTCCGCCGGAAGCTCGGCCAGGGAGCGGATCTTTTCCACCAGCGGGGCGGCCGGCGCAGGCTCTACGGCAGTTTCGCTTTCGCGTACTTTTTGCTGCACGGCCGCCTTCGCGCGGGTCCAGAAATCCGTCGGCTGTTCTACCGCTGCGCGCAGCACACCCGCTTCGTCGCGCGCCACTGCCTTCTCAAAGCCTTCCTCGATCATCCGCACCAGCTCGTCGTACAAAATGTCCTCGCGGTACTGGATCGGCTTATAGTCCATCTTGTATTCGCCGTAGGAAAAGCCTTCGACCTGCGTGCGCACGTTCACCAGCGCGGCGTCCGTATCCCGACCCGCGCAGCCGATGAAGTACCGGCGCTGGATGGTGAACCGATCGTCGGGTTCTTCGCAAAGATACAGCTCGATGTGCACGTCGCCGATTGATACGCGCCCGACATGCGACATCGTCATTTCGTCGTCATTCTTCGCATTGACAATAATCTGTTTCATTTTGCGAAAATGCTCTTCGGTAAATTGATCCCAGTTCAGTTCCATTTGTGCTGATCCCCTTTCCGGCGAAATTGCTTCGTCGCGAAATATCTATATATTCTTCATATTCTTCGACGCCGTTTGCGATTTTCCTGCCTGCTTTTCGTCCAATTTCCGGCATTTCGCCAGCAGGCGATGGTACCGCTGGCTGACGGCGTCCGCCGAAACGCCGGAAATGCCCCCGATTTCTTCGTTGGAAAGCCCCAGCGCGTAACGAAGCTCCAAAAAGTCGCGTTCCTCGTCGGAAAGCTTCTCCAAAATGCGCTCCACCCGGATGTTGTCCGGCGACCGTAAGGAATCGCCCCTTTTTTCCGGCGCGTCGGAAAGCCGCTCGGGCAAATCCCAGCAGCTTTCCTCCAGACGGGTCGAAGCCCGTAGCCGATAATTTTGCGTTAAGTTCCGGGCAATCGTGAAAAGCCATGTGGTGAGGCTTCCGCGCGTTGGATTGAACCGCGCGAGATTCGCAGCCACGGCGAGGAATACGTCCGCAGCCAGGTCCTCCGTGGTCTCGCGATGAAGTACCCGTCCGTAAATGTAATTGAAAACGCTTTTGTGATACTTCCGATAGACCGTCTCGAAATCCATCGGACATGAAGACTTGCCCAGGGGCATGTTTTTCTCCCCTTTTCAATTTATTGTTACGCTACCTGACGCTTGACAAACGATGCGAACAGGCCGCCTTTTTCCATGAGCTCGTCGAAGGAGCCGCTTTCCGCGATCTGGCCCCCGTCGAGGACCAGGATGCGGTCGGCGCGGCGGATCGTCGACAGGCGATGGGCGACGACAATGCGCGTCACTTTCAGGCGGTCGAGGCTTTCCGTCACGATGGCCTGGGTGCGGTTGTCGAGGGCGCTGGTGGCCTCGTCGCAGACGATGATCGTGGGCTTCATGGCGAGAGCCTTGGCGATCAGGATGCGCTGCCGCTGGCCGCCCGAGATGTTCGTGCTGCCCTCGCTGACCACGGTCTGCATCTGCATCGGCATCTCGCGGATCTCGTCGGCGATGCCCGCCGCCTCCGCCGCCGCCCATGCGTCGTCCAGCGTCAAATCGCTGGCACCGACGATATTGCGGTAGATGTCACCGGTCATCAGCTGGCCGTTTTGCAGCACGACGCCCATCTGCGTGCGCACGGACGGGAGGTCGAGGTCGGCGAGGTCTTGCCCGTCGTAGTAGACCGCCCCGCTGGTGGGCGACTCGAAGCCGAGAAGCAGACGCACCAGCGTCGATTTTCCGCAGCCGGAACGCCCGACGATGGCCACATGCTCTCCCGCTGCCACCCGGAAGCTCACGTCATGGAGCACCTCCGGCAAGCCTTCACCGTAGGAAAAGGACAAATGCCTGGCTTCGAAGGCTCCGGAAAGCAGGTCGGCCTCCATTTTTTCCTCGGCGACCTCCGGCTCCTCATCGAGAACCGGCTGAATATTTTCCAGCAGCGGACGGATAGCGGAAAGCTCCTCCAGAACCGGCATCACGGCGTTCAAAGACACATTGAACGCGCTGTAGGCCGCCTGGAAAGCGATGAACGTGGCGACGCTCATCGGTTCCGATATCGTGAGGACATCCGCCAGCGCATTTGCCGCGCCGCCGGTTCCGCCCGCCGTCGATGTTTCCGCCAGCTCCCGAAGGCCGAGATAATAGACGGCCAGCGCCAAAAGGATCGGCTGGACGGCGGCAATCACGGCGTTATAGTTTTTCAGCACGCGGGCGTTGTAGTTCCATTTCCATTCCTCGGCGAATTTCTCGCCCCAGAGGTGGTACGCCTGCTCCTCCGCGCCCTTGACGCGGAACTTCACCAGCCCGGTGAAGATCTGCTGCAAAATGCCGGAGGTCTTGTTCTTCGCCTCGGTCATGCACCTTTCCGAGCGAACGAGGCGGTTGATGATAAAACCGCTGAGCACCAGGTAGACAAGCCAGATCCCGATGGCCGCCGCGGTGAGCTTCCAGCTGTAGTAGCACATCAGGCCGAGGCTCCAAAGGGAAAACACGAGATTGAAGAGAACGCCGATGAAATTCTCCGAAAAAAGCGTTGTTGCCGTTTCAAGCCCCACCATGCGGTTTGCCAGGTCGCCGGACTGGAAGCGGCGGAAAAAATTCGAGGGCATGGCCAGGAGACGCCCAAGAAGCGCGGCGCGAAGCGTCATGCCGCAGGAAGAGGAAAACCGAAGGAATGCGACGGAGCGCACCGTAGTCAGCGCCGCCGTGGTGAACCCGGCCACCATCATGACCTGGGTGACGGTGGCCAGTCCCTCCCGGTCGAGAATCGGGATGATGTCCTTGAAAACGGTCTCGGTGACGATCGGCGTGATCAGCGGAATCAGACCTATGACGAAACTGACGGCGACGATCGATTTCCAGTCTGACGGCCAGCTTTGCCGGTACAGGAACTTGAACAAATCCCCAAAAGTGAGCTTCCGGGAGGGAAGCCCCGGATAGCAGAGAAACGCGTCCTTCTCGATTTGCGCGGCTATTTCTTCCGTGACTGGCACGCCCTCGGGATGTGCCCGCGTCACGATGCGGTAGCTTTCCGGAGTGACCGGCAGCAGCGCCGCCAATTCTTTTTTGTCGCCCGAAGAAAGATAGCCGAGCATGACGCCGCTGTCTCCGGTGTACCAGTCGTCCTCTAAGTGGATAAAGCGCATATACATTCCGCTCTTCTGGACAAGGCGGCGGAGCAGGCCAAAGGCGTCGAGCTTTTTCACCATTTCCGGCGCGATGTGGATTTCCTCGACGGGCATTTTCATGGCCTGCGCCACGCACCGCACGAGGAAGGCAACTGCCTCGACTTTCGCGTTGTCCGTTCCGCCTCCGTCCTCCGGCGGGATTTCCTCGCCCAGAAGTCCGGAGATTGTCTCGTTCACGAGACGCCGCTGCCGCTTCGCGCGCCCTTTCAGCCGTTCCCCGCGCTGCTTGTCCTGGGACTTGAACCGCACGCCGAGCAGCATCGCGAAAATGCCCTCGTTTTCCGCAAACGTCTTCGAGAGCGCCGCCATATCCATTGTTTTTTCGTCCAGGGTAGAGCCGTCCGCCCAGGTCTTCAGCATGTCGTCGCCCCGGTCCGCCAAAAGCCGCAGCCAGGGAAGCTCCACGAGCCGACTGAACCATTGCCGCATCAGCGGCGCCAGCGAAGCGGGCGCCCCCTCGGCCAGCGGCAGCAAGTCAAGCTCCGCGTCCTCGACGGCGTAAATCACCACGTCGACCATGCCGAACTCGTCCAGCGCCGGAAACGCCGCCTCGCCTGGGGAAAGCTCCGTCAGGAACATTTGCCGGAAGGAATCCTGCTGCTTCGTGACGGCATAAACTTCAGCTTCCCCCGACGTCAATACAATATACATTTTTTCATCCGTCAGCGGATACCGTTCCCCTGCGGAAAGCTTCATGCGGTTCACCCCCTCGCGAAACAATCAGTCCAGCGTCGCTTCTCCCTGTGTTTCCCGCTCTTTTTCCTCGATCAGCCTGCGGTACGGGCCGTCGTGCGTCATCATTTCCCGATGCGTTCCCCGCTCGGCGACTTTGCCCTTTTCCAGCACGATGATCTCGTCCGCGTCGCGGATCGTCGACAGGCGGTGGGCTACGATCAGGCAGGTGCAGCCGCGGCGGCGGATATTTGCCAGCACCTTTTGCTCGGTCATCGGGTCGATGGCGCTGGTCGCCTCGTCGAGGATAAGGATGGACGGATTGCCGGCCAGGGCGCGGGCAATCTCCAGCCGCTGCCGCTGTCCGCCGCTGAAATTCAGCCCGCCCTCGGCCACTTCGGCTCCGTAGCCGCCCGCAAGCCGCAGGATATCATCGTGGATGCAGGCGTCCTGCGCCGCCAGCACGATGTCTTCCTTGGGCACGGACTTGTCGAACAGCGAGAGGTTTTCGCGCACCGTGCCGGAAATCTGGAACACATCCTGATCCACCGTGGCGATCGAGCTGACCAGCACGGGACGGGGAATCTCCCGGCGCTTCACGCCGTCGAAAAGCACGTCCCCCGACCATTCCTCGTAAAGCCCTGACGCGAGCTTCGCCAAGGTTGATTTGCCGCTGCCCGACGCTCCCACGACAGCGGCCCAGCGCCCCGGCGCCAGGGATAGATTGAAATTCTCCAAAAGCGGCGGGTCCAGCGGGCTGTATCCGAAGCTCACGTCCCGCATGGTGAGTTCGCCGGACAAGCGGTCGCCGGTGAAGGTGATCGTCTGCGTCTCGTCAGGGTAATTGAGGCTGTCGATTGCGTACCGCTTCACGTCGTCGAGACGCTGCATCTGCATTTCCGTCGTTCGTATGATGTCGCTGAGGGCCAGGATCTTTTGCATCGGCTCCTGGAATTTGGCAATCAGGCTGTTCACTGCCGTATAGACGCCGGCGGTCATCAGGCCTTCCATGATGGAAAAGCCGCCCACGGTCATGATCAGCGCTCCGGAAATTCCCGCCAGGAGCGTCGGCAGGAGGCGTACCTTCAGCGACCAGATCTGCATTTCCTGATTGGCGACGAGAGCCTTGGCGGCGTAACCCGCCCATTTCCCGAACAGGTCGGCCTCGCTTCCGCAGGCCTTGACGCTGTCGATCATCATCAGGCCGTTCATCAGCACGCCGTATTCCTTGCCCTTTTCCTGCTGGATCCGCATCGTCAGGTCGGTCATGTTCCGGCGCATATAGAGGATCACCGCGAGATTGACGAAGCTGAAGGAAACGCCCACCAGCGTCAGCGGCACGCTGTACTGCACCAAGAGCCCCAAGTAGAACAGCGCGATGAACATATCGAGGAGGGCGGTGGCCGCCTGCCCTGAAAGCACTTCGGCGTTGGCCTCGTTGAACTGGATGCGGGAGGCCACATCCGCCGCGTAACGCTGCTGGAAGAAAGTCACCGGCAGCCGCAGGACATGCCAGAAGAAGGAGGACGAATCCGCCAGCGTCAGCTTTTTCTGCCAATAGGTCAACACGATCGCGCGCATGGCATTCATGACGCCGGACAGGATCGCCGCCGCCGCCATGGCCAGGAGCAGTTTCGTCGTCCATTCGGGATGCTTCATCGAAAAGACGTCGTCGATGAAAATCTGGTTCATTACCGGCACGGCAAGACCGGGGATTACCATGCAAAGCCCGAGGATCAGGATGAAGAGCAGCGCCCATTTGTCCTCGGCGAGTTTTTCGGCAATGGCTTTGGCGACATTGTAGGGATGTCCTTCCTGTACAAAGTCTTCGCCGGGGCGGATGTTCAGATAAATGCCGGTGTAGGACGTCAGGAAATCCTCCCAGGAAACCTTCCGCCGTCCCAGTGCGGGATCGTTCAGATAGACGGTGTCGTTCTCGACGCCCTCCATCACGACGAAATGATTGAACTCCCAAAACAGGATCAGCGGGAATTCTTTCCCCCGGAGCACTTCGGGCTTGCCGGCGAAGCCCTTCGCGACACAGCCGAGCCGCCGGGCTGCGCGCAGGATGTTCTTCGCGTTGACGCCGTCCCGGGTCACGCCGCACTCCAGCCGCAGCTTCTCCAGCGGAAGCCATTTGCCGTAATAGGCCAGCACCATCCCCAGGGAAGCCGCGCCGCACTCCGTGGCCTCCATCTGGAGGATGGTCGGCGTCTTGACACGATGCTTCCCGAAGAAGAATTGCCGTATTCGTTCCGAAAATTCCATAAATCTATTGACTCCTCATGCTTTCTTCAAAAGGAAAAAAGCCTGCGAAACAAATCATACTGATACAACGATATTATAAAACCATTGGCTTTGTGCCGCAAGGAAAACGTAATGCAATCGCGTAAAAAACGCCGGACATTTTTTCGTCCGGCGTTCCTTTATATACTTTATTTGTTTTCTTTTCGCGTCGCCGCGATGTGCTCGTTCAATATATCGACCAGTACCGCGAGGTCGAAAGGCTTCGCCACGTGGGAGTTCATGCCGCTTTCGAGGCTGGCGAGCTTGTCCTGCTCGCGGGCGTTGGCGCTGAGCGCGATAATGGGGAGCTTGTCCGTATCCTCCCGTCCCAGCGCCCGGATTCTCCTTGTCGCCTCATAGCCGTTCATGATCGGCATTTGAATATCCATCAGCACCGCGTCGTAATATCGCGCGGGGTGACAGGCTACGGCGTCCAGCGCGTCGCAGCCGTCCGGCACAGACTCGACCTCAAATCCCGCTTCCTTCAGCATCGTTTCCGCAAGGATGCGGTTGACGCCCATATCCTCGGCCAGCAGCAGACGATATGAACCGTGCGCCTTCACGTCCCCCTTGTGCTCCGACGTGGGCGAAAGTTGTTTCCGCGCCGCGCCCACCGTCTTCAGCGCCATAGAGATCGTGAAGGTCGAGCCGCGGCCTTTTTCGCTCTTGACCTCCATCGAGCCGCCCATCAGGTCGAGAATTTTTTTCGTAATCGCGAGGCCGAGCCCCGTGCCGAGGTAGCCCGATTCCGTCGAAGTCTTCTCGCGCTCGAAGACATTGCCGACGCGCCGCAGGAATCCTTCAGCCATGCCCACGCCGTCGTCGGAGACCGAGAACTCGTAGCGCGCGTATCCGGAGCCGGACGCGAATTTCCGCTTCGCGGCGACCTTCACGTGGCCGCCCTCCGGCGTGAATTTCAGCGCGTTGTCGAGAAGATTGCTCATCAGGCGGCGGAAACGCTTCGTGTCCAGCAGCACATCGGTGGGCGGCAGGTTCACTTCCGATGTCAGTTCGATATGTTTTGCCGCCGCCTGCGGCCGGAACATATCGACGGCGGCGGCAATCTCATCGTCAAGGCAGGCCGGCAGCTCGTCCAGCGTAAATTTGTGCTGGGACAGGCTGCTCATTTCCAGCAGGCTGTCAATCAGGGACAGCAGATGCTCGCCGGCTTCCTGCACGTTGTTGAGGAATCCCTCCAAAAGCTCCGGCTCGTCCATGTGGTTTTTCGCGAGCGCCGTGAAGCCGGTGATGGCGTTCATCGGCGTGCGGATATCATGGGACATGTTGAACAGGAACGAAGACTTGATCTCATTGGCCCGCTTTTCGCGATCCAGCTCCGCCTCGATCTCCATCTTTTCCGCCAGTTCGCGCTGGACGCGGATAATACGGTCGCTCACATTGCGGAAGCCCATGACCACGTTGTTCGGGCTCGCCTCGTCCCGGACCCGGACAACGGACATTTCCATATATACATTGCCGTTGCAGCGGTAAGTAACTGTATAGGACGGCTCGGAAGAAAGACGCTCTTTGATATGCGCGGCATTCGTCTGGCGGGAGAAAAATGCCTGATCCTCCGCCAATACGAAGCGTGACGCGTATTCGGAAAGCACATGGCGGAAATCGGGATTGGACTCTCCTTCGTGCTCCAGATCCGAAACGATCCTTTCGAAATAATTGTTTTCCTGGCGGTAGGGGCGCATACTGCCCGTATCGAGATTCAAAAGGAAGATCGACGAATAGCCGACGGAAAGGCCCTCGATGACTCGACCGCGGCGGCGGCTTTCCTCCCGCGCGGTGTGGCTCTCGGTGATGTCGCGGATGAAGACGTAATAGACGTCTTCGTTCTCCTCGGTATGCACGCGCCGCCCGTAGTCGTCCACCCAGCGGATTTCCCCGTCTTTGCGCCGGATGCGGTATTTTACGTAATCGAGGCGTTTGTCGTTCTTCTCGACCTGCCGGAGAATCGACGCCTCTATCTCCCGCAGATCGTCCGGATAGACAAGGCCCCGGAACGTGCCCCCGGTCAGCGCCCGGAACTCCTCCTCCGTCGCGCAGCCGAAAATGTCCAGCATCACATCGTTGAGATAAAGGATTTCCTCGTTGCCGTCGGCGCGGTAAATGAAAAAGCCGCCGGGCATGCTCTCCGCCATGCGCTGCAGTGTGTCAAGCATCGTCGTCGCGCCATCGTCCGTCTGCGCGGGAAGGATATTTTTGCTCATGCTGTCACAGTCCTTTCCTCGTATCCTCACTTTACCTTTTAACTACCTCCGCCAAAGTCTTCATCATCTGCGGTATATCGATTGGTTTCGCGATATGGCCGTCCATGCCCTCGCTTTTCGCTTTTGCTACGTCTTCGCTGAACGCGCTGGCCGTCATCGCGAGAATTGGGATACGGGCCAGCTCGGACGGCAGCTCGCGGATCGCTTTCGTCGCCTCATATCCGTTCATGACCGGCATTTGGATATCCATCAGCACCGCGCTGTACTCGCCGGGTTTCGAAGCGGCCACCATGTCCACGGCCTCTTTGCCGTTGGTCGCTGTGTCAACCTCGAAGCCGGCGCCCATCAAAAGCATTTTCGCGATTTCGCGGTTCACGTCGAGATCGTCCGCCAAAAGCAGCTTTTTCCCGATAAAGTCCATGGCTGCCCCGACGGGCGGTGCTCCCTGCCCGGCAGCCTCTTCCTTCTGTTTTTCTTCCGCGGCAAGCTCCAGCGCACGTTGCAGCCGGACACTGATGATAAATTCCGTTCCTTTGCCCGGCGCTGTTTCAATTTCAATCGTGCCGCCCATCATGTCTATGATGTTTTTCGTGATCGACATGCCGAGGCCGGTGCCCTGGATGCCGCTGACCGTCGAATTGCGCTCCCGCGTGAACGCCTCGAAGATGGTCGCGGCGAATTCCTGCGTCATGCCGATGCCGCTGTCCTTCACGCGAAGCTCAAAGGACGCGTCCTCGTCGGTGGACTCCGTTTCCGTCAGCGCCACCGAGATTTTTCCGCCCTCCGGCGTGAATTTGTAAGCGTTCGACAAGAGGTTCAGCAGCACGCGGTTCAGCCGGTTCTTGTCGAAATGTACGAATCGGTGCTCGACCGCGGACGTGTCCACGGAAAAGGCGATGTTTTTTCCTTCCATTTGCGCCGCGAACAGATCCCGCGCTTCCTCGACGGCCTTCACAAGATTGTCCGGCGCGTATTCCAGCTCCATCTTGCCGCTCTCGATGCGGCTCATTTCGAGGATGTCGTTGATCAGTGCCAAAAGGTGCTGGCTCGACGCGTCGATTTTCTCAAGGAATTCCTCTGTTTTTTCGGGCACTTGTTTGTCGCAGTGCCCCGCCGGACAGACGTCGCAGTGGTCGCACTGGGCGCGGGTCCGCTTCGCCAGCTCGATATAGCCGATAATCGCGTTCATCGGCGTGCGGATATCATGGGACATATTCGACAGAAACGCGGATTTCGCCCGGCTGTTCTCCTCCGCCCGGGTACGCTCGATGTCCGCCTGCTGCTCGCGCCGCCGCATCGTCGAGTAAATATTGAACATGATCGCGAGACTGAAGGAAATCAAAAGAAGCTGGATGGTCGTGTTTTTCAGCAGCACATCCTGCACATTCTCCATTTTCCCGAAAAAGTAGGCTTCGTCGTATTCCCGTCTCGCGCGGTTGCGTTTGACCCCTTGGCTTTCCAGCTCCTTCGTGTAAAACTCGTTGACCGTGCCGACCACGTCCACCATCATATCGTGGGTGCCCTGCTTGATCCACATCGTCGAGGAAATCAGGATCAGGAACAGCAGCGTGATCCATGCCACCGTGGACTGGCCGAACCGATGATGCTCGTCCCGGTTGAACACGAGACGGAACACGATAAAACCGAGAATGCTCCAGATCGCGAGGATGATATAGCTTTCTGCGGCCAGCGCGTTCATGTTCCAAAGCTCCGGCGCGATCAGGAACAAGCTGAACAGCGCCGAGAAAATCATGCCGAGCATACCCGTCAGCCTTGTGAAGCCGTCGCCGTCCCGCTTTGCCGAGATATAGGCCGCCGCTGAGGTGTAGCAATAGGCGATTGTCGCGCCGACAGTCGTCACGTCCACCACCCAGCCTGTCGCTGTACGCCCGAAAAACGGGATAATCAGCGAAAGCCCCATGATGAAGAGTACGGCGTTTTTCGGCGTGCGGTCCTGTGTCAGTACGGCGAACCAGCGCGGCAAAATATCCTCCGCCGCCATCGTGTAAATCAGGCGGCCTGCCGCGACATACATGCCGATCAGTCCGGTAATGACACCGCCCAGTACCGCGACGCCGAGAATCACGATGCCCGCGTCTCCCATCGCCCCATGGGCGGCGTAGAAGGTCGGCAGCCCCGCGAGGCCGTCCAGGCCTTCTTGCAGCGCCGCGACATAGCTGCGCCATGTCACGCAGCCTGCCGGGAGCTTGGTGACGGCCAGCAGCGTCAACAGCGTATAGGCGAGGAAGCTGCAGACGACGGCCAGCACCATCACGACGGGATATTTTTTCGAGGAAAAAGCGATGCCTGTCGCCGAATGGGAGATGGACTCGAAGCCGATGAACGCCCAAGGCGCCAGGGCCGCCACATGGAAAATCTGGAGCGGGATGGACTCGCCGTACACGAAAGCCGGGGAAAACGCATCGAGCAAATCCCGGTGCGTCGCCAGCGTCGCGCCGAAGACGACGAGAATGCCGCCCAGCAGCAGGAACGCGAAAATCGTCTGCGTATGCGCGGCCAGCCGCTTGCCGCCTATGACCAGCGCGCCGAAAAGAATAATGGCTGCGTCGGAAAGCAGGATCTCGCCGAGCCAGACGTCGTAGCCCGCGAAACTGTAATGAAACCCGAATTGGAATGCGCCGCCGAGAAGATTTCGCGCCAAAAGCACCAGCGCGGTGGCGTTCGCCCAAAGAATCGCGATATAGGTCAATGTGACGAACCAGGCGCTGAAAAAGCCGTGGTCGTAGCCGAAAATATGCTTGGTGTAGGAAAAGGTGCCGCCCGCGTCCGGGTATTTCTTCATCATCGCGATATAGTTCCAGCCGATGACGAGCATGGCAAGCGAGCCGATGAAAAGTCCGATGGTCGTTCCGACAGGTCCGGCAATCGGCAGGAAAGTCGTTCCCGGCATGACGAACGCGCCCCATCCCACGGCGCAGCCGAAGGAAAGCGCCCAGACGGCGACAGGGGAAAGATAACGGGCAAGCCCGGGGCCGCTCGGTTTTATATCATTCGGATTGTCCATTTGAAACCCCTCGTTTCAAGGATAAGTGATATAACCGCCGCTCCGATCACGAAAGCGTTCGGAACGGTTTGGCGGAGCATCTTTCGGAGAAAAGACAAAACGCCCATCCGTCCTTAGATTTTATCATAAAATACCCGCGTCCGCCACATATTTGACCTGCAACGAAAAAGAAATCCGCAGCGCAGCGAAAATGTGAGAATATTTTCAGACTATGTTCTATTGTTTCACGTGAAACAATAGAACATAGTCTGAAAAACCCTTTCATGTTTTGTTCGATTGTTTCACGTGAAACATTTTTTTGGAAAAAATTTTTCAAAGCGCGTCAATTTTTTTCCCGCTGATTTGTATTATAGAGTAGAAAGAGAAGGGAGAATGCGAAATGATTTGGAAAAACAGAGAACGGGAATCGGAGGAGGTGCGCGGGATGGATGAATTGTTCCGGCGCGCGGATTTCGCCGCAGACGATCCGAGCTTGGAAGTGCGGCTTTGGCAAAAGATTCAGGTAAAGCTGGCGGAGCGCGAATTGTCGGAGGACGAATTGGAAGAAGTGGCCGCGGCCCGCGGGGGAACGGATTATTTCGGAAAGTTTTCAAGGCCGTGAAGGAGTTTTTGTTTGCCGCGTCGAAAACAGGGTAATATCGGTGCAAAACGCTGATCGTCGGCGCGGGCATTGCGGGCGCGTCCCCGGCTTCCTGCTGAAAAAAGCCGGGGACGACGTGTTGCTGGCCCGGGCGCCGTAAAGGATTTGAATTCATTATGAAGCGCAGAGATTTCCTGAAATCCATGGCCGCGATGGTCGGCTGGTTTGCCGTCGGCTGCATGCCCGCGAAAGAATCCGCGCAAGAGGCTCCGAAAGAAGCCGACCGTCGCGGCTATTATCATATCCTGCTGGTCAGCGATCTGCATTTGCCCGTGCGGTCAAAGAAGTTCCCCGGGCAGGCGGAGCAAGCGGATGTTTGGCAAAAGAAGCAGCGGCTGCTGAAAACTGTGAACGCCTGGGGCGATGTGGACGAGGCCGCGCTCCTGGGCGACCTCGCCGCCCGATACGGCATCGAGTCGGAATATCAAGCGGCGGACGAATATCTGGGAAGCCTGAAGTTCCCATACTATGCCGTGGCCGGCAACCATGACTACGCATACAAGGATGAGCCAAGGATAAGCAGCAAGGGAAAAGAGAAGACAGTGCCGGCCGCCCCGGAGGAGAAAAAAGCCAAATTGGCCGCTTTCCAAAAGCGGTATAAGCAGCCCGGCCTCTACTATGCCCGCTCTGTGGGGGATTGCCGTTTGCTCTATCTCGCGCCGGATGGCTTCGGCACTTATGTGGAGCTTTCGCCGGAACAGCTCGACTGGCTGAAGAGCGAGATTGCCGCCCACAAAACAGGTCCTATGTTTTTCTTTTGTCACGCGCCGCTGATGGGAACGCTGCGCACCTACGGGAAAAAGATCAATACCCCGGATTTCACGGCCCAGCCCTCCGAGCCCTTGGCGGAAATCCTTGCCGACGTCCCGCCGGGCAGCCTCTGGATTTCCGGCCATACGCACACGCCGCCTACGAACGACAGCTTCGCCGATGACAGCGTGAACCGCGTGCACAGGAATTTGGTGAACATCCACAACCCCACCATAGACGTTTGCCATATTTACACCAACTCGCTCTTCCTTTACAAAGACCGCGCAGTCGTCCGCACTTACGACCATAACGAAGATTGTTGGCTCTCCGGACTTGACCGCACGTTTCCGTTTGTCGGTGCATAATTCTTATAGGAAAGGATCAAAAATATGCGCAACCTGCTGAAAAAGACCACGATCCTCTTGATTTCTCTTTTGCTGCTGACTGCCGCTTCGGTTTCGGAAGCGAAATGGCGGCTCGATGAAGACCCGGAGCTTGCGGAGCCGCGCAATTTCCGCATGGCTTCCGACGACTGGCACGTGGCGCCGGAGGATGAGCCGCCCACCCGCGAAGGACTGGACAATCTCCGCATATCGGGCAGCGCCCAGTGCACAGCCGCCGGCTTCGCCTCGCTGTATACAAAGCTTTCCGCGGCGGCCGCCCCCGGCGCGCCCATCTACGATGTGGACCTGCGGCAGGAGTCCCACGGTTTTGCGGACGGGCTGCCCGTGAGCTGGCACAAGAAGAACAATCTGGCCAACGAAGGGAAGACCCCGGAGGAAGTCGCGCTGGACGAGGAAGAACGTCTTGCCGAGCTCGCAGGGGTTACGACGACCTTTGTGCCGAAGGGCAAGACCGACAAAGGCCGCGTCGAAGCCGTCACCTTCGCCCCGCAGAATGTGCAGACGGAAAAAGAAGTCGTCGAAGCTATCGGGTTCCGGTATGTGCGGTTTTATGTGACGGACAGGACCCAGCCGGATACGGAGACGATCGAAGCGTTTCTCGATTTTGTCGATTCGCTTCCCAGGGATGCCTGGCTCCATTTCCACTGCCGTGCCGGACACGGACGTACGACGACGTTCATGGCGATGTACGATATGATCCGCAACCCGGGAATTCCCGCGGAGACTATCATCGAGCGCCAGCACCTGATCGGCGGCGCCGATCTAACGGCCATGAAAGACGAGGAGTGGAAAAATGAGCGGATTGTCCAGCGGCTGGAGACGTTGAAACTATTTTCGGAATATGTCCGGGCAAGGCACGCGGGAGAAACGACGCTCCGATGGGGCGAATGGATAGAAGAAGCCGAAGCGGCATAAATCAGAAAGGCGGTTTTCAAAATGACAAAAATCAACAAGAACGGACTCACGAAGGAAATGATCGAGAAGGCAATGCAGTGCAAGACCGCCGACAAACTCTTGGAGCTGGCGGAAACCGAGGGCTACGAGATGACGAGGGACGAGGCGGAGGCGTATATCGCGGAACTGGCGGACTTCGAGCTGGAGGAGGAAGTGCTTGAGCGCGCGGCAGGGGGATCCTGCTATACCAATATGACGTGCGACGGCAACGAATGTAATCCTGCCCACCCCCATTGCTTCACGGGCGATTCCGAGGTGGCTGTGCCGGGCGGCATAAAGCTCATCAAGGATTTGCAGGTCGGCGACAAAGTGATTACGCTGGACGCGGAAGGAAATGAGATCGTCGGCACAGTCACGGAGGTGATGACGCCGCAGGCGGAGGAGATTTTCGAGGTCGCCTTCTCCGACGGAACCGTTTGGCGCACGACGGAAAGCCAGACGCTCTACTTTGGGCACGAGAAGAACTGCGCCGTGAAAGAGGCCCTCGGAAAAACGGTGTTGAAACGGGGCGGCGCGACGGCGACCGTGACGAGCGTAAAGCCTACCGGCACCTTCGAGCCCGTCTATGATGTGCTGATCGGGGAGGAAGAGGACGAGGACGTCATCTTTGTGGCGGGCGTCGCCGCCGAGGGCTATTTCACGAAAGGGGAACGGAGCGAGGGACTGCAAGGGAAAACTGTGGCGTGAGCAAGGCGTCCTTGCTCCTGGTCGCTGAAAGAAAAATTTTTCGAGCGTGTCAATTTTGGCGCGACTGATTTGTTATATTAATAGATAGAGGCAATTCAAAACATATACCCAAGGAGGCTATCAAAATGAAAAAGATCAACAGGAACGGACTCACGAAAGAAATGATTGCCAGAGCAATGCAGTGCAAGACCGCCGAGGAGCTGATGGCGACGGCGAAGACCGAGGGCTACGACATGACGAAGGACGAGGCGGAAGCGTACATGGCGGAGATACACGACTTTGAGCTGGACGACGCGGCGCTTTCCAATGTGGCTGGCGGCAGTTGCTACACGGAATGCCCCCTGGACGGCCCCATGTGACAACGGGAGGATAAAGATTGTGCAATAAAGCATAAATGGAGGACACCAAAATGGCAAGGAAATGGTGCAAAAGGCGCTGAAGTGCAAGACCGCCGATGACCTCTTGAATCTGGCGGAGGCCGAGGGCTACTAGATGACGAAGGCAGAAGCCGAGGCGTACCTCGCCGAGCTGGCGGACTTCGAGCTGGACAACGCGATGCTGGAGAATGCGGCGGGCGGCATTTTCGAATGCTATATGCGGCATAACTGCGGTTACATCGGCGACGACTGGAAATAAGGACGAGGCGGAGCGTATATCGCGGAGTTCGCCGATGTGGAGCTCGACGACGAGACGCTGAAATAGCCAATTTTGAGTTACGGAGGAACGACGGTGAGAGTCAGTACTTACGAAATCATCCTGCCGCTGATCGGCACAGACGACAAGGAAATCCCCGGAAAGGCGCTGCTCGTCAACGGCCTCTATGGCGCGATAGACGTAGTGGACGAATCGGTGGCGGCAATCTTTCGCGAAGGCGAATTGGTGAAGCTGCCCTTCGCGCTGCGGGAGCGGCTGATGGTGCGCGGCCATATCACGCGGAAGGACGAGGAGGGCGAGCTGGCCGACGCAAAACTTCTCGGCCGCGTCTGGAACAAGCTGGTGGGCCACGCGGGCACCGGACCGGTCATCCTGCCTACTTACAACTGCAACTTCCGCTGCCCGTACTGCTTCGAGCGGCATCGGCTGACCCGCGGCCAGGAGTGGCTCGGCCATGAGATGAAGCCGGAAATGGTGGAGGCGGTTTTCGCCGCGCTCCAAAAGCAGAGGGACAAAGGCCATAAGATCGGCAACGTCTCGCTCTACGGCGGCGAGCCGCTTTTGAAGGAAAACAAAGACACGGTCAGGAATATCTGCGAGCACGCGAAAGCGATGGGCCTCGACCTTTCCGGCATCACCAACGGCTACGACCTCGACGCCTATATCGACCTGTTGGAAGAGTTTGAGGTCTCCCAGCTGCAGGTCACGGTGGACGGCGTGGGCGCGCTCAACGATTGCCGCCGTCTGCACCGCGACGGCGTGCCGACCTACGACAAGATCCTGCAGAACGTGAAGCTTGCCCTCGACCACGGCGTCGACATCAGCCTGCGGGTGAACACGAACGGGGATAATATCGGCGGCGTCAAGGCGCTGATCGACGATATAGCGGCCCGGGGACTTCGGGAAGCCACGCCGGAAGAACGGGAAAAAGCGTATAAGGAAGCGCAGGAGGCGAAGAAGGCCGGAAAGCCGAAACCGAAGCGCAAAGGCTTGTTCTCCTATTACTTCAAGGCGGTTTCGGAGCCCGCCGACTCGCCGACGAAGGTGACGGAGCGGCAGGTGATGGACGCGATCCTTGCGGCGGGCATTCCGCCGCTGGAGGCCATCAGGAAGCAGAGCCAGTATTCGATGCCCATGCAGGGCCTTACCGCCGCCATGAAGCAGGAGGACTATCCGAGCTTCGCGCCGTCCTTCTGCGGCGCGGAGCAGGGAATGCTCTGCATCGCCCCCGACGGGCTCCTCTATTCCTGCTGGGACCTCGTTGCGATGGAAGAGGAAGCCGTGGGCTTCACCGATGAGGAAGCGGGCCGCTTCTTCTTCAACTTCTCGAAAGCGAAATGGCGCACCCGCACCGCGGACCTGATGAAGCCCTGCCAGACCTGTCCGTACATCTTCATCTGCCGAGGCGGCTGCGCACCGGAGGCGCATCGAAACCACGGCAGCTACTTCCGCGAGAACTGCGGCGAGTCGAAGGAGATTTTCGCCTTCGTCGCCCCCCGCGTCGTCGGGAAGAAGTGGGAAGAGACAAAGGCGGACGCAAACGTCGCATCACGCTCCTGCGCCCGCACTAGCGCATCCTGCGCGTCGGAGTTTTCCGTCTCGCTGGCGGGGCCGGTCTCCCGGCTCACGGAAAAGGAGCGCGAGACGCTGATGACGTCCACGAGCCAGAAGGAAATGTTCGATATCATCAAAGAAGCGGGAATTTTCTTCTCGGAAGAGAAGGAAGAGGAAAAGCAAGGATAAGGAGGTGATATCCGATGGCAAAGCAGCTGAAACGGGAAGAACTGACGAAGGAAATGGTGCAGCAGGCGCTGAAGTGCAAGGACGCCGACGAGCTTCTCGCGCTGGCGAAGAGCCGGGACTACGAGATGACGCGGGAAGAGGCTGAGGCGTACATGGCCGAGATCGACGACTTCCAGCTGGACGACGAGGCGATGAAGGCAGTGGCGGGCGGCTTCAACACCTGCTACATGGTGGATGGCTGCGCTTTCAAATGCGGCACGCTGAAGGACTGCTAAAAACTTACGCCACAAATTATCGACGGAATGACAAAAGGAGACGAGCGGTATGACGGAAAACGGGAAAAGCGGCGAAAAACTGTCGCCCGTGGATATGCTGCTCGTCTCCATGCCTTTCTGCGACGAATATATGCCGTGCCTGACGTTCTCCCTTTTCAAGTCGATCCTCCGCGAAGAGGGAATCACGGGCCGCGTGCAGCACGAGTACCTTTATTTCGCGAACCGCATCGGTCTGGAGAAGTACCGGCGCATCCTGCAGGTCTGCACGATCGGCTACGGCCACGACTATTTCGCCTGCGAAACGATTTTCGCCGAAGCGGCGCACGGAAAGACGCTTCGCTCCTTTGACGAGTATATCCGATGGATGACGGAAACGCACCTGCCGGGCAAGGTCTTCGCGGGGGAGCAGCGGCGTGACACCCTGGAAACCCTCGCGCTGTTCCGGGAAGCCCACGATATGGCGGAGGCGTATCTCGACGAGGCCGTCGCCCGCGTCAAAGCCAGCGGCGCGAAAATCGTCGCGTTCCTCTCGATGTTCCAGCAGCACAACGCGATGATCGCGCTGGCGCGGCGGCTGAAAAGGACAAAAGACGCGCCGCTGATTCTCGCGGGCGGCGCGAACTGCGAGGGCGACGCCGGAGCCGCCCTTTGCGGACATATCGAGGCCTTCGACTACGTTTTCACCGGCGAGGCGGACGAAATCCTCGCGCCGATCTGCGAACGGCTTTTACGGGAAGGGATTATTCCCGACGAAGAGCTTCCCCCCGGCGTCGTCTCCCGCACGAAGAAAAAAGCGCCGCCGGCAAAAATTACCGTCAATCTCGACGCCCTGCCTTTCCCGGATTTCAGCGACTACTTCCGAGAACGGGACGCGCTGCTGCCGATGCATGCGGGGCAATTCATCGTTACGGCGGAAGGTTCCCGGGGCTGCTGGTGGGCGGCGAAACGTCCCTGCCGCTTCTGCGGGCTGAACGGCAGCGCGGCCCACGTCTACCGGGAAAAATCCGCCGCGCGTTTCGCCGACGAGCTGGCGGATTTGGCGGCGGCCTATCCGGGCGCCCAATGCTATTTCACCGATAACATCTTGAGCCTCGCCCATCAAAAGGAACTGCCCGATGAACTGATGAAGCGGACGGCGTATGCAAAAAACCGGCTTCGGCTCTTCACCGAGATCAAATCCTCGGCCTCCGAGGCGGATCTGGCGCGGCTGGCGGAGGCGGGCTTCTTCTGGGTGCAGGCGGGCATCGAGAGCTTTTCCGACGGAATCCTGAAGCTGATGGGAAAAGGCGTATCGGCGATCCGGCAGGTGCAGATGATGAAGCACTGCAGCGCCCACGATATACGGCTGCTCTGGTATATCCTCGTGGGTACGCCGGAGGAGACAGAGGAACAAACGGCGGAAATGAACGACGTTCTGCCGAAAATCATGCACCTGGAGCCGCCGAACACCGTCGCCCACGTCATGTATCTGCGCTACAACGCCTATATGGACAGTAAGAGTGAGGGCGTGCCCGAACTCGCGCCGGACAAGGGCTATGATTTCGTGTTCCCGAACGGGGACTTCATTTGGCGGACGGCGCACCTTTTCGCGCCGACGGACGAAGCGGAACTGGCCCGCTACTACGATTACCGGCAGATGGGGCCCGCCTATGAACGGCTCTACGAACTGACCGAAAGGTGGCACGACGAGCCGCAGCTGCTGCTGATGAAGGATAAAGGCACGGAAATCAAGATCCTTGACACGCGGCTGATTGCCCGTCAACCGCTGTGCCATCTGACGGGCGCGGCAGCGGAACTGATCCGCGTCGCCCGGAACGCGATACGCGAAGACGCCCTTGTGGAAAAGCTTGTGGATAATTTCACGACGGCAGAGATCGAAGACGCGCTGGCCTATCTTGTGCAAGAGAATCTGATGCTTCATATCGGCGGCGAATATCTGGCGCTGCCTGTGGACAGAGTGACGGGACGCTAGAAGTTGAGGAGGAATCAAGATGAAAAAATTATTTACGATATTCTGGGCAATTCTGGTTCTTTCGTTTGCTTCGATTGGCCAGACGGCTGAAGGGCAAAGCAGCTCTCCCGACGATCCGACCGGTTTCGTGGAGTTGGCCGAGGCCGTGCCCGACGTCATCTTGGAAATCCGCTATTACTCCACCTACAATTTCGTCGGCGACCGTATCGACGGCTACCTTGCTCCCTGCGCCCTGATGACGAAGGAAGCGGCGGCGGCGCTGAAGGCCGTCTCGGACGATGTGATGGCGCAGGGCTATCGGCTGAAGGTTTACGACGCCTACCGCCCGCAGATGGCGGTCAGCCATTTCGTGCGCTGGGCGGAGGATTTGGAAGACGCGCGCATGAAGCCGTATTTTTACCCGAATGAGACCAAGGATGTGCTGTTCGACAAAGGCTACATCGTCGCCAAATCTGGGCACAGCCGCGGCAGCACCGTCGATCTGACGCTGTTCGATATGGCGACGGGCAAAGAACTGGACATGGGCGGTACCTTCGACTGGTTCGGCCTTGAAAGTCATCCCGACTGGTGCGGCAATGCCGATACGCACGAATATGAGGGCAAAACCGAAGGCGGCATCACGGAAGAACAGTTCAGGAACCGCATGATCCTTCGCGAGGCGATGCTGCGCCACGGCTTCAAGCCGCTTGAAGAGGAATGGTGGCACTTCACGCTGAAGGACGAGCCGTATCCCGACACCTATTTCACGTTCCCGGTGCAGCGGCTGGGGAAATGATACTAACAAAAAACGGCGTGGCAAATTGCCACGCCGTTTTTTTGTATAAGTTACTGCGCGACCTTGACCTCGGTCCACACCTTGTCGTATTTCGGCATGTTCTCCGTCAAGTCGTTGAAGACCTCCGCGTTCTTCAGGAGCGCGTTGTCGGGATAGGCGGCGATGTTTTTCCGCACATCCTCGGGCAGCTTCGCTTCGACTTCGGGCAGCGGCGAAGCGTAGCCGATATACTCGACATTCTTCTGCGCGATGTCGGGGCGCGTCATGTAGTTGATGAATTCCTCCGCTTCGGCCTTGTGCTTCGTGCCTTTGAGGATGACCATCGAGTCGAACCAAAGGTTCGTGCCTTCCTTCGGGATGGCGTAGGCGAGGTCTGGGTTCTTCTCCATCATGAACATCGCGTCCCCCGACCAGACGACGGCAAGGGCGCCTTCGCCCGCGATCATCTTGTCCTTGGCCTCGTCCACGAGATAGGCCAGCACGAGCGGCTTCTGCTCCACGAGCTTCTTGCCCGCAGCCGCCAGCTCCGCTTCGTCGCCCGTATTCAGCGAGTAGCCGAGATATTTCAGCGTGACGCCGATGGAATCGCGCGGGCTGTCGAGCATGAAAATCTGTTTTGCGTATTTCTGGTTCCAAAGGATGCCCCAGCTGTCCACGGGCTCCGTCACCATCTTCGTATTGTAGGCGATGCCCACGGTTCCCCACATATACGGCACGGAATATTCGTTCTTCGGGTCGAATTCGAGATTCTTGTATTTATCTCCGATTTTCGCGTAGTTCGGAATCTTCGAGAAGTCGATCTTCTCGAGGAGCCCGTCGCGGATCATGCGCGAAATCATATAGTCCGACGGGATGGCGACGTCGTAATCGCTGCCGCCCGCCTTGAGCTTCACATACATATCCTCGTTTGTCGCGAAGGTGTCGTAAACGACGTGGATGCCCGTTTCCTTCTCGAAGCTCTTCAAAATCTCCGGGTCGATGTAGTCGCCCCAGTTGTAGACCTTGAGTTCCTTTTTCGCGGCCTTCTGTCCGCCCCCGCAGCCGACCAGCAGCGCAGCGGCGACGACGCAAAGCATCGTCAGGAAGAACGCTTTTTTCATACCTTTCATTTCATTTCCCCCTCCAAATATATTTTATTATTGCCTCTGCGTATGCGGCGGCAAAATAAACGCTTCATTTTTCCTCTCCCGTGGTTTTTTCCGAGCGGAGGTTCACCGCGATAAGGAGCCCCAGGACGGTCAGGAAGAGCAGCGTCGAAAGCGCGTTGATCGTCGGATGGATACCGCGCCGCGCCATCGAGTAAATCAGGATGGACAGATTGTTGACGCCGGAGCCCGTCGTGAAAAAGCTGATGACGAAATCATCCACCGAGAGCGTGAACGCGAAGAGCGCGCCCGTCAGGATGCCGGGCAGGATCTCCGGCAGCACGATGCGCCGGAAGGCGTAGGCCGGGGTCGCGCCGAGATCGAGAGCCGCGTCGTAGAGATTTTGGTCGAACTGCTTGAGCTTCGGCAAAACGGTCAGGATGACATAGGGCACGTTGAAAATCACGTGCGACAGCAGCAGCGAGCCGAAGCCCAGCTTCATTTTCACGAAGATGAAAAGCAGCATCAGCGAAATGCCCGTCACGATGTCCGGATTGAGCAGCGGCACATAGGTGAGATTCATCGAAAGCGTCTTTTCCCAGGGCCTCATTTCCCGGTAAATCGCGTAGGCCGCTAAAGTCCCGATGACGGTGGCGGCCAGCGAGGAAACCACCGCCACGGAGAGCGTACAGGAAAGCGCGTCGAGAATGGCCTCGCTCTCCATGAGCTCCTCGTACCAGCGGAGTGTGAAGCCCTCCCAGGTCGCCCTGGATTTCGAGGCGTTGAAGGAAAAGACGATCAGAATGAAAATCGGCAGATAGAGGAAGCCTAAAATGAGCGCCGTATAGGAACGGCGAAGAAAGCGCATCATAGGAAGAGCCCTCCGTTGCCGTCCTTGTCATATCGGGAAAGCCCGACCATGCTCAGCAGGATCAGGATCATCATCAGCACCGAAAGGGCAGAGCCGAAATTCCAGTTGCCGATGGCGAGGAACTGCTGCTCGATGACGTTGCCCGCCAGCATATATTGGCCGCCGCCGAGGAGCCGCGAGATGACGAAAGTCGTGACCGCGGGCATGAAGACCATCAGCGTGCCCGCGTAGACGCCCGGCAGCGACAGCGGAAACGTCACGCGCCGGAAGGACGTCCAGGCGTCCGCGCCGAGATCCTCCGCCGCTTCCAGCAGGCTCTTGTCCATCTTCATCAGCACCGAGTAAATCGGCAGGATCATGAAGGGCAGGAAATTGTAGACCATGCCGAGCAGCACCGCGTAATCCGTATAGAGAATATGGACCGGCGGCAGTCCGAGAAACGACAGCAGGGCGTTGACGGCCCCGTTTTTTTCGAGAAGCGTCATCCACGCGTAGGTGCGCAGCAAGAAATTCATCCACATCGGGATGACGATGAGCATGGCGAGCATCCGTCGGTAGCGGACCCTGCTTTTCGCGAGGATCATCGCCATCGGATAGCCGACGAGAAAACAGAGAAAGGTCGAGACGCCCGCGAGCCAGACAGAGTGCCACAGCACGCCGAGGTACACGGGCTGCGCCGCCTGCCGCAGGTTGTCGAGGGTAAAGGCGGCGGTATACCGATCCGTGAAGGCGAAGTACACAATGAGCGCCAGCGGGATGACCGTGAACAAGAGCGTCCAGAGATGATAAGGGTACGCCAGGAAACGCCGTCCCATCAGTTCCCCTCCTTCTTCATGACGTGGATCTCGTTCGGGCCGATATCCATGCCCACGAGTGTGCCAGCCGGCGTCATGGCCGTGCTCTGCACAAGCCACAGAAAGCCGTCCTCGCCTACGATCCGCATCTCGTAATGCACGCCCATGAAGATGACGGATTCCACCGTCCCGCGGATCATTCCCTGCTCCGCTCCGACAATGGCTACGTCCTCCGGCCGCACCACCACGTCCACGGGTATATCCACCCCGAGTCCCTTGTCGACACATGGAAAATCGTAATCCGCGAAACGCACGAGCCCGTCGCGGATCATATGTCCCGGCAGGATATTGCTTTCGCCGATGAAATCAGCCACAAAAGGATTCGCCGGCTCGTTGTAGATATCCTCGGGCCGCCCGGCCTGTTGGATACGTCCCTCGTTCATCACGACAATCGTATTGCTCATCGTGAGCGCTTCTTCCTGGTCGTGGGTCACATAAATGAAGGTCGAGCCGACCCGCTGCTGGATGCGCTTGAGCTCCACCTGCATATCGCGCCGCAGCTTCAAATCGAGTGCCGAAAGCGGCTCGTCAAGAAGCAGCACCTCCGGTTCGTTGACCAGCGCGCGGGCGATGGCGACGCGCTGCTGCTGCCCGCCGGAAAGCGAATCCACCGGGCGTTTCCCGTAGCCGCCGAGATTCACCAGCGCCAGCATTTTCTCGACGCGCTCTTCTATCTCGTCCTTCGGCAGCTTTTTCACCGTCAGGCCGAAGGCCACGTTCTCGAATACGTTCATGTGAGGGAAAAGCGCGTGCTTCTGGAATACCGTATTGATGCGGCGCCGATAAGGCGGCGTATAGCTGATATCCTGCCCGTCGAAGAGAATGCGCCCCTCCGACGGCGTCTCGAAGCCCGCGATGAGCCGAAGCGTCGTGGTCTTCCCGCAACCCGACGGTCCCAGAAGCGTCAGGAACTCGTTCCGCCGTACGGAAAGATCGATATGGTCGAGCACCGTGTGCCCGTCCTCATACCACTTCGTCAGCCCCTCCAGCCGGATGATCTCCTCTCCCTGCATCCGCGTGCCCCTTTCCGATTGATTTATTCCAACATATATAAAGTAATTATACACTTTTTTGCGCCGAGGGCAATCTGCGGCGCGGGATTTTTTTCGACGCGGAGAATTTTGAGATCGTCAGGAACGACTCCGTACGCCGAAAGCTCACCGGCACGGGCATGGTCGACGCCTCAATGCGCACAAAAAGCAAAAAAATCGCGTCCATCCGTTGATGGACGCGATTTTTTTTATTCGAACTCGATCGTTGCCGGCGGTTTTCCTGTGCAGTCGTAGAGTACGCGGTTGACGCCTTTGACCTCGTTCACGATGCGACCGGCCGCTTTTGCCAGCACGTCCCACGGCAGGCGGGCCGGTTCTGCCGTCATGAAATCGCTGGTCAGCACGGCGCGGAGCGCTACGGCGTAGTCGTATGTCCTGCCGTCGCCCATGACGCCCACCGAGCGCATATTGGTCAGCGCGGCGAAGTATTGCGCCAGTTCCTTGTCCGCGCCCGCGTTCGCCACCTCCTCGCGGTAGATGGCGTCGGCGTCCTGTACCAGCTTGACCTTTTCCGGCGTGACCTCACCAATGATGCGGATGCCGAGACCGGGACCGGGGAAGGGCTGGCGGTTCACGATGGCTTCGGGGAGCCCCAGCGCACGTCCCGCTTTCCGCACTTCATCCTTGAAAAGCAAGCGAAGCGGCTCGACGATTTCCTTGAAATCCACATAGTCGGGCAATCCGCCCACGTTGTGGTGGGATTTGATGACAGCGGCCTTGCCGAGCCCGCTCTCGATGACGTCGGGATAGATCGTGCCCTGCACGAGGAAATCCACGGCGCCGATTTTTTTTGCCTCCGCCTCGAATACGCGGATAAATTCCTCGCCGATGATCTTGCGTTTCTGCTCCGGTTCGGTGACGCCCTTCAGCTTCGCGAAGAACTGTTCGCCCGCGTTGACGCGCACGAAATTCAGGTCGAAGCCGCTGCTCGGCCCGAAGGCCGCTTCGACCTCGTCTCCCTCGTTTTTCCTGAGAAGTCCGTGATCGACGAATACGCAGGTGAGCTGCTTGCCGATGGCTTTCGACAGAAGCGCCGCCGCCACCGACGAATCGACGCCGCCGGACAGTGCGCAGAGAGCGCGTCCGTTCCCGATTTTTTCCCGCAGCGCGGCAATGGTGTTCTCGATGAACGGCCCCATGGTCCAGTCGCCTTTGCAGCCGCAGACGTCCCGCACGAAATTCCGGAGCATTTTCTGCCCCTCGACGGTGTGCATGACCTCGGGGTGGAACTGCGTCGCGTAAAGGCCGCGTCCGGCGTTCTCGAAGGCCGCAATCGGACAGTCCACCGTTTTCGCCGTAACCGCAAAGCCCTCCGGGACGCGCGTGATGCGGTCGGTGTGACTCATCCAGACGACGGTTTTACCGCTGATGCCCGAAAATAGACGGGACGAGGCTGCCGTGACTTCCAATTCCGCCCGTCCGTATTCGCTCGTCTCGGCGGCCTTGACCTCGCCGCCCAGCGCGTGCGCCATGAGCTGGGAACCGTAGCAGATGCCCAGCACCGGCACGCCCAACGAGAAAAGTCCCGCGTCGTAGGAAAGCGCGCCGTCGCCGTAGACGCTTTGCGGGCCTCCGGTCAGGATAATGCCCTTCGGATTTTTCGCGCGAATCTCATCCAGCGGCAGCGTGTGCGGATGTACTTCGCAGTAGACGTCGCATTCCCGCACCCGGCGGGCAATCAGTTGGTTGTACTGGCCGCCGAAGTCCAGCACCAATACCAGTTCATTCGTCATAGGATTCGTTCTCCTCTATTAAATACTCCGGATGTTCCTCCAAAAAAGCCGACGTTGCCGAGTCGCAGATTCCGTAGGAAAATCCCCGCCGATACAGGAACTGCTTCATTTTCGCCCGGGACGCGGCGGCATGGAACCGGGAACGCAGCGATCGGAGCGCGGCGCCCAGATCCCGCTCGTCCCGCCCTGCCTCTTTCGGTGCCGAGGCTCGAACCAGCGACGACGGGAATCCGCGCGTCAGCAATTTTTGCTCGATCTGCCGGACGCTCATGCCGGTTTCCTCGTACAGCTTTTGGTATTGGCGGGCGCAGGCTTCCTCGTCGTTCAGGTAACGGCGCTCCTCCAGCCGTGCGATCGCCGCGTCGATTTCCTCCGGTGCGTAGTCGCGCTGCCGCAGCTTTTCCCTGAGCTTTGCCGATGACTGCTCCTGCCTGGCCAGGAGTGCCACCGCTTTTTCCAACGCCGTGGGTTTAGGCTTTTGCGTTGTCCGCGTTCGCATTCATCGCCTCCACCGCTTTGGCCTTTTTCGCGGCTGCTTTCTTTTCCGCTTCCTCAGCCTGGGCTTTGAGCGCCGCCAACACCTTTTCCGCCACTTCGTCGTACAGCTTCCGGTCCGTCTTGAAAAGCTCCTTGACCGCGTCGCGTCCCTGCCCGAGACGGCCGTCCTTGTACGAATACCAGGAGCCGCTCTTCTTCACCACGTCCAGCTCCGCCGCCATATCGAGCACGCAGCCCTCGCGGGATACGCCTTCGCCGTACATGATGTCGAACTCCGCCGTCTTGAACGGAGGGGCCACCTTGTTCTTGACGACCTTGACCTTGGTATGGGCGCCGACAGATTCCGTGCCCTGCTTCAGCACCTCGCCCTTGCGGACCTCCATGCGGATCGTCGAATAGAATTTCAGCGCGCGGCCGCCCGTGGTCGTCTCGGGATTGCCGTAGGAGATGCCGATCTTCTCGCGGATCTGGTTGATAAAGACCGCCACGGTGCGCGACTTCGAGATGAAGCCGGTCAGCTTCCGCATGGCCTTGCTCATCAGCCGTGCCTGCAGACCGACCTGGAGATCGCCCATTTCGCCGTCGATCTCTTCCTTCGGCACCAGCGCGGCCACCGAGTCCACGACGACGATATCGATCGCGCCGCTCCGGACCAACGCTTCCGTGATTTCCAACGCCTGCTCGCCGTTGTCCGGCTGGGAAATCAAAAGATTCTCGATATCCACACCGAGCTTCTTCGCATAAACCGGATCGAGAGCGTGCTCCGCGTCAATGAATGCCGCCACGCCGCCGCGCTTTTGCGCCGCCGCGATCATGTGCAGCGAAACCGTCGTCTTGCCCGAAGACTCCGGCCCGTAAACCTCGATGATGCGTCCGCGGGGAATGCCGCCGACGCCGAGCGCCAGATCCAGCGGCAGGATATCCGTCGGAATGACCTCCACGTTCATATTGGCGGTCGCCTCGCCGAGCCGCATGATCGAGCCGTCGCCGAAGGTCTTGTGCAGATCCTTCAGCACCTTGTCCAGGGCGACAATCTTGTCCTCCGGTATTTCAAATGCTTTTCCGTCCTTTTTCTTTTCCATAAATATCCCCTTTCTGCGTCCGAAAATATTTTCTCCGAACATTTTTTCTGATTATAGCATGTTTCATTATCGAATAAAAGTTTTTTTCTTAAAAAACGCAGGATTTATTGTTTTTTTACGGTATATCCGGCAGTGCCTGGCTGACCGTGTTGTGCTGGATGATGTCGGTGATGCGGAGCTCGATTTCCATCTCCTGCTTCAGGAGCGTTTCGGCGGTGTTGAATTCCTCGCTCTCTCCGGTGGTGATTCCCTTCAGATAATGAGTCCATGCCGCGATGGAAAGGTCGGTGGAGGTATGGCGCAGATTCGCAAGATAGGCCGCGCCCCGCGGAATGGCAACGGCGTCAAGCTGATTCTGCCGTTCCTTCAGCGTCGGGATCGTTTCATTCTCGATCAGCGCGACAATAGCGGCGGCAGTATCGCCGTAAAAGATACCGTTCGCCTGGTGGGCGAGGGAAGAGAAACGGGCGCGCTGCGCATCCAATTTTTGGTTATAGCCGGTAACGAGATCGTAGGTCGCCGCGATGTAATCGGCAATATCCTGATTCTGTCTTGTCGCCAGCGCGTCGAGATACAGCTTGTAGTTTTCCATGCGGATGATCTGCCAATGGCCGTCCTGCGCACGTTCCATGCGCAAGCGCAGCGAAAATGGGATCTCCGTCACGCGGTCGCGAATGGAAACCTGCACATCGGCAGTGTCGCCGACGACATGCGCGCTTTCCACGCCGACAAATTCGATATTCCGGATCTGGGAACGCTCCAGGAAGCGCTCGAAGTCAATGCCGAGCTGGCGCCCTTTTGTCATGCTCGTGCCCTGCGGGAGCGTCCATTCCCCGGTTTCGATGTATCGCGTCAGGACTTCGCGGGTACCTTCGAGCATTTGCGGCTTGATGATGTCGTAAAACTGCTCATACTGGACTTTGTTCTCCGCAGTCAGCGCGGCGTCGTAGCGCAGCATATCGTCAGTGAGATCGTCGTAAGCCCGCGACAAGGTGCGATCCAGATTCACATACCGCTGGACAGCGGCGACGTCATGTCGCGCACAGGCCTCCGCAACGGTGCGGGCGGCATGCTCCGGCGTACGCGTATAAACAAAATAATACCAAAGCCAAAGCCCGAGTACGAGAGCGAATGCGAGTACAATCAGCAACGCTTTCTTCTTATCCTGCTCACGGCGCCGGCGCATGCGGCTTTGAAGGGAACGGCTTTCCATCATTAAATATACCTCTGATAAAATATTGTAATCACTTTTGCAAATTCCGCTCTATTGTATCATATTTTAGTGGCGTGAAAAAGCCTTTGCTTGCCTTTCATGTCCACTTCGACTATACTATGAAAAGATTTACATTAAACATAGGGAGGTTTCAAATTTTGAACTCATTGGCAACCTGGTATTTTAAAAAGCCGCTGATCGGGCTGATTGCGTGCGGACTCGTCATCGGTATCGCGCTGGCGGTCTTTTCGCCGCAGACAATCCCGATCCTCACGATTTTCGGCAAGCTGTTCGTCGGCGCCCTGAAGGGCATAGCGCCGGTCCTTGTCTTTGTCCTTGTCAGCAACGCGATGGCACGGGACACTTCCTCCGGCGGCGCGTCCATGCGCCCGGTCATTGAGCTTTACATGATTGGTACCTTCTGCGCCGCGTTGGTCGCCGTCGCGGCCTCGTTCCTGTTTCCGACGGAGCTGAGGCTCTCCGTTGCCAACGCGAACCTCACGCCTCCCAGCGGCATCGTGGAGGTGCTGAGAAACCTGCTGATTTCCGTCGTGGATAATCCGGTGAACGCCATCATCAAAGCAAACTATATCGGCATCCTCGCGTGGGCGGTGCTGTTCGGCGTCGCAATGCGCAATACGTCGCCCTCTACGCAGGCTTTTATCGCGGAAGTCGCCGAAGGCGTGACGAAAATCGTCCAATGGATCATCCGCTTCGCTCCCTTCGGCATCATGGGGCTTGTGGCGGAAGCCATCGGCGAAAGCGGCCTTGACGCGCTCCTCGGCTACGCAAGACTGCTCGTGGTGCTGCTCGGCTCGTTCTTCGCCGTCGCGCTGATCATGAATCCGCTGGTCGTGTTCCTGAAAACCCATAAGAACCCGTACCCGCTGGTCTTCACGACACTCCGGGAAAGCGGCATCTACGCGTTCTTCACCCGCAGCTCCGCTGCGAATATCCCGGTCAATATGCGCCTCTGCTCGCGTCTCGGGCTGAACCCGGACATCTACTCGATCTCGATTCCGCTGGGCGCGACCATCAACATGGCGGGCGCTGCCATCACGATTACGGTGCTGTCTCTGGCGGCGGCGTATACGCTGGGAATTCAGATCGATATGCCGACGGCGCTCCTGCTCTCGATCATCTCGACCGTAGGCGCCTGCGGCGCGTCCGGCGTAGCCGGCGGCTCCCTGCTGCTGATCCCGGTGGCCTGCGCCTCCTTCGGCATCAACAACGACATCGCCATGCAGGTCGTCGGCGTCGGCTTCATCATCGGCGTCCTGCAGGACTCCTGCGAAACAGCGCTGAACAGCTCCAGCGACGTCCTCTTCACCGCCACGGCGGAATTCGCCCAACGCGCGAAAAACGGCACGCTGAAAGCGGAAGATATGGTGCCGAAAGATTGAAGACATCTTCGTGAAGGCGTTGGGAACCCAGGCCACGTAACGATGCATGAGAGAGGTAATAGAAAATGAAAAAGGCTTTGATTACAGGCATTACCGGACAAGACGGCTCTTACTTGGCGGAGCTGTTATTGGATAAAGGGTATGAAGTTCATGGCATTGTACGGCGGCACAGTACGATCTGCACAGAGCGTATAGATCACCTCTTTTATGACGAAAAGTTAGAAGACCGGTTTTTCCTGCATTACGGGGATTTGACGGATTCCTGCAATCTGAGTGCATTGATTACGAGTGTCCAGCCGGATGAAGTCTATAATCTGGCCGCGCAATCCCATGTAGCCGTTTCTTTTGAGGTTCCGGAGTATACTGCGGAAACCACGGCACTGGGAACGATTCGTTTGTTGGACGTCATCCGGCAAAGCGGACTGGTTTGTAAATTTTACCAGGCATCGACGTCGGAGCTCTTTGGCGGGTTGCCGGGAACAGCTCCCCAAAACGAGGAAACGCCGTTTCACCCCAAATCCCCTTATGGAGTCGCAAAGCTCTATGGGTACTGGATTGTTAAAAATTATCGGGAAGCATACAATATGTTTGCCTGCAACGGGATCTTGTTCAACCATGAATCCCCGCGTCGCGGAGAGACTTTCGTAACCAGAAAAATAACGATTGCCGTGGCTAAAATATTGGCTGGCAAACAGGAAAAGCTCTCTTTGGGAAATCTGGATGCAAAACGGGATTGGGGCTATGCCGGGGACTATGTAGACGGCATGTGGAGGATGCTCCAGCAGGAAAAATCGGACGATTATGTATTGGCAACAAACGAAACGCATACCGTTCGGGAATTTGCCGAAGCCGCTTTTGCTGAGGCAGGCATTGGGATCGAATGGCGGGGCAAAGGGGTTGAAGAAAAAGGGTATTGCAAAAAAACAGGAAAGCTGTTGGTCGATATCAATCCGAGATATTTCCGTCCTGCGGAGGTCGATTTGCTTTGGGGCAACGCGGCGAAGGCAGAAAAAGAACTTGGCTGGAAACCTCGGGTCGCTTTCAAGGAACTGGTCAGCATGATGGTAAAAGCAGATATTGAAAAGTATGGGGGTTAAAACTCTTTTGGCGATAGGGACCCGATATTCCTTAAAGCATAGATTTTTGGAAGAGGATAGGTATGGAACGTACATCCACAATATACGTCGCGGGGCATCGGGGCATGGTCGGCTCAGCGATTGTGCGGGAGCTTCATCGGCAAGGGTATAAAAACATTATCACTCGCACACATAATGAGTTGGAACTTCGTTGTCAAGATGCGGTCGAGCAGTTCTTTGCCGAGCAGCAGCCGGAATATGTCTTTTTGGCGGCGGCAAAAGTAGGAGGGATTGTCGCAAATAACGACGCGCCTGCGGATTTTATGTATGATAACATGATTATGGAAATGAACGTCATCCATAGCGCATGGAAGAATAATTGCAAGAAACTGGAATTTCTTGGCTCTTCCTGCATTTATCCGCGGTTGGCGCCGCAGCCCATGAAAGAAAGCTGTCTTTTGACCGGGGCATTGGAACAAACGAATGAAGCGTATGCGCTGGCGAAAATATCCGGGCTGAAATACTGCGAATACTTGAATCGGCAATATGGGACACATTATATTTCCGTCATGCCGACGAATCTTTATGGTCCGAATGACAATTACCACCCCACGCACAGCCATGTTCTCCCTGCGCTGATTCGGCGATTCCATGAAGCGAAGGAAAACGGGCTGACAAATGTGACTTGCTGGGGAGACGGTTCCCCATTGCGGGAATTTTTATATGTCGATGATTTGGCCGAGCTGTGTGTATTTCTGATGAACCATTACGACGGAAATGAGACCGTCAACGCGGGGACGGGGAAAGAGGTATCTATCAGGAAACTTACGGAAATTGTGGCGAAAATTGTCGGGTACAAGGGAAATATTTCTTGGGACACATCGAAACCGAACGGGACGCCGCAAAAACTCCTGGATATAACAAAGGCGAAAAAGCTGGGCTGGACATACAAAACGGAACTGGAAGAAGGAATCCGGCTGGCCTACGAGGATTTTTTGAACAATCCGATGCGTGCCGAACGATAAAATGGATAGTTCAGGCTAAAGGCGCATTGATTGACAGAACCCCCGATTCGTTATAAAATTATATATATTTAGAGGAAGCGATGAATAAGTCAGTGTGCGACATTGTCGAGAGTTTTTTCGTCAGGCAAGAAAGATGGCGTGAAGGCGCAGCAGAGCTACGTCGAATGCCATCTGACGCCGCATGACGGGAAAAGAACCGACAAGGGCGTGTGCGGACTTGTTCAGTGTTTCCTTAACGAGGTGAAGTCTGTCTTTGCAGACCTTCTCCGAAGAAAGGATTCGGAGGCGAGGGAAATGGCGATCAGGGAAAGATTGCTGAAACAACTGAACATCGTCCGGGACGGCTTGCACGCCATGCCGCCCTTTCATTCGCGTGACCTGAACACGACGCGCAAAGCGCTCGTGCAGGCACGCGATTTGTGTTTTCAGGGACTTTCCGAAAAAAACTTCGCCGAATACAAAGACACCTATGACGGCCTTCTGTTCGCCATCGACCAATTAACGGCAGACGCTCCCGATCAAGGAGAGATAGTTTCCTTGTGCAGCGAACTGTTGCAGCACACAATCGTGCAGACGCAAAAAGAAACTGCCTTCAAAAAGGAACTCTTTTTTTTACCTTATAAAGCCAGCATGTGGGACAGCCTCGAAAGCGTCTGGAAAGCGGCGAACGAGGACAAGGAGCATTGCATCGCCTATGTCATGCCGATTCCCTACGCCGATCTCACGCCGGAGCATACCGTGGCGGAGTGGCATTGCGAGCGGAGCCTCTTTCCGCCGGAGATTCCTACCGTCGACTGGCAAACCGTCGACCTTGCGGAAATGCACCCGGATGCAATTTTTATCCATAATCCTTACGATAATTATAACACGGTCACCTCCGTCGAAAGCCGATATTACTCTTTCAATCTGAAGCCTTGCACAGACATTCTGGTGTACATCCCTTATTACGCAACCGCGGGGGGCATGGCGGACGGGCAGGCCATGTGCTCCGCTTATCTTCATGCGGACTATATCGTCATCCAGGCGGAAAAATATCGGAAATTTTTTGATCCGTCCATTCCGGACGAAAAATTCCTTCCTCTCGGCTCGCCGAAATTCGACAAAGTGATCCGGCTCTGCAAGAATCCGCCGAAGCCGCCTGCCGACTGGAAGCGGAAAATGAAGGGCAGGAAAGTCTATTTTTACAATACAAGCCTCACCGGTTTTTTGGACTGTGTTCCGTTGTTTCTCCAAAAAATCAGGTATGTGCTGGATACGTTTCGCGGGCGCAAGGACGCGTGCCTTCTTTGGCGGCCGCATCCCTTGCTGGAAGCTACGTTGAAAAGAATGCGCCCGGAATACATCACGGAGTTCGAAAAAATCCGCGATGATTATATAGCCGAGGATTTTGGCGTCTACGACAAGACCCCGGATATAGAGAAAACGATTGCCCTTTCGGACGCCTATATCGGAGACGGAGGGACAAGTGTCACCTCCCTCTTTGGCATGGCGGGAAAGCCCGTATTCTATCTGAATAACATGTTTCACCATTTGCCGCAGGAAGGAGATTGGCTTGGCCATGTCAACCGGGTTTGGGCGCCGCTGTCCAAGGACTGGCTCTTTGCTTACGGTAACCAGCTTTGGTATGCGCCAAACCACGATCTTCATTACCATCATTGCTGCGACTTGATGGAGTACGGCAGCGGCGGTTACTACAACACAATCCATGAGATCGAGGGGAAAGTCTACGTCTGCCCCGCAAATGCACAGGACATCGTGGTGGTGGAAAATCAGCGCATATCCCGCCGCATCCCCTTGGAGCGCAAAATGGAACGGCCGGAGGCGTTCGCCGGCGCCACCTATATGTATTCTCTCGACGAAGATTATTTCTTCCTGTTGCCGGTGAGGTATCCGGCTGTTGTCCGCTACGACTTCCGCCATGACCGGTTGGATTATGTGGATTGTCCTAATGACGTCTTCGTGCGGGAGGTCAACGGCGAAAAATGGCGCGGAGCAATCTTTGCGTGGGAAGACTGGCTGATATTCGGCTCTCCCGTGGACGCACAGGGCTTCGCCGTAAACCGCCATACCTTGGAAACCCGTCAGATAACGCTTTGCTATCTAAGCTTTACCGGCAGCATGGGGGCGTTGTGCCGCAAATGGGGAGACGACGAATACTTTTTCCTGCCCTATGCGGGGCAAAAGATCACCCGCTGGAATATCAGAACCGGGGAAATAAAAGAGTACGATTTCCCCGAAAACTTTGAATGCCATCACCCGACAAGAGGCTACAGCTGCAACATCCGTCCATTCGCCAACGGGATATTCCAAGACGACAACACGATCTTGCTGGCGCCTCTTTGGGGCAATATGTTCGTCAAGCTCCATATCGATACGGGCGTGATGGAGGAATGGAAAACGCCATTTTCCGTCACGCCGGAAGGGAAAAACGAATATTATTTTGCAGGAGCGCCGGGCTTTTTCATAGGGATACCGGATACGAAAACATGGCTTCCAAAGGAATACCAATTCTACTATACGCCGACAAGGACAAGGTATCGCTTCGACGTCCGAACAGAGGAATTCACCCCGTTGGAACAGGACGCCGTCATCGACGAAGCGGAGATGCGGGAACACGTTCCCGGCTTCTGCGAGATGTCCGAATACGACGCGTATGGCTGCTGGGAGGACGCCTTCAACTCCCTGAAGGACTTTATCGACGGCAACATTTCGGGCAAACCGTTCGACAGGGAACGGCAGCTTGCCGCTTACGAAAAAATCGCTGCCAATCCGGACGGAACCGCCGGAGCGAAGATTTATCATTTCGTGAAGCAAAAACTCGTGAAGAAAGAAGGGTGAGCATTGGTCAAAGTCATTACATACGGCACATTCGATCTCTTTCACGAGGGACATTACCGCCTGCTGAAACGGGCAAAAGCCCTCGGCGACTACCTGATCGTCGGCGTGACTACCGAAAGCTTTGACAAAGCGCGGGGCAAGCTTAATGTCATCGACTCACTGATGACGCGCATCGAAAATGTCAAGAAGACCGGCTTCGCCGACGAGATTATCATCGAGGAATCTGTCGGGCAGAAATTCAGCGATATCAAGAAATACCATATCGACATCTTTACCGTCGGTTCCGACTGGGAAGGACAGTTCGACTACCTGAAGGATCACTGCAAGGTCGTCTATCTGGAACGGACGAAAAACATCTCCAGCACCATGCTCCGGGCGAAGAAACGGAAAATCCAGCGCATCGGCGTCATCGGCACCGGCCGCATCGCGGGCCGCTTCATGAGCGAGGCGCGCAGCGTCAGCGGCGTCGAGGTGCAGAGCGTCTATAACCCACACCCTGTCAGTGCGCTGAAATTTGCCGAGCAATGGGATCTCGACGCCTATCGGGATATAGAGGACTTCTATCATAATGTGGACGCCGTCTATATCGCGTCGCCCCATGAAACGCACTACGGGTACATCAAAGCTGCGCTGGAACATGGGAAAAACGTAATCTGCGAAAAGCCGATGACGCTCAAAAAAAGCGAAGCGGAAGAGGTATATACCTACGCCAAAGACCATGACCTCCTTTTGTTTGAAGGAATCAAAACCGCCTATTGTCCCGGCTTCCATAAGCTCCTGGGCGTGGCGTTCAGCGGGCGTATCGGCGCAATACGGAATATCGAGGCATGCTTTACGAAACTGGAAAAACCGCAGACAAGAGAACTGACGGACCTAAACTACGGCGGCAGCTTCCTGGAGCTTGGCAGCTATGTCATGCTCCCGGTCATGAAAATATTCGGCACCGAGTACGAAAGCGTGCGCTTTGAAACCATCAACGGTGAAAACGGCTTAGATATTTTCACAAAGGTAAGTCTTCGCTATCCGAACGGAATCGCCACTATAACGGTCGGGCTTGGAGTCAAGGCGGAAGGCAGGCTGCTGATCTCCGGTACAAAGGGCTATATCGTCGTCGGCGCGCCGTGGTGGAAAACCAGCTATTTCGAAGTCCACTACGAAGACCCGAACAAAGTGGAAAAATACACGGAGCCGTTCCTGGACTTCGGTCTCCGCTACGAAATCAGCGACTTCCTATCCCGCTTAAACAGCGAGAGCGGGGAAGACTTCAAGCTGACAAGGGAAGAATCGATTGCCATGGCAGGAATCATGGAAAATTTCATGGACGAGGAGCGAAAACGCGATGACAAAACCGAAAGTATGGGGGCACAGGGGAGCTGACGGCTGGGATAAACAGTACGCGCCGGAAAACACCCTGCCGTCCTTTCAAAAAGCCATCGATATGGGCGCTGACGGTATTGAGTTCGACGTGCAGCTTACGAAAGACGGCGAAATCGTCATCTGCCATGACGAAAAGATTGACAGGACAAGCGACGGCAAGGGATGGCTGAAGGACTACACGCTGAAAGAATTGAAGCAATTCAATTTCAGCAAACCCCACCCCGAATACGGCTTTGTCGAGATACCAACGTTGAAAGAACTTCTTGATTTAGTAAAGCCTACCAACCTAACTCTGAATATTGAGCTAAAAACCGGCGTCATTTACTATGACGGCATAGAGGGAAAGACTGCGCAGCTGGTCAAGCAATACGACATGGAGGAGCGGGTGATCTACTCCTCGTTCAATCACTACTCGCTGCAAAAGCTAAAGAAGCAATTTCCCGAAGTACAAATCGGTCTTCTGATGGGCGAGAACTTCATAGACATACCGGATTATCCCAAACGCCTCGACGCCATGGCAGTCCATCCATCGATAAACGCACTGACGAAAGAATATATCGAGCGATGCCACGAATACGGCTTAAAGGTACATACATGGACAGTGGACAATCTCATCATGATGCACGGCGTAGTTGCAATGGGCGTCGACGCATTTATCACTGACTGCCCGGACAATGGGCGAAAGATTGTGGATGCAATAACAAATTGTTGATGATTTTGTATAGGGGCGGGCCGCTTATCAACCTCTTGTCAGTAATCAAGATAATCATCCACGTATACATCCCTTAATTGCTTCCATAATATGTTTTGGGTTGCATCATAGCGACATCCTGATATTTCTTCATTTTTGCCTATTGTTTTTTCCTCGCTCTTGGGAGAATGTTTTATGATAGAAATTACTGATGAGCAGCTTCGGCAAATCCAATTAACCGAACTGGAAATGCTTGTCGAGGTTGATCGTATCTGCCGAAAATGTAATATCCATTACAATATCATTGCAGGAACACTTCTCGGCGCAGTGCGGCATGGCGGCTTCATTCCCTGGGACGATGATGCCGACGTTGCGCTCTTGCGACCAGAGTATGAAAAATTTCGTGTCGCCTGCGAGACGGAACTGGATACATCACGCTTTTATTTCCAAGACCATCGTATTACACCAGGCTACCGCTGGGGGTATGGGAAACTCCGACGGAAAGGAACCCTCTTCCTGCGTGAACATCAAGAACACATGCCTTATGATCAAGGCATATTTATTGACATTTTCCCTCTGGACAATGTGCCGGACAATTATATCCTGCGTTGCGTGCATAATTTTCATTGCTTCTGCATACGGAAAGCGTTGTGGTCGGAAGTTGGGAAAATAGCGGATAGCAGTGCGTTGAAGCGCATGTTTTATAATTGGATGAGCAAAATTTCGCTTTCTGCCATCTTTTCCCATTATGAAACCTTTGCTAAGAAAGGTAATACCACATCCACGAAAATGGTTCGGATATTGACCTTTCCGACTCCCAACGACGCCTATGGGTATAAAAAAGAATGGTACGAGAGCAGCGAGGATATGCGTTTTGAGGGCAAGATATTTCAGGGAATCAAGGATTATGACGCATATCTGTCCTTCAAATTTGACGAATATATGACACTTCCCCCGCTTGCTGATCGAAAAGTGCATCCTGTTTCTCGTTTGAAGCTGTTGCCAGGAGGCGGGGCATGACACGTGACGAATTGATTGCGCTGATGCGGACGCGGTCGTTTATTATTTACGGGAATGGGTATGTAGCGCATCGGTTTTACGAATGTATTAAAAGTCTTGGCTTCGATTCTCGTCTTATCGGCTTTGCCGTCACCCATGCAAAAAACGGCGATATGGGGGTAGAAGGGAAACCTGTCCTCGCCGTTTCGGAGATAAAAAACAAAGATATCACGCTTTTTGTGGCGGCGCATGACGCTGTTGCGGAGGATATGAGAAAAATGGCGGTGGCGTTGGACTTTCGGAATGTTTTTTGGATATATCCGCAGCTTTGGGATCTGGAGCTGGGAGAGCCTATAGAAAGAAAGCGCCATATTCGGACAAAGCGGCTTGCCGCCGCGCAGCCTTTTTTCAATCTTGCTATCGACTTTCTCACGATACAGCATTTCCTCGACGGCGGAAGCAATACAATCTATCTAAAAATGCAGAGCGTTTGGAGCACGCCCGCCGTTGCGGAAAAACGACTGGAGAGCTTCAAGGGGCGGATCAGGGACGCCGTACAAAACGGCTGTAACAAAGATGCGATTGTCAAAGTCAACGAACGGCAGGAATTGTTTGATGGGATGCACACGATGGCAATGGCGCTATACTTTGGAGTGGAAAAGATAATGGCGGACATATATCCAGCTAAGAGAAGTTTTTATGAAGATAACGGTATTTATCGGAAGGGCGTTCTACTTGCGGAGGATTTGCCCAAATATTACACAGAAGCCGAGATAGATGAAATCAAAGCGGTCGATCGAAAAATCAGGGGGCTGTAGCCGTGGCGGAGGGAGAATACAAATTCTTGTATCCTTTTGCATACGTCCACCTAGGATTGAATATTCGATATACGGTACAGAATTGTTCAACAATAATCGAGCCGTTTTTTGAGTGTATGAATTCGTATAATATGAATCCTTTCGGTTAGGTGGAGCAAATTCATGCATAGTCTCCATCGTTGTATCTAATTTAAAATGTTTTACGATTGTATTTATGGAGGGATATTTAGTGATTTCAAGTCTTACATGCAAAAATTTCCGAAATATTGATGTGGACAATTTGACATTTAAGCGCATCAACATCCTTATAGGACCTAATAATTCGGGGAAAACAAATTTCCTTCATGCTTTAGCATTTTGCTCTGATATGTTGAAGCGTGGGAATGGGAACGCATCCAGCTCTTTTTTGAACGAAGTGGCGTATAATGGGTGGCAAAAGGTATTAAACCGTGTAGCGGGAGATGATGGAAGCATAAGATTCCAATGGGGATTGTCTGTGAATAACAGGGAATTGGATTATGTATTTCAGTTTCATGCAGGTCGGCAGCAGCCTGATTTTTATATTACCAGTGAGAAATTGGAATCCCGTGGGGTGAGTATAAAATATAATCGTCCGTTCAATTTTTTTGATTGCCATACGAAGACATTGGGAAGTGGAATCATTTCAACAGCAAAAAATAAAGGAGAGCAGAATACGCGTGTGCGGTTTCAGGTTTCCAATCAGGATACAGTCATGATGCAATTCCAGAAAATACTTTTGGAAAATGGGGAATTATATAATACGCCTGGATTTAGAAAAGATGGTATGACAATTGTGGAGGATTTGACGGCCTATTTTCGAAAATTTTTCAGTTATTCAAGTGCCTATTTTGATTTAGCAGCAATACGAAAGCCATCGGACAGTCGTATTCGTGGGGATGTTTTGTTTGAAAATGGAAGCAATTTTGTAAATGTTTTGAACCAACGTTTTAGCTTAAATGGCTACCTCAGGAAAGAGATGGAGGAAAAAATTCGTTGCATTATGCCAAAGTTTGATGAGATGAATATTTCTGTTATTTCTGAGCAATGTAAGCTTCAATTGGCCCTCCAAGGAAATTTTTATGACATGGATGAAGTGTCGGATGGAACAATTAAAGTCTTGTTGCTGATTGCCTTATTGTTTGTTCCGAATCCAGATACAATACAGAAAAATTCACCGGAGTTTTCATTGCTAACGTTGGACGAACCAGAGACGAATCTTCATCCAGCTTGGCAAAAATGGGTTTCGCGTTGGATTATGGAATCTGCCAATTTTGAGCAGTGTTTTGTCAGTACACATTCCCCAGAATTGTTGGATGGATTTACGGAAGGGTTTCGTAGAGGAGAAGTTGCGATTTTGGTTTTTGATCCCCGACAGAGCATGTTGATTCATAATCTCGAGTACGAAGAAATTAAGTCGGATTTAGGAGAATGGGAGTTGGGCGATTTGTATCGGACGAACGAGCCTGTAATAGGAGGGTGGCCATGGTAAGCGCTGCATGCTATATTACGGGGGGAGATAGCGAATGCGGCGACATGGTCTCATTTTTTCGTCGTATAAATGATAAGATTGAATATTTTCAAAGATGCCCTAATAAGCCCAAATACAGAAAGAAAGGAACAGAAAGTTGCCCTTTGCCTGAAGGAATTTCACATGTCAAGGATTCACTTCGTGGCTTGACGGGAAGTGACTTGATTTCTTTCGTTGCAAAAGATATTCGTGAGCATTTTGTCAATACGCATAGGCCTTTTAATTTCGATATGATATTGATTGAAGATGATGCCGACTTTCGTTTTTTGGATGGAAGCTTTGAGACAAAGATAAAAGAATATGAACGTACAATTCGTGACGTCTTAAAGGACACAACTGGAACGAATGCGAATATTCCAATTTATTTTCTTTACGCCTCTCCGGAATTGGAAATATGGTTTTTGGCAGATTGGGAGCATTCATTTCGTGACATGTACTGTGCCAAGATGAACCGTAGCCTAGGCATGCTTTATTCCAATCGTCTACATAAATATATATTTGATCACTTTTTCCCATCCTTAACTCATATTGAGGATTACAGCCATCCTGATTATTGCGAAAAGGAATTAGCCAAATTAAGTAAAGAAATAGAACGTGCCGCTCAACATATTGCTATAGAATTGAATTATGAATTATCCAAGAATGGACAAAACGGGAGAGGTATAGATGATAGCGTCAAGCTTCAATATTCCAAAAAATTTGATGGAGCGAAAATGCTTTCTCAAATTGTCCCGCAACAAGTTGCAAGCAAGTGCTCAAAATATTTTTCTCCCGTGTACGAAAAGATTCAAGCATACGGGGTATCTAGTCATGAAGGAAAGATTGCTTTTCTTAGAGATAATTCTAGACAAGAACGATGATGTCTCACATAACGTGGAAGGGAGAGCGGAGGAAGAGCAGGATGAACAATTGTTACAAATACCTGTTTCCCTTTGAAAAAGTCCCCGCTGGGTCGAATGTCTTGATTTATGGTGCGGGTATACTGGGGCACGAATATTGGAAGCAAATTCGTCTGACTCAATATTGCAATCTCATCGGTATGGTGGATCGCAATTATAAAAAATATGAATCTTCTCCGTTTCCGGTCTACGCGCCGTCAGTGATTCACACATTATCTTTCGATTTTGTCGTTATTGCGCTTCGTGGCGCGACCGGGATTCTGGACGTGCGGAACACCTTGGAGAAAGAAGGCGTGCCGGAAGAGAAGATTGTCTTTATTTTTGAACGGGAGTTGCCCGACGATTTCGGTTCTACGGCTTCTGATATTCCCTCGTCGGAGCTGGCGTTTTCAAAAAAACAGCCTGCGATTCTTATTTATATGACGGGCGGCATTGGCGATTACATTTTCATCAAGCGGTTTATCATAGAACTGATTCGCTTTGCGCCGGATTGCCTGATGGATATTTATTGCTCTAAGCAGTCGGAGATTTTGCGAACCTTATATAGCGATATTGAAAATATCAATTTGATTCGCGACAATTTGGGAACGCGATACAACGCCTTTAAAACAGCGTATGCGCTTGCGCTTTCGATTTCCGGTTCTGGTTTTTTGCAGGTAGATGGATTTGCGCCGGAAAAATTCCGCTCCTGCGACACTCGCTTTGTAGATATGATTCGAACATTGAAGCAACGGACGGAGGAAGAAAATTTCAGTACCGCGACGCCGCGCAGCGCAATTTTTCTTCGGCGCATTTTCAACGGGCAGAATTGTTATTCCACATATAATTACGGAGTTTTCTCGATTTTTGACAAGAAAGTCTCCATCCCTCTTGATAGTGCATGGAAGCAAAAGTTTGAGGATTTGCGGCTTGGCGAGCAGTATATCACGATGAGCTGCGACGCCGGAGCGAGTAAGGATAATAGTGTAGTCGCAAAATCCTGGCCGCATAAAAATTTTGTTCGATTGGTTCAGCTATTGAAGGAAAATTATCCGGCGCTGTCCATTGTACAACTTGGCGCAGCTGAAGCGGAGCGCATTGAGGGCGTTGATCACTATATGCTGGGAAAGACTTTTGCCTTGGCAGAACATATTCTGGCAAATGCTATCTTTCATATCGATGTCGAGGGTGGTCTTGTGCATTTGGCCTCACAGCTCGGGACAAAATGCTTCGTTTTGTTTGGACCGACGTGGGAAAAGTACTATGGCTATGAAGAAAATATAAACATCAAGGCGGGTACATGCCATGAATGCTGCGGCGTGTATCCGGATGCCAATCAAT
Organism: uncultured Selenomonadaceae bacterium; assembly: GCA_902778455.1. Lineage (GTDB taxonomy): Bacteria > Bacillota > Negativicutes > Selenomonadales > Selenomonadaceae > RUG12372. Next base: position 156,167 of record CACYXR010000001.1, on the reverse strand, counting down.
GTGCACGGGGGATGAAAGAACCGGAGTGTATGTACGGCATCACGCCAGAGTTAGTGATGGAAAGGGTGGAAAAGCATTTTCGCCTTTAATTAAGGGATGATTATCGAGATGCAAATGGAACAATTTTTACAAATCCTCAAACAAAAAAATATGCTCGTGATTTTCGGTCGTGGCGATCGTGGCACGGCAATCTACAAGAAATTACGCGTGGATTTTCCTAAGTATTCCATCTGCTTTTGCGACAGTCTGCCGGAGCGACAAGGGGCGTATCTTGATACCGTAGTGCTTTCTGTGGAGGAGGCTGTCCGGCGATATGCGGGGGAAATCTTTCTTCTGACGGCGGCGAAGTCCATCACGGAACTGTACGAACAGCTTCGGGAGGCAGGCGTCGTGGACGAGTGCATTGTCCGCCATGTGCCGCCGGAGCTTTTGCAGGATTGGGAAGCGGAACGGCAAAAAAAGCGCATGGCGGCACATGATACGTTGCGTTTTGAAGTGAATATCACCAAACATTGCAACCTAAACTGCAAGGGGTGCGATCACTTCGCGCCGCTTGGTAACGCATCGGACTGTATGGATTTTTCCGTCTATCGGCAGGATATGGAGAGGATCGCAGCACTTTTCGGTGATAAAGCAAATGAAATCCACATTTTGGGTGGCGAGCCTCTTTTGCACCCGGAAGTAACATCCTTCCTGCGAACAGCGCGTGAATTTTTCCCGCAGGCTAAGATTTGTTTGGACACAAACGGGACATTGCTTCCCAAGATGGGCGAGGCGTTTTGGGCGCCTTGCCGGGAACTTCGGATTGTCATTGAGCCGACGATATATCCCGTTCCAACCGATTATGAGGAATTGGAGCGGACGGCGCGACGCTATGGCGTGGAGTACCAATACTTGCAAACGAACAAGCCAGGCGGACACCATACGCTTTGGAAATGCCCGTTGGATTTGACAGGCGGCCAATCCCCGCAGGAGAGTTTCCTGCATTGCACAAATGCGAACCGGTGCATTACGCTGGAGCAAGGGCGGCTTTATACTTGTTCTATTGCCTCCAATATGTACTTGTTCAATCGGTTCTTTCAAAAGGAATATATCGTGTTCAGTGAGCAGGATGGCATAGATATATACAAAGCTCAGTCGGCGGACGAGATTTTCGCGTATCTTGCGAGGCCCATGCCCGTTTGTCGCTATTGTGATACGAGAAAAAGGAGCTTTGACCATCCATGGGAGGTCAGCAAGCGAGAAATTACCGAGTGGACTTGACGGTGGGAGGACTTGCCTTGAAAAAAGTGTTGATTTATGGAACCAAGCGCATAGCGAATCTCCTTTATCATTATTTGAAAAATGACGTGGATATTATGGGATTCGTTGAAACAAGAAAAACGTCGGACAGTTTTAACGGCTTTCCTCTGTATGGAGTGGAGGAAATTTCTAAAGTCGACTTTGATGAAATTTACATTGCGAATACGCATTTGGAGACAATTTCCACATTGCTGGATATGGGATTCTCCAAGAGCAAGCTTACATTATGCGCGGAAATATATCCCGAATATATTGAGAAAAATCACGGCATCCCAGACATACGGTGCGCGTCTCCTGTCGTTATGACTCGCGTATTGGAAGCGACAGGCGATAAGAAAGTGGAACTTTACGGTACAGAAGCGGTATATAGTGCGGACTACTGCCGCCATGAAACGTTGGAGCTTCTTGCGCGGGAGATAAAAACGAACGGCGTTGGCGGGGATGTAGCTGAGCTGGGCGTCAACCGAGGCAATTTTGCCGCACGGATCAATCGCGCTTTCCCCGACAGGCGATTTTTCCTGTTCGACACTTTTGAGGGCTTTGACAAGGACGAATTAGCGGCAGAAATGGGCAAAGGGTATTTCGAAGATGGTGTCATCGGAAACGACGATTTTAAAAATACAAGTGTTGATTTCGTCATTGCGAAAATGCCATGTTCTGAAATGTGTGTTGTTCGCAAAGGGTGGTTTCCGTTAACCGTGCCGGAGGAAGATATTGCCTACGCCTTTGTTTCTATAGATTGTGACTTGTACACACCGACGCTTGCCGGCCTAGAATATTTTTATCCGAGAGTGCTTTCGGGGGGGTATATCATGCTTCATGATTATAATGGCAAAGATTTTGGTCGCGGTGTGAAACAAGCGGTAAATGAATATGAGGAAAAGAATGGTCGTTTCGTCAAATTCCCGATTCCTGATTGCAACGGTACGTTGATTATTGGAAAGTGATGTGGGATAGGGCCTGAAAAAGGAGCATTGTCATGGAATATCGTTTCGTAAATCATACACTGTTTGCTGAAAATGGAATACGTGATCTGAAATTAGGGGGGTACTGGGAAAAGTTATCATTTATCCTTTCGGAGAGGAAGGGAAAATCGTCAAAGGTATCCTCAACCTGTATTTTGGCATACAAGAGTATGCGATTGTAGATAATTTCCTTTCCAAGAAATATCCCGGTATTAAAAGCCTTGACGATCTTACCGGTACAGATATCGAGGGCGCGAAAGTATTGATTGCAAGTGATAGGCCGGATATTTGGGATGAAATACGGGAAGCATTGTATAAACATGTGCCAAAGAGCCAATGTGTGGAGCTTTTCCCGCATCCGGGGTCAGGCTTGGGTATCCTTCCAAAACAACATACATCAGAAATTAAAGCGGCTCTTTTTGAAGAAGCTTTTCGTCAAGCAGTGGAATATGTTTTGAATTACATGCTTACAGCACGCCCTTTTCCTGATCTTCCTAAGTTGTGGGAGTATGTTCTTTTGCATGAGACTGTACTTGCTGGAATGTTTATGGAGTTTGGTGTTTTTAACGGGAGGTCTATCAATTATTTTTCGACATTGAAGCCGGGGCATACCATTTACGGATTCGACAGTTTTGAGGGAATTCCTGAAGATTGGGGACCGGGCGCAGGAATTTGCAGTGCATTTAAAGGGGCTTGTGATCGGCAAGGAAGGTTGCCGGATGTTAATTCCAATGTAGTTTTAGTGAAGGGGTGGTTCGAGAATTCACTGCCGCAGTTTTTGGATAAACACGAAGGGGTGTGCTCGTTTATTCATATTGATTGCGATTTATATTCATCGACGCATACAGTTCTATATGCGTTAAAAGACAGGATTGTTCCGGGGACTGTTATCTTATTTGACGAATATTTCAACTACCCAGGTTGGAAACAACATGAATACAAGGCGTTTCAGGAGTTTATTGAAGATACCGGAAAACAATACGAGTACATTGGGTATAATGAACGAGGGGTTCAAGTAGCTGTAAGGATTACGAAGTGAAAATTAAAGGCAGGTTTGTCGACTTTTATGTTTCCAATGATTGGAGGCGGGATAGGCGTGCAATCGGAAGTGTATAAATATCTTTTTCCATACGAAAAGGTTCGACCAGGTTCGAAGATTGTGATTTATGGCGCGGGCATATTGGGACGAGAGTATTTAAAGCAAATACAAATTACGAAGTATTGTCAAATTGTAGCTTTTATAGACAAAAATGCGGAAAAGATTGCGCCTTTTGGGGCTCCATTATATAAGCCAGAACAAATTGCTGCATTGACATTTGACCATGTCGTTGTAGCGTTGCGGAATGACCATTTCTTGAGGGAAATTAAACGAATTTTGCATTATCAAGGGATTGCAGACGAGGCGATTATATGTGTTTGCGAAAGGAATATATCTGAAATGGAGGCGCTTCCGTGTGAGGAGAAAGAGAAAAACAAAGATTTGAGTGGACACTTCGCTTACATGGATAAGGAGTCATCCAATGTGCCGATAGCACTATATATGGTCGGAGGGGTTGGAGACGCAATTATAAAAAAACGGTTGGTAGAGGAACTGGCTCGCTTGTTGCCGAATTGCTTACTTGATATTTATTGTTGCAACGACTTGTCATGGCTTTACTCGGATTTTCAACAGCTGAATGAATTGGTGCAAGATAATGGCGTTTTGTACCATGCACAATACCATAAATATGTTTTGGCTTTGACGTTAAAAGCATATTTTATAGAAGTGGATAGTTTTTTGCCAAGCCAAGTGCAAGAACTTCCGGAGTCCTTTATACAAAAAATAAAAAAACTGGAAGCAATGACGCTTGACCCAATGACGAATGTGTCCAAGTTTCCTAAATACATTGTATTTATGCGGAATGTTTATAAGGGGAATAATTGCTATACAAGTTTTTCTTATGAGGAAATATTCGACATTAAGGATTCAAAAGTTCACATTCCGTTGCGGAAGGACTTTGCAGAGTCCTTCCGTTCTTTAGGATTATACCGTTATATCACGGTCAATTTTGGAAACGGCGACTCGGAAGATATGCACCTTGTAGCAAAGGCTTGGCCCATTAGCTATTTTGAAAAGACAGTGGCAATATTCAAGGAGAAATATCCTAACATCCAAGTCGTTCAGTTGGGGACAAAATCGGCGGAAAAAATCCAAGGAGCAGATCAGTATATATTAGGGGAGAGCTTTGAGCTTGTAAAATATGTTTTAAAGCATTCCATATTCCATTTGGATATTGAAGGCGGCTTGGTTCACCTGGCAACCCAATTAGGGACAAAATGTATTGTTTTGTTTGGACCGACAAATGTATTATATGTTGGCTATCCACAAAACATCAATATCAAGGCGGGGAAGTGTCACAATTGTTACGGATTGTATAGTGATTTAGGTCGTTGTGCGCGTAATTTACATGAGCCAGAATGTATGTACAGTATCACACCGGAGATTGTAATAGAAAGTATAGAGGAGTATATGGAGAAAGCGGTCAAGAAGGATTATGTAAGATATCGAGTTCATATAGATAAGCTGGGTTTGCGCGAACCGTTGATTTGTGAATTGAAAGATAATACGGATATTATTACAGACATTGAGATTGTGCAAGACAAAGAAAATTTTGGCGTATTTGAGTTCAAGGTCTATCTCAATCCGATAGCTAGGATTCAGTCTGCGGATGATCCGCGTTTAAGTTTTGCCTGTGAAAATTTGCTTGGTAATATTTCGCTTTGTACGAAAGCACATGTTGGGAGTCTTGAGTACATAGAGAGTGATATTTTAGGAAGAAAGAGCTGTTGCACCGATATTGTATGCAAGATGACTGTTCCAAGTAGTGAGGCAATAATCAAGGAAATCAAGGATTGTTTGAGCAAGAATCAAGGAATGAGTGAGTGGGAGATGTTATATCGTATGGCAATGCTTCCACAGGATGATGTGACAAAATATATGCTTTTGTATGCAATCCTATCGAGTGCTTTAGAAACAATCCAAGGAAAAAAACGAATAACCCAGAAATGTGTAGATAGTTTTATCCGAAAAAAGTGTAGTGAAAATAAAAAGACCGAATATCTTGGTAAAGACGTGGAAGAAAAAACGATATATACTCTACTCAGAAATTCTATTGGGCATGCAAAAGTGGAGACAAATCTTTCAGAGGCATATAACCAAATCACTAATAAGGTTACAGAATTGGCTGAAATAACATTATGGGCGATACGAGAAATCGATAATGGTTTGGATAATGATTGAATTTCCTTGGAGGATAAGGTGCATATGTCTGATATAAGGAATTTGCATAAAAAGAAAGTGTTTTGGGGTGCTGGCGCAGTTGCGAATCGAGTCCTTTCAACCAATATGCAAAAGGACGAGATTTCTTTCTTTATAGATCGAAATTTAAAACGAAAGGAATTCTTGGGGAAAAAAGTGTTGCACCCACAAGATATTAATAATTGGCATGAACTTTTTGTATATGTTCCATATACAATCTATTCGGAAATTGTTCCGTTTTTACAAAACCAAGGCTTGATAGAGAATGTTGACTATGTATCGTGTGGTCGTTTTGATACTCAAATGACAATCGAAGAGATCCAAAATGATTTAAATCGTGCTGTAACTGATTTAAAAAAGGCTGTATCGATATGGAGAAATAGTACGGTGGTCTTCTTTGACAGATTGGTGACATTTAAGTTATATACAGATTTCTTTGTACAGTTGAGAAAAAATGGCATTTTTTTTAATATCATTACACATGATTATTGGGGAGGAAAAGAAGATATTAAACGAATTTTTGATGCAGATTCTATTGTTCATCCTAAAATATTTCATTCCCGAACTAAAATTTTAAATAATATACAATTAGAAAAAAAGATTAAAGAAGAGATAAGTGAAAATCCTTTTTTAGTGAGTATAGCGAATCATATATATTATTATACTGGGGATAGAAATGTTACGGACTGCTATTATCAAGTTAAATGCTTTGCTGAATATCTTGACGTTTTTTTTGACTATATACAGCCAAATGCGGTTTTGTGCAGCACGACGGTCACTCCACCTCATGCACTTTTAGCGCATATGTGTAGGGAAAGAAATATCCCTGTGGTTTCTACGCATGAAGGTATCATTCCGGGAACGCTTGCGTTCGATTTGCATGGAGGGGAAATGGGGGCAAGCTTACCAGCCATTTACGTAAACGAATTCAAGAAACTCACAGTTAGTGAAGTGGATTTAAAAGAAGCAAGGGATGTTTGGCGCTATTTGTATGAAAGTAAATTGAATAGAAAACGTCAACCCCAAAATGACAATAAAAAGATACTTATGGCGAAAATAAAGATTGGAAGGCCTGTTGTGTTTTTTGCTGGGCAAAATGACACATCTTCAAATATGGTTCCATATACCGAAAATACTCGTAAATATCACTCTCCTATGTTCGAATCTTCTACGGAGGCCGCTGCTTATATTGCTCAAATATGTGTTGATAATGACTGGAATTTCATTTATAAGCCACATCCCATGTATGTTAAACGAGAGCAGGTGTCATCGTTGCCTTCGAATACGATATTTCTAGAAATGGGCGATATAAATGAACTAATTGATTTTGCGGATGTAACGGTTACAATTCTCTCTGCCACAAGCTATAATGCGCTGACTCGTTACAAACCTGTTGTGATGCTTGGATATACGCAACTCCGCGGGAAAGGTTGTACATATGAGGCGTTTGAGAAAGACAAGATAGAAGATACAATCAAAGAGGCACTTGAAAATGGTTTCGCTCAGGAGCAGCAGGAAGCGTTTTTGTTGCACATGGCGCAATGCCTGAAATATTATCTTTACGACGATTTGCAGGAGCGTCCTATCCGCTATGGTCGTCCTGTGCCGAAAAGCATTGATGAGTTTTATGAGCTGGAGCGGTTGCTGCAAGCAGAAGGTGTAAGAAGGGAAACGACATGAAACCGTTTTATGATAATTACATGACAACTGTATTTAATGGATTGCGTGACATGCAAGCCACTGTTCATAACGGTGAGCCACTTAACGTAAAAGATGCTATTCGTCTTTGGTGTGAACGTGCTAAACAAGTTCGCGACGAGAAACATGGATTGACGTTTTTCTGCGGCAATGGAGCCAGCGCCAGTATGGCGGAACATATGTCGCATGACTGGTTCCAGAATGCGAAGATGAATACATATACTTGTTCTGAGGTGTCGCATATCACCGCTATCAGCAACGACCTTTCTTATGAGGATGTATTTAGTTATCGGATTGAACGCATCCTTTCGGAGAAGGACATTTTGGTGACGATTTCCTCTTCCGGCAATTCGCCGAATATCGTGAAGGCGCTTCAGGCAGGGCGAGAGAAAGGTGCATATTGTATTACCTTTTCCGGCATGAAGGCAGATAATCGCTCTCGTTCTTTGGGAGATTTGAATTTTTACGTTCCACTCGATTTTTACGGCTTGGTGGAAAGCACCCATGCTGTTATACTCCATGCGGCGTTGGATTGTTTTTTGGAGACTTATATGGGCGGGATACATTGAAAAAGCGAGAGGGTTTATTTCATGGTTCATGATCAACTAAACCGATTGGCATTATATTTACCCGGAGAGCAGCGGGAGGGCATTGCGAACTTTCTTGCCAATGTTCGGAAGGATATGCCGGAGGAAAGGTCGAATATTAATAAGGATAAGGTCTATGCTCGAATCATGTCCTACCCGACGAAGTTGCCGAAGGATTGTATGATTGAAGCGCATGATGATTACGTAGATATTCAATTTACGCTTGTCGGCGGCGAAGGGATAGACATTTTCCCGCGGGAAGAGTTGCATGAGCTTACAGCGGATGCAGAAAAAGATTTTTTGACATTCGCGGCGGATACGGCGCCGTGCCTATCCGTTGCCAATCTTCCCGGCTGGTTTACGATGATTTTTCCTCATGAAGCTCATCGCCCACAGGAAAGTCTGGACGGGAAATGTGCTAATGTAAAAAAAGGCGTCATAAAAATTAAGATGGATTGTTTCCGATAAGGAAAGGAAGCGGGAGAATGAAAATAGCAATCGGGGCGTCATCGTTCTCGGATAGCAGCCCGAAGCCGCTGGCTTTGTTGGAAGATAAAGGGCTGACGGTAATTCCCAATCCTTACGGGCGCCGGTTGACAGAGGATGAAATTATCGCGCATTTACAGGATGCGGATGGATTATTGGCGGGATTGGAGCCATTGACGGAGCGGGTATTTCAGCAGGCTCCAAAGCTTAAGGCAATTGCTCGTATCGGTATCGGCATGGACAATGTGGATCAGGGAGCGGCAAAGCGGCATGGCATTAAAGTCTCCAATACGCCGGACGGACCGACAGACGCAGTTGCAGAAATGACGCTGACCGCGCTGTTGGCGCTTAATCATCACATTGTTGCTTCCAGTAAAGATGTTCATGACGGTGTTTGGAAGAAGCGGATGGGCGTTTCTATTCGAGGGCAAAAGGTTTTTGTCATTGGAATGGGACGTATTGGAAAGAAAGTCGCCTATTTGCTCGGCAGCTTGGGCGCGGAGATTTTGGCGTATGACAAATTCAACGAAGAGGTCTCCAATTGCACATTGGAAACGGGCTTGAAAACGGCGGATGCGGTTACGCTGCATGTGAGCGGTAATGATGAGGTTTTAGGCGCTAAAGAGCTGGATTGGATGAAGCAGGGCGCGGTGCTTTTGAATAGCGCCCGAGGCAAAGTGGTCAATGAAGACGCTTTATATGAGCGGTTGCAAGACGGGCGGATTGGTGGATTCTGGGGCGATGCCCTTTGGCAGGAACCTTATACCGGGAAAATCCGGGAGTGTAAAAACGCACTGTTGACGCCTCATATTTGCACCTATACTGCCGATTGCCGCGAGAGCATGGAAACAGACGCTGTGAGGAATCTGCTTAGGGACTTAGGCGTCGAATAAAAGGAGAACGCTATGAAATATAAAATGATTGCCATGATACCGGCTCGGCTCGGTTCGAAGCGCATCCCGAAAAAAAATCTCCGCTATCTAGCGGAGAAACCTTTGATTCAATATCCTATCGATTTGGCGTTGCAGATCCCTGATTTTGAAAGTGTTTGGGTCAATACGGAGAGCGTAGCGCTCGGAAAAGCAATAGAGAAGATGGGAGCAAGATTTCATCAGCGCCCGGAGGAATTTTCGGCCGACAGCTGCACGAATCGGGAATTTACCTATCATTTTATGTGCCATCACGAATGCGACTACGTGATTATGGTAAATTCCACATCGCCATTGCTACGCGTGGAAACCATTCATAATTTTTTGCAGTATGTGAACGAAAATGATTATGATACCATATTGTCGACGGTTTCCGAGAAAGCTGAATCCTTCTATCATGGGAAAGCGCTTAATTTTGATATTCATAACAAAGTCAACAGTCAGATGTTGGAGCCGGTGGAAAAAACGGTTTGGGCGTTGACAGCATGGAAACGCAGTACGTTCATGGAATTGGAGCAACAGGGGCAATGCCCGGTCTTTGGCGGAAAGTTAGGTACGTTCCCTATTCCCAAGGATGAATCTTGCGATTTGGACACGGAAGAAGACTGGCGTATCGCCGAAGGAGCGATCCAGGCTCGACAGGAGGCAGGAAAGACTGCTCCGAGGTATCTCGTTTTGGAGGATTTGGCGTGAAGGTTTTGGTTACAGGCGGTAGCCGAGGGATAGGTGCAGCGATTGTGGTGCTTTATCGGCAGAATGGTTATATCGTGGAGGCCCCTTCCCGGCAGGAAATGGATCTTTCCGACAGCATGTCCGTGCAACGATTTATATCCGCGCGGCAAGGATCGGGATATGATATTATCATCAATAATGCCGGTTGCAACCATATCAACGACATTGACTGTGTGACCGATGATGATTTGCGGGAAATGATGCATGTCAATCTTTTGTCGCCGACTTGCTTGCTTCGGGGCTTTGTCCCATATATGAAGGAACATCATTTTGGCAGGATCGTAAATATCGGTTCGATTTGGGGAGCCATCACCAAGGCGGGACGCAGCATATATAGTGCCACCAAGCATGGTATTCATGGCATTACGATGACATTGGCATTGGAGTTGGCGCCGTTTGGGATTTTGGTGAATACAGTTGCGCCGGGACAAACGATGACGGATTTAACGCGAAAAAACAATTCGGAGGACGCAATCAAGCGTATGGAACAGGATATTCCGTTAGGGCGGTTGGCGACGCCGGAGGAAATCGCAAAGGTGGTTTTTTTCTTAGGCAATGAAGGCAATACTTACATTACCGGACAGCAGATTCTCGTGGATGGAGGACTGACAATTCAATGAAAGTACTGGAAGTAAACTCTTATACAGGACCATACGAGGCTGATTTTTGTTCCGATTTTTCTTTTATAGAGAAAATTGCCGGAATTGAAAATGCATTTTTTGTCGTGGATAAGCAAGTATATCAACTATACGAGCAAGAACTGAGACCGCTTTTTCAAGGCAAGCCGCATTTCCTTATGGAGGCAATCGAGGAAAACAAGAATATCCAAGAGGCGTTATGCATTGTCAAAGAAATGCTGGCGTTGCCTTCCAAGCGTAATGCTGTGCTTGTCGCTATTGGCGGGGGCATTGTACAGGATGTATCGGCCTTTGTTGCCAATATATTATACCGGGGGATTTCTTGGGTGCTTGTTCCTACGACGCTTTTAGCACAGACCGACAGTTGCATAGGAAGCAAATCGTCCTTGAATTTTGAACACTATAAAAACATTTTGGGGTATTTTTATCCGCCTAGGAAAATTTATGTGAATACGAATTTTATCCGAACATTGACGGAAAAAGATTATCTCAGCGGATTGGGTGAAATTGTGAAGTGTGCTCTGATGGCTGGCTATGAAAGTTTTTTGTCGACGGCGAAAAATCTTTCCGCGCTGCTTGCCAAAGATGAACAGATCCTTCTTCGAGAGATTGAAAAAGCCCTTCGTTTCAAGAAAAAGATGATTGAATTAGACGAATTCGACCGAGGACCGCGAAATGTTATGAATTTCGGGCATACCTTTGGTCATGCGTTGGAGTCGACGTCTGATTATGCGATCCCGCATGGGCAAGCAGTCTCTTACGGGATGATGGTAGCGAACGAGATTTCTTGCAAGCGGCAATACATAACAACCGAAATGAAACAAAATATACAACGCGTCCTTTTTCAAATAGTGACGCCTGATTTATTGAAAACGGAATTTTTTTCAGGAGATGTATACTTGCAAGCAATGAAGCATGACAAGAAGTATACGGGCGGAATGCACACATGTATCCTTTTCCATGGGGATGGCGTAGAAAAACATTCAGATGTGACCGATGCGGAAATTATGGACGCAACAAAGATTGTTTTGGGAGAATTTGAAAATGCTGACCGCGTTTAATTATTACGATCCGGAAGAAGAGGAGCGCGTTCGTAGGGGAATCAAGGAAAATCCTTTTTTTCGTAAGGAACTAGCCTTGGCGGAAGCGTTTTCCCTTGTGCATCCGAAGCATGGGGATACGTTATCACAGTGTTTGATATGCGGCAGCGGCGAGATGCATACCTTTTTTTGGAAATGGGGCGTCCAATATCTGCGCTGCGAGCATTGCTACAGCATCATGGCAGATGTCGACGAGGCGGACGTCAAATTGTATGCGTCATTGGAAAGCCTAAAAACGATTCGCAGCTCGAAAGAATATCAAGAAGAAGGGGCAGCTGTTCGCAGGGGGCGTTGGGAGGAGATTGTCGATTGGCTGCGGTTTCGCTCGTATCGTTATTGCGGAAAGAATCAAGGGCTTTCCGTTATAGATTACGGGAATCGTTGGACGACGTTCTGCGAGATGCTGGAGCATTCCGAGCTTTGTGGAGTGTATTACCTGAAAAATTCGATTTTATCCAGAGAGCAAGACGAGAACCAAGGGCAGGCGGAGTTGATTCTTGCGTTTGACTATCTTCAGCAAGTGCAAAATCCTAAAGATTTCTTCCAAGAAGTATATGAAAGCTTAGCGCCGCAAGGGCTACTGATTTTGGGCACGAAGGTTGGCAGTGGGCTGGATGTATTGCTTCTTCGTGAAAACAATAAAAATGTGTTTCCGTATGAGCATATCTTGATGCCGTCGAAAGAAGGGTTGAAGATATTGCTTGAAGGCGCTGGAATGGAGCTGTTGGAATTTACGACGCCTGGAACGTTTGACATCAATTATGTTCGGGCGAACAAGGATGGAATCGCAAAGGAGGATTATTTCATGCGCTACTTCATGGATACCGCGACGCCGAATGCAGAAGCGGAGTTCCAGCGGTTTATTCAGCGGGCGGGGCTCAGCTCTTACGCGCAGATTATTGCAAGGAAGAAGATGGCATGAAAAAAATCAGGACGGTAATCATTGGTATGGGGCGCATGGGCGTCACCCGATATGAGGCTATGATGCGACACGGCGGCTTTGAAATTGTCGCCGTGTGCGATACAAACGAAAAGCTATTGGCAGGCTACGACGCAAAAAAATATTTGGAGTGGAAGTCATGCATTGAGGAGGTAAAGCCGGAAGTTGTTATTGTATGTACGTTTAATCGCGTGATTCCTGATATAGTCTGCTACGCACTGGAGAAAAAAATAGTAGTATTTTCCGAGAAGCCGCCGGGGCGAACGCTTCAAGATGCGGAACGGATGCGGGATGTTCAAAAGCAAACGGGCACTGTGTTGAAGTTTGGCTTCAACCATAGAATGCACAATTCGGTGATTGAGGCGAAAGCGTTGATTGATTCCGGACTTTTGGGCGATGTAGTCTGTATCCGCGGCGTTTATGGGAAAGCGGGAAATCCGAATTTTATAAAGGAGTGGCGCAATAATCCCGAACTATCCGGGGGCGGCATTTTGCTCGACCAAGGGATTCATATGCTGGATCTCATGTGCTACCTCACCGACAGCGACGCCCATGTTTTAGGGAGCAAGGTGGATAATCTCGTCTGGAAGGATTTGCAAACGGAGGATTCCGCCTTTGCCATGCTGGAAACGGACAAGGGGCAGCTGCTTTCCTTGCATTCAAATGCAATCCAATGGCGGCACAAGTTCGACATGGACATTATTTGCACGAGTGGCTATGTCGCGTTGAACGGTCTCCTGACTTCTACACGAAGCTACGGCGTAGAAAGCATTACCTATTACAAGAAGGATTTGGAGACACGAACAGGAAGACTGGGAAAACCGCGAGAGTATACGATGTGCTTTGACGAGGATTGTTCGTGGGCTTTAGAAATGGCGGAGTTTTATGATGCAGTGGTTAAAGGAAAAGAGATTAAAAATGGTCTCCCGGAAGAAGCTGTGCGGGTAATGCGGCTGATTGATGCAGTATACAGGGATGGGGAAAGAAGATATGAGTGCAATTGAGAAAGGGTTGTCAAGTAGATGTATTTGAAGAAAATTTCTTTCAAAAATTTTCGATGCTTTCGAGATTTGGAAGTAGACTTGCCTCAAAAAGATGTTGTGTTAATTGGTAAGAACGGAACGGGGAAGACGTCCTTCTTGCAGGGAATTTGTTATGGCTTGGTGGAATTTGTTGAAATACTTTCTGGAACAGGGTATGAGGTGCCGGATTTGTCAAAATTATCCGAGGAGGCTTGGCGACATGTTGCTCGTAAATCTTTTGGATTTGTAACAATACCGCAATATCCTGTAACGGTGAAACTTTCCTTTTCGATTTTTGGGGAAGATCATAGCAGCTTTTGCTCTACAGGTATAGCAAAAGGCCTTTTGGGAGATGCAGGCAATCTTGGATTACGACAACTTGCATTGCAATGGAGGAATCAAGCGGAACAATGGGATGAAAAATTGGTGTTGCCCGTAGTTGCGTTTTACGGAGTGGAGAGACAGTGGCATTCTTCATCTGAGCGAAATGAGACTTTATTGTTGATGAATCAAGGAAGATTCCCAAGGCCAGCGGGATACCGTGCTGCCTTAAATGCCAAAGTCGATATAGATGGGATAAGAACATGGTTTCAAAAAATGATCTTAATGGAACGAAGACGACCGGAACCAATTTTTGACGCTGTTAAGCAAGCTATGGCAAGATTCTTGGAAATCCTTTTCGGAGAAGTAAATGATGCTTTGAAGATTGTCGTGGATTACGACGCTGAAGTGAGTGATATTGATTTGCAGATTTCTCATGGCGAAAAGGTGGAGGTTATGCCGCTTTTCCGAATGAGCGATGGTGTAAAAAGCGTGTTGTCCATGGCTGCTGATATAGCCTATCGCATGGCTGTCATAAATCCGCAATTGGGAGAACGCGTATTGGAAGGGACGCCGGGCATTGTCATTATAGATGAAGTTGATTTGCATTTGCATCCTGCATGGCAGAAGAATATCATTCGCAGTTTTTCGGAAGTGTTTCCAAAGGTACAATTCATTTACACAACGCACGCCCCTGCGGTATTGACGAATATACAAGCGGAACACATTTTGACAATGAGTGATGGCAATGTTTATCCGCTAAGCAAAGATACCTATGGTAAAGATGTCGATGTGATTTTGCGAGATATTATGGGGGCACAAGTTCGACCTTCTGTAGTGATGAACACTTTGTCAGCATTTCACAAGGCCATTGATGATAACGATTTGAATAAGGCGAAAAATATTTTGGAAACGCTCAAAAAAACTTTGGGTGAAAACGACGAAGATGTAATCCGAGCACAAGTTACGCTGGACTTGGAGAATATGGAGATACAGGAGGGCTGACAAGATGCTGTATATCCGTAAGGGCCAAGTTCCGCAAGAATTGATTGAGGACAGGGTTACGCCGGGCAGCGATTTTGACGGTCTTCGCAAAGAGCCTATCCGCCACGCTTTATTAGAGGAACAAGGCTATTTGTGCGCGTATTGCATGTGCCGAATCGAGGATACGTATCAAAGCACCAAGATTGAGCATTACAAGCCGCGAAGTTGCTATCCGGCTTTGCAGATGGATTATGGGAATATGCTGGCAGTATGTCATGGAGGGGAAGGAGGAGACCCTGCGCATTATACTTGCGATACAAAGAAAGGTGACAAGGAATTGCGTATCAATCCCCAAGAGCCTTCACATATGAAGACGATTCGCTATTATGATGACGGCAGAATAGATTCGACAAACGATGATTTCCGGCAGGACATCAAGATACTGAACCTTAATGATACAGGGCTGATTGGGAAGCGAGTTTCCGCTTTGAATGCCTTGAAGCAGAAATTGTATGAAATGTTCAAAGAACGCACGGCTACGCAAAGAAGCATGGAAAAATTGTTGCAGCAAATTGAGATGCAAATGCCAAAACGCCCTTTTTGTGGGATTCTGATTTGGTATTTGCAAAAACGACTTGCCGTAACGAGAATGTAAGGAGATAGATAGTGGACAACGCGGTGCGTGTGATGCGGCTAATCGATGCAGTGTACAGGGATGGGGAAAGAAGATATGAGTACGCAAATATTGACAGAACCTGAAAAATATTTTGCAGAAAAAAAAGAAGAATATATTGTTCAGGTGAAGCGGGAAATTGCGAGAGGGAAAAGACTTGCCATTTATGGTGCCGGAGTAATAGGAAAAAAACTATATCGATTCTTGCAAAGGGAAAATATTCCCGTGGAGTTTTTTTGCGTGACTGACCCGACGGCGAATCCGCCGGAGAAGAGTGGCTTGCCCGTAAAAGGCATTCATGCGGTAGATGCTACGGGAATTGTAATCCTTGTTGGTGTAAAAAAAGCTTCTAATCCTGTTGTAGTCAAGACTTTGAGGGATCATGGCTGTGAGGATTGGATTGAAATGCCGGGATGGCTGCCCTGCTACTTGGACGAACGCTTCTTGCGCCCGCTCATTCAAGTAACGCCAAAAACCGGATGCAGCGTTAACTGTCGTCATTGTCCGCAAGAATTGTTTGTGAACCGTTATTTTTCCAAGGCACGAACGGCAATGATGTCTTTTTCGGACTATAAGACGTGCCTAGACAAGACGCCAGAGAATACGATTATTGAATTTGCCGGCTTCGGGGAACCTTTTTTGAATCCGGAAGCGGCGGAAATGATGCGTTATACAGCTTCCACCGGACGTGAGGTCAATCTCTTTACCACATTGGTCGGAATGACGGAGGAAATCTGGGAGAAGATAAAAGATATACCTTTTACGATGGTAGTTGTCCATTTGCCGGATACGAAGCTATACGCACATATCCCCTTGACGGAGGAATATTGGAAGTTTTTGCGGATGATGGCAAACGCAAAGAAAGTGAACGGAAAGCCGTTCATTGACTTGGTGAATAGCCAAAGCTTGATCTTGCCAGAAGCGATGGAAATTGTGCAGGATAAAAATATTCAAATATCTGATACGCAATTGATTGACCGTGCGGGAAGTTTGCAGTCGGATGAACTACAACATGGAGGGGTTTTCCGCGGAGCTCTTTTTTGCCCGACAGCAGCACGCCTTGACCATAATATTATGCTCGCCGACGGAAGTTTGGTACTTTGCTGCATGGATTTTGGGATGAAACATGTGATGGGGAATTTGTTGGAAGAGTCTTATGAAGATATTATGAACGGAAAAGCCTTGCAGACACTTCGGAAGCAAATGGCCTCGGAAACATCGGACATTCTTTGCCGGCACTGCGTAAGAGCAAAACCGTTAGCAGAGATAGAATAACGGGTTGTAAGAATCGGAGGCGTAAAACGGATGAAACGGATTGTCGTATATGGATTGGGAAAAAACTATAAACGCTATCGAAGGGCGATTGAAAAACGTTGTCAAATTGTCGCTCATTGCGACCGTAACTCGGAGAAGATTAAGGAGTTTACCGATGGAATTACTGTCGAGGCATTGGCGAACAATATAGCTAATTATGACGAAATATATGTTACTGCGTCTTTATTGCAGGTAGTCCCTTTCTTACGGAATGAGCTTCATATTCCGGCTGAAAAAATTGTAGCAATGGAAACGGAGCCGATGGCGTATGGAGGGGGACAAGGAGTTTCCCCGTGTTTACAGCTATATGGCGGCACAAAAGAAGCTATGGTTTTACAATTGTTGGTGAGAGAATTGGGACTTACGCCGTCAGAGTTGAAGTACATTGAAATTGGAACTAATGATCCAGTGAGAGGCAATAACAGCTATTTTCTATATGCTGCTGGAGCGCGTGGGCTTTTGGTCGATCCTATGCCTGTCGTAGCGGAGACGGCAAAAATCTTTCGTCCCGAAGATCGGTTCCTTCATGCGGCTGTGACAGACATAGAAAAAAAGCCTACAGCGACTTTTTACGAGTCCAATACGCTTAGCTCCAGCAGCCTTCACGAAAATTTTCAAAAAGATTTTGCCCCGTCGGAAAAACGCCATATTACAAAAAGTTATGAAGTTCGATTGATTGGCATCAATGAATTGATTAAGGAAGCAGGCGATTGCCCGGATATTCTTTTGATCGACGCCGAAGGCGAGGATGATACGATTGTCCGTGGAATTGATTACGACAAGTATCGACCAAAAATCATTATGGTGGAGATTGACCATTGCGACGAGGAGGCGTTGGTGCGGTTTATGATGGGGAAAGGGTATTTGTGGTACACGACAGTGGACTATACGAACGCAATTTTTGTAAATGAGGATTGATAATGGAGGTGAACGAAAATGCTTAAAGAGTGCGAAGATATAAGGGTAAGCATAATCGTTCCAGTATACAATTCGGAAAAGTATTTAGATGAATGCCTGAGGAGTATAGCAAGCCAATCGTTACATGAAATTGAAATCCTTTGCGTCGACAATGCTTCCTCGGATAGGTCGGCAGATATTATACATAAATACTGCTTGACTGATTCGCGACTCACATATATCAAAAATGAAAAGAATATGGGGCTGGCTTACTCAAGAAATGTTGGATTGAGAAAAGCGAAAGGGACATATGTGTTTTTTGCTGATTCGGATGATATGCTTTGCGAAGATGCTCTGTTAACACTATATAAGCAGATAGAAGAAAACAATTTAGATGGTGTGTTATTTGACGCAGAGGTTATCGATGAAAAAGGAAATATAGTGGAAGGAACCTATAAAGCATGCCGATCGCATTTATATTCAAATGTTACAAATGGTGAAGAAATGTTTTCCATGCTTATAAATGATAGTGAATATACACAAGCGGTGTGGCGTCAATTTTGGAGAAAAGATTTTTTGCTTTTACATAATATTTGTTTTTTCGAGATAGGGGCGCCGCATGAGGATTCCTTGTTTTCTTTTGAGGTACTGATGGCGGCAAGAAGAGTGAAATGCATACAAGAGATTTGTTATCGTTACAGAAGACATTCGGAGTCGGTTACCTCTTCTATTAACCATGAAAGATTGGCGGGAATGTTTATATGTTTTGTTGAAATATTGTTGCGTATTCGGAAGATGCAATTGGACACAGAAATAGTTGATTCCATATATATATGTCTCAGCCAATATCAAAGATATATTAATAACATGGTAAATGTTTTGCTCAGGCAAGGGGAATCATTAGATGTAATTGATTTGAAAACAAGCTTTTATGAGATTATGTTTAGACTGTTTATCAAGCAGAGAAATGATATAATTGGGAATTATATACTACAAGAATTAATTGAAAGAAGAGGATTATACAAGAAATTAATTGTTTATGGATGCGGAACATTTGGTAAGAAGCTGATCCAAAACTTAGATAAATTAAACATAACAGATTATGCTATAGCGGTAACAGATAAAACTGTAGTGAAATTTGAGAAACCTATTTATCAAATTGATGAATTGAAAAAATATAGAGAAAATGGATTGGTTCTTATAGCAACATCAGAAATTCATCAGACGTCAATTATAAAAATTTTGAATGAATTAGGATTTAAACATTACTTATCTGTGATTTAATACTGACCTATATAGAGAGAGGGGGATTAGTGTGCGTTCTCCGGCAGATATGACAGTTATACAAATAGATATTACCAATGTATGTGTGCATAGTTGTTCAAATTGTACGCGTTTTTGCGGTCATCATCAGCAGCCCTTTTTTATGGACTACCAGACCTTTCAAAAGGCTGTGGATTCGTTGAAAGATTTTCCGCGTATGGTTGGAATTATCGGCGGAGAACCGACATTGCATCCGGATTTTGAAAGATATTTGGAATATTTACGGAAGAGCCGATTGGCGGAAAAGATAGCGACTTTTCGATATCCTGTAGAAGATATGCTCCATTACATTAAGACGAGATTGGATCAGTCACATGATGCTAAAACAGGATTATGGAGTTGCTTGAATGCAGGGTATTATAAACACTTTGAAGTGATAAATGAGACGTTTCATAGGCAATTCTTGAACGACCATGACAATACCTGCCTTCATCAAGCACTGCTCATGCCCCGCAAAGATTTAGGAATTCCCGATGACATTTGGGTCAAGAAACGCGACGCCTGTTTTGCGCAGAGTTCGTGGTCGGCAACAATTACGCCTAAGGGAGCGTTCTTTTGTGAGATTGCCGGTGCTCTGGATATGCTTTTTCATGGACCGGGAGGCTGGGAGATAGAACCTGGCTGGTGGAAAAGAACGCCTGATGAGTTCGGGGAGCAATTGCAATGGTGCGAGTTGTGTTCTGCTTGTTTGGATGTACCCCAACGCATATCCTCCGACGAACGAGACGATATTACTCCGCAGATGTATGAACGGCTAAAGAAAATTCATAGCCCTAAAATTGCTAAAGGCATGTACGTTATTCATGAGCCCGCAAATTACCGGGAAGAGGATTATCAGGGGTTTACACGTGGAAGCCAGTACATTGAAGCGGCAAATCATAAGCGAACCAGCAAGGATAATAGGAATATTTATCCGAAGGAATTTTTTCACACAAATTTTCAGGAATGGAAAAAAGTTTTTTTACAAGGTGTGGCGAAGGATTGGGTTATCATTTCAAATAACGATGAAGAAGCAAACGAGGCGGAAGGTTATTTCAAAAATGTCATAATCAATCCCGGATGTTGCTATGCGTATGGGAATGTAATCCTCGTCAATGTGCGCGCATCGTCATTGGAGATGTTGGCAAAAGGTATCATTCAGGATAATTGGGAGGCTTGGCAATATTTCCCTCCTGAAAAGATCGTTTATGTAGACGCTTATCAGGTTCGGCATGGACTGAATTTTTACGAATGCATAGATGGTATACCTGACGGGAGCCGCTTGTTAATTTATGGGGCAGGAAAAAACGGAAAAGAGATGTACGCAAGATTGTTAGCCTATGATAATTGGGAGGTTTGTGGTTGGGTCGACCAAAATAACCAAAAACTGGGATATCCAATTCAAGGTGTGGATCGTTTGGAGCGCAGAGATTTTGATTACGTATTGATTGCAATTCAAGATAGGGAGACTTTTGGTATTTTGAAGGACAAAATGATACAGCGTGGAATAGCTGCAGATCGGATAATGCAAGTTTTTCGTAAGTAGATGTTTTCATGGAATTTGAAGACGGTGAAGGTGGCAGCCGATTATGAATCAAGAGCGTGTTTTGATTACAGGCGGTAATGGGTATATAGGCCATTATTTGGTCAATGCGTTAAAAGAATGTGGAACAGAGGTATTTATTACTTCCCGCAACGCAAAAGGCAATGATTGCCGCCATATGGAATTATTGGATACGGCGACCATCGCTGGCATTTGTCATGGCGTGGGCGAAGTAGTTCATCTGGCGAATCTTGATGAGCGGTTAGTGAAACAGCAATCACGAGAAGCTTTGTTGGCCAATAGTTATGCGACGCGCGAGCTTTATCTGGATGCTGTTCGTGAAGGTGTAAAGAAATTCATCTATTTTTCCACGTTTCATGTGTATGGCTGCAATTCTGGGAATATTGACGAAGATACAGTCCCTAAGCCGCAAACGGACTATGGGCTGACTCATTATTTTGCGGAGCAGTATTTGGAGCAACTTTCTAAGCAAGAAGGTCTTCCGGTTGCAGTGGTTCGTTTGACGAATGGCATTGGGGCTCCGATAGGTGCTGACAAGTGGTATTTGGTATTAAATGACTTTTGCCGAACTGTACTTGCGACGGGAAAGATTACTCTCAAATCCAACGGACTACCGCAACGGGATTTTGTGCCGCTTCGCGACGTCGCAAAGGCGACGGTAGTTCTCTTAAAAACAATGCAAAATAATCCTTATGAGGTCTATAACGTCAGCAGCGAAGTCACGTACAGCATTCGCGACCTGGCTTTTGCAGCAGCTAAGTTCTATGAAAGAAGATATGGAAAAAAAGCAGAGATTGAAATCCCGTCAGTTACGCAGGCAGAAGCGGATGCCGTAAAACCGCTGCATGTTTCTTCTCATAAAATTAGGCGCTTGGGATGGAATCCTCAGATAACACTTGATGAAGTGATTGATGAAATTTTTACGGTGCTGGAACGGGGGGAGAAAATATGAAACTTATTGGGCATCGCGGAGCGCATAGCGGCAAGATCTTGCCGAACAGCATAGAAGCATTGAAATTATGCTTAACACGCGGCTATGGCTTGGAAACAGATTTCCGTGATTTTGATGAACGCCTAGTCATTTCTCATGATATACCAAATGTCGACGCGCCGTCTGCCGAAGCGTTTTTTTCTCATGCACAGACCTTTTCATCCTGCACGTTAGCGCTCAATGTCAAGGCAGACGGTATTGCGGAACTGCTTGACGAGCAATTGGAACGGTACGGAATTACAAACTACTTCGCTTTTGATATGTCTGTGCCTCAGATGTTGACATATAGAGATAAAAACATACGTTTCTTTACAAGACGAAGTGAATATGAGCAGACTCCTGTCCTTTATGAGGATGCGGCCGGGGTATGGATAGATGCTTTCGAAGATGAACAATGGATAAAGAAAGAGTTGCTGACAGGCTATCTGGCAGACGGGAAGGATATTTGCATCGTGTCTCCGGAATTGCATGGACGTGCCAATGAAAGCTTTTGGGAAAGGATAGCCTCATTTGGATTGGGGAATGAAGGAATAATGCTTTGTACCGACCTTTTGACTGAAGCTGAGGAGTTTTTCGGAGGTGGAAAATGAAAATCAAGGCTATTATTTTCGATATGGACGGAGTCCTAATCGAGGCAAAGGAATGGCATTATGAGGCCTTGAATAAGGCTTTGGGGCTCTTTGGATATGAAATCAGCCGCTATGACCACCTCATCACATACGATGGGCTGCCGACGCGGGATAAGTTAAAAATGCTGACCTTGGAGCGGGGGCTTTCAGAGAAATTGCATAGCTTTATCAATGAATTAAAACAGCAATATACCATGGATTTAGTTTACGCAAAATTAAAGCCGACTTTTTGTCATGAGTTTGCATTGTCCCGGCTGAAAGCAAATGGTTACCGGCTGGTAGTGGCATCGAATTCTATCCGCAATACTGTCAAGGTCATGATGGAAAGGAGTGCCCTAATTGGCTATTTGGACTTTTTCCTAAGCAATCAAGATGTGAGCAAGGCAAAGCCTGATCCGGAGATATATCTTACTGCCATAGACAGACTGAAACTGCAACCCGAGGAATGCCTGATACTGGAAGATAATCCGAACGGCATACGGGCTGCGAGGGGCTCAGGGGCGCATGTCATGGAAATTGGCAGTGTGCAGGATGTGAATTATGAGAACATCATGGAAAGAATCGAGATGATTGAGTCATGAAAATCATTGTTCCAATGGTCTATAGCAATACAGAAATTGAAAGCGACGGCAGGTATATCAAGCCGCTTTATGAAATCCAGCGAAGGACGATACTGGAGCATGTAGTCGGCAAGCTGTCCGAGATTGATAAGGCGGAGTTTATTTTTGTCATTCACCAAAAAGATGTGGCGACTTATCATTTGGACAATGTGTTGTCGATGTTGTGCCCCCGAGCCGATATTGTTGTGGCTAAAGGGAAAACGCATGGTTCGGCATGCTCCTGCCTTCTGGCTATTGATCAGATTGACGAGAATGAACCGTTATTAGTTGCCGGAGCGGACAAGTATTTGGATATGAATCTTAACAAGGCGGTTCAATTCTTCTTAGACAAAAAATATGACGGAGGAGCGGTTGTTTTTGACGACATCCATCCGCAGTATTCTTATGTAGCGTTGGATAAGGACAATTTGGTTATAGAAGCACAGGAAAAGAATCCTATTAGCCGTAACGCCTGTGCGGGAATCTTTTTTTACCGGACCGGAAGTATTTTTGTGCAAGCTGTTATGGATATGATAAAAAAGGGAGCCATGACCAACGACCAATATTATGTTGCGCCTGCCTTTAATGAAATGATTTTGCAAAACAAGAAGATTGGCGTTTATAAGATTGATAGGGAGCAGTATTACTCTTTTACGTCAGAAAAGGGGACGGAGGCATTTGTTGACTTTTTGGAGAGAAAGCAGGGCGATGCGCGATGAAGATACATTCCATAGAGGAATTCAAAGGCGGATGGTTTATCGGTGATTTTGAACCAAACCTGCTGCATACCCAAATGTTTGAGGCGGCGGTGAAGTATTATCGTGCCGGTGACGTGGATAAGAAGCACTATCATAAAGTTGCAACGGAAATCACTGTAGTTGTATCGGGCACAGTGCGCATGAACGGAAAGATATATGATGAAGGAACTGTTATCGTCATGGAGCCGGGGGAAGCAACTGATTTTGAAGCGCTTACGGATGTACGAAATGTGGTCATCAAAGTGCCGAGCGTCAAGGGAGATAAGTATGAGGAGGGTGGAGTACCATGTTGAACATCGTGATTCCCATGGCTGGCCGTGGAAGCAGGTTTGCGAATGCGGGGTATAAGCTCCCAAAGCCGTTGATTCCCATACATAAAAAATCCTTGATTGAGTGTGTGACAGAAAACATACGTCCCAAGTGCGAACATCGGTTTATTTACATTTGCTTGAAGGAACATGTCCAAGATTATGATTTGAGAAATCGTTTGGAACAAATGGCGCCGGGGTGTCTCATCGTGGAAGTGGACAGTGTTACGGAAGGGGCCGCTTGTACGGTATTGCTGGCGGAGAAGTATATCGACAACGATGACATGATGATGATTGCAAACTCGGATCAATATGTTGAAGTTGATATTGATGAGTATATTGCGGCAATCCAAGAGAATGACGGGCTAATTATGACAATGAAGGCGGATCACCCCAAGTGGTCTTATATCAAGTATGACGAGAATGACAAAGTGACTCTGGTACGCGAGAAGGAAGTCATTTCCGACATGGCAACCGTCGGGATTTACAATTATCGCCGAGGGGCCGATTTTGTCAAATATGCCAAGCAAATGATAGAAAAAAACATTCGCGTCAACAATGAGTTCTATGTGGCGCCCGTCTATAACGAGATGATTGAAGCAGGAATGGCTATTACATACTACAGCATTGGCGCGGTGGAGAATGGAATGTATGGGTTAGGAACGCCGGAGGATTTGGAGGTGTTTAGGAAGAACAATCTATCTATATCGTTTTAATATAATCTAATTGCGAAAGGGTGATTTGTATGTACTTAATCAATGGAATTGAAATGAATTATGAACCAAGAGAAAAGATTATATCCGCACTTCCTGCGGCTGAAAAATCGGAAATAACCAAAGATGAATGTGCGTTTTTATGTGGATTACTTAACAAGAAGAAACCAAGAAAGATAGTGGAAATTGGTTTAGCTGCCGGCGGTACAACTGCGATTATTCTACAGTGCATGGAAGATTTGAAAGTACCATATGAATTGTATTCTGTTGATAGATCTGTAAATTATTATCGTGATATCCATGGCGGAAAAGAATCGGGATTCATTGGCGATGAGGCCAAGAAAATTCTAAATCCGAAAAAGGCAGTTAAATTCTTGGGTGATGTGCTTCCCGCGTTCATGCCTAAAATTGGTGACGGTATTGATTTTGTCATGTTAGATACGATGCATGTTTTACCTGGAGAAATATTGGATTTTTTGGTGTTGTTGCCCTATCTTAGCAAAGACGCCGTAATCTGTATGCATGATATCGCTAGAAGTTTGTATGAAAATGAAGATAGTAGCGGACCTTTTAGTTACGCAACTACAACATTATTTTCTGCTGTCACGGGTGATAAGTATTTGAATTTCTTTAATGGGGGGGCTGTTGTAGTTCCCAATATTGGCGCGTTCAAAGTCACTGAGTTCACGAAAGATAATATTTTTAATCTTTTTTTGACGCTAACAATGCGATGGTATTATATGCCGCATATTTCTGATATTGAGAAATATACCATGGCAATTCATCAGCATTATGAGCGCGACTTATGCAGGATTTTTGATGAAGCGAGACTGGCGAATGCTGCTAATATGTTTCCGCTGCCGCAAGACCTTATACCAAAAGATAAACGCATTACGATTTATGGAGGAGGGGTAGTTGGGCAAGCATATTGGTATCAACTGAAGAAATCCCATAATATTATCAAGTGGGTGGATAAAAATAGCGAAGAGAGAAAGAAAGATATTGATTTTCCAATTTCAAATATTGACAAAGATGCTTTTGATAATTGCGACTATATAATTCTTGCTGCTCGTCCTATGGGAGTATTAGATGAAATGAGGGAATGTTTGCGTAGTTTTGGCGTTGATGAGTCAAAAATTATTGTTCCCAATTGTGATAAATAATTATTTTTTATTATAGATCGTGATTAAAAAATGCTAAATTAGTCTTCCCCTATAGGGAAAGGGGACCGCGTTAGCGGTGGATGAGGTTTGGTAACGTAGTGATTAACACAAGTGCTACGTCGAGAGACCTCCCTCCCCTGGGGAGGGCATAGAAGATTAGCAAATCTTAAACGTAATCTAATAGAATGACTGCTCCTTGTCATGGTGATAATAAAAAATGTACTGGGGATGCTTATGAAATGCAGGTCGTTATTTTAGCCGGCGGATATGGAACGCGAATTTCTGAGGAGAGTAAATTTCGTCCTAAGCCGATGATAGAAATCGGCGGCAAGCCGATTCTTTGGCATATCATGAAATATTATTCCATGTTTGGCTTGAAAGAATTCATTATATGCTGCGGTTATCGGCAGGAGATTATAAAAGAATATTTCCTGAACTATCGCGTATACAATTCGGATTTTTCTATTCGACTTGTGGATAATCACCTTACCGTGCATCGTGAACCTCGGGAAGATTGGAATGTTACTTTGATTGATTCCGGGTTGGACACGATGACAGGAGGACGCATCAAGCGCATAAGAAAATATTTGGATGACGGCCCATTCCTAATGACGTATGGAGACGGCGTCTGCGACGTGGATATTACGGCGACAATTGCGTTCCATAAGGAGCATAAACGCTTGGCGACGATTACTACGGTTAAGCCCGAGGGGCGTTTTGGAGTCTTGGACATCAATGCAGATGGACAAATACAGGAGTTTCGTGAGAAATCCAGCCAAGATATGGGGTGGATCAATGGCGGCTATATGGTGTTGGAACGTGAGGTAATTGACTATATCGAGGGAGACGACACGGTTTTTGAAGCTGAGCCCATGGAACGAATAGCGCAGGACGGGCAGATGATGGCGTATAAGCATAAAGGATTTTGGCGCTGCATGGATACGCAGAGAGATAAGAAGATATTGGAAAAGCTGTGGGAAAAGGGGGACGCCCCGTGGAAAATCTGGGACTGAGAAAATTTTATAAAGGAAAGCGTGTTTTTGTTACCGGGCATACCGGCTTTAAAGGGGCGTGGCTTTGCGAAACGCTGTTATTGCTCGGCGCGCAGGTATGCGGCTATGCATTGTCTCCGACAAATCCGGCATTGTTTGAAATCGTGGAACTGAAAGATAGGATGAATTCGAATATCGGGGATGTCCGGGACTTGGAAAACTTGACCAAAACAATGAAGACTTTCCGTCCCGAAATCTTGCTGCACCTTGCCGCGCAACCTATCGTTCTAAATTCTTATCAAAATCCTGTATACACTTATGAAACTAATGTAATGGGAACAGTGCATGTCTTGGACGCTGCCAGACAGTGCGAATGTCTCCAATCGATTCTAAATGTGACGTCGGATAAAGTATATAAAAATAATGAATGGCCTTGGGGCTATCGGGAGACAGATGAACTGAACGGATATGATCCATATTCAAATTCGAAGTCCTGTTCAGAACTTGTGACGGATTGCTATAGGCGTTCCTTTTTTCAAGAAAAAAAGCTGCCGGTATCTACTGCAAGAGCCGGGAACGTAATCGGTGGAGGCGATTTTGCCGACTGCCGCATTGTCCCCGACGCTTATCGTGCAGCGAAGAAAAGAATCCCTCTTGTGATACGCTCGCCATATTCGGTCCGGCCGTATCAGCATGTATTGGAACCTGTAATGGTATATTTGTTTTTGGCTGCAAAGCAGGTGGAAAATTGCAATGTTGCAGGTTCATATAATGTCGGGCCGGATGAGGGGAATTGTGTCACAACGGAACAGATTGCGAAAATGTTCTGCGAAAACTGGGGGGACGCTTCCTATGAAATTCATCCGGACGCATCACGTGGACATGAAGCCGGATTTCTGAGATTAGACAGTTCTAAACTTCGGAGTACCTTTGGCTGGCGTCCGGTATGGGGGACGGAAGATACTATAAAGCGCACGGTGAAGCTGTATCGGTGTATTGCAAATAATCAAGAGGTACGGCAAGAAATGGACGACCAGATTACGGAGTACATAGAACTTTTTGAAAGAATGGTGGAAAAGGATGGTACAAAAATTTCACTTTGAGCCGCTGGATTTGGATGGTGCGTATCTCATAGACCCTTTTGTGGCCGATGATGAGCGTGGTTATTTTGTTAAGGATTATTCGAAACAGGAATTTGAAGCGCAAGGTATTTCGTATGACCTGAAAGAGGTGTTTTATACCTGCTCCCACAAGGGCGTTATACGAGCCATTCATTTCCAGAGGGTAAAGCAGCAGCCGAAGTTGGTACGTTGCGTATGGGGGCGTGTTTATGACGTTATTGTGGATTTACGGAAAAACTCCGAGACTTTTGGAAGATGGAAAGGTTTTCTACTGTCGGAGGAAAACAAAAAGGAACTTTTAGTTCCCGCCGGATTCGGGCATGGATATCTGGTGCTGGAGCAATCCATTGTCTCTTACAAGTGTGCGGAACGTTTCTACGGAGAATATGACGATGGTATTATTTGGAATGACAAGGAGATAGGCATTGAATGGCCATTGGAGCAAGTGGAGAAAGTGATTCTTTCTGATAAGGATAAAACATTGCAGAGCTTTCGGGAATTCAAAGAACGGAATGAAGGGGGATTCGTTGTATGAAATCGCCACAGGATATGCGGATTATTCAGATAGACATAACGAATGCCTGTATTCATCGTTGTTCGAATTGTACGAGGTTTTGCGGACATCATAAAAAGCCTTTTTTTATGAATTGGGAAACCTTTAAAAAAGCCGCAGATTCCTTTGAGGGGTACCGGGGAACTGTAGGTATCATGGGCGGCGAGCCAACGTTACACCCTGAATTTGAGCGATTTGTCCGGTATATCAAAGAGCATCCGTATTATCCCAAGCAGGAGAATCTTCTGGTGCGCCCCGTGAAGCGGTTCATGGATATGATTGCCAAGATGGAACAACGCGATACATTCATCAACCGTGAGCACGGCATTCATCGGCGGTGCGTCTTGGGGTATGGTTTGTGGTCCGCGTTGAGCGCCAAATATAGAGAATATTATGAGCTGATTCAAGATACATTTAATTTCCAAGCGTTAAACGATCATACAAACATTATGTATCATTCTCCTATCTTGATACGGAGAAAAGATTTGCATATTTCGGATGAGGAATGGTATCCGTTGCGTGACAATTGTTGGGCGCAAGGGGAGTGGAGCGCGACGATAACACCCAAAGGGGCGTTTTTCTGTGAAATCGCGGGCGCATTGGATATGCTGTTCGATGGTCCGGGCGGATGGCCGATTGAACCGGGATGGTGGAAACGTACTCCAGACCAATTTGGCGATCAATTGAGATGGTGCGAGCTGTGCGGCATCGCAATCCATACCTTTACGCGCGATGCGAACGAAGAAATGGATGACATGTCCCCTTGGTATTTGGAACAACTGAAACGCTTGGATAGCCCAAAGGTGAAAGCGGGGCTTGCTAATGTGCTTCAGATTAACGAGAAGGGGGAAATTGCGGAGGAAAGCAAACAGGGAGTCAAACAAGTCAGAGAGTTTTCATACTCAGACAGCTATTTTTCGCGGTTTAATGAAAAAAATGACTGGCTGAATCCCAAAGGTTTTGTCGGAGTGTTTATTGTAAATGATTGCAAAAAGGTTGAAGAAGATATAACGACGATTGAGCGAAATTCCTCCGCTTTGGACAGGTTTGTAGTTGTTGTTGCCTGCAAGGATAGTTATGAGGCAATGACTTTGCGACTGGGGGAACTTTCCAATGTGGAAATTTTGCTGAGCCAAGGCGAAAAGTGGGGGCAATGCCTAAACCACGCATTGGGAAAGGTGCATCCTGGAGAATTTGCTGTTTTGTTCGGACGGGAGACTTCCTTGGCGCCCGACTGTGTAACGTTCTTAAAATCTTTTGTGCTCAATCCTGGAACTTTTTTGTTCAGTGCAGAGAAGGACGATTTACGGGATGAAATCGGCAGCAATATCTGCGGCATATTCTCTCCGGAAGCATTTGCGTTGAGGAAAGCGACGTTCCCTATCGTTGCGCAATTGGATAATGCGAATGATTTGAGGAAGCTTTGGGATGAAAACAAACAGGTCGAGATTTCAAAGGCGGCATTCACCGATTATGAGTACAAAATCGAGCCGGGAGTGCGGTACGCCATGTATGGGGCGGGAGCCAGAGCGAAAAATCTGTATAGTGACTTTGCGGCTGGTCAAGTTGTATGCGTAGCTGATTCCAATCCAGAGAAACAAGGTAAATCTTTTTTAGGGCATACAATTATAAGCCCAAAAGAGTTATATGGGAAAAAGGATACTTTTGACAAAATTTTTGTTTCCAGTCGTTTCTTTTTTGAAATCAAGACGGATTTAATGGAACTTGGTTTTCCAACTGACAGGATTGTAACGAGCTTGATAGTACTTTAAGAGTTTGGAGGAAGCCATGGAATACGCTCCGGTTGTTGTTTTTTCTTATAATCGCTATGCTGAAATCATGAGGATTATGGAGGCACTCAGTAATAATATTGGTGCCAAGGATACAGATGTGTTCATATATTCCAACGCTCCTGTGCCGGAGAAGGACGGAGACGCCGAAAAAGTTAAAAGAATAAGAAAAGATCTTCGCAAGTTTTCTAATGAATTTCATTCGTATCATATCATTGAGCGAAGGGAAAACAAAGGCCCGAATGAAAACATGATGTACGGGATTCAAGAAGTACTGTCCCGATATGATAGAGTAATCATTTTGGAAGACGACATCCTGACAGCTCATAATTTCTTGGCGTTCATGAATCAAGCGCTTGATAAGTATGAGAACGATGACGAGGTATTCAGTATTTGCGGATATAATCCAGTGGATTTGCCGCTTGATATGCCGGGAGACACATTTGCTTATGACGCTTTTCGAAGTTGGGGATGGGCAACGTGGAAAAATCGGTGGCAATCCTTCGATATTCGAGAGGACACGCTTTCGCGTATCAATCTGCCGAAAGTTCATTCCGAGGGGCTGATGTATATCAGCTGCATCCGAAATGATATCATCTGGCGGCAAAGTGCTCCTTCGCGGTATTTGGATTTCAAGCTGGCTTGCAAGCAAATGGCAGATGGTAAGACTGTGATTTATTCCAAGGAGTCGCTGTGTGATAACATCGGAATGACCGAGAATAGTGTAACTTCTTTGTCGGATGATACATATAGAAATAACAATTTTTTTCTGGATAATACCAAATTAGATTTTGTGTTTTCTAAGAAGAAATTGTCTATTAAAAATAATCCTGATTATTTCTTTTGTTTTAGAGATAAAGAGTTTGCGATGAAGATATATTTCTCGCGAAATTTTGATCGCAATGTTCTCTATCATAATATGTACTATGCGCTTTCATTTTTGTATTTTAAAGGATATTCCATCGGATATTTTTTTCACAAGCATGAGGTTAAAAAGATTGCTATCTATGGATGGGGGGAATCTGGAAAATATTTATACGAGCTTGTAAAAAAAGATGGAATTGCAGTTTTATATGCTATGGATCGCAATGAGTTTCCTAATGAAAAACGGTTGGTAGTGTATCATGACTTTGAAAATCTGCTTGAGATTGATATGGTGGTTGTAAGTGCAATTCAGGCATTTTCTAAGATTGAAGAGAAAATTCAACCGTTTTTTAAATGTCCTATTGTATCTATGGATGATGTTGTAGTTGAATGCAAGGTTGATTTGATTGATAATAAAAAGGGATGATATTTAATGAGGGGAAAACACTATAACAGCAAGCGGCAGGGTATTCGCCTATGGTTGGAAGGAAAGACATCGCGTATAAAACCCTTTTTCCCAGCCTCGCAAAGACAACTTGATTTAGCTTTTAGAATCAATAAGGTTCGCGACGTGATTTATAATTTACCAGATGATGTGGCGATTGCAGTGCATATTGGTTCAGGTGTCGATAATGCTATATATTTGTTGCGGTTAACATGTTTGTGTAGAAAAAAACTTATTGGATTTGTCGGAGAAACATATTGTTCTATAGTAGTTGATCAAACTCATGAAAATAGGAGTTATCATGTTTTTTCAGAAGATGACGCTATTTTGAGTGAAGCCAAGTATATCATATTAGCGGGATTTAAAGACAGAGCGCTCGCAAGACGTAGAATGGAATCCTTCGGATATGGAGGAAAGTTGGTTGAATTATATGATTCGACAGATACGATGCCTTTTTATCATGTTCCCAATATTCTATATTCTATGCATCGATTGACTGGAACTAATGAATTCTTTTCAAAAATTGTCCACTCAAATACACATATTGCGAGCGATTACTATTTAAGCATCATGGAACGTATTGACCAGATTAATAAGATCCTCGAAGCATGTGATGGGAAAAGAGTGCTGGTTTATCCTGCGGGGCCACATGCTAAGAGCCTGCTTGTTTATACGGATTTGAAGTATAAAAATATTGTTGCTTTTGCTGATCGAAGTGTTCGTGAATTTCAGGGGAGTTCAGTACGCGATGTATCGCCGCAGAGTTTTGACGATGTAGATTGTATTGTCGTAGCCTCTTTCGCTTATCAGGATGAGATTGTTTCCTATCTCGAGAAGCTGGGCGTAAAGGAAAAGATTCTTGCGTTATATCCTAAAAATAGTCGTCAATCCTTTACCGCAAATATTAATCAATGGTCTCCTGACCTGGAATATGTAAACCAATTAGACAGACGATATAGCTTTCAAGAAGTTCACGCAATTGCAGAACAAACAATGCAACATTTGAGCCGAGGGTCTTCTTGCTTTGCCGCTTATAATGTGATTGACTATAACATGATTCATTTTGGCGTTTTTTATCATGGGGAAAAAGAGATAAGACAGATTAAAAATTATCAATACTATAATAATAAAATTGCCATTATTATACAGGGACCAATCATTTATGATGAAGACTTTACTTATCGCACTATTCAATTTTACCAAATGCTATTCTCTGGCGTTTGCATTATTTTATCAACATGGAAAGAAGAACAAGAAAAAGAAGGCTTTTCACGCATTCAAAATTTAGGGATTGAAGTGGTTTTAAGCGATCCTCCAGTACAAAAAGGGGTTTTAAATCTAAATTATCAGGTTAAATCAACGTATGCCGGTCTTTTACGTGCCCAAAAGCTCCACAAAGAATACGCACTAAAAACTAGAACAGATTTCCGAATTAATGCTGCTGGCTGTCTTATGCACCTCCATAATTTGATAGAAAAATTCCCCATCCAAGGGATGGAGCGACAGAGATTGATTGTCTTGCCGCCTTATTTAGATGTGCCTTATTATATTCCTGATTTCCTGTTGTTTGGGAAAACAAATGATATGTTGCTTTTTTGGGATGCGCAGGAGTTATATCCCAATAAGACCGACGGAATCAATCCTGAAATGTTGCTTTTCTCCAGATATTTCCATCTTATAGGAAAATATATTCAAGACCCAATTGTCGACATGAATCAGTATGTCTCTGTGCTTTGCAATGATTTTGTTATTGTTGATCCGTCGGTTTTTAAGTATATATGGAAAAAGTATACCTACGAAAGTTCAATGCAATATTTGGAAAATCCCAACACGTTTACAAGTGCGGATTGGTTTTCGCATCAGCAGCGGATGTAAAAAATTGGTGTATAAGGAGCGTTCGAATGAGCAGTATCAAGGTATCAATTGTAATGCCTTCCCTTAATGTAAAGGACTATATGTATGACTGCTTGGAAAGCGTTGTTAAACAAACATTAAAGGAAATTGAAATCATTTGCGTTGATGGCGGTTCTACGGATGGGACTTTGGAGATTATTGATTCCTTCGCTAAGACGGATGGCCGAATCCGTGTCATACATGCTGAAAAAAAGAGCTATGGCTACCAAGTGAATCTTGGAATGGCGGCGGCTCAGGGCGAATATATTGGAATCGTAGAAACCGATGATTTAGTTTCTCCATATATGTTTGAAAGACTTTATGATGCGGCCTGCAGTATGGAGGCAGATATTGTAAAGTCCGATTTCTTTTATTTTACAGGGAACGGAGAAAACCGGATATTGCACAGACAAGATATGTCTTGGACGGATGCAGGGGCGTATCACCGTTTGATTGATCCGTTGCATGACCGAACCGGTTTTTTTTTCTATTTGGCAACTTGGAACGGTATTTATCGTCGTGAGTTTCTCGAAAAACATCATATCAAGCATCATGAATCTCCGGGCGCTTCCTACCAGGATAATGGGTTCTTTTTCCTAACCAACGCTTACGCCAGGAGCCTTTATGTTTTGCATGAACCACTATATATGCTTCGCAGGGACAACCCTAATTCATCGGTAGTAAATACAAAAAACATGGTTCGGATATTGGAAGAGTATCGCTTTATTAAACAACTGTTATGCTTGGATCAATATCTTTATGACCATTTTCGGAATGAGTATTTTTATTTATTTACTCAAAATTGTATGTGGATTTATGAGCATCTGTTGTATTGCGATAAAGAAAAGTACCTGAAGGAATTTCGTTCGGATTTATTGAAGTTGCTTGAAAATAATATTGTTTGTTATACTACGCTGGAGTCTCATCATATATTGTTCCTTTTTCAAGTGTTGCATAATTTCGAGGCGTTTATTCACTATACTGTGGAACCGAAACGCTTGTATTGGAACCATATCAGCCAACATAGAAAAGTAATTATTTATGGCGCGGGAAAATTCGGGAAACTTTTTTTTGATACAATTACTCAAGAATTTTCAGCTGAAGATATAATCGGTTTTGCCGTATCATCGAAGGAAGCGAATGACAATGTTTGCCGGGCGCGAAAAGTGCGCGAGATTGAGGAATATTTGCCCGATTGTAAGCAATGTGTCGTTGTTGTCGCAATTAAGGAAATTGATAAGGGGAAATTGGTGAAAAAATTAAGAAGAATGGGGTTCCAATATATACTATACGTGTCATGGGAAATTCTGTATAAAAAGGATTGTTGGTGGCCTAGTATGATGCTTGAGGAATGGTAAAATGAAACAATCGCTTGAATTAATTAGGGACATACAAACGGGGCTTTTAGGCTGGTATGGTTTCGAGCCTAAAAGCAGAGTCTTATATGTTGGGAGTGTAGAATCCCCGGTAGTTGCGGATTTAGTCCGCCGCAATTTGCAGGTGGAATGTATTTCCATGGAAGAATCATGTTCAACTGAATGGATAAAATTGAATTGTGAAAGATTCCAATATATTATTGCAATTACAGCATTAGAAAAATCTTCATCGCCCAAAGAGGTATTACAGAAATGGAGAAAATTGCTGACGCCTGGTGGGCGTCTCCTGTTAGGAATGAATAATCGCTTAGGGTTGCGCTATTTTTGCGGTGACCGGGATATATATACCAGTCGTATTATGGACAGCGTGGACGGGTATGGCTATTGTTCAAGTGTGGAAACGGATTCTAAAGGGCGTATGTATAGCTGCGCGGAAATTAAAATATTATTGAATACAACTGGGTGGACGTCGTTTCGTTTTTTTTCTGTATTACCTGATTTGGATAATGCATCTCTTATATTTGCAGAAGATTATTTGCCTAAGGAAGATTTAGGCAATCGTGTTTTTCCGTTATATAATTATCCTGATACAGTCTTCTTGCCAGAGGAAACATTGTATGAATCGATTGTTGGGAATAATATGTTTCACGCCATGGCCAATGCGTATCTCATAGAATGTTCGCCTTCAGGCCGGTTTTCCGAGATAAAGCAGATTACTTGTTCAATGGAACGGGGAAGGAAGTTTGCGATGTTCACCATTGTGCATAACGATGGCATCGTAGAAAAAAGAGCTGCCTGGCCTGAAGGACAACGTAGATTGGAACGGCTAATAGCGCATGGAGCAGATTTGGAAGCACATGGAATATCTGTAGTAAAAGCTCGTTTGGAAAATGGGCGATACCTCATGCCATATATTGATTCTGAAATTGGACAAATTTATCTAAAGCGTCTTTTGATGTCGGACAAAGACGCTTTTTTGAAAGCCTTGGATGATTTTTGGAAATCTATTTTGAATTCTTCTGAACATGAGGTTGAGGACTGCTCGGATGGAGAAGGCGTAATTCTTCAAAAAGGATATGTGGATATGATTCCTTTGAACAGTTTCTTTAGAGAAGGGAAATTTATGTTCTATGATCAGGAGTTTTGCATAGAACATTTTCCAGCCAATGGAATCATGATACGCGCGATTTATTCTTTTTATGCAGGAAATCCGGAATTGCAAAGATTGATGCCGGTAGCCGAGCTGCTTGACCGCTATGGTCTGATGGCGAAGAAGGGAAAATGGGAAAATCTAGCTGATACGTTTATCCGGAGGCTTCGTAAACAAGAGGTGCTTAAGGATTACCGAAACAGACATCAGCGTATCGATGATAATATGAACGCGAACCGTTGGCGGATGAATTATTCTGAAACAGAGTACAGGAAAAGATTTGTCGATACGTTTGAGTATATTGGCAACCGCAATTTGATCCTTTTTGGTTCGGGAAAAATCGCGAATCGCTTCGTGGGGACATACGCGACGGACTATCCCGTTTACGCTATTGTCGACAATGACGAAAAAAAATGGGGAACGGATTTGCATGGCGTTGCAATCCAATCGCCGGAACTGCTGACACAATTACAACCGGGAACTTATCATGTTGTCGTTTGTATCAGAGATTGTATGCCCATCATTCGCCAGCTTGAAGGCATGGGGGTGATGTCATATTGCGTTTTTGAGCCTTCCAGGCACTATAGGAGGAAACGCCGCCCTATCCTAGTGGGAGCGGAACAAAAGCCAAAAAAATACCATGTCGGCTATGTTGCCGGCGTGTTTGACCTCTTTCATATCGGGCATCTCAATTTGCTGCGAAGAGCCAAGGAACAGTGCGATTATCTGATTGTCGGGGTCGTCACTGACAGACAGGCGAGAGAAAGCAAAAAACTCCCGCCCTTCATTCCCTTCGAGGAACGTGTCAAGTTGGTTGAAGCCTGCCGCTATGTGGACGAGGTTCGGGAGATTCCTTATGAACATCCAGATACGGATATGGCTTGGCAGATGTACCATTTTGACGTCCAGTTCTCCGGCAGCGATTACGAGCACGATTCTGTATGGCTCGCGAAAAAGAAATTTTTGGAAGAACGCGGTTCGACGATGGTGTTCTTTCCCTATACGGAGTCGACGTCGTCGACGAAGTTGAAGAAGCTGATTGAACAGAAGCTGCTATAAGAGTAAAATGCAACGAATGTTTACATTTAGCAAAACAGATTTCAGGAGGAACACGGATGGAGATTCTTTGTTCGACTAGCGGTATTGTTTCCTCGCAGTTTCCAGGGCAGGGCTTGAAGGATATTGCGCAGGCGGGGTTTTCAGGGATTCCGCTTGCGCCGTTGGGGCATGCTTATACGAAAGACGCCGTGGAAGATTGGTACGCTTGGAAAAGGCGGCAGCGCAAGGCGAAGACGAAAACTTGGTATCGCGGATGGTTTATGGATCATCCAAAAACGCTGGAAGACGCGCTTCGTCCTTTTACGGAGCGTTGCAATGCATTGGGGCTGAAAATGCCGCTGGCTGTGGGGCCGGATCTGGGGAGTCCGTCGGGGCGGGACGAGGAAATGGAAGATTTGCGTGCTCCCGTTACAAGGCTGGTGGAGGAGTGTATTCGTATTGCGGCGTCTTCGGGATGCCGCTCGATTCTCGTGCCGCCTTTGGTCGTCGGTATCGGCGGGGAAGATATTTGGTCGGCCAATCGAGCCTATTATTTGCGGCTGGCCGAGTGCGCTAGACAGCATGGCATGACGCTTTTGCTCGGGAGCCAGTGCAAGGTCATCAGCGGCCATATCATGCGCGGCTTTTGTATGGACGCGGCGGAGGCTGCGGATTATATCGATGAGTTGAATCAAGCCGTCGGCGAGGAGCGGTTTGGCTTTTGCATGAACGTCGGCCTTTGCAATCTTTGCGGGCAGAATCTTTTCGATTTTGTCCAGACGATCGGGGCTCGGCTGAAAGCCGTGATCTTGTCGGAAAACGACGGCTGCTGTGCGGCGTCGTTGCTGCCGTTCACTGCCGCCGAGCAGGGACAGTCGCGGCTGGATTGGCTGAATCTGATCCGGGGCTTGCGGTCTGTTCGGTTCGACGGTACGCTGATTATTGATTTTGGAGATACCGCCGCTTCTTTTTCGCCGATTTTGCGTCCGGAATTGCTGCGATTGGCAAAGGCGACCGCGGAGTACATTCGCTGGCAGGTCGAGATGGAGGCTTTGTTGGAAAAGTATCCGTCGCGGGTCCTGTTTGGCGCGGGGAATATGTGCCGCGCGTATATGAAATGCTACGGCGAACAATATCCCCCGCTTTTTACCTGCGACAACAATTCCGTGCGTTGGGGAGAGGAGTTTTGCGGGCTGACGGTGCAGTCGCCGGACCGTCTTCGCGATTTGCCGCCCGAGACGGCGGTTTTTATCTGCAACGTGTATTACCGGGAGATTGAGGAGCAGCTTCGGGGCATGGGGCTTTCGAATCCTATCGAGTATTTCAACGACGAATATATGCCGTCGTTCCATTTTGACCGGCTGGAGGAACAGGAGGAGCGGGATGCTGAAAATCGGCGTACAGACACAAAACGCGATTCATGATGAGGATCCCGGGCGGGATTTTGCTCGGCTGCGGCGCGCGGGCTTCGATTGCGCGGATTTCAGCCTGCACGGGTATCTTGTCAATAAGGAAATATACCGGGACGAGCTGAACTCCTTTTTCAGCCAATCTGTTTCCGAGCTGGAAGCTTTTTTTGCGCCGCATAAGGCCGGGGCAAAGAAAGCGGGCGTAACGATTCATCAAATGCATATGCCTTATCCGATTTATGTGCCAAAGGGCAGCCGGAGGCTGAATGATTATCTTTGGAATGAGGTCGCGCCGAAGAGTATGCGGATTTGCGCTTTCATGGAGTGCAAATACATTGTGGTTCACGGGTTCAAGCTCGCACGGTTTCTCGGCTCGGAGGATGCGGAGTGGGTAGAGACGGAGCGGTTCTTAGAGTCTATTGCACCTTTGGCGAAGGAATATGGAGTCACGATTTGCATTGAGAACCTCTACGACGCCATTGCCGGGCATTTGGTGGAGGGGCCTTGCTGCGATGTGCGGAAATGCGCAGAGCGGATCGATCGTATCAACGATAAATACAAGGCGGAGGTTTTAGGCTTTTGCTTCGATACGGGACACGCGAATGTCATCGGGCTCGATTCCGAGGCGTTTATCACGAGGCTCGGACACAGACTGAAAGTGTTGCATATCCACGATAACGACGGCGTCAGGGATTTGCACCAGATTCCGTTCACGTTCACGCGGACGCGGGAAAATACTTCCTCTACGGATTGGGAAGGGTTTATTCGCGGATTGCAAGCCATCCATTTTGATGGTGTCTTGAATTTCGAGACGGGACCGTCTTTGAACGCGTTCCCGGTTTCCTTGCATGAGGATGTGCTGCGGCTGATTGCGAAGATTGGCGGGCATTTTGCGAAGCGGATTGCGGAGGCGTGATCATGAGTTATGATTTTGTCATTGCCGGATCAGGGCTGTTTGGCTCCGTTCTCGCACGAGAACTTACGGACGTGGGGCGGCGCGTGCTCGTGGTGGAGCGGCGTGCGGCTGTCGGCGGGAATATCCGGTGCGAGGAGCGTGACGGGATTCCCGTGCATCTTTACGGTGCGCATATTTTTCATACGGGCATCCGTGAGGTCTGGGATTATGTGAACCGTTTCGCTGCGTTCCATCCATTTATCAACAGCCCGGTTGCGAATTATAAGGGCGAGCTTTACAATCTCCCGTTCAATATGAACACGTTTTATCAGATGTGGGGGACGAAGACGCCCGCAGAGGCACAGGAAAAAATCGCATCGCAGCGGGGGGCGCTTTCGGCGGAGCCTCAGAACCTGGAGGAGCAGGCGATTTCGCTGGTGGGGCGCGATATCTACGAGAAGCTCGTCAAAGGCTATACGGAAAAGCAATGGGGGCGGGACTGCCGGGAGCTTCCGGCCTTCATCATCCGGCGTCTGCCGCTTCGCTTCACTTATGACAATAATTATTTCAACGATCCCTGGCAGGGCATTCCCGACGGCGGGTATAACGGGCTGATCGAATCGCTGCTGGACGGCGTGGAGGTGGAGCTGGGGACGGACTTCTTGGCGGATCGGGACTATTATTCGCGGAATGCGAAGCGCGTAGTCTATACGGGCGCGATTGACGAGTATTTCGATTATGAATTGGGGGAATTGGAGTATCGGGGACTCAGGTTCGAGCATGAGCGGATGGAAACGGGCAATTTCCAAGGCGTTGCGGTGATGAACTTTACCGACAGGGAAACGCCGTACACGCGCGTCATCGAGCATAAGCATTTCGAGCCGCAGAACGCGGCGCTTTTGGATAATCCAGTATCAATCGTGACGAAGGAATATCCTGCGACGTGGAAGCGGGGCGACGACGCTTATTATCCGGTGAACGACGAGAAAAATCAGGCGCTGTATGAAAAGTATTTGGTACGGGCGGCCTCGGAGCGCGTGATTTTCGGCGGGCGGCTTGGCGAATATAAATATTACGATATGGATAAGACAGTAGAACGGGCGCTGACGTTGGCGCGCTCATTGACTGCGCAGGGAGTGTGAAAAAATGGCAATTCTTGTTTGCGGCGGAGCCGGATATATCGGTTCCCATATTAATAAAGCGCTTCATCAGGAAGGCTATGAGACGGTCACCTTTGACAGCCTTATTTATGGTCATCGGGAAGCTGTGAAATGGGGGACGTTCGTAAAAGGCGATTTGGCGAATCCCGATGATTTGGAGGCGGTATTTCGCGATCATGACATAGACGCGGTGTTTCATTTTGCCGCGTTTACTTATGTCGGGGAATCCGTGGAGGATCCCGAGAAGTATTATTACAACAATGTGGGCAATACGCTGAATTTGTTGAAGGTAATGCGTAAACATGGCTGTAATAAAATCATCTTCTCGTCCACCTGTGCCACTTATGGAGAACCGGAGAAATTGCCTCTGACGGAGGATATGCCGCAGCATCCGATCAATCCTTACGGTGCGACTAAGCTGATGGTGGAGCGCATCTTCAAGGATTATCATGCCGCTTACGGTTTGGAGTTTGTCGTGCTCCGGTATTTTAATGCTGCAGGGGCCGACCCGGACGGAGAAATCGGCGAAAGCCATGATCCCGAGACGCATCTGATTCCGTTGGTGTTGGATGCGGCCAGCGGAAAGCGGGCGGATATCAAGGTGTTTGGTACGGATTATGACACGCCGGACGGGAGCTGTATCCGGGATTATGTCCATGTGACGGATCTGGCGAGCGCGCATCTTTTGGCGCTGCACCATCTGGAGGCCGGACGGGGAAGTGATTTCTTCAATCTCGGCAATGCGCAAGGCACTTCCGTTTTGGAGGTAGTGGAAGCAGCACGGCGAGTGACGGGACGGGACTTCAAGGCGACGATGACAGAGCGGCGTCCTGGCGATCCGCCAAAGCTGGTGGGCAGCTCAGAGAAGGCCATGCGGGTGCTGGGATGGCGCCCCCGATTCGCGGATATAGACGTCATTGTCGAGCATGCGTGGAACTGGCACCGGCATGCGGAATATTGAAGGGGAATGAAGTTTTAGCTGGAGCGGGGCCTTACGGGAGTGAAAAGTAATTATTTGCATTCGTTCTTAAAAATGTAAATGTGTATTGGCTATTCGTTCTAAAAAATGTATAATACAGGACGAAGTTCGGTCTAAAAATGCGAAGAAGGGATAGCTGTGGAACGACATTTATTGCATGAACTGAAAAGATGGAAGGATTCCCCGCATCGCAAGCCGCTTATACTCAAAGGGGCACGCCAAGTCGGAAAGACTTGGCTTATGCGGGAGTTCGGCAAAAGGTATTACCAAAAGGTTGCCTATGTAAATTTTGACAACAATCCCCGCATGCAGCAAGTTTTTACCGAGGATTTTTCAATCGATCGTTTGTTGCTGGCAATCAACGCGGAAACCGGCGTAGCGATTACGCCGGAGGATACGTTGATTATTTTTGATGAGATCCAAGAGGCGCCGAAAGCGATTGCTTCCTTGAAATATTTTTGTGAAGAGGCGGCTTCGTACCATATTGTGGCGGCAGGTTCGTTGCTGGGCGTTGCAATACACGGGGGAGATTCGTTTCCTGTGGGTAAAGTTAATACGCTTCGGGTGTATCCCATGACCTTCGTGGAATTTTTGCATGCAGTAGGCGAAGACGGATTGGCAACCTTGCTGGAGCAAGGCGATTGGAAATTGATTGACACGTTTCAAGATAAATTTACAGCCTGGCTGAAAAATTATTATTATGTCGGGGGGATGCCGGAGGCCGTGAAGATATTCGCGGAAACACGCGATTACCAATCGGTTCGTCGTATGCAATCAGAGCTTACAGAGATGTACGAGGCGGATTTCGGCAAGCATGTCGACGCACGTGAACTTCCACGGGTTCGCATGGTTTGGAACGCTATTCCCGTGCAGCTTGCAAAGGAAAATAAAAAGTTCTTTTTCGGTCAAGTGAAAAAAGGGGCACGCGCCAGGGATTGGGAGACAGCCATTGAGTGGCTTCTTGACTGCGGCTTGATAACAAGGGTTCATCGCGTGACAAAACCGGCAGTTCCGCTAAAGGCGTATCAGGAAATGAATGCGTATAAGCTGTTTTTTCTTGATGTAGGATTATTGGGGGCAATCAGCGGGATAGACGCGAGATCGCTCTTGGAAGGAAATCGCTTGTTTGTGGAATTCAAAGGGGCTCTTACGGAACAATATGTGTGCCAGCAGCTGATTGCCGACAAGGGGTATGAACCTTTTTATTTTTCTTCGGAAAGCAATAAATATGAAATCGACTTCATGCTGCAGAATGGTCATGACGTCATTCCGGTGGAAGTAAAGGCGGAGCATAACGTACGCGCTAAAAGTTTACGTGCATACGTGGAAAAACATAAGCCGGCCAAGGCGGTTCGATTGTCGATGAACAATTATCGGCAGGAAGAGTGGCTGATCAATATTCCGTTGTTCGCGATTCATTGTTTGGACTTTGACAGGATTTGATCCCTGCGTTAAGTTTGCATGAAGCCATTACGTCGTTTCACCATCCGGAGGCCGGACGGTGAAGCTTCCTTAAGGAGAACACCGAAACGCATGCTTGCTGGGACAATAGAAAAGCCTGCCGGAGTTTGGCCGGCAGGCTTTGAGAAAAGAACTAGAGTATGTATCCCGGGATATAATGATTCATTTCGTCGATGGGGGTTGGTTCCTCGCACATGCAAATGATTCCGCCGTTGCTGCGGGGGAGACCGGACTTGTCCAGCAGCGTAAAGTTTTTGATTCCCCGCCTGTCCGGGAGGCTTGCTTTCTTAATTTCCAACGGGTGCAGCATTCCGTTTTCCTCGACGATGATGTCGATTTCCTTCCGGTTGCTGTCACGATAATAGCTGAGTTTTGCTCGGTTCTTTCCATAGGCGTATTGTTTGACGAGTTCGAGGACGATGTAGTTTTCGTAATAATGCCCGCTGACGGCGCCCTGCATTAGCGTTTGAGGGGTGAGCCA
This sequence comes from uncultured Selenomonadaceae bacterium, assembly GCA_902778455.1. Classification (GTDB taxonomy): domain Bacteria; phylum Bacillota; class Negativicutes; order Selenomonadales; family Selenomonadaceae; genus RUG12372. The sequence goes on along the minus strand of CACYXR010000001.1, from coordinate 112,647 downwards.
TGAGGCGAGGAAGGCGCACAGCCCGGTATCCATGAAGTAGAGCTTCGGGGTTTTGACCAGCCGCTTTAGCGCGTTGTTTGAGAACGGGGGCAGCAGGTATAGAACGCCAAGTCCCTCCAGAAGCAAAATCCATTGCCGGGCAGTCGGTTCGGATATCTCGGCGGCTTCTGCAAGACGGGCATAATTGAGCTGTTCTCCGGCCAATGCTGCGGCTGCCGAGAGAAAACGGCGGAACCGGAGTGTATCCCTTACGTTGCCATCCTCTGCAACATCGCGCATCAGGTAGGTGTCGATGTAAGAATTAAAGTACTCCGTTCGCAAATCATCTTCTGCGGTAACGCCTTTTGGGAGTCCGCCTTCCCATATATGATGGAATACACGGGAAATGTCTAAAAATGGACGTGAGTTGGCTCGCTCTCTGAGCGGTTCGAGTTCAAAGTCCAGTGCGCGGGGCTTCCAATCTGCGGCGAATTTTTCCTGTTGGGAGAGCCCATAGAGTTCAAGCAGGCCGACGCGCCCGGCCAGGCTCTCACGGATTCCTTTCATCATCGGGAATTTTTGGGAACCCGTCAGCCAGAACTGTCCGGGAGATTCGTTGGCGTCGACTATGAATTTGATTTGCTCTGTAAGCCCCGGCGCTTTTTGTATTTCATCGATCAGGACGGGCGGCGGATAGGTCTGGAGAAACAAGGCGGGATCCCGACGCGCCAAGTCACGGGCGGCATAGTTATCCAGTGTGACGTAAGTGCGGCCTGTTCCTTCCGCTAAATGGCGGAGCATAGTGGTCTTCCCGACTTGGCGGGCGCCGGTCACCAGCAATACTTTAAAGAAATCATTCATGCGCAGGAATTTTTCTTCTAAAGTTCGGTGCGTATATTTCATGCAATTCGCCTCGATTTTTATGAAAATCTAAAGTATGGTTTAAGATTATCATAAAATCAGATTGGCGTAAAGAGGATATAGAACGCAGCTTTCGGATTATGCGGGATAAGACGAGGGATTATTGCAAGATAATGGCCGTGATGGAGTGAGAAGTGTTATGGATGTTCAATATTACAAGCTCGAAATCTTCATTCCTGAAACGCATTTCCGCGTTTTGCAGAAGACACTGCAGGAAACGGACGCGGGGCATATCGGGAATTATGATTCCTGCCTTTCTTACAGCCGGGTGACGGGGACTTGGCGGCCTCTGGCAGGGACGCATCCTTTTATCGGAACGGAGGGCGAGGTCAGCGAGGAGCCGGAGCTGAAGGTCGAGGTGACGATCCGGGCGGAGATACTGGACACGGTGATGCGGGCAATCAAGGCCGTGCATCCCTATGAGGAACCTTTGATCAATGTGCTGCCGCTGGTGGCTACCAGTATGGAGTGGAAATGAGAGTGTTGAGTGCACTGTTGTATACGTCAGGAAGATTTTTCGAGAAAAATAAAGTCGTACTTTAGATTTCTCGTATTCTTGTTTGAATGAAGTAGGCGACGTTATGAAAATGGATTTGTCTGCACTCGAGCATTGCACGCTTTGCCCTCGTCGCTGCGGTGTGAATCGGCTCGCGGGTGAACGCGGTTATTGTGGGGCAGGGCGGCTTGCTCGTGTTGCGCTTGTTTCCTTGCATCCATGGGAAGAGCCGTGCATTGCCGGTACGTCCGGTGCGGGCACGGTGTTTTTTTCGCATTGCAGTCTGCGCTGCCTGTTTTGCCAGAACGCCGTGATCAGCCATGAGGAAAACGGAATCGACGTGACGGAGGAACGGCTGGCGGAGATTTTTCTCGAGCAGCAGGAGCGGGGCGTGGCGACGCTGGACCTTGTAACGCCGACGCATTTCGCGCCGCAGATCTTGGCGGCGCTCCGCATGGCGAAAAAACGCGGGCTGAATTTGCCTGTAGTCTGGAATTCCAGCGGGTATGAACGGGAGGAAATCATCCGCGCGATAGCCGATGAAATTGACGTTTTCCTTCCCGACCTGAAATATATCGACGAAAAAAGCGCGGCCGACTGCTCGGACGCGCGGGATTATTTTTCGTATGCCTCGGCGGCGATAAAAGCAATGGTCGGAGCAAAGGGCGCGCCTGTGCTGCGGGAGGACAGAATCCTCGCAAGCGGCGTGCTGGTGCGTCATCTGATACTGCCGGGGAAGCGGAAGGAAAGTATGAGAATTCTCGATTGGCTTTGGGAGACGTTCGGCGATCAGGTGATGCTGTCGCTGATGGGGCAGTATACGCCGATGTATCGTGCGGTGGAGGTGAAGGGCATGGATCGGAAATTGACGACCTTTGAGTACGAATCCGTCGTCAATCACGCCCTTGATCTTGGGATTACACGCTGTTATGTGCAGGAGCGCGGGGCGGCGTCGGAGGAATTCGTGCCGAAATTTGACGGGACGGGCGTAATTCGTTAGAATAGACAAAATATTACTCCGACCATTACATTTCGCTCCCCCTTGCCTTCCCCTTTGAGGGGAAGGTGTCAGCGAAGCTGACGGATGAGGTGGAAAGCCGCAACGCTTAACGTCAGCTAAACCTCACAGACACCTCATCCGTCGCCCTGCGGGCGCCACCTTCCCCTCAAGGGGAAGGCAAGTTTCGTGATTTTTAATGGCCGAAGTAAAAATTTTGCAGAGGGAGACATGACTTTGAGCAATTTAGAGGTAGGAATCGTCGGGCTGCCGAATGTCGGCAAGAGCACTTTGTTCAACGCAATCACAAAGGCGGGCGCGGAGGCCGCCAATTATCCGTTCTGCACGATCGAGCCGAACGTGGGCGTGGTGGATGTGCCGGACGCGCGGCTCGGCGTTTTGCATGAGATGTATCAATCGAAAAAGACGACGCCGGCGTCGGTGCGCTTCGTCGACATCGCGGGGCTGGTGCGCGGCGCGTCGAAGGGCGAAGGGCTCGGCAACCAGTTCCTGGAGCACATCCGGCAGGTGGACGCCATCGCCCATGTGGTGCGCTGCTTCGAGGACGCGGACATCACTCACGTGGAGGGCGCCATCGACCCGATCCGCGATATCGAGATCATCACGACGGAGCTTTGCCTCGCCGACCTCGACACGGTGGAAAAACGGCTGGTGAAGGCGCAGAAGCTGACGAAAAGCGGCAGCAAGGAAGCGAAGGCCGAGGAGGCGGCGCTGCAGAAAATCGCGGCGCTCTTGGGCGACGCGAAGCCCGCGCGGAAGGCGGAGCTTTCCGACGATGAACGGGCGCTGCTCCGCGACCTGAACCTTTTGACGATGAAGCCTACGCTCTATGTGGCGAATGTGGCCGAGGACGAGGCGGCGACGGCGGAACAGGACAATCCTTTCGTGCAGAAGGTCAAGGCTTTTGCCGCTGAAGAAGGCGCCGAGGTCGTGGCGATTTCCGCTCGGGTCGAGTCGGAGATTGCGGAGCTTTCCGCCGATGAGGCGAAGGAATTTTTGGAGACGCTGGGACTTTCCGAGTCCGGGCTTGACCGGCTGATCAAGGCGGCGTTTTCGCTTTTGGGTCTCTTGACGTTCCTGACGGCGGGGCCGGACGAGTGCCGCGCCTGGACGATCACGAAAGGAACGACGGCGCCGAAGGCCGCCGGAAAGATCCATTCGGATATCGAGCGTGGCTTCATCCGCGCCGAGATCGTGAACTACGACGACCTGATTGCGGCGGGCAGCATGAACGCCGCGAGGGAAAAAGGGCAGATCCGGCTCGAAGGCAAAGATTATGTGATGCAGGACGGGGATGTGACCTACTTCCGATTCAATGTGTAATACTATCTTTGTATAATCGACAAAACTGCCGATTGCGGGATAAACGATAATGCTCCCCTTGTGCAGACAGTTTTCGCTGTTTTGTGCATAAGGGGAGCATTTTTGCGGTTGCGGCAGTTTTGTCGGCGTCGGGTTACAGATCCTGCGTCTTGATTCCCGAGTCCTTCATGAATTTCGCGAGTTTTGTCACGCCGTCCATCAGGTCGTAATAGTTGTCCGGCGTCAGGGACTGCGGCCCGTCGGAGAGGGCCTTGGCCGGGTTCGGGTGCATTTCCATGATCAGGCCGTCGGCGCCGCAGGCGACCGCGGCGAGGGCCATCGGCTTGATGAAGCGCCATTTGCCGGTGCCGTGGCTCGGGTCTACTATGATCGGCAGGTGGGAGAGGTGCTTGATGGCGGCTACCGCGGAAAGGTCAAGGGTGTTTCTCGTGTAGGTTTCATACGTGCGGATGCCGCGCTCGCAGAAAATGACGTTCGGGTTGCCTTCGTTCAGGATGTATTCGGCGGCGTTCAGCCATTCGTCGAGGGTGGCGGCGAGGCCGCGCTTCAGCATGACCGGCTTCTGGGTGCGGCCGACTTCTTTCAGCAGGCGGAAGTTCTGCATGTTTCTCGCGCCGATTTGCAAAAGGTCGGCGTACTCGGCGACGGTCTGGACGGCTTCGACTTCGGTGACCTCGGTGACGATGCGGAGTCCGGTTTTTTCCTTCGCCTCGGCGAGGTATTTCAGGCCTTCTTCTTCCAAGCCCTGGAACGAATACGGGGAGGTGCGGGGTTTATAGGCGCCGCCGCGCAGGAACTGGGCTCCGCCCTTCTTTGCGATTTCGGCGGCCTCGAGAAGCTGCTCGCGGCTCTCGACGGCGCAGGGACCGGCCATCACGACGAATTCGTCGCCGCCGATGGGCACACCGTCCACGTCGATGACGCTGGACTGGGGATGGAATTCGCGGCTGGCCAGCTTGTAGCTCTTCGAGATGGAGACGCTGCGCTCGACGCCCGGCAGAGCGTCGATGGCGCAGGAGGCGAGGCGAGTCTTGTCGCCGATGACGCCGACGATGCGCTGCTGGGAGCCCTCCATGACTTTCGCGGCAAGGCCGGCGTCCTGGATCATTTCGATGACGTCTTTGATGTTTTCTGCGGTAGCGTCGGGATTCATGATGATAACCATAAGTTGTTCTCTCCTTTTATAAAATGTAATTAAGCCCTCCCCTATGGGGAGGAGCGAAATGTGCCAGTGGCATATTTCGGTCGAAAACGGTGGGTGAGGTCTCTCCACGCCTGACTGTCTGCAATATTGGCAGTCGATAACCTCATCCGTCAGCCCTTCGGGCTGCCACCTTCCCCAAAGGGGAAGGCTGTTTTATTTCTCCAGTACCGGGAATCTTCCCAGATCCTTTAGCCAGATGCTCTTTTCACGCACGGCCTCGATGGATGTTTCCAGAGGTTCTCTTGATTTTCCCGCTTCGATTTCCAGGTCGAAGAAGAAAATGTAGACGCCGAGGCCGGTGCGGGCGGGGCGGGAGATGATACGCGTCATGTTGACGCCGCGGCTGGCGAATTCCTCCAGCACGCCGCAAAGGCTGCCTGCCCGTGCGCCATCGATCTGGCAGACGATCACCGCGCGGCCGCTTTCCGATTCGTCCAGTGCGGGGACCGGACGGCGGCGAAGCTGGTAAAACCTGGTGGAGTTCGTCATGCTGTCCTGTATCTCCGTGGCGACGGCGGAAAGGCCGTACAGTTCGCCTGCCCGCTCCGTGCAGATGGCCGCCGCGCCCGCTTCGCCGCTTGCGACCAGTTCGGCGGCTTTCGCGGTGCTTTCTGTGGCGACCAGCTTTGCCTTCGGGAAATGCGATTTCAGGTATTGGCGGCATTGCGCCAACGGCTGCGGATGCGAGTAGATGGTCCGCACTTCTGCGGCGGCGTCTTTTGCCATCAGCTGGTTGTGGATATCCCAAATCAGTTCGCGCTCGATGGCGAGATCGTCCATTTGCGCCAGTGTGTCCATCGTCACATTGACCGCGCCTTCCAGGGAGTTTTCCACCGGAACGACACAAACGTCCACTTCGCTGTCGGCAGCGGCCTGTATTACCGAGAAAATATCCGGGTACGGGCGAAGCTGCGCGCCGTCTTTCATCCGTTCCGAAAGGAACAGGGCCGCCGCTTCGCTGTGCGTGCCTCGCGGCCCGAGAAATCCCAAAGTCTGCAAATCATCCCCTCCGTTTCGATAATAAAAAAGAGCGCCTGTCCCAAAAGGACGGGTGCTCCCGCGTTACCACCTTATTTGCCCGCTGCAGCGGGCCGCTCTGTTCCGACGGACTGTCTATGACAATCGATCGGCCCCTCCTTGTAACGGCGGAGACTCCGGCGCAGCCTACTTATTCGGTGTTTCCTGAATTTCAGCGCGCAGCTCACAGGCGAACTTCCTCCGCGCGTCCCCGACCGGTTTCCAGCTCCCCCGGCTCTCTGTACGCTTTCGCGCGGCGTACTTTTCCTGTTCATAGCCTTTTGCATTTATGATTGCATATCATAGCATGAAGAAAAAAGATATGCAAGCCTCAGAAAAAATTTTTCCGCAAAAATGTTTCACGTGAAACAAACGAACATAACCTGAAAATTTAATGAAAGATCTATGCCTTTGCCCGAATATGAATCTATTATGCAATATTTTATATACTTTTTATATAAAAATTTGCATAAAACTATTGAATTGCCCTTCCGGCGGTGATATGATTAAATGAGTGTTTATAAAGATGGGAGCGTATGGCAATGCTGAAATTTTATACGAATCGCTGCAAGGGCTGCGGAATTTGCGCGTATTTCTGCCCGCGCGGCGTGCTTGAGATCACGGAGCTGAACAAGTCTGCCATCAAGGCGGGCAAGGAAAACGACTGTATTTCCTGCGGACAGTGCGAGATGCGCTGCCCGGATTACGCGATTTTCGTGAAGAAGGAGGGAGCCTGATGAGCCGAGTTCTTCTTTTGCAGGGCAACCAGGCGGTGGTCGAGGGCGCGATCGCGGCGGGCGTGCGCTTTTACGGCGGCTATCCGATTACGCCTTCCACGGAGATTGCCGAAGGAATGGCAAAGCGGCTGCCGCAGGTCGGCGGTAAATTCATGCAGACCGAGGACGAGCTGGCCGGCATCGGCACCGTCGTCGGCGCGTCGCTGGGCGGCGTGAAGGCGATGACCGCGACTTCGGGACCGGGCTTTTCGCTGAAGCAGGAAACCATCGGCATGGCGTGCAGCGCGGAGATTCCCTGCGTGATTGTCGATGTGCAGCGTGTCGGCCCCGCGACGGGGCAGCCGACGTCACCGTCCCAGGGCGACGTGATGCAGACGCGTTGGGGCACCCACGGCGATCATTGGCTGATCGTGGTGTCGCCGTCCAGCGTGCCCGAATGTTTTGATTTGACGCGGCGGGCGGTGGAGCTCAGCGAAAAATATCGCTACCCGGTGATTCTTTTGATGGACGAGATCGTCGGTCATATGCGCGAACGGATTGAGCTGCCCGACAGCTATGAGGGACTTTCCGTGCCGCGCAGGAAGCAGCCGGACACGCCGCCGGAAAAATATCTGGCTTATGCCGATACCGACGGTTCGATGGTTCCGGCGATGGCGGATTTCGGCAGCGGCTACCGCTGGCACATGACGGGGCTTGTCCACGACGAGACGGGATTCCCGAAAGGGACGCCCGCCGCGACGAAAAATTCCCAGGATCGGCTGCACTTGAAACTCCGCGACCATGAGGACGACATTGTGCAAGTCGAAAATTACAGGACGGATGACGCCGACGTCGTCGTGATCGCGTACGGCGGCGCGGCGCGTACGGCCTATGACGCCGTGGATATGGCCCGGGACGAAGGCATACGTGCGGGCCTGCTTCGCCCCGTCACGATCTGGCCTTTCGCGGACCGGCAGATCCAGGCGGTGGCAAAGAAGGCGAAGTGCCTGCTGGTGCATGAGCTGAACTGCGGCCAATATGTGCGCGAAGTCGGACGCGCGGTACGCGGGCTCGTGCCTGTCGACCTGTACGCGAAATATGATAACGAACCGGCGACGCCGGAGCAGCTGCTCGAGAAGATTCGCGAGTCTGCGGAAAAGATAAAGGGGGCGAAATAAGATGAAAAGCATGGAAGAGCTTGTCGATTTTTATTTCCGCCCGAACCGTCTCCCGCACCTCTGGTGCCCCGGCTGCGGCAACGGCGTCGTGCTGGGCGCGCTTTTGAAAGCGATTGACGCGGAAAATCTGGCGAAGGACGACGTGGCGATTATTTCCGGCATCGGCTGTTCCAGCCGCGCGTCGGGCTATGTGGATTTCAACACGGCGAATACGCTCCACGGACGTGCGCTGCCGATTTCCACGGGACTCAAGATGGCGCGTCCTGAGCTGAATGTCATCACGCTGTCCGGCGACGGCGACTGCTCGGCGATCGGCGGCAACCATTTGATCCACGCGGCGCGGCGCAATATCGGGCTGACGCTGGTGGTGTTCAACAACAGCATTTACGGTATGACCGGCGGCCAGTATTCTCCGCTGACACCGATGGGCAAAAAGGCGACGACGGCGCCGTATCTGACCATTGAGCCGAGCTTTGATATCCTCGCGTTGGCGCAGGCGGCGGGCGCGACGTTCACGGCCCGCGCCACGACTTACCACGTGCCAATCCTTGTGGACGTGCTTCGCAAGGGAATTCGTCACGAGGGATTCAGCATCATCGAGGTCGTCACGGGCTGCCCGACGAATTACGGACGGCAGAACCAGATAGGCGCCCCGGCGAAGATGATGGAATGGCAGAAGGATCACGGCGTGATGAAAGCGGCGTGGGACAAGATGGATGAAGCGGCGCGGGAAGGGAAATTCCCGATCGGCGTGCTGTCCGAGCGCAAGGATTTGAAAGAATATACGAAGGCTTACGACGAGGTCATTGTCCGCGCCCAGGCTTCCGTGAAGGAGGAAACGGCATGAAACAGAATTTTCGTTTTTCCGGCACGGGCGGACAGGGCTTGATCACCGCCGGCATTATTCTCGCCGAGGCCGCGCTCCTGGACGGGCTGCTCGCTGTGCAGTCCCAGTCTTACGGCCCGGAGGCCCGCGGCGGCTCTTCGAAGGCCGAGGTCATCATTTCCGACCGGCCGATCCGTTTTGGCCGCGTCACGCATCCGGACACGCTGCTCGTCATGAGCCAGGAGGCGGCAGACAAGTTTTCCGGCGACTGCGACGCGTCGAGCCTGATCATCACGGACAGTCTGTTTGTCAAGGACGTCCGCGCCGAGGACGCGCGCCGCGTCGATCTGCCGATTACTCATACCGCCCGCGAGGTGTGCGGCAAGCCGCTTTTCGCGAATATCGTGGCATTGGGCGCCGTCGTCGCACTCACAAAATGCGTGACGACGGAGTCCCTGGAGCGCGCCGTGCTGGACCGCGTGCCGAAGGGCACCGAGGACGCGAACAAAAAAGCGCTGGCGGCGGGATACGAAATCGCGAAAAAAGCGGTGTAAAATTTAGGGATAAAAGTTTCATTTTAGGACTTGTCAGAACCACTTCCTCCCTATATAATACATATAAGGATTTAGGATAGGCATTTTATCCAAAAATGTCTTGGGGTATTTTGCCCCACAAGGATGAAAGTGAGGGAACTGCAATGGCAATCGGAGGAGTATCGGGAGGAAGCGGCTTCCTGCAGGTCAATCAAATGGTCAGCCGTATCGGCGGGGAAAAGGCCGCGATGTACATGGAGCGGTCGAAGTCCCATTACGAGGTCTCGAATTTCGGCAATGAGACGAAGCTCGGCACCAGTGAGTTCCAGCGGGACAATGACAAGGTCCTGAACACCGGCGAGCAAAAGACTTCGATGTTGATGGGGCGGGTTCATGCGGTCACGGATGTGTCGAACTTCGGCAACGAGACGAAATTCGGCAAGAGTGAGTTCCAGCGGGACAACAAGCAGGTACTGAACACCGGCGAGCAAAAAACGTCGATGCTGACCGCGCGCAGAAAAGCGATCACGGACGTTTCGAACTTCGGCAACGAGACGAAATTCGGCCGCAGCGAGTTCCAGCAGGAAAACAAGCAGGTGCTGAACACCGGCGAGCAGAAGACGTCGATGCTGACCGCGCGCAGAAAAGCGATAACGGACGTCTCGAATTTCGGCAACGAGGTCAAGATTGGCAAGGGCGAGTTCCAAAGCCTGCAAAATCAAGTTAAGCAAAATGGAGAATCGAGCGTCGCTACTGCTATGCAGTCGGCAAAGCAGGCGTACAACCAAGGGCGTTCACCGCTTGGCAACGGCGTCGATATGAGTGCGGGCTGAAATCCAGCGAAAGACAGACATCAAAGGCGGCTTCGCGCCGCCTTTTTTGGTGCGCGGGAAGAAAAAACAGTTGCAGAGGGCTTTTTCTTCCGCTATACTAAAATATGTTTTAAGGAAATCCTGATTAAGTCAATTCGTGCATCACCCTCGCTGTGCTCGGGATAGTGAGCCACTAAGCGCTAAAGCGCAAAATGGCTCATCTATGTCGAGGGACTTTTTCAGCGGTTCCTTAATGACCAAGCAGAAAAGAGACGATAACGGGCATGATACGAAGAATTATTATGGCAGTTTTGACGGCGGCGGTTCTGGGGATGTGCGGCGTTGGCCTGGCGGAGCCTATCGACTTTTCGGATATGGATCTGCGGTTTGTCGATGCGCAGGGGAATACCGGATATTATGTCGACATGAACTCGGTGCAGATCAGGGACAACAATGAGGCGACGGCGCGCGTGGAGATCGTGAAGGCGGACGCGAACTGTCTGTATCTTTATACGATTGCTTTTGACCGCGGCAAGAAAACGTACCAGATTCTTGATTCCATCGTCGCGGCTTACGATACGAAGGAGCAGACCGGAGGCTCCGGCCAGCCGTTGAAGCCGCAGAGCTACGCGAAAGGCTCGGCGATGGAAACGGTCGCGGAATATATCTATTCGCCGCAGCTTTAAGGGCTGCGGTTTTTTGTATATTTTCATTTTTTATAAGAAACGGGGACGGCGAAATGGATCTGATGCAGCGCACGCTGATTGAAAAAGCGGAAACGGTCCACCAACTCACGGAGGAAGAACTGGCCGCCCTGTTGTCCGCTTCTGACGCGGAAACGGAGTTGGCGGCGGCGGCGGATCGTGTGCGCTGCGCAACTGTCGGCGACGAAGTGCATTTGCGCGGCTTGATCGAGTTTTCCAGCTATTGCCGACAAAACTGCCTGTACTGCGGACTTCGCCGCGACAACCAAAAGGCGCAGCGCTATCGCCTGACGCGGCCGGAAATTGTTGCGCTGGCGGAAAAGGCGAAGGCGGCGGGATATCCGACGGTTGTCATGCAGTCCGGGGAAGACGCCTGGTTTACGGCGGAGCGATTGGCGGATATTGTGCGCGAGGTGAAAAGGCTGGGGCTGACGGTGACGCTTTCCGTCGGAGAACGGACGACGGACGAGTACCGCGTTTTGCGCGAGGCGGGCACGGACCGTTTTCTGCTCCGCATCGAAACGACGGATCGCGAAATATATGAACGGCTCGATCCGGGCATGTCGTTCGGGAATCGCTTGCGCTGTCTTACGGATTTGAAAAAACTCGGCTACGAGGTCGGCACCGGCTGCCTTGTCGGGCTGCCGGGGCAGACAGTAGAGTCATTGGCACGGGATATTTTGTTTTTCCAAAAAATCGACGCGGACATGGTGGGGATCGGGCCATTGGTTCCGAACGGCGACACACCGCTGGGAAACGAGCCGCCCGGCGATATGCGGCTCGTACGCCGCATGGTCTCGGCAATTCGGCTGTTGCTGCCGGAGGCGAATATCCCGGCGACGACGGCGATGGAAACGCTGCAGCCGGGAGCGCGGGAGCTGATGCTCCGTTCCGGCGCGAACGTGATGATGCCGAACGTCACCGAGGGCGAGGCGCGGCAAAAATACGCGCTGTATCCGGGCAAAGCCTGCGTCGCCGACACGCCGGAGCACTGCCGCGCCTGCATGGAGGGACGGATCCGCGCTATGGGACGCACCGTCGGAAAAGGCGCGGGCGGACGTCGTCACATCGCGTGATTCTCCTTTACAGGGAGTTTCCATAGCGGCTGTCTATTCTTTGAAAGCAGGAAAGGAGCGAAGCAACGGTTATGCAGGTTTCGGTTCTCGCCAGCGGAAGCAAGGGAAACGCGATTTTCGTCGAGATGGACGGTGCCCGGCTTCTCGTGGACGCGGGCGTCGGCGTCCGGCGTGTGGCACGGGAGCTCGGGGAGCTTTCGGTGCCGCTGGAATCCCTGGACGCGATTTTCATCACCCATGAGCACAGCGATCATGTGAAGGGGCTGGAGACAATCCTGAAACGCACGAAAGCGCCGGTCTATACAAGGCCGGGTACACTTCGGGCGATAGCGTCGGATACACTGCCGGAGGAACGGCTGTTTGCGATTCATGACGCTGTGGAGGTAGGGCCGCTCCGCGTTTCGGCTTTCGATATTCCGCATGACGCAGCCGATCCTGTCGGCTACGAGATTACGGGCAGCCGGAAATGCACGGTGGCCACCGATCTCGGCTATGTGACGGACAGTGTGCGGACGGCGATGGAAGGCTCGGACGTGCTTGTATTCGAAGCGAACCATGACCGCCAAATGCTTCGGCAGGGGCCGTACCCGTGGCCGCTGAAGCAGCGGATTCTCGGCAATCGCGGACATTTGGCGAACGATGAGGCGGGGCGTGCGCTGGCAAGCCTCAAATCATGTCCGGGGAAAATCATCCTCGCCCATTTGAGCGAAACGAACAATCGTCCCGTCATTGCCGAGGAAACGGTTGCCCGCGCGTTCGCGGAAATCGGAGTCACATCGCTGCCGCTGGCAATCGCTTTGCAGGACGAAATGGTAACGGCATAGTCTATACAATAGAATAAAACCGGAGGTGCGCGGGCTGCGACGCTCCGGCTGGAAGGGTGAAAGGATATGTTGTTGATGGATCTTTGGAAGAAATACCGCAAGACCGTAGTGGCGATGAGCGTTGCGGGGGCGGTGCTGGCCGCCGGCTGCGGCGGGGTTTTGGCGGATAATTCGTCCTCCGGGACGATGCCGGAAACTTCGCGCCCCGCGGCTTCGACGGGGGGGCTTTCGGACGCGCGCAATACGCCCGCCGTCCGTGTCGCGAAATCCGTCGGCCCGGCGGTGGTCGGTATCACGAACCGCGCAGTGGCGCGGGACTGGTTCAACCATCAGTTCGAGTATGAGCAGGGCGTCGGCTCCGGCGTGATTTTCCGAGAGGACGGCTATATCGTCACAAATAATCATGTCGTGGCAGGCGCGCGGGAGATTATGGTCTCGCTTTCCGACGGCCGCAGCGTCAAGGGCAAGCTGGTCGGCGCGGACGAGCTGACCGACATCGCGGTGGTCAAGATCGACGGCGACGGGTTCCCGACGGCGGCCTTCGGCAATTCCGACGATATCGTGGTCGGTGAGCCGGCCATTGCTATCGGCAATCCGATGGGTCTTGAATTCCAGGGCAGCGTGACCGTAGGCGTTATCAGCGCGCTGAACCGCACATTGGATATTTCCGAGCGTCATCTGAAACTGATCCAGACCGACGCCGCCATCAGCCCCGGCAATTCCGGCGGCGCGCTGGCGAACGCGGACGGCCTCGTGATCGGCATCAACAGCGCGAAAATCGCCGCCAACGGCGTCGAGGGGATGGGCTTCGCGATCCCGATCAATTCGGTGCGCGACATCGTCGACCAAATCATGGATCACGGCCGTGTCATCCGCCCGTATCTCGGCGTCGGCGTCTATGACAAGGAGACGGCCGCCCGGGCGGGCTACCAGCTCAACGTGGACGCGGGCGTCTATGTGCAGAATGTCACGCTGAACGGCCCCGCGGGCAAGGCGGGCATTCAGCGCGGCGATGTGATTCTTTCCGTCGGCGGCGAGAAGACGAACACCGTCGGCGAGCTGCGCGCCGCAATCACCGGCCATCAGGTCGGCGATTCCGTCGAGGTCGTGTTCATGCGGGGCAACGACAAGATCACCGTCACCGCCGTGCTGGAAGCTATCCCGGAGGAATGACGTGAAAATCACGATTCTCGCGGTGGGAAAGCTGAAGGAAAAATATCTGCGCGACGGTGTCGCGGAATATATGAAGCGGCTTGCACCGTTTGCGAAAATCGAATGCATTGAGATTGCCGAGGAAAAAATGCCGGAGAATTTTTCCGAGGCTGAAAAAGAAAAGACGCTCACCCGTGAGGGGGAGCGTCTTTTGGCACGCGTGCCGGAAGGCAGCGAGCTGATCGTGCTGGACGTGGCGGGTAAAGCATTTTCTTCCGAGGAGCTGGCCTCGCATCTCGGACAGCAAATGGTTGAAGGTACATCGCATCTCACCTTCCTGATCGGGGGCGCCTTCGGGATCTCCCGTGCCGTGCGGAAGGCGGCGAAATTGCGCCTTTCCTTTTCGCGCATGACGTTCACCCACCAAATGATGCGCCTGCTTTTGGCGGAGCAGATTTACAGGGCGTTCAAGATTATGCGCGGGGAAAAATATCATTGGTAAAAGGTGCGATTGACAGCGCCAAAATGTTAGAATTACAATATAATTGTAATTAACACATTCCAAAAGCCAGCCCTCCCCTCTGGGGAGGGGGACCGTCAAAGACGGTGGGTGAGGTTTCGGCAACATTGATAAGATCTCATCCGTTGCGCTTCGCGCGCCCCAAAAGGGGAAGGCAAGACAAGGAGGATTTTCCATGAAAGCGAAACGTCTTTGGAAGAAAATGCGTATGGGGGTATTGGCCGCAGGCGTCTCGGCGGCGCTGCTCGTGCCCGCACCGCCTGTCGCCGAAGCGAATATCCTCGTCGACGTCATCACCGGAGCCATCGGCGCGACGACGGCGTACCATACATATCTGGACGGGATATTGAATATGGGCAACGATCCGGTCGTGCAGAAGAAACTGTTCGATAAGGACGCCGCGGAGCGCGGCGCGGACGAATCGGAGGAAAACCGCGCTCTTATCGACGGCGTGATGAATCAGCTCATTGAGCGCGGCGAATACGCGATGGCGGCGGATTCTCTGCCTTTCCGCTGGAATATCAACGCCGACGATTCGTTCAACGCGTCCTGCACCGCCGCCGATTTTGTCAGCATCAACCGAGGGCTGATTACCGCGCTGCACGGCGACCGGGACGAGCTGGCGGGCGTTCTCGCCCATGAGATGATCCATGGACTTCATCAGCACATCGCTTATGACGTGGCGAAGCAGGCGGCAATCCAATATGGGACGTCAGCGATTGCCGGCGGAGGGCTGCCCGGTCTTTTGGCGGACATTGTGACGAACTACAACGCGGCGAAAAACATCACCGCGCCTTCGGAAAAGGACGCCGACGAATCGGGGTTTTGGCTGATGGTCAGCGCCGGCTTCAATCCCGGCGGTTTTCCGGCGATGATTTACAAAATGCCGGACAGTCACGCCGAATCCATTATCAATCCCGACGATCATCCCGAAACCTCGAATCGCCTGAAGCGCGGACTGAAATGGATGAACGATTACAGCTTTGGCCATGTCGAGGCGAAGGATGAAGCGGTTTTTATCGACGGCAATCCATTCCTGACCATGGCGGCAAACGAGGAGTACAGCGCGAAAGAACGTGCCTGCCTCGTGGCGGGCGGTATCGCAAAGGGCTTCCATGACCACGCGCTGGTCTCGGCCTGGCATTTTACGAAGCAGCCGGACGGCAGCGTCGATTTCCTGAACGACGGCGACGCGTACCGTCATTTGAAGAGCGCCGTGCGGGAAGCGGGAGCAGGGCTGGGCGAACGTCTGGAGGCGCTGGTCACCGCCGCGTACTCCAAGGATCGGGAAACGGGCAACCGCGAGAAATATTTGGAGAAGGAACAGGAGCGCCGCGAGGACATCGAGAAGCAGCAGGAAAAGGCGAAGAAAAACAAGAAACAGAATATCGACAGTTACGCGGAAAAGAGCCTGACCTATAACGCTCTCGGACTCCCCGATCTCGCCGTCCACGAAGCGGACCGTCTGCTTGCCTGCAATCCGGATGATTCGGCGAAGGCTTGGGCGCATGCCGAGCGCGGCAGCGCGTTTTACCAGCTCGACCGTTACGACGACGCTGTCGCCGAGTTGGATCTGTCGCTTTCCCTCGCGCCGAACGAAGCGCGCACCTATCTCTACCGCGGCTACACCTTCCACGCAATCGGCGATTATGACGCCGCTCTCGCGGACAGCCAAAAAGCGGAAAAGCTTGCGCCCGGCACATTCGCCGCGAACCTTCGCCTGCAGGGCATGGCCTATGAAGCGAAAGGGGAGGATGACCTCGCGGTGCAGGCCTATCGCGCTTATCTTGAAAAGAACCCCAAAGGGGATATACCGGAGAAATACGCCGACGCTTTGATGGGAGAATGACAGGGAAGAAAATAGGGAATGGCGCATTTGTTTGCGATTTGCCCTTCGGCTTGACCGGGGGCAATTGTTTTTTTATCCCTCACGGCCTGTCCAATGGAAACCGCCTTCGAATGGGATTTTGAATTGTGACAGTACCTTGCCGACGATATGCGTGATTTGTTTTTCCACCGTATCTGAGCCGCCGTAAAACGTCAGCATCGGCGGCACGATTGCGCAGCCCGATTCCGCGGCTGTCTTCAAGTTGCGCAAATGCACAAGGGAAAGCGGTGTTTCCCGCGGGACGAGTACAAGTTTTCGCCCTTCCTTCAGGCAGACGTCCGCCGCCCGGAGCAAAAGGTTGTCCGCATAGCCGCTGACGATGCCGGCCAAAGTTTTCATGCTGCAAGGCATCACAATCATTCCGTCCGTCAAAAACGAACCGCTGGCTATGCTCGCCGCCATGTTCCGGCAGTCGTGCGTGAAGCTCGCCAAAGATGTTAAATCTTCCATGCGAAGATCGGTTTCGAAGGAAAGCGTCTGTGCCGCCGCTTCGGTCACGACAAGATGCGTCTCGACGTCCGCAGTCCGTAAAGCTTTCAATATTTCATATCCCATTACGACGCCGCTGGCGCCGGAAATACCGACAATGATGCGCATAAGCCATCTTCCTTTCCTGTTCATTATAGAATATTCGAATTCTGCCCGCAAGTTGTCGAATTCTCTGCGGCGTGATATAGTGTTGGGCGGATATTGCAAGAAGGAGCGATTCTATGTTTTTTTCGGCGATTGGCCTTGTTCTGGTGTTTTGTGTTTTGCTTTTGGCACGGGCGCAGCATTTGGAGGATATGACAGGTGGGTGGCGCATGGCGCTTTACGGCGCGCTTGGGCTTTTTTTCGGCGGGTTCTTTGCCGACGGAAAGGTTTCGGGGATTTTTCATTGGTACGGGAAAACGGGGCTGCTGCTTTCCATGGGCGGCGACGTAGTGCTTTGGGGCGGCGTCGCGCTCATGGTAATCTGGATCGGGCTTCGCGCCGCGATGCGGCTTCGACAGGACAGCGGAGAAGCGGGGGCGGGAGCCGTCGTGACGCGCGCCGGTTCCCGGCTCGATATCCTCGTAATCGTGATTGCGGGGTTGGCGCTGTCGGAAATCATGCCTCATTTTCTCGGCGGGATTGATGCGATGCGTCTCGATCTTGCGTCGCCTCCTGTGACGGAAAAAGTCGTATTCCGTATGATGCACGTTTACGAGGATAAAAGCCGTCGCTGGGCAACCGAGCGGCGGGAGGCTGTTTTCCTGCGGGAAAACGGCGAGGAGCTCGTGATCCCTGCGCCTGTCACGCATTCTTTCGATGAACAGGAACCGCTTAAAGCAGCGACGGCGGCAAAACAGGGAGAGGTTATGGAACTTATCTATTACGCACACAGCAAAGTCGTCGTTGCCGTTCGGCCTTTGTAATGCCGGATATACTGCCCCCATAAGTTAGAACCAAAATCTAACTTATGGGGGTAAATTTTAAGGAAAAGTACAGTACCGAATTCAAATGAAAAGTAGCAGCAGAATATCTCAAAGGAGAAAAGGGATATCGGCGCTGGGAAAAGCTGCCCAGGCAACGACAGATTGCCCGTATCGTCGTACTTTTCATTCCAATCAAGGGGCTTATCCAATGGAATTCTATGTCAATCGGGCGCGCTATGCCGTAACATAAAAAACCGTAGCAACAAATACATGCTACTACGGTTAGGTTTAATTTTATGGGGTCACTATAGCAAATACGGCAGTTTTGTTACGATGATTAAGGAACCACTGAATAAGTCCCTCCGCGCCTCTGCCGGATCTTTTTCCGACTGCCGTCGTCAAATCCCTCTCGACGTAGCGATTACGCCTTCGAGGTCTTTTCCTAGACAGTCGAAAAAATCTCTCGCCAGATGCACGAATTGACTTAATCAGTGATTCCTTAAAAAAGGGATATTTGCAGAGAAAACTGTCTTATTCGATCATATCCCAACGGAGTCCTGTTCCCCGTCTGATGTCACGATTGACTTTCTTGCCGAGCAGGACGTCGTAATACTTTGGCGGAAGCCCAAGCCCCGGGCGAATGCACCGCATATTCGTTTCCGTAATCATGTCGCCTTTTTGCATGTCTTCGACAATATAAAGCGTTCGGCGAAATTGCAGGGATTTTTTCTCCTGTTCCTGGACTTCATAACAGACGGTTCCCATGGCCTGCGCCGCCGTCTCGCATTCGCGCACGAGCTGTGCCATTTCTTCCGGCTCCATCGAAAACGCGCTGTCTACGCCGCCGTCCGCACGGGAAAGTGTGAAGTGTTTCTCAATGGCCGCCGCGCCCAAAGCGATGCTCGCCACCGCCGCGCCGATACCCCGCGTGTGGTCTGACAGGCCGACCTTGCAGCTGAAAAGTTCCCTCATGTGCGGAATCGTCAGCAGGTTCGTCCCTTCCGGCGTCGCCGGATAGCTGGACGTGCATTTTAACAGCGTCAAATCCGTACAACCATTTTCTCGCGCCGTCTGCACCAAATCGTCAAGCTCCGCAAGACTTGCCATGCCCGACGAGACAATCATCGGTTTCCCCGTTCGCGCGACTTTTTTGATTAACGGCAGGTCGATATTTTCAAACGACGCAATCTTGTAACAGGGAACGTCCAGTTCCTCTAAAAAGTCCACTGCCGTGGAGTCGAAGGGCGTGCTGAAGCCCATGATGCCGAGTTCCTTGCACCGGTCGAAAATCGGTTTGTGCCATTCCCAAGGCGTATAGGCTTTTTGATAAAGATGGTACAACGACTCGCCTTTCCAAAGGCTGTTTTTGTCTGCAATAAAAAACTCGCCTTCGTCCATGTCCAGCGTCATAGTATCCGCCGTGTAGGTTTGCAGTTTGATGGCGTCCACGCCCGCTTTTGCCGCCGCGTCTACGATTGCCAGCGCACGCTCCAGCGATTGATTATGGTTTCCGCTCATTTCCGCGATGATTAGCGGCTTTTTTGTCGTTTGCAATCTCAAATCCCCTCTGTTTTTTGCAAATTGTCTTTTACATAATACAAACAATTTTGACGCAGGTCTTCTGTTCTTGTGTATCCTAATTTCTCAAAAATCACCTGTGAAGCGATATTCTGTTTTTTTACATAGCCGCACAGCGTACTGGGATTTCCTCGCTCCGCGCAAAGATTTTCCGCCAGCCGCAGGATGGCGCGTCCGTATCCTTGCCCTCGGTACTCGGCGTCAATGCTGTAGCTGATTGCCGCGGTGCCGTTTTCCGACGAAAGGCGCACTTGTCCGACGGGGGTGCCGGTTTTGCATAAAATGTATATTTCCTGCGCAGGATTGCGAAGCGTTGTCTCCAGCCATGCGATATGCTCCTCATAAGGAATTGGTTCCGTATGGAAGGAATTTGCCCGTGCGTCCGGATCGTTCCGCCACCGAAAAAGAATTTCTGCGTCCGCTTTTGTGGCCTTGCGCAGACTAAGCGGATGCATATCATCAACCCCAAACATTTCCCGCATCCGCGCCGTTTGTTCCGCGAGACGTTCCACCGCTGCCGCATGTAAAGCAGACAAGATATGTGCTTCTGAAACTTCCGCAGCTTTACCAAGATATGTGATATATCCTGCTGTTGCGCAATCCTCTGCAATCTTTTCCTGGTTTTCTGCCGTCGCCGTCACAATTGAGGGAAGCTCCAGAAAGCAACGTTCCCAAGTCGTCGAGCCGCCAGCGCCCAGCATCATATCGGCGTGAGTCATCATTTCCGCCATATTGTCCACTTGGAAATGGTAACGCATCCATCCCGCCGCGGAGGGCGACTCGCAAAGCGCTTTGATTTCATGTTTATGTGGATTGCCGGCTCCGACAATGACGTCAGCCGTTATTTCCGGCTGCGCGTCATGGAAAGATTGGAGGGCGTGAAGCGCCTTTATGGTTTCATTCGTCAAATCGGAACCGCCGTAAAACACAAGAATGTTCCGCAGACTGCCATCGCGCTTTCCGAGACGCTTACGCGCTTCGTAAAATTCCTCACGAAGAAGTGCGTGGCGCGGGCCGAGCAGTAATCTGCAGTTTTCCGGAACAAGTCCCAGATAGCGTTTTTCCTTATCCAAATAAAAATTCTGGTCCAGCAAAATATCGCAATCATGCGCGCGGTTCGCCAAATCGTCGATTACGAAAATCTCGTCGGCAAGAGGCCGCATTTCCTGTTCCCATTCTATATCCAGCGCGTAGCTGTCTATCACGAGGCGATGGACGTTGCCGAGCTCTCGCAGAACCGCTTTTGTCTCCGTCGCATCCACATTTTGTGGCACAGTCAACCAGGCGGAATAGTCTTTCAGGCTTTTGTCAGGGGAGTGACGCGGCAAGATATGTAAGCAAAATCCCGCCGCCCTGATTTTGTCATGCAGATTTCCTTCCAAGTTCCGTGAGATAAAATGTACCTTGGCGTTCTTTTTCCGGCGCATCTGTTCTGCCAAAGTCAGACAGCGCATCAAATGCCCGCTGCCGATGGCGATAGAGGCGTCTGTGCGAATCGCGACTTTCATGCTTTCCATATCGTTTTGATTTACTTGATATTCCGCTTGAATACGGGATCGACCTTGCCGCCCCGCAAGATGCCGTCCAGGCTGTCTTCGTCAATGGCCTTCCGAACCAACGCAAAGGCCTTGTCTGTCGCTTCCAAATAAGCGGCGGCTTCTTTTTCCGTATGGGACGCGTTCAGATTATAAATCGCAAACACCAAGATGCCGTTTTCAATCATCGTCTGCGAATAAACCGACTGGACGTCCAGATACGAAAGCGAACCGTGGCCTTCAAAGGCAACGCCGGCATGAGCGGGAAGACCGCTGACAGATAAAATGTTTTCCAGATTGTATTTACGAATCAATTCCACGATGCCGTCCCGCTGGATGGTTCCGATCTTTCGGATATGGTCATAAAAGCCGGGCTGCTCCAAAATCTTGATGGTCGCCAGTGAAGCCGCCATCGATATGCTGTCGCCGCCGAAGGTCGTGGAAACAAATACGCCTTGCTCAATCTGCTCGAGCAGTTCCTTTTTTCCGGCGACGGCGGAAATCGGATAGCCGTTTCCCATGCCTTTGCCGAATGCAGCCATATCCGGTGTGACCTTATAAAGTTCGGATGCGCCGCCCAATGCGTAGCGGAAGCCCGACACCACTTCGTCAAAAACCAAAAGTGCGCCGTATTTATGTGCCAATTTCTTTACAGCCGCTAAATACCCGTCCTTCGGTCCGTCACTCTGGATCGGCTCCAGAATGACCGCCGCGACTTGATCGTCTTTTAGTTTTTGTTCGAGGTCTTCCAAATCATTGTAAACAAAATTTTTGGTCAATGCACGCACCGCATCCGGTACGCCCTTATGATTGTCCGAGGCGCCGATGGACCAATCATGCATCCCATGATAACCGGACATCAGTACGACGTCGCGCCCCGTGTACGCCCTTGCCAGGCGAATAGCTGCTGTTGTGGCATCGCTGCCGTTTTTCACGAAACGTACCATCTCGGCGCATGGCACAATCTCGCAAAGTTTTTCTGCCAGTTCGACTTCCAACTCCGATTGGAGAGATGCGCTGGCAAATTTTTGTACCTGCGCGATGACCGCCTCGTTGACGGAAGGAATATTGTATCCGACCGTAATCGGTCCCAATGCGCAGATATAATCGATGAACTTGTTTCCGTCTACATCATAGATGTAACACCCTTCGCCGTGATCGATATAGCTCGGAGCCAGTCCCCGGCAAAAATAACGGTACGACTTGCTGTAAGTCTGTGCCGCCAATGGAGACACCTTCAATTCTCTTGCAAGCAACGCCTCGGACTTTTTGAATGTCTGCATGATGGATTTCCTCTCTTCCAATTCCTTATCTTCTCGCAACGATTTGAGCAGCCCCTCGTTTCGTTGGATGCCTTGATTGATGACAAGCATTTCCGGTCTTTGTTCCAATAACCGTAAAATATCTTTTATAGCAAAATCCTTATTCGCCGGGTACAGTGATTCGTATACCTGACGGATAAAATCAAAGTCCTGCGGTTCGTCTACTGTCCAGCGCATTTGGTTCAGATCCTGAGGGCATTCCATCTGCCCGCACCGGAATGTTTCAAGATGATTTCGGATATAAAGCGTTACATGTTCCCGTTCCGAGGAAAGCCTCGCTTTTTTCCAGGCTTGTTCCAAAGCGGAAAAACGAAAAACTTCCGTGTCCAATCCGTCGGGATATTTTTCCGAAAGCGAGGTGTAATCGTTCCTCTGCTCCAAATGCCGCTCAATAACCGAGTCCGTAAGCCGCCAATCAATGACCGGGCAGTCGCCGGTAATCCTCACGACATGTTCCGGCTGATACGGCTGCGCACATCGATAATAACGATCCAGCACATCCTCAAGATGGCCGCGATAAACATCGATGCCGTTTGCGGCGATGATGTCCGCTAAATCGTCGTCGCTTTTTTCATGGCTTGTTGCCAGCACGATTTTGTCAATATGCTTGCTCCGGTTCAATCGCTCCAATTCGTGGACAATCATCGGTTTGCCCAAAATTGGTTTCAGGACTTTTCCCGGCAAGCGGGTGGAAGAAACCCGCGCCTGCACAATGCAAAGTATCATGAATATATCCGCCTTCCTCAATGGATCCTTTATAATTCGTCTGGTACTGAAACGATGATATTTTACCAAACGGCACCGCCTATGCCGCCATCTGCTTCGTTGTTTTATGGCAAAATTCGTCGTGCCAGCACACTAGTTTTTCCATAAACTCGGAACAATGACGTCCCGCGGCACATCCGAAAACGCGCCGTGCAATTCCTTCCAGCAATCTTTAAAGCTTTCCGCTTTATTACATAGTTCCAGATTACGCATAAGCTGCGTTTCCGTGTCCACGCCGAACACTACTTTATCAATCCCCGGATGACAATAACTGAAAAGCATTGCCCCTTCTTCCACTGAACATTGATGGCCTGCGACGGTATGCCGGAATTTTTCTATATAGGGGCGCGCTTTTTCTAATTGAGCTGGAAGACGTTCCGGTTCCATGAGAAGCAGCCCTTGCAAAAATGCGCTTCGCGCGAAGACCTGTACATGATTCTTTTCTGCTAGTTCAAAAAAATCCGTCGAGTCTAATCGCTGATCCAATACATTGTACGGAATCTGTATCATATCCCAATCGCCGGATTGTACGACACGAAGCGCTTCCTCAGGCTCGTAAACGGATACGCCGATTTTCTCCACATAGCCCGTTTCCCTGGCTGTCATCATGCCCCGAACAATTACATCGTTTTCCATGTCTTCCGCGCGATGCAGCATATATCCGTAAAGCTGTTGAATATTTAGCCGATGCAAAGATAACTCTACCTCGCGAAGAATTGAGGTTTCGTCAGCCGCCTGGTCCAATCCCGGCTGCAACTTTGAGATGACACGAAAACGCGAGACGTCGAATTTTCCCAAAAGTGTTTCTGCCTCGCCATACGCGCTTGCCGTATCCAAATAATCGACGCCGCCTTTTTGCGCCGCTCGCAGAACCGCGAAGCTTTCTTCTTCTGTCGGCTGGCGTCCTAATGCATTGTTTACGCCGTATTTCATGCCGAGCTGCACGGTGCCGAGACATAATCCGCTCATGAAAGCACTTCCTTTAACGCGCCCACAATTTCGTCCTGCTGTGCGTCTGTTAAATTGTAATATAGCGGCAATGTAAACGCTTCCTCGTAATACCGTTCGCTCACGGGGAAATCTCCCGCTTTGAATCCAAGCGCCTGATAATACGGCTGCAAATGTACCGGGATATAATGCAAGTTCAACTGGACGCCGCGTGCTTTCATTTCCTCGAATATTTGCTGCTTGCTTTTTTTGGTATGATTTTTATCCATGCGCACAACGTAGATATGCCAGGAAGAGTTCGTATCCGGATTCTGTTTTGGCGTACGAAGCGGCAATGCAGCCAACAATTCATCATATCTTTGGGCAAGCTGATGGCGACGTGCGACGAACGTATCCAGACGATCCATCTGACTCCATCCTAAAGCGGCCTGTATATCCGTCATCCGATAGTTATAACCGAGCTCAATCTGCTGGTAATACCACGGGCCGTCCGACGGTTTCGTCATCTTTTCCGGGTTCCGGGTAATGCCGTGGCTTCGATAGAGCGTCAGCTTTTCATAAAGAGCCTTGTTGTTCGTCAACACCATGCCGCCTTCGCCCGTTGTGATGATTTTGACGGGATGGAAGCTGAACACAGTCATGTCCGAAAAGGTGCATGAACCAATGCGCGTATCTTTATATGTCGCCCCCAGAGCATGGGACGCGTCCTCGATAACCGCAAATCCGTATTTTTTCGCCAGCGCGTTTATCTTCTCCATATCGCAGGACTGGCCGCAAAGGTGCACCGGGACTACTATCTTAGGGCTGCTTCCTGCCGCAAGTTTTTTCTCCAGTTCATCCGCGCTCATATCGTAAGTGTTGTCGTCAATATCGACGAAATCTACCTTTGCGCCGCAATAACGTCCGCAATTTGCCGAGGCCACGAAGGTAATCGGCGAAGTCCAGAGTGTATCGCCGTGTGACAGGTTTGCCGCTTTACAGGCAATATGGAGGGCTGAGGTTGCATTCGTCACTGCTACGGCATATTTTGCACCGCAATACTCCGCCACTCGCTGCTCGAATTGCTCAATTTTTGGCCCTTGAGTCAGAAAATCCGAGCGTAAAACAGAGATGACAGCTTCGATATCCGATTCGTTGACCGATTGCTTGCCGTAATAGATCATGGATTCATCTCCCTCAATTCTTCCACGGTCAGGAAATGCGGGTTTGTTCCTGAGCTGTATTCGAAACCGTCCGGAACCGGATGCCCCTTTTCTCCCAGCGCGTTAGTCGCGTAATCCACATCGTTTCCCCAAAATCTTGTTGACGGCATGATGACGAAATGATCGTCAAACTCCAAAGTCTCATAGTAAAGATCGGCCGGACACATGACTTCATGCAGCTTTTCTCCGGGGCGGATGCCGACTATTTTCGTCGAAAGATTCGGCGCGATAGCTTTTGCCAAATCCATAATCCGCATGGATGGAATTTTAGGAATGAAGATTTCGCCGCCCTGCATCCGTTGGAAATTCTTCAGCACGAACTCGACGCCGTCTTCCAATTTCAGCCAGAAGCGTGTCATCCGCGAATCGGTAATCGGAAGCTCCTTGGCTCCGTCCGTGACCAGTTTTTTGAAAAAAGGAACCACCGAACCGCGGGAGCCGACGACGTTGCCATAGCGCACTACGGAAAAACGCGTTCCCCGATCTCCTACCATATTGTTTGCCGCCGTGAAAAGTTTGTCTGAGCAGAGCTTCGTTGCGCCGTACAGATTGACCGGATTGGCGGCCTTATCCGTGGAAAGCGCAATCACCTTCTTCACGTTGCACTCGATAGCTGCGTTGATTACATTTTGCGCGCCGTGCACATTCGTCTTGATACACTCCATCGGATTATACTCCGCTGCAGGCACTTGCTTCAACGCAGCCGCGTGAACAACATAATCCGCCTTGTACATCGCATGGCAAAGCCGCGCTTCATCGCGCACGTCGCCGATGAAATAGCGCATGCAGTCGTCGTGAAATATTTGCTGCATCTCGAACTGCTTGAGCTCATCGCGCGAATACACGATTACTTTTTTAGGACGATATTTCGCAAGCAGAATTTCGACAAATTTTTTCCCAAAGGAACCGGTTCCGCCGGTAATCAAAATCGTATGATTATTAAACACAAATACATCCCCATTCGTTTTTTTATGTATTATTGGGTTATCACCGATACCGTCAAATCGCTGATGCGG
Organism: uncultured Selenomonadaceae bacterium; assembly: GCA_902778455.1. Classification (GTDB taxonomy): domain Bacteria; phylum Bacillota; class Negativicutes; order Selenomonadales; family Selenomonadaceae; genus RUG12372. Next base: position 86,697 of record CACYXR010000001.1, on the reverse strand, counting down.
CAATCATCTTTGAAACAACGCACGTAAAGTCTCAATATACTGTTCTTCGCTTTGCGGCAAATATACTTTATGATCGGTAACCGTACGCGACAGTTTTTCATGAAACTTACGATATTTGTCATGAAATTCTTCATTGCAAGCGTATCTGCATATGACGGCGGCGTTGTTGTCTTCTTCCGCCATCGTGAACGCGTTGGAGGTGATAGCCGATGAATCGTAGGCTACAAATATATTGTCACTGACGTCGCAATTGCAGCAGAATACCTCCCACGGAACAGATAAGTTATCCGCAATCTGTATATTGTCTCCTGCGTAATCTTTTTCAACATAAGCTCGTTCCGTCCTGGGATGGAGCTTCACCAGAATATCTTTGCCATGGGCATGATGGGCCAGAAGTTCAAACAGACGGCGTTGCTCGAGATAGACTTTATATTCGCGAAGATGTTTTTTGTATGGAACATAAAACAGGGTTTTGGACAACAGTTCATGGAATGTAAGGTAATCGGGCATCGGATTGGAAGGATTGTCAAAAAAAATTATTTTGTTCGTTATTTTTTTCTGTTTCGGATGGTAGTCAAAAACTTGATTGACAACAGACAAAAAAATGGAGTCCGTTCGACTGACCTTCGGAATTCGAACGAAGGAAGGATGGTCGTATATCGCCAACTCGGGTTCATAGAGATACATGGAATCCATTTGAAGGTCGCTTCCCACCCCTAACGTAGAGAGGACATACGACCCCACGCCTTCCTCATAAAGATTCAGCTTGCACGCAGGGTTACAGGAACGGACATATTTCAATATATTGATTACAATATCATTGGTGCCTCCTGCAAAAACCTGCTGATATGAGGAAAACTCCAATCTGTCAAAATTGTATATCTGTGCTTTGACATTGTCGATGAAATTTTTATTTTTTTGGCTGGCAATTTTAACATAAAGCTGTCGGGCAGAATTTTTTGCCGCTTCCCACAAGGATTTGGAAAAATCGCCGGTGCGAACGCATCGGACATATTTGTGAAGATCAAAGACATCGGGTAATCGGTAACACACATTGCGGAATAGTCCCGTGTCATGCACCCGATGGTAAAAATCAACGGTATCTTTTTTCAAAAATTGAATCACAATGTCCGTAGTATCCTCAAGGAATAAATGCATTTTCAGATTCAGCGCGTTAAAAAGCTGCAACTCCGTGGAGCAAATGAACAGTATCTTCATGCAAGGAAACTCCTTATCTACGGGCATCGTCGGCGAAATTTTGCATTATTTATTTATTGTAACACAAAGCGGCAATCTTTCCAATATAAAGCGGCGGCGTCTTTTATCTGCTTTCTGCGATGCAGGGCAGTGTTTGCAACATTCTCTTAAGATACAGATGATATAGAAAAACCGCCGCCCTTCACGGGAGACGGTTTTGCCTGTCTATTTACGACAGCAGCAGGCTGTCGCTCGTCATTTCGCTGCCTGCCGCCTGCTCGAACATTTTTAGGAGGTCGGAGACGGTCAGCCGCTTTTTTTCCTCGCCGGACACGTCGATCAGGATGCGGCCTTCGTACATCATGATCAGTCGGTTGCCCAGCGCCAGCGCGTCGCGCATATTGTGGGTGATCATCAGTGTCGTCAGGTGACGGCTTTCGACGATGGTTTTCGTGATATGGAGTACCTGCGCCGCCGTTTTCGGGTCGAGGGCCGCTGTGTGCTCGTCGAGGAGCAGCAGCTTCGGCGAGGCCATTGTCGCCATCAGCAGCGTCAGCGCCTGCCGCTGCCCGCCGGACAACAGGCCGACTTTCGATTCCAGACGGTCTTCGAGGCCGAGGCCGAGGGAGAGAAGCAGCTCGCGGTATTCCTGCCGCTTTTCTTCCGACGAGCTCCATGCCAGCGTCGGCCTGCGCCCGCGCCGCTCGGCAATTGCGAGGTTTTCCTCGATCATCATGCCCGCCGCCGTGCCCATCATCGGATCCTGGAATACGCGCCCGATATATCTTGCGCGGCGGTATTCGGGCCAGCGTGTGATGTCTTCGCCGTCGATGAAGATCTTTCCTCTGTCCACGAAGAACGTGCCTGCGATGGAGTTCATCAACGTGGACTTGCCGGCGCCGTTTCCGCCGATGACCGTCACGAACTCACCGGGGGCAAGATGAAGCGAAAGACCTGTCAACGCGATTTTTTCGGTAATCGTGCCGGGATTGAAGGTTTTTGCGATATTTTCGATTCGGAGCAATCAATCCACCGCCCTTCTGCGCCGTTCCTTGACTTTGCCCTGGAGCAGCGGAAGCGCCAGCGCGGCGGCTACGAGAATCGCCGTGAAGAGCTTCAGGTCGTTGGGCGGCATGCCCATTTGAAGAACGACTGCGATGACGATGCGGTAGACGACGGAACCCAACACTACCGAGATCAGGCAGCGCCAAAAGCTCGGCGTGCCGAACAGGACCTCGCCGATGATGACCGATGCGAGACCGATGACAATGGTGCCGACGCCCATGCCCACATCCGCGAAGCCGTTGGATTGCGCGACCAGCGCGCCGGATACAGCCACGAGACCGTTGGACAGCAAGAGCCCGAAAATAATCGTCAAGTCTGTATTGACGCCATTGGCGCGGATCATGTTCGGATTGAAGCCGGTGGCGCGAATCGCCGCGCCGATTTCCGTGCCGAAAAACCAATAGCAGAGCGCGCAGACCAAGAACACGACGACGAGCCCGACGGCGAATACCACCGTCTGCTTGTCCTCGGAAATCCAGCCGAATTGCGTGAACAAAGTATCGACGCCGAGAAGCGGCAGGTTCGCCTTGCCCATCACGCGAAGGTTTACCGAGTACAGCGCGATCATCGTCAGAATGCCCGAAAGCAATGCCGGAATCTTGAACCTTGTCGTTAAAAGTCCGGTGACGACGCCTGAAAGCATCCCTGCGAAGCAGGCGACAAAGATCGCCGGAATCGGGCTGACGCCTTTGACGATCAGCGCCGCAGCCACAGCCGCTCCCAGCGGGAAGCTTCCCTCGACGGTCAAATCCGCCACGTCTAACACGCGGAACGTCAGATAGACGCCGATGGCCAGCACCGACCAGAGAAGACCCTGCGAGATCGTTGGAATGATTAAGTCCAAATCGTTTCTACTCCTAACAGAACAATAATATGACAGCCAAAAGTATGGAGAGTGGAGAGCAGGGGATGCTCTCCACTCTTTATGAGTTCCTTACTGAATGATTTCCGCCGACTTCATCAGGTCGTCGGGAATCTTGACGCCGAGAGCATCGGCGTTTTTCTTGTTGATGCTCGCCTTCAGATCCTTCGCGGTCTGGATTGGCATGTCGGCGGGCTTTTTCTTGCCGTCGAGGATGTCCGCGCCCATGTCGCCGGTCTGGAGCCCCAGCTTGTAGTAGTCGATACCGTAGGTCGCGAGGCCTCCGGCCTTGACCATGTTCTCCTCGCCGCAGATAATCGGCTTCTTTGCCGGATCAGTGATGGAAAGCAGCGTCGGCATCGCGCTGGCCAGTACGTTATCCGTCGGCGCGTAGAAGACGTCGACTTTCGTGTTCAGGCTCTGAGCCGCCTGCTGGATATCGTTGACTGTGGAAATCGTCGCGGTCTCGACCTTCAGGCCCTTCGATTCGGCGTATTCCTTCATCGCCTTGACCTGAACCTCGGAATTGACCTCGCTGGAGCAATAGATGACGCCGATGGTCTTGGCGTTCGGGACAAGCTTCATCAGGAGGTCCACCTGCTCCTTGACCGGGTTCATGTCGCTGGTGCCGGTGACGTTGCCGCCCGGCTTCTCGTTGGATTTCACGAGCTTCGCGCTCACATAGTCGGTAATCGCCGTGCCGACGATTGGGATGTCCTTCGTCGCGTTGGCCACGGTCTGAGCCGCCGGCGTCGCAATCGCGCAGATCAGGTTCGACTTGTTCGAGATAAAGCGCTGGGAAATGTTCGCGAGGTTCGACTGGTCGGCCTGCGCGTTCTGGCGGTCAATCTCGATATTCTTGCCCTCCTCGTAGCCGCGCTTTTTCAGCCCGTCCACGAAGCCCTTGTTCGCTGCGTCGAGAGCGTTGTGCTCGACGAGCTGTACGATGCCGATTTTGTACATCTTCTTGCCGTCCTCGGCCTTCTTCTGTCCGCCGCCGCCGCAGCCCGCAATCAGACTCGCCGACAACATCGCCGCCGTCACGCCCATGACGAGACGTTTCCACTTCTTGCCCTTCATCATACACTGCCCCTCCATATCATAATCATATCATTTCGTTGCGGTCGTTCCGCAAGCAATTTCCATTATACAAAAAAAGCGCCATAAAGTCTATCTAATTCACAGCTTCAATTGCGGGAAACAAATTGTATACATAAGGAAGCTTATCCGAGGGGCACAAGGCTCCTGTCGCGTCCCTGGAAGCGCACCGATTGTGTATAGCCGAACCGTTTCGCGTAATCAATGGCTTCGTCGATGTATGCGCCGCAGTCTTCCGGCTCGTGGGCGTCCGACGTCGTGATGATCGGGAGCTTGTAGTCCGCGGCAATTTCCATGAAGTCGGGGTAGGGGGAGATTTCCTCGATGGGGTAACGGTAGCGCGTGCCCGTATTGATGTCGACGACCATATCCGCTTTTTTCATCGCTTTTGCAACACGCTCCAGGTAAGGCGTAACATCAAAGGTCGGGATGTACTTGAACAGGCGGATATTGAACGGATGCCCCAGCACGTCGTAGTGACCGCCTGCGCAGAGGTGCTCGACTTCCTCCGCGTACTCTTCGTAAATCGTCTGAAGCGGGCGCTCGTCCCACTCTGCTTTGATTTCGGAGGAATCATAGGCCCAGCCGCGCAGGAAATGCACAGAACCGATCCGATAATCGAACGGATAACGGTTGAGTAGTTCCCCGACGGCTTTCTGGTCCTGGAAATTGCAGACTTCGATGCCGGTCTTGACGGGTTTTCCGCGTTTTTTCAGCTCGTCCATGAACGTGAAATAGTCGTCCAGCGGACATTTGAATTTGTTTTTCTTCAGCCATTTTTTCTGGAAGTCGCCGATAAACGAATTGTCGAGAATCAAATCGTCATAATAGAAATGCTCGAAATCTGTGAAGCCGTGGCTGTGCTCGCTGATGCCGATCTCTTCCAGCCCGCGCTTTGCCGCTGCGTCAAAAAAGCCCTGCACCCAGCCGAAATCGTAGGAACCGCGCTCAAAGTGCATATGATAATCGATTTTCATGCAGAATCCTCCTATATCAAGCCCGCGTCCAAAAGCTCGCGGAGTTTTTTTGTCACGCCGTAGGCCGTGTTTGCCGGCGCCCGGTAATTCGCCGCCTCGAAAAGCGCCGGATGCGCGTTCTCCATTGCGAAGCTGTATTTAACCGCTTTCAGCATTTCGAGGTCGTTCAGGTAGTCGCCGAAGGCTGCGCAGTTTTCCGGCGGAATCCCCAACAATTCCTGCAGCTTTTTCACCGCGAAGCCTTTGTTCATGCCGGGGTTCATGATGTCCACCCAATAATTGCTGGAAAGCGCGACATGAACCGGGCCGTGCAGTTTTGCCAGTCCCGGGTAAATCGTGTGCTCGGCGTCGCCCTGCTCCGCATCGCAATAGGCGATCTTGATCAGCGGTTCCGCGGCGGCCGTCGCCTCGAGGTCTGGGACGATCCTGTTCTGGGTAAAATATTTCTGCATCTCGCGCAGGTATGGGCGGAAAGCTTCGTTGACATAGGCGATCCGCTTGCCGCAGAGCACCGGATAGGCTCCGGGGATGCGGCTTCCTTCCTTCAATATCCGCAAGACTTCCGCCGTGTCCATGACGCTGGCGAAAAGCTCTTTGTCGTGCCGTGCTGCGAAGGTCCCGTTTTCCGAGATGAAAATGAATTCGTCGGCGTATTTTTCCATTTGCAGTGTCAGCGCCGTATATTGGCGTCCGCTGGCGGGGGCGAAGATTGCGCCGCGCCGGATGACTTCGTCGATGACCTCGTCGAAATCCGGCGGCAGATTGCTGTTCTCGTCCAGCAGTGTGCCGTCCATGTCGCAAAAAATCAGTTTGATTTTATTGTTCATACTTTCCCTCCATGATAAAGGCACAGCGTTTCCTCCGCCATATAGTCGCCGTCCGCGTAATACGCCGCCCGGGCGCGGCAGCCGCCGCATATACCCTTATATTTACAGGCGCCGCAGTCGCCTTTGTAGTCGAGCGTCCGAAGCTCTAGAAAGATCTCCGCGTTTTTCCAAATCTCGTCAAAGGGCGTCTTTCGCACGTCTCCCGCTTCGATATTGAGATAGGCGCAGGGCTGCACCTTGCCCCGGGGACTGATGATGCAATAGGCGAGCCCCGCGAGGCAGCCGCGCCGAAAGCGCGTCTCCACGTGCATTTCTTTCGCAATCCTCATGAATTGCGGCGCGCAGGTCGGTTTCAATTCGATATCCACCGTTTTTTGCTTTTCCATGATGCGCGTCAGCACAGATTCATAAGCTTCGGCGTCCAGCGATTTCTTTTCGATACTGACCGCCCGGCCCGTGGGCACGAGAAAAAAGAAATGGTGTGCGACGGCGCCTTTTTCCACGGCGAAATCGGTCATTGCCTCCAGCTCCGACGCGTTCCAGTCCATGACCGTCGTGTGGATCTGGAAGGGGAGCCCGGCTTTCCGGCAGTTTTCCATGCCGCGCACCGCTCCCTTCCACGCGCCGGGAAAGGAGCGAAATTCATCGTGCTTTTTCGCGTCGAGGGAGTCAAGGGAAATGCCCATGCCCATCGCGCCCGCTTCCTTCAGTTCCCGTGCTTTTTCTTCGGTGATCAACGTGCCGTTGGTGCCGAACACGGGGCGGAGCCCAAGGCCCGATGCATGACGGACCAATTCGATGATATCCGGGCGCAAAAGCGGCTCGCCGCCGGAAAAGATCATAATCCTGAAGCCTGCCCGGGCAATCTCGGCGAGCATTTTTTTCGCCTCGGCGGTGGAAAGCTCGTCCTCCGCCTTGCAGCCTGCGTCCCGATAGCAGTGGGCGCAGTACATGTTGCAGGCGTTCGTCGTGTTCCAGGAAACAATCATAGCCCGATCTCCTCATCCGTCAGGTAGCAGGCCGGATCGGATTCCCAATAGTCGCCGGTTCGCGCTTCGGCCCGCGTGCGGAAATTTCCGTTGCATTGGTCGAGGAAGCGGCATTTCGCGCAGCGCCCTTTCAAAAGCGGCTTTCTCTCCTTCAATCCGGCAAGAATCGGGCTCGATTCGTCCTGCCAAATCTCACCGAAAGGACGCTCGCGCACGTTGCCGAAGGTGTGATGACGTGTGAACTGGTCGGGATGTACGTTGCCCTCCGGATCCACCTCGCCGAAGGCGATGCCGGAGCGGTTGCCGCCATTCATCGAAATCAGGTCCCAGATTCGCGACGCCAACGCTTCGTCGCCGTCCCGTTTTGCGGTCAGATAGAGATAAACGCCGTCGCAGTGGTTGTCCACGGTCAGGATTTCCTTTTCAAGGCCTCGCGCTTCATAATCCCGCGTGCGGCGGATAATCGTGTCCATCGCGCGGCGCGACTCCGCCGGCGTGACGTCCTCATCGGACATTGCCTCGCCTCGCCCCGCATAGACGAGATGGTAAAAACAGGCGCGGTCGATATGCTCCTGCTCGATGAAATCAAAAATCTCGTCGAGATGGTCGACGTTCGCTTTGTTGATCGTGAAGCGCAGGCCGACGCGCTGACCGACGGAGACACAGTTGCGGATGCCGCGCATCGCGGCCGCGTATGCGCCGTCTTTGCCGCGAAACGCGTCGTTGATATGCTGCGGCCCGTCCAACGAAACGCCGACATAGGCGACGCCCGCCGCTTTGATTTTTTTCGCCGCTTCTTCGTCGATCAATGTGCCGTTCGTCGAAAGGGTTGGGCGAACGCCGTGCGCCGAGGCGTATTCCGCCAGCTCGAAAAAATCTTTCCGCACTAATGGTTCGCCGCCGGAAAGCAGCAGCGCGGGAACACGGAAGGCCGCCAGATCGTCGATGAAGTGTTTCGCTTCCGCCGTCGTCAATTCCCCCGCGTGTCTTTTCGCGTCCGCATCCATATAGCAGTGACGGCAGTGCAGATTGCAGGTGTGCGTCATGTTCCACGCTACGACAGGCCCGTGGCCCTCGCTCGTCCCGTGTCTCATTTTTGCCGCGCCCTTCCGGTAGCGCAGCTCGTCCCCTTGGTATTCCCTGGCCAAAAGCAGCTTCGTAACGCTGATCATTGGTTTTCTCCTTTGGGCTTGCAAAAGTTTTGTCCGCTTAAAAAATGACGATGGTTCATATTTCCATTCTCATCATAATAACAAAAAAAGAAGCGGTTATAAAGCCCTTTCGACGAATTTCATCGACGGGCTTATAACCGCCTTTTCGGTTTCGACTTATTTTTTCGGCTCCAGTCCAAGGAGCAGCAGCTCGATTTTCATCTTGACGTTGTGCGTGAACGGGATGGCCAGCGAGCTGAAGGCCGCCGCCTGGAAAATCGAATGGAACAGCTCCGTGACGATTTCCGGCGGGACGTCTTTGCGGAAATCCTTGCGCATTTGCCCGTATTTTACGATTTCAGTAAATACGGTGCGGAATGCCGGCGCCATCTTCGGAATCAGGTCGCGCTTCGGGCGCGGCATCGAGGAGCGGTCTGCCACACTCAAAAAAAGAGGCAGGACGAATCGATTCGCGTCCAGTTTTTCCGCCGTCAGCATCAGGGTTTCTTCCAGCACCTCGGACGCGGGAATTTTTTCGGCCATGCGCTGCTCGGCCAGACTGCGGGTGTCCTTGACAATCTGTTCCAACAAACAGAGAAGCAAGGCTTCCTTTGATTCAAAATAATTGTAAAACGTACCGACGCCAAGTTCAGCTTCATTCATGATGTCGGCAATGGACGTCTCCTTTACGCCCTTTTCCATGAATTGTTTTACGGCGGCCGTAAGGATAGTTTGTTTTGACTGCAGCTTTTTCCTCTCCCGGCGGCCCATGACGACTCCTGCCATAATAAATCCCTCCAGATAAAAACATTGCTCATACGGTTTTTTCGTGTCCGGCGTCAGGAACCCGCCGTCCGAAAATATACCCCTGGGGGTATTATAGCCGATTCCGTTTCAAATTGAAAGAGTTTATGAAGAAAAAATATCTTGTATTCGCGGATGAAGGGAAATATAAAAAATTCCCGGCATGGTGCCGGGAATTTTTTATTGTATGGATTGCTGCATCGATTGCGGTGCGGGAAGCCCAAGTTTCGTCTTGATTTGGGCGACAGCGGTTAGAAACTGCGTATCCTCCGTCGCGTTTTCGGGCAGGTTCACCTCGACGTCGGGGCGGATGCCGGTTCCCTGTATGCTTTCGCCGCTGGGGGTGTAGTAGCGGGCGATGGTCAGCTTCACCGCGTCATCCTGTCCGGGAATCGGCATGATGACTTGCACCGAACCTTTGCCGTAGGAAGTCTTGCCGACGAGGGTCGCCGCGTTCGTGTCGTGAAGCGCGGCCGCGAGGATTTCCGACGCGCTGGCGCTGTTTTCGTCAATCAGCACCGTCATAGGCAACAAATCCCCCACATGTTCCGAGTAATATTCCTCTTTCGATCCGTCTCTCTCGACGACGGAGACAATCAATCCTGCGGGGACGATTTCTTTCGCGATTTCCACGCAGGACGTCAGAAGTCCGCCGGGATTCGCGCGCAGGTCGAGAATCAGCCCCTGCATTCCCTGTTCTCTCAAGGAATTCAATGCGTCCTTGAATTCCTTGCCCGTGTTTTCGCTGAACTGCACGATGCGGATATAGCCGATGTTTGGTTCGTTTTCAAGCATTCGGCCCGCCACGGTCTTTACGTGGATATGATCACGGGTGATGGAGTAGTCTTTGTCGGCCTCGCCGTTCCGTCCGATGGTCAGAACGACTTCGGTGCCCGCTTCGCCGCGGATAGAGGCGGCGACGAGCTCCGGCTCCATTCCTTTCGTTGCTTCGCCGTCTACGCGCAGGATGCGGTCTCCCGCCTTAAGCCCAACCGACTCGCCCGGTGTGCCTTCCATGACGGAAATAACGCGCACATCGGCTTCGTCAAATCCCATCACGACGCCGATTCCGCCGAAGGTTCCTTCTGAATGTTCTTTGAGCTTTTTGTATGTCGGCGGGTCGAGATAAGCGGAATGCGGGTCGTCCAGCGAGCGCACCATGCCGGAAATCGCGCCGTCGATCAGCTTTGCCGGATCCACTTCGTCCACATACTGCGTCTCGATGAAACGCATGGTGGCGAAAAATCGCCCGAGCTGCGCCGTTTTCGCATCATCTAGGTCCAGCGTGTATACGATTCCCGCCGCCAGCAGGACCGTTGCCGCCGCCACGGACAGAGCCGCGAAAAAAAGCCATTTTATGATTTTTCCTATCAAAGCTTAAGCCTCCGAATTTTTACAGGTAGCCCATCGGATCTACAGGCTCGCCGCCCTCACGTACCTCAAAGTGGCAATGCGGGCCGGTGGAGTTGCCCGTCGATCCGCAGTACGCGATGACCTGTCCCTGCGACACGGTCTGGCCTTCAGCCACTGCCAGCGCTTCGTTGTGCCCGTAAAGCGTTGAGATTCCGCCGCCGTGGTCGATGATGATCGCGTAGCCGTAACCGGAAATCCAGCCGGAGTACGTTACGATGCCGGCCGCTGCCGCGAGAATCGGATCGCCGTAGTCGCCTCCGATATCCATGCCGCTGTGGTAGCGTGCGTCACCGTAAATCGGGTGCGTGCGCCAGCCGTATTCCGATGTGATTTCGCCAATCAGGGGCCAGATCATAGCGCCGGAGCCGCCGCCCGGGAATTGGTAACGATAGCGGCTCGCCTGGATCAACCGTTCGACCTCCTGGGATGCCGCAATCAGTTCATCATAGGCGCGCTGCGAAACCTCACGGTCGTATTTCATCATTTCGAGAAGCTTGTCTTTGTCGTGCTTCTTGATGAGCAGCTCCATATGCTTCTCTTCCGCGTCCTTCGTCAGCCGCTCCTCCTCGGCCCGCTGTTTCTCCAGCGCAGCGCGGGTTTCCTCGACGACGCGCTTTGATTCCTGCACCGTCTGCACCAGCGTATAGTCGCTGGCGATGACGCGCTTGAAAAGATCCATGCGGGTCAGGAAATCCGAAAAATCCTTTGCGCCGAACAGTACGTCGATATAGCTGACTTGTCCGTGCATATAGACGTTCCGGACGCGCGTGCGGAGCAGAGCGACCTTGTCGGCCAGTTCGCGCTCGGTCTCCTCCAAAAGCTCCTGATTTTCCTCGATGCGCAGTTCCGTCGCCTCGAGCTCGCTGGCGATGGCCTTGTATTCCGTCTCGGCTTCCTTGACGTCCGCCGAAAGCTCGCGAAGCTGCTCTGAGACCGTGCCGATACGTTCGCTCAGCCGGTCTGTCTCTGCCTGCTGCTTTTCGGCCTGTTTTTGCAGGTCCTCAAGCTGGGATTCCAGCTCCTCCGTTTCATCCGCCAGCGCAAAAGATGCGGGGGAGAGGCAGACCAGCAGGGCGAGGGATGCAGCGGCGGCCCGCGTTTTCCAATTCTTCATCGCTTGGCCTCCCCGCCCTCATGCATTTAGGAATCGTTTCAGCGAAATCGTGCTGCCCAGCGCCCCGATCAGCATGCCGCAGACGAGAATCGCTGCGGTCACATAATGCAGGAACGGGTTCTCCGGGATCAGCGGGAAAAACGCCAATGTGTCGTAAATCTTCGCCGCGATAATGCGGTAAACGCCTCGAAGCGCCAGCGCCGCCACGATGCCGCCGAAGCAGCCGAGAACGACGCCTTCCAAAAGGAACGGCCAACGGATGAACCAATCCGTCGCGCCGACGTATTTCATGATCGCGACTTCTTTGCGCCGCGCAAAGACCGTCAGCCGGATCGTATTGGAAATGATGAAGAGCGTCGCCAGCGCCAGCACGAACATCAGCGCGAGGCCGAACAGCCGGACCAGCCGCGTGATGTCGAAAAGATGCTCGACCACGTCCTGCCCGTACTTTGCCGTTTCCACGCCGGGCATTTCCTGGATGGCCTCGGCCGCCGTCCGCACCATCTCGGGCTGGCGCACCTTCACCTCAAAGGAATTCGGCAGCGGGTTCTTGTCGCCGAGGGCGTCCAACAGGAACTGCTGGTCGCCCAGACGTTCGCGGAAACGCTCCATGGCCGTCTCGCGGTCGATGAACTTCACCGACTCGATGCCCTGCATGGAAGCGATGCGCTCCTCCAGCGTGCGGAGGCCGCTTTCGTTCACCTCGTCCTTAGCGTAGACGCTGATTTCAACCTGTGATTCCAGTGAATTCGTCATGCGGTTCATGTTCAGCACGAGAATCAGGAACATCCCCAGCACGAACAGCGAGACCGCTACCGTGCCGATGGACGCGAAAGACATCCAGCTGTTGCGCTTCAGCGAGACCACCGTCTCGCGGATGATGTATTCGCTGGTACTAATTTTCATATCCGTATACCCCCTGCGCCTCGTCGCGGACGATATGGCCGTCCTCGATGGCGATGACGCGGCGTTTCATGGCGTCCACGATACCCTTGTCGTGGGTCGCCATCACGATGGTCGTGCCGTCCGCGTTGATTCGTTTGAAAATGTCCATGATGTCCCACGAGGTATCCGGGTCAAGATTGCCCGTCGGCTCGTCCGCGATGACCAGCGCCGGATGATTGACGATGGCCCGGGCGATTGCCACGCGCTGCTGCTCGCCGCCGGAAAGCTGGGACGGGAAGCATTTGTATTTGTCCCGCAGTCCCACGATGTCCAGCACCGCGTTGACGCTGTGCTGGATTTTGCGGCGGGGCGCCTCGATGACCTGCATCGCGAAGGCCACATTTTCCGCTACCGTTTTGTCCGGCAGAAGACGATAATCCTGGAAAATGACGCCCAGCCCGCGCCGCAGATACGGCACGTCGCTGTGTTCCATATGCACCACGTCCTGCCCGTTCACGATCAGGGAGCCGTCCGTCGGCAGCACCTCGCGGAACAGCATCCGGATGAACGTCGACTTCCCTGCGCCGCTGGCGCCGACGATGAAAACGAACTCGCCCTTGTCGATATGCACATTGATATGGTCCAGTGCCATGGCCCCGTTCTCGTAGACCTTGGAAACATCCTTCATGTCGATCATTGCAAATCCTCCGGCCTTTTCTGTCTGTCGCAAAATACTCTACTCTTTATCATACCATATTTTTACTGAAAATAAAAAGCATTTCGCTATGAATGTTTCAAGCGGCACGATTCGCGAAAGTGTTCCTTGCAAAACGGAACATATGGTATATAATTGGAAGGGAAAACATAATTCTTTTTGCGAGACAGGAGAAACGCGGCAATGGGAAATGACATGATGAAGACGATGCAGATGGTTCTTTATCGAATCGACGACGCCGACATATCGGTGAACGCCATTATTAAGGACGAAACAATCTGGCTGACGCAAAAGGCTATGGCGGAGCTGTTTGAGATTGACAAATCAGGAATCAGTCGTCATTTGAAAAACATCTTCAACGAAGGCGAACTCGACGAAAAAGTGGTTGTTGCAAAATTTGCAACAACCACGCAACACGGTGCGATTCAAGGGAAAACACAAGACCAAGATACAAATTTCTACAATCTCGACGCCATCATCTCCGTCGGCTACCGCGTTAACTCCAAGCGGGCGACGCATTTCAGAATATGGGCGACGGGGGTCCTTCGCGAATATATGGTCAAAGGCTTTGCCCTCGATGACGAAAGGCTGAAGCGGGGCAGAGCCGTTTTCGGCAAAGACTACTTCCGCGAATTGCTGGAGCGCGTACGTTCCATTCGTGCCAGTGAACGACGTATTTGGCAACAGATCACGGACATTTTCGCCGAATGCAGCATGGATTACGATAAAAATTCGGACGTGACGCGGGAGTTTTATGCCACAATCCAAAATAAATTCCATTACGCGATTACTGGGCAGACCGCCGCCGAAATTATCCACGCCGGAGCCGACCATGAGAAGGAACACATGGGGCTTTCCACATGGAAGGACGCGCCGGACGGGAGAATCTTGCAATCCGACGTCATAATCGCGAAAAACTATCTCCCGGAGCAGGACATCCGTCGTTTGGAGCGGCTGGTTACGGGCTATTTTGACTACATCGAAGACTTGATAGAACGGGAAAACACTTTCACGATGACCGAGTTCGCCGCGAGCGTTAATGAGTTCCTGCGCTTCCGAAAATACGACATTCTGCCGGACAAAGGGAAGATCAGCAAAAGCCAAGCCGACAAGAAAGCTATTGACGAATACAGGATATTCAACCGCACGCAGAAGATAGAATCCGATTTCGACAGAGCGATTAAAGAATTGGGCAAAAAATAGGAATCATTTTTCGGATTTTTTCTGATGGAAAAATTTGATCGTTTGCGGTAAAATGTTGAAAAGAAAGATTACAAATTCACAATACTTCAAGGAGGCCATGATATGACAATCAAAGAATACACCGAATCCTGCCTGAAATTCGCCGAGGCGTCGAAGGACTGGGAAAAGCTGGACGAGAATTCCTTCTATACGACCTTCGACAAGTCGTGGGAAATGTCCGGCGACAACCAGAACGGCGGCGTCGGCATCGAGTGGGCGTTCCATCTGACCGAGGACGAGATCCGCGCGCAGGCGCCGGAAAAATTCCTCGCCTATATCGCGCAGGAGCTGGACATGGCACTGGCCTACGGCGGTGAGGAACTGAAATACACCGCACAAACGCTTTCGGGACTTCTGAAGCCGGGCGTTTACAGCAATTCGGAAATCAAATAAAGCACGAAATAAAAACGGCGCGGAAAAACATGCTTCCGCCCCGTTTCTTTTTCATTTTATTTTCAGGTTATGTTCCATTGTTTCACGTGAAACATTTTTTCGAAAATGTCTTTTCGTTTGCGATAATTTTTATCTGTATTTTTTCAAACAAAAACCAGCGAAATGCTTGTAGTTACGCTGGTTTGATAAATTGTGCAAAAATTTTCAGGTTATGTTCTATTGTTTCACGTGAAACAATTTGGAATGTTTTTTGTTTTTTATTTTTCGTTTTGTTCCGCGTCGGCTTGTTCCGCCAGCAATCGCACGGCGGCGCTTGCGCCGATACGGTCGCAGCCCTGGGCGAGATACGCTTCCATGTCCTCCACGGTGCGGATGCCGCCCGCCGCTTTTATGCGGACGTTCGGGCCGATATGTGCGCGGAAAAGATCGACGTCCTCATGGGCTGCGCCGGATTTTCCGAAGCCTGTGGAGGTCTTGATGAAGTCGGCACCTCCCTCAGTGACGGAGCGGCACGCGGCGATCTTTTCTTCCGTTGTCAGATCGCAGGCCTCGATGATGATTTTTAAGATATGCGTTCCGGCGATTTCCTTCAGTGCGGCGATTTCCCGCGTGACGGCCTCGAAATCGCCGTTTTTCATGTCGGT
This sequence comes from uncultured Selenomonadaceae bacterium, assembly GCA_902778455.1. GTDB lineage: Bacteria > Bacillota > Negativicutes > Selenomonadales > Selenomonadaceae > RUG12372. The sequence goes on along the minus strand of CACYXR010000001.1, from coordinate 71,321 downwards.
ACGGTTGATGACCGCGTCGATCTCATCGGCTCCGTTTTTTAGTGCGTCCCTCGCGGCGTAGCATTTTGCCGCCGTCGTATCGTAGCCGAGGGGAAAACCGATGACGGTGCAGATGGTCAGCTCCGCGCCGAAATTCCCGCGAAGCCGCGCGATATAGGCGGGAGGCACGCAGACCGATGCGGTATGGTAGCGGAGCGCCTCTTCAGCGAGGCGGCGCATTTCGCCCCAGGCCGCTGTCGGCGTCAGCAGGGTGTGGTCCACATGGGAAAGGATTTCAGAAGCTTTCATATATGATTACCTTCATTTCTATTATTTTTTATAAAAAATATGATAATCAACCTCTTCGGGAAGTGCAAGCAGGAATTTTGTTTTTTATGGCGAATAATGCAAATATAGATTGTGCAAAAGGGTTTCAGCAAGAAACCATAAAATCGGAAAAGGAATTGTGGAGCAGGGCGGCTCATCAGCGGATATGGAGTGAGTACGGTGAAGATTGACCGAAAGGCCCACGCGAATCGCGAGGCGGAAATCCTGATCCAGGCGGCGAACGAACGGCGCGAACTGAACAAGATGAAGCTTCCGGGCGAGCCCGTCATCAAGAACAAAGCGAAGCGGCTGGACAACGACGGTCTACAGAATTCCATCGGCGACCTGCTCGGCCGATACGGGCAAAAGATCGAGGAGCAGCAGGCAGCCGCTGCGGCGGCCGCGGAGAAGAATGACGGCGAGGCATGGAAACGTGACCTGCCCGAACAGCCTTCGAAAAAATCGCACGATTACCGTGCCTAGGGGGTGTCGACTGACACGCCCTGATTCTGTTTTTTTCCAAAAAGTCCAGACAGGAGGAAGCGGCATGGAAGTCAGGATAACGGAAGACTATGAGGAAATGAGCGACGCGGCGGCGGAACTGGTGCTGCGGCAAATCCGTGAGAAGCCGGACAGCGTTCTCGGGCTTACGGCGGGGTCGTCGCCGATGGGACTGTACCGGCGGATGCAGGAGGCCTACCGGGAAGGCAGCGTCGATTTTTCAAAAGTCCGCATTTTTACATTGAGCGAATATATCGGCCTGGATGAGAAAGATGAGCAAAGCTTCGCTTATTACACGCGAAAAAACTTTTGCGAGGGATTGAATCTCGCCGAGGAGAATATCTGCATGCCGAACGGTATGGCGGACGACATCGCGCAGGAGTGCGAGCGATACGGGAAAGCTATCGAGGCGGCGGGCGGCATCGATATGATGATTCTCGGCATCGGACCGAACGCGCATATCGGCTTCAACGAGCCGGGCCCCTCCTTTGTGCCCGAAACCCATGTCGTCGAGCTTTCCGAGGCGACGCGGGCGGCGAACGCGCGGTTTTTCGATAATCCGGCGGACGTTCCCTATTGGGCGGTCAGCATGGGAATGCGCGACATCATGTTTGCGCGCCGTGTGCTGCTTTTAGCCAGCGGGGCCGGCAAAACGGAAGCACTTGTCCTCGCACTGGGAGGAGACATCACGCCAAAGGCGCCGGCTTCGGTGCTCCAGCTTCATCGCGGCGCGCTCTTCATTGTGGATGAGATTGCGGCGCGGCGGCTGCCGCAGGATTTGTGAGGAGCCGGGATGAAAGCGGTTCTTGGCGGCAGGCTCATTGTGCCCGGGAAAAACGGGGAATTTTGTGCAGTTTCGGGCTATGCGCTGCTCTATCAGAAAAAAATCGCGCGGATCGTGCCGGAGGCGGAGATCTCCGGGGACGAACGCGCGTATTTTGATGTGATTGTCGACGCGGGCGGCGGCTATGTGGCGCCGGGATTTGTCAACGTGCATATCCACGGAGCGATGGGGTACGACGCGATGGACGACGATGGGGACGCCGTTCCGGCGATGGCGAAACATCAGGCATCCACAGGCGTGACGTCGTTTTTGCCGACGACGATGACCTGCGATTATTCCGCTGTCCGGCGCGCGCTTGAACGTATCCGGGCGGCAATTTCCTACAGAGGCGGCGCGCGCGTACTCGGCGCGCATATGGAAGGCCCGTTTATCAGCCCGTCGGCGTGCGGCGCGCAAGACGCCGCGCATATCCTTTCGGCGGATTTTTCGCTGGTCGGGCCGTTTTGTGACGTGGTGAAACTGATTACCGTCGCGCCGGAAACATTGCCCGAAGGCACGGACTTTATCGGCGACTGTCAATCCCGAGGCGTCATTGTCTCCGCCGGCCACAGTGCGGCGGACTATGATACGGCGCGATATTGTTTGTCGGAGGGCGGCATACGTCATGTCACGCACCTTTTCAACGGGATGCCCGCGTTCCACCACCGAGCCCCCGGACTTGTCGGCGCGGCGCTGGAAAGCGACGCGGACTGCGAATTGATTGCCGACAATATCCATTCCCATCCGGCGGCCCATCGGCTCCTGTGGCAGATGAAGCAGGGGAAACATATCGTGCTGATTACCGATTCCATCCGCGCCACAGGGCTTGGCGACGGCGAATCAGAGCTGGGCGGGCAGAAGGTTTTCGTGAAAAACGGCGAAGCGCGGCTGGGGAGCGGTGCCCTGGCGGGCAGCGTACTGACCATGGACCGGGCTGTCGCGAACTTCGCTAAAAATATGGCCTGCGGAATTCCCGCTGTCGTGGCCTGCGCGACGAGAAACGCCGCCGAAAGTATCGGGATGGGAAATGAAATCGGAACTCTGGAGCCGGGCAAGCGCGCCGACATCGTGATTTTCGACGAAGAGATTCGGATCAAAAAAACGATTGTTGACGGGGACGTCGTTTTCGGATAAAAATATAAAAGGCTTCGAGGTATTGGACCTCGAAGCCTTGTCTTTTCTTATGGAGCGGGCAAGCGGAATCGAACCGCCCTCTAAAGCTTGGGAAGCTTTCATTCTACCGATGAACTATGCCCGCATTGACCTTATTAGTTTATCACAAAACATGGGGCGGGGCAAGATTTTTTTGCTTTCCGCCTATGCCGAGCGTTTTTCTTCGATGGTCTCGACCTCCGGTCTCGTGCCTTCGGTGACGCATTCCTTCGTGATCAGCACACGGCGCGGTTCGTCGGTCTTGGGGATATCGAACATCACGTCCAGCATCACGTCCTCGATGATGCCCTTGAGACTTCTCGCGCCGGTCTTGCGCTCGATGGCTTTCTTTGCCACAGCCCGCAGCGCGTCTTCCTCGAAGGTCAGCTCCACGCCGTCCATTTCCATCAGCTTTTCGTATTGACGCACCGGCGCGTTGACCGGTTCGGTCAGAATGCGGAGAAGGGCGTCCTCGTCGAGCGTTTCCAGCGTGCAGATGATTGGCAGACGGCCGATGATTTCGGGAATGATGCCGTATTTCATCAAATCGTCCGGCGTGACCTGATGGATCAGCTCGTCAAATTTCGGCTTGTCGTTCTCGCCTTCGACCTTTGCGCCGAAGCCGATATTGGCGTCGGATTTCTGCAGGCGCTTCGCGATAATCTGGTCGATACCGACGAAAGCGCCGCCGACGATGAACAGGATGTTTTTCGTGTCGACCTTGATGGTCGGCGCTTCCGGATGCTTGCGCTGGCCGCGGGCGGTGAACTCAACCACGCTGCCTTCCAGCATTTTGAGGAGTGCCTGCTGTACGCCCTCGTGGCCCGGATCGGCAGTGATGGAATTGTTCTCGCCGGATTTCCGCGCAATCTTGTCGAACTCGTCGAGGTAGATGATGCCGTGTTCGGTGCGTTCGATGTCTTTATCCGCGGCATAATAAAGATTGCGGACGGCGACCTCGACGTCCGCGCCGACGAACCCGGCTTCGGTTAGGCTCGATGCGTCAGTCACGGCAAACGGGATATCCAGGAGCGTCGAGAGATGCTGGAGCAATGCCGTCTTGCCGCAGCCCGACGGTCCCAGCATAATCACGTTGGACTTATCGATGGTCATGTCGTCCTTGTGGTCGAAGCCGTACTTCATGCGCTTGTAATGGTTGTAAATCGCCACGGAAAGAACTTTTTTCGCGCGGTCCTGCTCGATGATGTATTGGTCGAGATATTCCTTGATTTTGTGCGGCTTGTTCTTTTTGAGGATCGAGCCGAGGGAAGCGGCGAAGTTCTTTTTGTTGCTTGCCGCCTTGTGGGTGTCGTGGTCCTCAATGAAATGGTAGATGTCCCCGATGCAGTTTTTGCAGATCGCGAAGCCGGTCTGCGGATCGAGGATCGGCATGTCGTATTGGTCGCGTATGGTGACGAGCCGTTTGCAGAAGCTGCAAACGTGCTGCATTGGCGAGTTTTTGGCCATAACTTGTTCCTCCGTTATGAATCGTCGTTTTAGTTTCCTTTCCATTATAAAGGCAAAAATGAAAATTTCAAGCAAGAGCGATGATTTCACTGCAAATTTTTTATGCACGTGGATTTCTGCGGTTTTGCGAGGACTTGCATGGGATTTTTCTTTGTGCTATAATGTCCGCGGAATTGACGGAGCGCCGTCTTTTCTTCGGCACTGTTCCCCCTATGCGGGGACAGGGGAGGATGTGGGGACGCATTCTCTTGACCAAGCGGGCGCAAAGGCCGCTTGTATCTTGTCCCTGAAATGGGAGAAAAGTGAGGTGTAAAGCATGAAAGAAGGAATCCATCCCGAGTTTTTCGAGGCGACGGTGACTTGCGGCTGCGGCAACAAGTTTACGACGGGCTCGACGAAGAAGGAGCTTCGCGTCGACGTTTGCTCGAAGTGCCATCCGTTCTTCACGGGGCGTCTTCGCGGTCAGGCCAAGGGCGGCCGCATCGAGCGCTTCAAACAGCGTTACAAGAAGGACTAAAAAGCAAGGGGCAGGGCAAAAAGCCCTGCCTTTTTTCATGTTCGTGGTGTATCGTTAAAGAAATGATACACTAGGCTGACGGATGGGGTGGAACCGACGTAACTTCAACACCTCAACCACTACTAAAGTGATTCCCTGTCAGGGAGTCTACCGGACTCCGGAGCAGAGCTCCACCGGAGAGATGGAAATTTTTAGAGAGGAGGCGGAGCGTTTGGATGACAAAAAGCCGTTGATGGTCGGCGGGCAGGCGGTGCTCGAAGGCGTGATGATGCGCGGCGCGGGAAAAGTGGCGACAGCGGTGCGCGTCTCGGACGGGCATATCGAGACGGAAGTGCGGGACGTGAATTCCATCGCGGATCGCTTCCCGATTTTCAAGCTGCCGTTTTTGCGCGGTGTGGTGGCGCTGGGCGAGTCGCTGGTGCTGGGACTGCGTTCCCTTTCGTATTCCGCGCAGATGGCGGGAGATGACGACGAACAGCTTTCCGACGGGGAACTGGCCGGAACGATGCTGATTGCCTTTGCGTTGGCGGCGGTGCTGTTTGTGGCAATCCCGACCTGGGCGACGCGGTTTTTCCATACGCTGACGGCTTCGCCGGTGATGCTGAATCTTTTGGAGGGCGGCTTGCGCCTCGCGATCTTCCTCGGCTATCTGCTGGCGATTTCGCGTATGGACGGCATTTACCGCGTGTTCCAGTACCACGGCGCCGAGCACAAGACGATTCACGCTTACGAGGCCGGAGGCCCGTTGACGGTGGAGCGCGTGCAGGCTTGTTCGCGGTTTCATCCGCGCTGCGGGACTTCGTTCCTTTTGATCGTGATGCTGGTCAGCATTTTCGTGTTCGCGTTCCTTGGCTGGCCCGATCTCTTGACGCGTGTTTTGAGCCGCGTAGTATTGCTGCCGGTGGTGGCGGGCATTTCCTATGAATTCATCCGCCTTGCGGCGAAATCGGACAATCCTGTCGCGCAGCTTTTCAAGGCGCCGGGGCTTTGCCTGCAGCGGCTGACGACGAACCCGCCGGAGGACGAAATGGTCGAGGTGGCGATCGCGTCGCTGGCGGCGGTGCTGCCGGAGGAGGAAAAGGCGCGTATGGGGCTCCCCGTAGAGGAGAAAATGGAGCCTGCCGCGCCGACGTCCGACGAACAGGCTGCGGCGATCACGGCCAATATGTGATGATTGGGCAGTTTTTACAAGATTGACATTTTTGAGGTAAGAAAGTTAGTAATTCTTACTTCAATAATTTTTTAGACAATGAAGTATGAGGTGCGAAAGTGCTGGAACGGCTTTTGGCGATAGAGGATCATTACCGCGAACTGGAATCCCTGCTTGGCGATCCCGACGTGCTGGCGGACGTCGATCGGTGGCAGAAATTGAATCGGGAGCTTTCGCAGCTTTCCCCGATTGTGGAAAAGGTACGCGATTATCGGCGCGTGACAAGGGAACTTGAGGACGTTGAGGCGGTGCTGGCGGAGTCGTCCGACGCGGAGCTGAAATCTCTGGCCGCCGAAGAGCTTTCTTCACTGCGGGAGGAAAAGGCGGCGCTGGAAAAAGAGCTTCCGATTTTGCTTTTGCCGAGGGACCCGAACGACGACAAGAGTGTCATCGTCGAGATTCGCGGCGGCGTCGGCGGCGAGGAGGCCGCGCTGTTCGCGGGCGATCTTTTTCGGATGTATACCAGATACGCGGAGCGGCAGGGCTGGCGCGTTTCTATTATCGATTCCAGTCCGACGGAGCTGGGCGGGTTCAAGGAAATCTCGTTCTCGGTGGACGGCGCTGGCGCGTTCAGCCGGCTGAAATACGAGCGCGGCACCCATCGTGTGCAGCGCGTTCCGGAAACGGAGTCCCAGGGGCGCATCCACACCTCGGCGGTGACGGTGGCGGTGCTGCCGGAAGCCGACGAGGTGGAAGTGGATATCAAAAACGAGGATTTGAAGATCGACACTTACCGCGCAGGCGGCGCCGGCGGCCAGTACGTCAACAAGACCGAATCGGCCATCCGCATCACCCATTTGCCGACGGGCATCGTGGTGCAGTGCCAGGACGAGAAATCGCAGCTGAAGAACAAGGAAAAAGCCATGCGCGTGCTTCGGGCGAGGATCCTCGAGCAGGCGCAGGAACAGCAGGCGGCAGAGGAGGCGGCGGACCGCAAGAGCCAGATCGGCTCCGGCGACCGCAGCGAGCGCATCCGCACCTACAATTTCCCGCAGGGCCGCGTCACTGATCACCGGATCGGCCTGACGCTGCACAAGCTGGAATCGGTGCTGGGCGGCGCGCTAGATGAACTATTGGACGCGCTGATCACGGCGGACCGGGCGGAGAAGCTGAAACGGACGCAGGAGTAACAAGCCTCCCTCAAGGGAAGGCTAATACAGGTAATCCAAAAGCCTCCACAATACGACTGCAGGCTATCGACAAAGCTCAAGAATCCCTCTATCCGTGGTATAATAGCCATAGATAGGGGGATTCTATTGTACTGCAAACAAGACCGGAGCATACAGAAGCAAATCTTTCGTCATACTGGAAAACTTAGTTCCGCAGGATTATATTCTGCGGAGAATTAATCGTAACCGTGCTATCGACTTCAGTTTCATATTCTGCTCGTTGCAATTCCATACAATTTCGGCATACCACGTAAACATCAAAAGCAAACTAACCAAATCAAAAGCACTTAATCCTAGCGCATATCCTGCTGTTGAATATGGAGCAGAATTTGCTTGCACAAAAAGTGGAAATGCAACCCCTAAAAAAGATAGCAACGCCCCTCCAATCGATAGTTCTTTTTCTTTTCGTTGCAATCGTCGTTTATATTCCACAACCTTTTCATCCTTCGTAACCTCTTCGGCCTCATGTATTTCGGCCTCCATATACAAAACTTCAAATACACGAAACATAAGAGAAAATAAAAGTATTGCAGTAAGGAGCGTAATAATTCCAATCGTAATACATAAGTTTTGGGCGTAATCTTCTTTTGTGATGGTAGCATAGGCACATCCAATGATTATTGTTACAAATACAAACGTAACAATTGCATAAAGGCGTGGATGATTATTGGTGCAAACCTTATCGCAAATACACTTCAAAAAGCAGAAAACCATAAGCGCAATTACTCCGACATTAACTGTACAGCAATATACCAAGAAAAAAACGCCGCCGAGACCAAATTCCATTAACTAACTCCTTAACAAATAAAGGGGACGTTGCCGTCCCCTAACTTGCACTTCTTAAATATTGCCGCCCTTGTCGAGGAAGATCAGGACTCCGTCTGCAAACCAAGGATAGATGTAATGGTAGTGATCCTCCCCTGTCTTCCAAAAAATGCCGTCGTTTTCCTTGCGATAGGTTCCCGCAAATTCTCCGTCCTCAGAACCGTCTTCAAAATACATCCGACGATACACTGTAAATTTGTTCTCGAATTTGAAGCGTCCACGCATACTACCATCTTCCCTGTACGAAGTGATTATATTGGATGACTTATCATAATCGAAGGTACATTGGACGGTATCCAGTTCGTCTTTTATAACATATTGCCCCGTAGCGGTCAAATTGTTATATGCGAGGATATAGGTCATAATACCACTGCCGTTGTCAACCTTTGCCCGATATTTGACGTCGGCACTGCACACCTGCGCGGTTGCCATCACGCAGACCAACAACAACAAGGAAAAGATTTTTTTCATGTTCATTCCTCCGCTTCTTTTTTCGGACTACTGTTCCTCGCGCCTCCTTCGTCGCCTGTGGATTGTCCTTCTTATGCGCATATTCTACCCCCCCCCATGGACTTGTCAAGCCGCGTGAAAAATCAGTCAATTCCTTGCGCGAGTAAGTGTTTAGGTTATTATCTTTGCGTTTCCAATGGATTTTTAATGTACGGCTAACGGATTTTTCATTTGCGCTCCATCGTTTGCGCAGTGAGCGCCAGCCGCTTCTTGTCAAAAATGGACTCATCATGCTATGATAAAGCAAATATGATGAAGCTCTTGATTCTTGACAGGAGGAAAATCCCATGAATGCCATGCCAAATTTAGAGGCTATATGCAACCGTGTTGCAGGCAGTTATAAAAGGGGGTACGGCGGTGATATTCAAGGAATCTATTTGTACGGCTCTTATGCCCGAGGCGATTATGACGAAAGCTCCGATCTCGATTTCGTAGCGCTCGTCAAAGGCGAACGGCGGAATTTGCAACGCAAGCTGGACGAGGTTTGGAACGATACTGTCAAAATGGATCTTGAATATGATGTAGTCACTTCGCCGACCGTTATTCCCGTGGATGAGTTCCGAAAATATCGGGACGAGCTTCCTTATTACCGAAACATTTTTACGGAGGGGAAACGCATTGGTTGACTTGGCGAAATATCGACTGGAATCCGCACAGGAACGGTTGGCGGCTGCCAAGCTTGAAATGGAGGCCGGACATCTCAAAGATTCAATCAATCGTTCCTAGTGAGAACAATAAAGGAGGATGAGGGGCATGGCGACAGTCAGCGTGAGAATGGATAAGGCGCTTTTTGACGCGGCAGCACGCGAAGGAAAAGCGGAATTTCGCAGTGCGGCCCAGCAAATCAATTTTTGGGCGAAAGTGGGCAGGAACGCTTTGGCAAATCCAGACCTGCCGATTGAGTTTGTGCGGGACATTCTCATTGCCAAAGAACAGCCGACCGAACCGTTTACATTTGAGGCTTAAAAATGGACATACAACAGTCTCTGGAATTTCGGAAAGCTTATAAAAAATTACATGAACGTACCAAGGCGGTAGTGAACGATGAAATCCGCAAAATCATTGACAATCCTGAAATCGGGATAGAGAAGAAACAAGATTTGCGCGGTGTTTATGTTCACAAGTTCAAAATCGATGATCGGCTATATTTATTGGCCTATGCGTTTGATCCGAAAACCTTGACTTTGCTCATGTTGGGCGTACATGAGAACTTTTACCGCGATTTGAAACGACGGCTATGAGTGGCGTAGACGCATTCATAGGTGACTACACAGGAATAAGGACGGGATAGAATGGCGGGCGGACAGGTCTGGACCATCGGGGCGATATTGAAATGGAGCGAGCAGTACTTCGGCAGCCACGGCGCGGAAACGCCGCGACTGGACGCCGAGGTGCTGCTTTCGCATCTTTTGGGCGAAAAACGGATTTATCTCTATGTGCATTTCGATCAGCCGTTGACGGCGGACGAGCTCGCCAAATATAAGGAAATGGTCAAGCGGCGCTCGGCGGGGGAGCCGGTGGCGTATATCTGCGGCGAAAAGGAATTCATGGGATTGACGTTCAAGGTTACGCCCGCTGTATTGGTGCCACAGCCGGATACGGAGACGCTTGTCGAGGCGACCATCGAGCGGCTGCGGGGCAAAAAGTCGCCGCGGATTGCCGACATTTGCACGGGCAGCGGCGCGATTGCTCTGGCTCTCGCGCATTATCTGCCGGAAACGTCGGTGGCGGCGACGGACATTTCGGCGGACGCTGTTTCGATTGCAAAGGAAAACGCGGAAGCGCTCGAGCTTTCGGAGCGCGTGCAGTTTTTCGAGGGCGACTTGCTCGCGCCGCTTGCAGGCGAAACCTTCGACGCGATCGTGTCGAATCCTCCCTATATCCCCGGCGCGGATATCGAGAGCCTGCCCCGGGAGGTGCGCGCCGAGCCGAGGCTCGCCCTCGACGGCGGCGCGGACGGCCTCGACTTTTACCGCCGATTGGTTGGCGATAGCGCGGCGCTGTTGAACGACGGCGGATTCATCGCCGTCGAATGCGGCGATACGCAGGCTGGAGCGATTGTGGAAATGGCAGAGACGGGCGGCTTCGGGAAGACGGAAATCGTCCGCGACCTCGCGGACAAAGAGCGCGTCGTGGTGCTTTGGAAAGCGTGAATCATTTGCAGACGGGAATTGAAAAAATAACCGATATAAAGGTAGACTCAACGGTTTTTGACGAGGCGGGTGAAATTATCCGAAAGGGCGGGCTTGTAGCGTTCCCGACGGAAACGGTCTATGGGCTTGGCGCGAACGGATTTGATGCGGACGCCTGCGCGAAGATTTACGAAGCGAAGGGGCGGCCCTCTGACAATCCGTTGATTTTGCATGTCGCCGACCGCGCGATGATCGACAAGGCGGCGACGGTTACGGAAATGGCGGAGAGGGTATTGGCGGCCTTTGCCCCCGGTCCCGTCACGGTGATCTTGCCGAAACGGGACGAAGTGCCGTCGAGCGTGACGGGCGGGCTGACGACAGTCGGGGTTCGTATGCCGGACAACGATATCGCCCGCGCGTTGATCCGCGCCGCGGGCGTGCCGATTGCCGCGCCCAGCGCGAACCGCTCCGGCCGTCCCAGTCCGACGACGGCGGCGGCGGTCTTCGCCGATATGGACGGGAAAATCCCGCTGATTCTCGACGGCGGTCCGTGCAGATTCGGCGTCGAATCGACGATCGTGGACTGCACCGGAGAACGCGCGGCCATTTTGCGCCCAGGCGCAGTCACGCGGGAAATGCTGGCCGAAGTCCTCGGCGAGCTTGCGCCGCCGCCCGTCGTCGGGGAAAAGGACGCGCCTCTCGCGCCGGGCATGAAGTACACTCATTACGCGCCCCTCGCGCCGCTGACATTGATTTCCGCAAGCCGGAAGAAAAAATATGAGGCGTTTTGCGCCGCAGTCCGCGAAGCGACGGAGAAAGGTAAGCGCCCTGGTGTTATCGTCAGCCGTGAGCTGGCGGAAGAACTTGCGACGCTTGTCCCCGCGCGACATATTGCCGTCTATGGCGATGCGGGCGACGTCCCTGCGATGGCCGCGAACCTTTATGAATCGCTCCGCTATTTCGACGATGTTGACGTGGACGTTCTTTTTGCCGATACCATCGAGGAAAAAGGGCTCGGTGTCGCTGTCATGAACCGCCTGAAAAAAGCGGCGGGGGGAAGAATGCTTTTTATAGATTGACGGCAACAGGCTGGGGAAGTAAAATGGAGAAGTACATTTTCCGCAGAAAGGCGGTTGTAGAATGAAAGTTACGATTGGCTGCGATCACGGCGCGTTGGCGTTGAAGGAGAGCGTCAAAAAGGTCTTGGCGGAGCTTGACGTGGAGATTGACGACGTCGGTACATATACGGAGGATTCCATCGATTATCCCGATATCGCGGAGGAGGTCTGCGCGGCGGTCACATCGGGGAAATCGGAGCGGGGCGTCGTACTTTGCGGAACCGGCATCGGCATCTCGATTGCGGCGAACAAGATCAAGGGAATTCGCTGCGCGCTTTGCGGAGACGTCTTTTCGGCGCGGATGGCGCGGGCACACAACAACGCCAACGTCCTCGCTCTCGGCGGGCGCGTGCTCGGCTCCGGCTTGGCAGGAGAGATTGTCCGCGCGTTTTTCACGCAGGAATTCGAGGGCGGCCGCCATGAGCGCCGTGTAGGCAAGATTATGGCATTGGAAAATAAATAATAGAAAGGTTGAGGAGAATACAAATGGCATTGATGGACACTTTGGCACAGACGGATCCCGAACTGAAAAAGGCGATCGACAGCGAGCTTTCGCGGCAGCGGAACAAGCTGGAGCTGATCGCCTCGGAGAATATAGTGAGCCGCGCGGTGATGGAGGCACAGGGCAGCGTGCTGACGAACAAGTACGCGGAAGGTTATCCGGGCAAGCGCTACTATGGCGGCTGCGAATGTGTGGACGTCATCGAGCAGATCGCGATCGACCGCGCGAAGGAAGTCTTCGGCGCGGCTTACGCGAACGTGCAGCCCCACTCCGGCGCGCAGGCGAATATGGCGGTATTCTTCGCGCTGCTGACGCCCGGCGATACGGTCATGGGCCTGAGCCTGACCGACGGCGGCCATCTGACCCACGGCAGCCCGGTCAATATGTCCGGCACCTATTTCAAGATTGTTCCTTACGGCGTCTCGAAGGATACGGAAATGATCGACTACGACGAACTGGAAAAACAGGCCGTCGAGACGAAGCCGAAAATGATTGTGGCGGGTGCTTCTGCTTACGCGCGGATTCTCGACTTTCCGCGTCTCGCTGACATTGCGAAAAAGGCCGGCGCGTACCTGATGGTGGACATCGCGCATATCGCGGGCCTTGTGGCTGCGGGGCTGCATCCGAGCCCGATTCCCTATGCCGACGTGGTCACGACCACCACCCACAAGACCCTTCGCGGCCCGCGCGGCGGCCTGATTCTCTCGAAGAACGAGGAACTGGGCAAGAAGTTCAACAAGGCGATTTTCCCCGGTATCCAAGGCGGCCCGCTGATGCACGTGATCGCGGCGAAGGCTGCGGCGCTCGGTGAGGCGCTGAAGCCGGAGTTCGTGGAATACCAGAAACAGGTGCTGAAAAACGCCAAAGTGTTGGCGGAAACACTGACGCAGGACGGTTTCCGCATCGTTACCGGCGGTACTGAAAACCACCTGATGCTCGTGGATCTCCGCAGCAAGAAACTGACGGGCAAGGAAGCGCAGAACCTTCTCGACGAGGTCGGCATCACCGTGAACAAGAACACGATTCCGTTTGAGCCGCTGTCCCCGTTCGTCACAAGCGGCATCCGCCTCGGCTCGCCCGCGTTGACGACCCGCGGATTCAAAGAGGATGACATGAAGGAAGTCGCCGACATTATTGCGCTGACCCTCGACCATCCGAACGACGAAGCTGTCCGTGAACAGGCGCGTGCCCGCGTGGCCGCGCTCTGCAAAAAATATCCGCTCTACGAGGAGGCATGATTTATGGCTGACGAACTGAAAGTCCATCTGATCGATCATCCGCTGATCCAGCACAAGCTGACCCGGATGCGCATGAAGGACACGTCCTACAAGGACTTCCGCGAGCTGCTGGAAGAAATCGCGATGCTGATGGCCTATGAGATCACCCGCGATTTCCCGCTGAAGGAAGTCGAGATCGAGACGCCGGTGGCGCCCTGCCGCGCGAAAGTGCTGGCCGACAACGAGGTGGGGCTCGTGCCGATCCTGCGCGCCGGTCTCGGCATGGTGGGCGGCATGATGAACCTGATCCCGACGGCCCGCATCGGTCATATCGGCCTCTACCGCGACCCGAAGACGCTGAAGCCCGTCGAGTACTACTGCAAGCTTCCGCCCGAACCGGAGAAGCGTACATTCATCGTCGTCGATCCGATGCTGGCTACGGGCGGCTCCTCGGCGGCGGCGCTGACCATGCTGAAAGAGCACGGCGCGAAAAAGCTGGTGCTGATGTGCCTGGTATCCGCGCCGGAGGGCATCCGCGTAGTGAACAAGGAACACCCGGACGTGCCGATCTACACGGCGGCGGTGGACGAAAAGCTCAACGACCACGGCTACATAGTCCCCGGCCTCGGAGACGCGGGAGATCGAATTTTCGGGACGATATAAGAAGAATAGGCTGCAAAAAATCCCCTGCGGGTAATCAAAGGAACCCGCAGGGGATTTTATTGAGAAGAATCACTTGCGTATTATATGCAATTTGAAAATTTCAGGTGTAACAAAAGGGACTGGGCTATCCGTAAAATCTTTGACATTGCGCGTGATGATATAGTCCGCGCCCAAACGTTTCGCGGTTACAGCTTGAATGGCATCCTCATAATCTCGCCAGCGTAATTGGGCGGCCGCCTGCATGTCGTCTGACGTGAAATCTGCAACCGTAAAAACCTGGGTCAACATTTCTGCAACTTGGCAGATTGTTTCAGCATTCAAATGTTTTCGCATGACATATACAATGTTTGCAAATGTTAGTGATGAGACTATGCCTTCAACTTCGTGATTCGCGCACAAATTCCAGATTTGCGCCGAATAGTCATAGTGCGGAAGCCTTTTTTGCAAAACATCAACCAGGATATTTGCGTCAATCAACAACCGCATACTTTTTCTCCAATAATTCCTGGCGCTCCTTATCAAAATCGACATCCGAGGGGATAATCCCGGTCAATGCGTCCGTCAAATAATGATTCTTGCTATTGCTCGTCTTTGGTTGTAATGTGCGCATATAATGGATTACGGAAACAAGCTGTTCATCCGGCATTTCTTGCATAATTTGAAATGCTTCCTGTTGTATGGAAGTCATACCCATCCCCTTCCTTTCCTTTCTTCTTATGAATACAGTATAGCAGTTATCCCATGCGAAGTAAAGAAAACAAAAGGGACACGGCGATTGCCGTGCCCCTCGTTTTATACTTCTTTCTTATTTCGCCGCGGGTTCCTTGTCTGCGGTTTTTACATCGGCAGGCGTCAGGTCATCCACGGATACGGCTTCCTTCGCTTCCTCGGGGAGGTCCAGTTTTTGGACCGCTTTCGGGTTCAGGAAGGTCGTATAGGTCTTCAGGTCGCTGTAGTAAGCGATGGTTTCGAGCATTTGCGCGACTCCGTTCGGCAGCTCGGGGTGCGTTTCCAAACCGACCCGTGCAGTTTCCTGAAGCAGCGAGGAAAGATTGTAGCTCATCGTGACCGTCCGACGGCTGACTTTATCGATCGTCCAGGTGTACCAGATATTGGAGCGGCGGATGCCTGCCTCGAGGCAGCCCATGACGGATTTTTGCAGGTCGCCGTCATTCGCAGTGCCGTTGTCGGCGGGATATTTTTGGCTGTACTGGGCGACCAGGTCCGCCAGTTTCTCAGGGTCAAGCTGGACCAGCATCGTGCGCTGGGTATCAGTCTCACGGAGTACCGTCACCGCCTTGACCGTGGAAAGGATTTCGTCGGCTTCCTGCTCGTCGGGCGTCGCCAGTTCGTCTATGGCAGAGGCTGCCAGCGTCGGCGTCTGGAACTTGTACCATTTCTTGTCCGGCTTGAAATAGAAGGTCATTTCCTTTTTCTGCTGGTCGATGTAAAACGGAATCGCCAAATCCGTGGTATTCGCCTGATCGTCGATGGCAGTCAGGCTGATTTTTCCGGCGATGCGGAGCTTGTGCGCCATCGTCTGGCCGATGAGGTCGAGATCGGCGCGGAGCGACGGTGCGAAGAACAGCAGATCCTGATGGAAAACGCGGCGGTCCTGATTCGTGGTCATGGTGATTGCTTCGCGGAGCGCCTCCATGCCGTCAATGGCGGGCGCCTCTTCCGCCGATACCGTCCCGAACATCATCGAGCCGCAGAGCAGTGCACCGGCGAAGACGCGTCCGCCCATTTTTACCAATTTGCTCAATTTGCTCATAATTTTTCCTCCTAACTCATATCAATGAAGTTTGCTTCCGAGATCGCTGAAAAAAGATTTGCAGATGCGTTCGTACATGCCGTCCTGCGCATAGTAGTCCTCACGGTCGCGGTAGTCCTCGCGCCCGAAGAACAATTTGCCCGTCCGTGCGTCGTAAGCCTCGAAGCCCATATTTAGGGTTGAGACGTCGACGCGTTGGGGCGGATAGGTGACGGGTACCGTGACATAGTAGTAATCGTTGACCCATCTTCCGTCTCGGTCGCGGTAGCTGCGGTCGATGCGCTTCTGCTCCCAGACTGTGCGTTCCGGCTTGATATAATAGGAGTTATCCCATTTTATCACGCGGCCTTTGATATAGGCGTCGGCCACTTTCGTCAGATTTTCCGTGAAGAGCGCCTGCGCTTTTGCGGGGTCGGTCTTCTGCAGCGCATCGAGATCGACGCCGATAGCCAAAGAGATGCGCCGCCAAGCCTGCTCCTCGGTCACGATCTCGCAGCCAAGCTTCTTTGTGTATTCCAGGTATTCGCTGCTGAACTTGCGCGCCTTCATTTCGCCGCCGAGATTCGCCGCAGAAAGGTCGACGTCGTAAATCAGGACCCTTCGTACGCGGGAAAAGTCATAGGCCTTGTCCTTCCAGTCAATCTTCTCCGCCGACGCCGCCTGCGGCAAGAGTGCCAGCCAGACGCCCAGCAGCAGCGCGGAGAAGACGCGGAACCAAGCGGTTTGTGTTTGTCTGCTCATGAAACCCCTCCTCCTTATAATGCTTGTTCAATTAATTATATCATTTTTCGGCGTCCATCTTCAATCCCGCGGAGGGATTTATTTGATATAAAGCATTGCGGCGGGGTTATCATATCCGGGGAATTATGGTAAACTGGTCGTTAAGGAACCACTGAATAAGTCCCTCCGCGCCCCTGTCGTGTCTTTTTCCGCCTGTCGTTGTCAAATCCCTCTCGACGTAGCGATGCTACGACTTCGAGGGCTTTTCCTAGACAGTCGAAAAAATCCCTCGACAGATGCACGAATTGACTTAATCAGTGTTTCCTTAAGCAATGACGACGGCTGTTTCTTTGAGCCGCCGATTTCGGGAAGGGCGTTGGATCCTCCGTTTCGGGAAAGGAAGGTGCATTATGAATAAGCTGGAGCGTGTCGCGAAAATCCTGGAGCTTGCTGAAATTCCTTTTTCATGGTTGAAATATGACGGTGACGGCAACGGGATCAGTTTGAGTCTTGACGATGATTCTTCGACGATATCCTTCGTGCCGCCGGAGATGCTCCGCATTTTTGTAAAAAGCGACGTTTCGTTTTCGACATTTGAGCAGAGCGACATCGGCGACGCTTTACGGATCATCATGGAAGAGAGATATATGCAAAGGGTTGACGGCGTCCATGCAAGAAGCAGGGGCGAAGAATGGATCGAGTGAATCCGGCGCCGGCTTCTTTCGCGTGGATCAAGGCGCTTTCGTTGCAGATCCTTGTTGTGGTATACTGAAGATATATCGATTTGCGGAACAATACGGCAACGGGGGGATTTTTCGGAATGGCTGACGGGGAGCAGGTACGGATCGCGCGGGAGATTTACGAAAAACTCGGCGGTGCGGATAATATTTTGCAGGCGGCGAATTGCATGACGCGGCTTCGGGTGCATCTCGTCCGAAAGGATGAGACGCTGGTCGCGTCGGTCAAAGGCGTCAAGGGCGTGCTGGGCGTCGTCGACGCCGGGGACGAATTCCAAGTGGTTTTGGGGCCGGGTCGCGCGCAGGCAATCGCCGACGAGGTTCGGACAATGATGGAGGTCGGCAAAAAGGCGGAGCAGAGAAAGCCAGACGCCAGGGCGGAGGTTGGAGACGGGAAGGAACTGCAGGCGGCCATCCGCGCGAAGAACGCGACGCCGGTCAAGCTGCTGTTTCGCCGTATCGCGAGCATCTTCCTGCCGCTGATTCCCGGCTTTATCGCCTGCGGGCTGATTACCGGCGTCCTGGGCGTCTATCTGAAGCTCGCGCCGGAGATGGCGAACGCGCCGTTCGTGAAACTGCTTTCGGTATTCGGCAACGCCGTTTTTTGGGGTATGAATCTTTTCGTCGGCTGGAGCGCGGCGCAGGTTTTCGGCGGCTCGCCGATTCTCGGCGGCGTGTTGGCGGCGATTGTCAGCCATCCGGGGCTGGCGAATGTGGCGTTTTCGGATGCGCCGTTGGTGCCGGGGCGGGGCGGCGTGATTTCCGTGGTGCTGGCGGCGGCGCTGGGCGCATGGCTCGAGAAGCGGCTGCATAAGGTTGTGCCGGAGCTGTTCGATTTGTTTCTGACGCCGCTTTTGACAGTTCTTTTTGCGGGCGCGGCGACGATTTTCGTTTTGCAGCCCGTCGGCGGCGTTCTTTCGGACTGGATCGGGCGGACGGCGACGGCGGCTATCGCGTCGGGCGGCGCGCTCACGGGCTTCGTGCTCGGCGGGCTATGGCTGCCGATCGTCATGCTCGGCGTTCATCAGGCGATGACGCCGATCCATGTGGATTTGATTGCACGGTACGGCGTGACGATCCTGCTGCCGATTCTCGCCATGGCGGGTGCGGGGCAGGTGGGCGCCTCGGCGGCGGTCTATCTGAAGACGAAAAGCCGGCGGCTGAAAAAAATCGTGGCGTCGGCGCTGCCCGTCGGCCTGATGGGCGTCGGCGAGCCGCTGATTTACGGCGTTACGCTGCCGTTGGGCAAGCCCTTTATCGGGGCCTGTATCGGCGGCGCGGCGGGCGGCGCAGTGCAGGCGCATTTCGCGGTGGGCGCGGCGACGCTGGGAATTTCCGGCCTGCCGTTGGCGGGCGCCACGGATCATATCCTGATGTACCTCTTGGGCGTTGCCGTCGCCTATGTCGTTGGCTTTTCCGCGACGTGGCTGCTGGGCTTTGACGATCCGGAGGAGGAATAAGTTTAGTTCTCCCCATAAGGGAAGGCAAAATAGAAGGAAAGGAAGAAAGAAAATGAAGTATGCAAGAAATGGTCGATTGTTGTTCCTGTGGGCGGTATTCGCGCTGGCGGCGCTGTTGTTTGTGCCGACGAGAGCGGACGCCGGGCGGCTGGAGGACATCGCGGAGCGAGGCACGATCCGTGTCGGCTCGACGGGGGATTATCGCCCGATGTCGTATTTGAACCCCGAGACGGGGGCGTATGAGGGCATTGACGCGGAACTGACGCAGATCATCGCCGATTCACTGGGCGTGACAATCGAGTATGTGCCGACGAGCTGGCCGACGTTGACCGAGGATACGTTGGCGGACAAGTTCGATATCGCGCTCTGCGGCATTTCCCGCAACTACGCCCGTGCCAAAATCATGGCCATGTCCGACGGCTACGGCGTCGGCTATTTCGGCAAGACGATCCTCTGCCGCAAAGAGGACGCTAAGAAGTTCCAAAGCCTCGAGGACATCGACAAGCCCGACGTGCGCGTGATGATCAATCCGGGCGGAACCAATGAGAAATTCGCCCATGCGAACTTCAAACGCGCGAAATTGATCGTCCATCAGCAGAACGCGGAAATTCCGTCGCGCATCGCCGAAGGGGAGGCCGACGTCATGATCACCGAGGTCGTCGAGGCGAATCATTATGTGCGGCTCGACAGCCGCCTCGCAGCGCCGATGGTGGATCGCCCGTTCACCCGCCATTCCTGCGGCATCTTGATGCAGAAAGGCGACCAGGAATTCCTGAACTATATCAATTTCGTTCTCGCCGAGCTTCGTATGGACGGCACGATGACGAAGCTTGAAGAAAAATACCTGAAATGACGGAGCCGGAGCTGGCAGCGCTGCTAAAGAATCTCCACACCACAACCATGGGGGAAGAACGGATTCGGCGCAACGCCGCGCCCGATGAAGACGATGTCATCGCGTGGTGCAAAGAACGGATAACTGCGCCGGACGCTGTCATCAAGCGGCGGGGCAAGAACTTCTATATCACGTCGTGCGGCTGCACGCTGACTGTCAACGCCGGAAGCTATACGGTAATTACCGCACATAAAACGGGAGGGGTACGATGAAAACATTTTCTAAAGCAGCTTTGATTTCCGCTTCGGCGGCGGGGTTCCTTTGCCTCGGCTGCTTTTTCGCTTCGCCACAGGCGGATAATTCTTCCTATGCGCCCGGCGCGACCTGCGGGGCCAGAGCTCATGACAAGAAGGACAAGGCGGAGGCAAAGATTGAGTTTCCGTCCGCGCCGCCGGGGAAACTCGATACGGCGAAGCTGGAGGCCGCCGCGTGGACGATGGGCGGCTCCTTTCAGACGCCGGTCCTGCCGAAGGGGCGCGACCTTGAGGATGTGACGATCTTCGGCCGTTCCGAGGCCACGGAAAAGCAGATGGTCGATTTCATCCTGCGGCGCAACTCGACGCCGGATATTTCCTGCACGGTGGAAGAGCTCGTCCACTATTATTACGAGGAAGCAGGACGTGAAGGCATCCGCGCCGACATCGCGCTCTGCCAGGCCTGCAAGGAAACCGGCTTCTTCAAATACGGCGGCGACGTGACGGCGGACCAGAACAACTATTGCGGCCTCGGTGCTACGGGCAACCATGAGCCAGGAGCGCGGTTCGAGACGGCGCAGCTCGGCGTCCGCGCCCATATCCAGCATTTGATGGTCTACACCACGACCCGCAGGCCGGAGACGGAGCTCGTCGACCCGCGCTATGAACTGGTCATCGAGAAACATCCGGAAATATACGGCGTCGTCAAGATGTGGACCGGTCTGAACGGCAAATGGGCCGTGCCCGGCACTTACTACGGGCAGGACATCCTGAATCTCTGGCGGCAGGCGAAGGTGCCCGACGGTTCGCCCACATCCCTTTTGAACGCGTCCGAAGCTGTGCGCCGCGCGCCGGACGACCCGAACGCTTACATCCGCCGCGCCGTGGCGAGGTTCTATGCCGGCGAGCTGGAGCGGGCGATCCTGGACTACGACAAGGCCCTTGAGCTTTCGCCGTCCGCCGAGGCGTATCTGGATCGGGCGATCTGCTACGAGGCGCTGCACGACCTGGCGAAAGCCAAGGCCGACTACACGGCGGCCATCGCTCTCGACCCGATGCTGCCGCAGCCGTGGTACAATCGGGGCAATCTTTATCTGCTGGCGGACCGCTACAAAGACGCGATCGCGGACTTCGAGCAGGAGCTTGCGCTGAACCCGCAGTCGGCGGACGCCCGCGTCGGCATCGGTATCGCCCACGCGAAGCTGGGGGACTATGAAGCCGCGTGGAAGGATTTCTTCATCGTGACGGACGAGATCCACGACAACAACGAGGCGGCGCTGGCAAACCAGAAAATCATGATGGACGCGGTCAAGGGAAAGAAGAAATGAGCCTGAAAAAAATAGCGGCAATCCTCCTGTTCGCCTTCTGCGCATTTTTCGCCGTTTTCGCGCAGGCTGCGCCGATTCCTCTTCGCGGCGTTGTCGAGGGCTTTTACGGCAAGCCGTGGACCCAGGAGCAGCGCGTCGACATGATGGCCTTTTGCGGGGCGCACGGATTGAACGCTTACATCTACGCGCCGAAGGACGACCCCTATCATCGGGAGAAATGGCGCGAGCCTTACCCGGAATCCCAGCGGAAAAAGCTGGCGAAGCTGATTTGCGCGGCCCAGAAGCATGATGTGAGATTCATTTACGCGCTGTCGCCTGGCCTCGACGCGTCTTATGCGCTGATCCACGGCGCGATGGACAGGGAAAAGCTGCTGGCAAAGCTCGATTCGGTTTATACGCTCGGCGTGCGGGATTTCGCGGTCTTCTTCGACGACATCACGGAAAAGGACGGCGCCGGGCAGTCGGAGCTTTTGCGATGGCTGGACGAACACTTCGTCAAGGCGCACGGCGACGTATCGCCGCTGATTACCGTGCCGACCGAATATTATCTTGCCGATATGCGGGAGGCGAACGGCAGAGCAAAACAATATACGAAGGATTTTTCACGTGGGCTTCCGTCGGACGCGACGCCGCTTTTCACCGGCGACGGCGTGGCGCGGAGCGGCCTTTCCGAGAAAAGCCTGGACGAAGCGGCGGCTCTTTACGGGCGGCGGCTCGGCCTTTGGTGGAATTATCCGGTCAACGATTACATGGAGGATAAGCTGGCGCTCGGCCCGGTGGAAAACCTGCCGAAGACGGGAGACGTCCCTGCGGTTTTCTTCAACCCGATGGCCTCGGCGGAAATGTCGAAAATAGCGCTCGCCACGGGCGCGGACTATGCCCTCGCGCCGGAAAGCTACGAGCCGCAGGCTGCCTGGGAAAAAGCAATCCGGGAGCAATACGGCGAGCTTGCGCCGCAAATGGAATTGTTTGCCGACCAGTCGCAGCATCTCGAAAACCACTGGGCGAATATCGGGCGGCAGGACGGCTCGGCGCTCCGCGCCGAAATGGACGAGTTTTGGCGAGTATGGCCGGCCGGGGAAAACGCCGATATCTGTCTCGCGAATCTGCGGGAAAAAACAGATACACTGAAAAACGCTGCGAAAACGTTGCAGGGAAGGCTGCCGGGAAAGCAGAGGCGCGAATGCAAATATCAGTTGAAGCGGCTGGAACATCTCGCCGAAGCGGACGGCCTGGCTCTGGATTTGCTCGAAGCCTTGAAAGCCGGCGATGACAAGCGGACGAAAAAGCTCAAGAATAAACTTGAAAAGAAAATCCGAAAAATTACGGACGGTAAAGAGAAAGCGAAAATCTCCGAGACGGTCTGCCTCGCGTTCCTGGAGGAAGCGTTGCGGTTCGTGGGAGACGAGACGAAAAAAAGCTGCCCATGAGGATCGAATCTTCATGGGCAGTTCTTTTATGGCAGTGATTATTCGTTTTCCCTGTACCAGAACGGGCGCAGGAAGTGCAGCGCGCAGGTCTCGCCCGGTTCTGGGCCGGGATCGCGGCGGCCTTTCTGCACACGGAGCGTCTGCTCGCCGACCTGGATCTGGTAGTCGATGATTTCGCCGAGGAACGCCTTGCGGTTTACGACGCCGTGGAGACCGGTCGGGTCGTCGGCGGGAAGGAAGTCGATCTCGGAGGGGCGGCTGGCCCAGGAGACGACGCTTTCGCCCGCGAGATGTTCGGGTACCGTGACGCCCGCCGGAAGCGGAACGCCGCCCGGAAGCTGGGCGCTGCCGCCGTCCCGGTTCACCGTCAGGAAGTTCGAGAGGCCGATAAAGCTGAACACGAACTTGTTCGCCGGGTTGTTGTAGATGTTCAGCGGCGTGTCGATCTGTTGGACGACGCCGAGCTTCATGACGAGAATCCGGTCGGACAGCGCCATGGCCTCGGATTGGTCGTGGGTGACGTAGATGATCGAGAAGCCGTATTTCATTTGCAAATCCTTGATCTCGAAGCGCATTTCCTCGCGGAGGTGCGGATCGAGGGAGGAAAGCGGTTCGTCGAGCAGCATTACGTCCGGATTGATGGCCAGCGCCCGGGCGAGGGCCACGCGCTGCTTGCCGCCGCCGGACAGATAGTCCGGACTTTGGTCTTTCGCAGAGACGAGGTTCGTCGCTTTCAGCGCGTCCATGGTGCGCTGGTCGATCTCGCTTTCGGAGAGCTTGCGGATGCGCAGCGGGAACGCCACGTTTTCATAGACGGAAAGGTGGGGCCAGACGGCGAAGGCCTGGAACACCATGCCGAAGTTCCGCTTTTCCGGCGGCGTATAATGGTTTTTCTTCGGCGAGGAAAAGAGCTGGTCGCCGACCCAGACCTCTCCGTCGGACAAATCCTCAAAGCCCGCCACCATGCGGAGCGTCGTGGTCTTGCCGCAGCCGGAAGGACCGAGCATCGAGAAGCATTCGCCCTTGCCGATTTCGTAGTTCAGATTGTTGACGGCGGTGACGTCGCCAAACCGTTTCGTCACGCCGATCAGACGTACAAAGCCTGCCATCGGTCACTCACTCTCCTTTTTCGTGAAATGGTTGATGACCGTCTGCCCGACGATGATGATGATCAGGGCGATGGCGGCCAGCGCGCAGGAGATGACGGTCTCGCCGTCCTCGTTCAGCGTGTAGATGGCGACGCCGATGGTGCGCGTGGTCGGCGCGTAGAGCATGATCGAAACGGTCAGCTCTCGAAGCGACGGCAGGAAGATCAGGAAGAAGGCCGCGAACATGCCCGGCTTGACCAGCGGCAGCACGATGTCTTTCAGCGACTGCCACATGGTGGCGCCGCAAGCGCGGGAGGCCTCGACCAGCGAGTCGTGGACCTGCTCGAGGGCCGCGCTGTTGGCTTTCAGCGAGAAGGCCATATAGCGGGCGATGTAGGCCACGAGGATAATCCAGACGGTGTTGTAGAGGTTGATTCCGAACTGGCCGCTCCATGCGAGGATAACGCCGAGGGCGATGACCGAGCCCGGAACGGAGAACGGCAGCATGCCGAGGAATTCGAGGATGCCTTTGCCCTTGACGTCCATCTTGACGATGACGTAGGAGATCATGACGCCGGCGAACATGGTGATGATCGCGGCGGTCAGGCCCAGCGTGACGCTGTTGAAGATCGCGTCTCTTGTTACGTCGTATTCAAACAGGATGAACTTGAAGTTGTCCAGCGACAGGTTTTCCGGCGTGAAGGACAGGCCGTAGGTACTGAGGCCGCCGACGAGGAAGATCACGATGGTGGGCAATACGATGGTGAACGCGATATAGGCGAAGCAGAAGAACATCAGCGGGTATTTGAGTCCGCGGAGCTTCAGCTCCATCGGGCGGAAGCTCTTGCCGCCGATGATCTGGTAGTGGCCGGAGCCGAGGATCTTGCGCTGGGCCCAGATGATGCAGGCCGCGCTGATGACCAGCACGGTGGCGAGCACGGTACCGGTGCGGATCGACTCGAAGGAGCCGCCCGACTGGTGGATGCGCTCGTAAATCAGCACCGGGATGTTGTAGATGCCGTTCTCGATGCCGAGCACGGCGACGGTGCCGAAGTGGGCCATCGAGTAGAGCATGATCAGGAGCGCGCCGGAAAGGATCGAAGGCAGCACCAGCGGGATCGTGATTTTCCGCGTGATGGTGAAGAGCCCCGCGCCCGAGATGCGCGCCGATTCCTCCAGCGTCGGGTCCATGCGCTCCAAAGCGCCGCAGACCTGGATGAACACGAAGGGGAACAGGTACATGACTTCGACGGCGGAAATGCCATAATAGCTGTAAAGATTGAAAATCGGGCCGCCAAAGCCGAGATGGTCCATGAAGAAACGGTTGATGAAGCCGGCGTTCGGCGAGAGCAGCATCTTCCAGGCCATGGCGCCGATGAAGGACGGCAGCATGAACGGCACGAGGAACATGCTCTTCATGAACCGCTTGTGCGGCATATCGGTCCGCGTGACGAGCCACGCGAAGAAGGTGCCGACGATGGTAGAGCCGATGGTGGACATACCGGCGATGATCAGCGAGTTCATCAACGCCTTGAAGGTCTCCGGCTCCTTCAGGATGTCAATCGCGCCGGAGAAATTGAAATGGTCCTCGACCCAGAACGCGTTGAATAGGATCAGGAGCACCGGGAAGGCCACGACGATGACGAGGATGGCGATGGACAGGAACAGGATGACCTGCGCCACGCCGAATGAGCTTTTCGTGTTCATTCCTCAAGCACCCCCTTCAGCGATTCCTTTTCGAACCAGTGCAGGCTTAAAAACGACAGCGAGCATTCGTCTCCGGCCTTGAACATCAAATCCTGCGCGATGGCATGATGGGTTTCGATGCTCGTCCGAAGATGCGTGCCGTCGATCTCGATCAGGTAGTCCATCATGGCGCCGAGGAAGTTCGCGCGGCGGATCACGCCGTGGAGTCCGTCGCCGCCGCGGGCGATCCTGACGTCCGACGGACGGAAGGCCGCGACCCAGTCCGCAGCGTCGCCCGTGGGCGTTTCC
Source organism: uncultured Selenomonadaceae bacterium (assembly GCA_902778455.1). Lineage (GTDB taxonomy): Bacteria > Bacillota > Negativicutes > Selenomonadales > Selenomonadaceae > RUG12372. Next base: position 45,591 of record CACYXR010000001.1, on the reverse strand, counting down.
CAGGGAATCGGCTGGCTGCCTTTTCCGACGAGGAACGCGCCGTTCTCTTTGCGCACGTCGATGAAGTTCGCGATGCCCATGAAGTTGAACACGAACGGGTTGACCGGCTGCTCGAAGATTTCCCAGGGCGTGCCGATCTGCTGGATCGCGCCTTCGGCGTTCATGATGGCCACGCGGTCGGAAATGGCGAGGCCGATTTCCTGGTCGTGGGTGACGTAAAGTACCGTGACGCCGAGCTGCCGCTGCAGCTCTTTGATTTCGAAGCGCATTTCCTCGCGCAGGTTCGCGTCAAGGTTTGACAGCGGCTCGTCGAGGAGAAGCAGGGCCGGATCGGCGACGAGGGCGCGGGCCAATGCGACGCGCTGCTGCTGGCCGCCGGAAAGCTCCGATGGCAGGCGCTTGTCAAGGCCCTTCATGCCGACGATGTCGATCATGCGCATGACGCGCTCGTTGATCTCGTCTTTCGGACGGTCGGCGATCTTCAACGGATACGCCACGTTCTCGAAGACGGTCATGTGCGGCCAGACGGCGTAATCCTGGAACACGACGCCGAGCCCGCGGTTTTCCGGCGGCACGGCAATCCGCGCCTCGGGATCGTTCACCAGCGTATCGCCGATGTAGATCTTCCCCGCGTCGGCGGACTCGAATCCGGCGAGCAGCCGCAAAAGCACGGTCTTCCCGCAGCCGGAAGGACCGAGCAGGGTGAAGCACTCGCCCTTTTTCAGCGTGAGAGAAAGGTTCTGAAGCACCGGATGATTCGGATACCCTTTCGACACGTTCTCCACACGGATAATGTCCAAAATAGCATCACTCCTTTATTAAATCAAATATTGTACACAACGTCATAGCTGAATCGCTTTTCCGTCAAACGGGTTGGCGTTTTCATAAGCAATGGCCTCTTCGTGAAACTTTTTTGCCGTCATATTGCCAAAGCAACTCCTTCGCCATTCTGCATAATCGAATTGGTCACCTTTAACGGCCGCAATGAATTTTGCGGCGTCGATGGTTCCCAGTCCGTTTGTAAGGCAGTCCATGCCCCGTTCCATTAAAGCGGCAGTTTCAGCGGTCATAGTTTATTCCCCTCCTCGCTGATGTCAATCCATGCAATCGGATTAAGTAAAAGGATTTTACTGGAACGATATTTGAGCAATCTGTCATCTGTTGAAAGAAAATAATCGCATTGAGCAACGATTGCACAAGCCACATGATATGCGTCATATAATTTTACGCCGGTTTTCATGATTTCTTTCGCATATGATTCTACCATATCTGAGCTATTTGTACCAACATAGACGTGAGAATGGTGCCGAATAAAATTTTGCGTATGCAGCATCCGAGTGGGGAAAGGACTTTTACTGATTTCATAGCGCAAAACATAGGACGTCGCCAACTCGATACGGCCGGTCATGATTTGGTTCTGAATATACAATATCGCTTGTGTTTCAGACGCTACTCGTGGTTGGAACTGGTCATCGTAAGGACGGTTATAGCAGCACGAATCCAGATAAATTCTCACTCTTGCGCCAAGTCCCTCCGCGCCTCTGCCGGGTCTTTTTCCGACTGTCGTTGTCAAATCCCTCTCGACGTAGCGATGCTACGCCTTCGAGGGCTTTTCCTAGACAGTTGAAAAAATCCCTCGACAGATGCACGAATTGACTTAATCAGTGTTCCCTAAAAAATATTTGGCTGCAAATATTACAATAAAAATCTTGCTTTACGCCGCTGTCGAGTAATCCATGATGAAGACTCTGCATGCGATTTTCTCAAATCGTTCGAGCATTGCATCGATTTTTTCCATCACCGACGAGGCATAGACGATTTCCCCGCACTGCTCGCATTTCCGGCAGGGAACGTTTTCGATAATGACATAGCAATTAGGAAGCTGTGCAAAATATGTGCCGGTAGTCTCGCGCATGGTACCGGACTTGCAGAGCAGGCAGTTCATATTGCGTCGCCGTCCTTTTGGCATTTTCAAGTTATATTTATCCTCTCCATTATAGGACAGTTTTATCGCAAAATCTATATGTTTGTTTATATGACTATCATGGTCGTATTGAAGCCCTGATAATTTCGGAAGTAGAAGCTCCGGACGCGGCTTTGTACGAAGTACATGCCGAGCGCCTCCACGTCCAGATCTTCCGCTTGTTCCGGCACGGCGGAAATCGGCCCGACGGGGAGCAGGAAGGGGTCGAATTCTTTCGCGTCGTCCCGAAGGTGAATCTCGAATTCGGGGCTTTGCGTTTCGGCCTGTTCTTTGGCAATCAGCGTAAGCTGCAGCAAGACGTGCGTATTGGCGCGGCGGGCGGCGCGTTCGTTGATGACGCCCGAGATTTCATCCAATGCCATGCGGAGCAAAAACCGCTTGTGCTCGTCGGCGCCCCAGTGCGCCGCGAAAGCGTCGATGGCGTCGAGCTGTTCCGCCACGGTTTTGACGCTGCCGTAAAAAGCGGAGGCGTAGACCCTCGCCGGATCGATGTTCTTCCGTTCGCCCCGGCGGCGATGGTAAACGACAACGGCGAGCAGCGTCAGAAGCTCGGAGAGCGGGTACACCAGCCAAAAGGCGTCGAGGCCGAAACGGGACAGCACCCATGCCAAAACAATGCCTAAGCCCATTCGCCGCAAGAAGACGACGAGAAACGCGCCCTGCTCATCCTCCTCGGATTGGAAGTAATTTTGCAGCAGGAGGCATACGCCCATGAAAATCGCTCCGACGCAAAAGACCCGCACCGCGTGATAGGCCGCCGCCGCGTCCCTTATGTCCTCCAGTCCGAAGAGCAGGTCCACGATTTCCGGATAGATAATCGCGGCGACGGTGGCGACGGCGCCTACCGCCAGAGAATAGGCGAGGCAGTACCGGAACATACGGTGCAGCTCGCGAAAAATGCATTCCGAGAAAAACGCGGAAAAAATGGGCTGCGCCGTCTTTCCGATGAGTTCGTACATAAAGATGAAAAGCTGGGACAGGTTTTCGACGATGTTGAAGATCGCCGCACCCTCCGTGCCCGCAAGATTCGTCAGCAGGTGGAGGGAAACGAGGGCGAAGATCGCGCCGAAGATATATTCAAAGGAAGTCGCGAAGCCGAGCCGCAGGGGCTTCACCGCATCGGCGAAGGAGGCGGTTTCCCGCCGGACTCTGAGTTCCCCGTGCCCCGAGAAGAGATAGAGGAAGCCGACGAGGAACGCCGCCGCGTTCGAGGCGAAGAAGCCGAAGCTGCATCCCGCGACGCCCCAATCGAAAAAGAGCAACAGGATCGCGCTGAGGATGAGGTTGCCGACGCCCGCCGCCGTCTGAAGCGCGACGGAGAACGCGGTGGCGTTGTCGTTCCGGAGATAGGCCGTCACCACGCCCAGCAGGATCTGGAAGGGAATCCCCAGGAGGATATAGAAGACATAGCTTTTCGCCATAGCGAACACGGCGCCTTCTTCCGGCGTCGCGCCGAGGACAGAAAGCAGGCTGTCCCCCATGAGAAGCCCTGCCGCCATGATGCCAAAGCCGACGGCGCAGGAGAGGCGCAGGAAAAAGTTGAAGATTGCCAGCGCCCGGTCTTTTTCCCCTTCGTGCATCAGCGTCGAGAAAACCACCGCGCCGCCCGTGGAGAGGCCAAAGACGAAAAAGGTCGCCAGCAGGAACAGCGGGGAGATATACGCAATGGCGGCAATCCCGTCCATGCCGATGGCGTGGCCGATCAGAATGGTATCGCCCATCTCCGCCAGCGCCAGCCCGACGCCCGCGATGGGCGAGGGCAATACGGCCCGCAGGAACATTTTTCGGGTAAAATACGCCGAAAGCGACGAATCCTTTTCCATTACACCGCTGCTCCGAAAGCTGCCTGCAGATGGCCGGAAATAGAAATCGGGCGGCAAGTTTTTTTATGCATAGGCCTTCCTCACGCTTTCAAAAGTTCCGTCACGTCCCGTTCCGCATCCGTGAGCGCCCCGATCATCTCGTCCACCGTTTGGGAGAAGCGGCGCATGGCGTCCGCGGAGTAGCGGCTGGCGTCGTAATTCAACACCAGTGAATACGTCCCGTCGGTATGGGCGTTCAGTTCGACGTCCAGCGTATTTTCCGCCGCCGACCATTCGTTTTCCGGCATTTCCTCGTACACGGCCTCCGCGCCTCCGAGGCGCGCGCCGCCGCGACGTCCCGTGACGCCCTTTTGGAGGATAAAGGTGGCGCACAGGTCTTCGAGACCTTCGTTATACACTACGTCCAAACTCTTGACGTATTTCATCCCTTCCGCGATCCGCGCTTCCAGGCCGCGCAGGAATGCACCGGCGGTCAGCCCGTCCCCGAAGTCCCAGCGGATGGGAATCTGGTTCAGCATGAGTCCCATCAAGCGGCGTTCCGAGGCGTTCATGCGCCCGTTGTGCACCCAGCTCATGACGGATTCGCGGACGCCTGACGATTTCGCCATCGCGAGCATCGCCGCCGCCATGAAAAATGTATTTTCCGTAAAATCCTTGCCCCGGAAAAAGTCTTTGGCAATGACGGTTTTCAGCGGCGTCTCGAACTCGTTTTTCTTCCACGCCCCGGCGTTTTCGACGTCGGCGGGCGGCAGGTGCTTTTTCTCGTCAAAGTCTTCGAGCGTTTTTCTCCAGTAGGCGTGCCCTTCCGCCAACTCTTCCGGGGAAATCTTCGACTCGGCGAGGACATATTCGGCGTAGCTCGGCGTTTTTCGTGCGACGGCGTTCTCCGCGCCCCGCACATAGCGTTTGTCGAGTTCCCGCCAAAAAATCAGCGCGACTGCCGTGCCGTCCACGGTGGCATGGTAAAAGTCCGCGTAAATATATTGTCCCGACGGGGTCTTCATCAGGTGCACCCGATAGAGCGGGCGGTCAATGATCGAATAGGGTTCCTTGAGGTCGCGCTTGCGCTTTTCAAAAGCTTCGTCTGAAAGTGTTTCCACAAAGACCCGTTCCACTTCCCCGTCGAAACGCTGGCAGACTTCCCCCGTTTCGGGGTGGAACAGCAGCCGGCAGCGGAATATGTCATAGGAAGACAGGATGTCGTTCAGCGCGTCGGCCATGCGCTCCATATCGACAGACGCATCAAGCCGCACCAAAGCACCGATGTTCATCATCGTTGAGTTTGCCTTTTGGAAATGGGTATCGACGAGCCAGCGCTGGATCGGACGCAGGGGGTAATATTGCAGAGGCTTCTCGACCTCCGGCGCGCCTTCCTCGTCCTTCACGATCCGGATCAGCCGCCCGAAATTCGTCATCTCGAATACGTCCATCACATCGGGCGTCGGATTTTTGACCGTCAGGACGCCGCCCTGCTTTTTCATTTGGTTGTTTGCCATGATCAGGGAACGGAGTCCTGCCGAGGAAAGATACCCAAGCTCGGAAATATCCAGCACGGTCTCTTGGAATCCGGGGCTGGAGGCGCGAAATTCCGCGTCGAAGGTCGGCCCCGTGAGCTTGTCAAGCCGCCCCGCAAGGCACAGCGTAAGCGTCTCCCCGTCGATTTTTTTCGTGATGCTGATGTCCATGCATATACCTCCGTTTGTTGTTGCTGTAAAAATAATATCGTGCAAATCTCTCAACCGCTTCCGTGATATACGAGAGCGAGCATCGTGATGTCGTCCGACTGTTCGGCGCCTTCGGTGTGGCTTTCAAGGGCCGTTTGGACCGCGGCAATCAGCCCGGCGGCGTCCGTCCCTTCCGGCGTGCTGTCAAGCGTCGCTTTTAGTCTCTTTTCCCTGAACATTTCGCGGTGCTTGTCCAGCGCTTCGGTGACGCCGTCGGTATAGAGGAAAAGCGCGTCGCCGGGGGAGAGCGCGAACGTTTTTGCCGGGAACGTTTCTCCCGGCATGACGCCGAGCATCAGGCTTTCGCTCTTCTCGAAACAGGAAAATGCCGCACCGCGGCGAATGAGGGGCGGGTTGTGGCCTGCGTTTGCGTACAGGAATTTTCCGGTTTTCAAATCGAGGACGCCGCAAAAGGCGGTGACGAACATCCCTTCCTGATTGTTGCTGATGAGGGCTTCATTGGCCTGCGCCACGGCCTCTGACAGCTTTTCGGGATTTTTCGCCCCGACCGTGCTGTCCTTCAGCAGGGTTTTCGCGATGACCATGAAGAGCGCCGCGGGAATCCCCTTGTCGGACACGTCGGCCACCGTCACCGCAAGATGCGTTTCATCGAGGAAATAGAAATCGTAAAAGTCGCCGCCGACTTCTTTCGCGGGGCGCATCGTCGCAATGAGATCAAATTCCCTTTGCTGCGGGAAGTCTTTCGGCAGCATGCCGTCCTGTATGTTCCGCGCAAGGTCGAGTTCCGTCCGGATGCGTTCCTTTTCGGCGGTGGAGCGCTCCAGGTTTTTCATATACGCCGAAAGTTCTTCCGTCATATGGTTGAAGCTGTCGGCGAGGAGCTCGATCTCGTCGCCTGTCTGCACGTCCAGCTTGTATTCGAGATTGCCGCCCGCAATTTTCCGCACGCCGTCGGACAGCTTTCGGATGGGGTTCGTGATGTGGCTTGCCAGCGGTTCACTTGCAATCATGAGAAGCAGCGCCGCCATCACGAAGGCAAAAAAAGCATTCCGTGAGGCGTTGGAGAGGATGCCTTCCAGCGTGTCGCGGAATCCGTTCGTAGCGGCAATGACGTTTCTTCGCGCTTCGATGGCGGGCGCCATGACCGTGTCCGTTTTGACCAGCGTGCCGAAGCTCCAGCCGATGGCGGGCATGGGGGCGAATGCCAAATAATACGCTTCCCCGTCCACGGTGACGGGAACGACGCCGCTTTCGCCCGCGGTCATGCGCTGCGTCGCCGCCGCAAGCGATTCTTCCCCCGACTCCCGGATATCGACGTCTGCCGGCGCCGCCGCCAGGCCGCCGGACTCCAGGGAGGAAAACACCACATCGCCGCGATTGTCAACGGCAAAAACGATGTCGGACGTGCCGGTGACCGTTTCGGCAATCTGGCGATATACGTCCTCCACGGGGATGACGATGCCCGCGACGCCGGCGAATCCGTCCGCGTCATAAAACGGGACTACGCAGTTGATGTTCAGGCGGCCGTCGATGCCGGGATCAGGCGCCGTATATGTCGCGCCGCTCGCGTTTCGCCCGATTTCATACCACGGCTGCTCCCGGGGGTCGAAGTCGGAGAGTATATCTTCGCGGGCCGCTCCGTCGGGGAGTACGTTTCCTTTCCCGTCCTCCGTGATGTCGAGGTAAAACGCAAAGCCTTTGCGCGAGGCGGCGAAAAAACAGGAACGGTAGCCCTGGTAGGACTGGCTCATCAGGATCAGTGTGTCGGCAACATTGCCGGCGGTCCCGATTTCTTCCGCCAGATCGCTCCCGATGGGCGCGCTTGCAAGGGATGGGCTGAAATGGATATAAGGCGTTCCTGACGGTATGCTTGCGCTGTCTCGGGTGCTTTGGAGCGTTCGCGGGGGATACGGTTCGGGCGAGGTCAAAAGCATGGACATCCGATCCGCTATATATTCCGCATCCTCGCCGATGAGGGAAAGCTCGCGGTCGATATGGTGCGCTTTGAGGACAGCCGATTCCAGCAAGCGTTCCTTTGTGTCCTGCCCGGAAATCTCCCCCACGGATTCCGCGACGTTGTCCCCCAAGGCCGCCCACTGTCTGGCAAACGCGTCCTTCGTGCCTGACATGGAGTAAAAGTAAATCGCGCCCGCCAAAAGAAAGGTCAGGAGAGAGGCAAACAGGCTCCACAGCAAAACACGGCGCTTGATGTTCAGTTTCAAAAAATCCCACTCCGTTTTTATGACTTTGGCCATTAAAAATCACGAAATCTTGCCTTCCCCTTCGAGGGGAAGGTGTCAGCGAAGCTGACGGATGAGGTGGAAAGACGCAATGCCAAGCGTCAGCGAAACCTCTAAGACACCTAATCCGTCGCCCTGCGGGCGCCACCTTCCCCTCAAGGGGAAGGCAAGGGAGTTGTGTGAGCGAAATTTAATGGCCGGAGTAATATGACTGATTCGTTATAATAATGTAAGAATACCTTCCATTATTATAGAAAAAATTTTAGGTAAAATCCATAGAAATTTGCTTCCGGGAGACGTTCCTTAGACGGCGGCTGTTGTTTTTGTGCTTCCCGTTCCATACGGCAAAAGCGGCGGAACACTTTCGTGTTCCGCCGCTTCCTTTGCTGTTCTTACTTCTTGATGATCTCCGTGAACTTCTTGATCGTCTCTTCCTTCTTCGGGAGGATTTCGGTGTAGCTCACCTTGATGCCGTTCTTGAGGGCGACCTCAGGAGCGGGGAGGTTGTACTTCTCGGGAATCTTGACGTCCTTGCGGACGGGGACGGTGCCGGCTTCGGCGACTTTCTGCTGGGCTTCCTGGCTCAACAGATAATCGACGAATTTCTTCGCGGCTTCGACGTTGTTCGCGCCCTTGAAGATTGCGACCGGGCTCGGGACCATCAGCAGTTCGGGCGGATACGCCATCTTCAGATGCGCGCCTTTCGCGATCTTGCTGTTGGTGATGTAGTCGACGCCGAGGCAGGCGACGAGCTCGCCGGAGGAGGTGTCGTCAACGACCTGGCCGGAGCCTTTGCCGATGCGCGTGCCGTTGTCATGCAGCTTGTTGAAGAAATCCCAGCCGAACTGCTTCTCCAGGAGAGCGACGCTCATGTAGGACGTGCCGGAGAGAGCCGGGTCGGCGATGCCGAAGCCCTTGTTGTATTCCGGCTTCAGCAGGTCGGACCACTGGGTCGGGGCTTCTTTGATCTTGTCGGTGTTGTAGACGATACCGAGGGTGCCGAGACGAGCTGCCGTGAAGCTTCCGTCATAATCGTCAAACGGGTTCAGCAGTTCGTTGAAAATCGGGGTCTTATAGTTTTCCAGCATGTTCTGGGATTTCATCTGATAGAAGTCGGGAACTTCGCTGGTCCAGATGACGTCGGCGAGGATATGGCCGCTCTGCTTCTCGGCGGCGATCTTCGCCATCAGCTTGCCCGCGCCCGCGGACTGGTAGTCGACCTCGATGCCGGGGTTCTTCTTCTTGAATCCCTCGACGATGCCGCTGATCAGTGCTTCCTTCATTGAGGTATAAATTACGAGTTTGTTCTTTGCGCCCGCTGCGCCGGAACCGGAGCCCGAGCCCGAGCCGGAGGATTGGGGTTTCGGTCCGCCGCCGCAACCCGCGACAAGAGCTGTCGTCAAGGCCATGCAAAGGACCATCAGTAACGCGAGTGCCTTTTTCTTCATACATTCCACTCCTTATTAAATATAATTTTTTGAGGGAAACGCGCTCCCCACACTTTCGGAAAGCCGCAAGTCATGCACGGCTTCCGCGAATCGGAAACGCCGCCCCCTTCCTTTGCCGGCAAAAGACCACCGCCTCTTGTCAGACAATTCGTACTTGCTTTTATTATAATGCGGATGGGTCAGGAATGCAACGATAAAATCTTCTGGGACTTACACAGCATTTTTGCGGGGAAAAAAGGGAATCAAGGATGAAGGGCGAATATACACTTGGGAAAAATTGAAAAATACAAATTTTTGCTGGAGGTGTGCGGATGCAAAGATGGGCGATTGCCTTTGCTGCGGCGATTGTCGTCTGCCTGGTCAGCATGTATATCAATTATCAGGCGTATCAGGAGACGAAATATCTGGAATGGAGCTATCGGAACCACGGCGGCGAGATCACGATTGAGTTCGCGCCCGGCTGGCATGCGGTGCATATCTACGCGATGCATCCCGACGATCACGACTCCCACAAGCTGGTATTTTCGCCCGTGCTCCTCGCAATCGCTTTGTGCGTGTTCACGGTGGTCGGCTGGGCGGTACTCGCCAAGCTGTCCACAGGGGAACCGTGGAAGGACTTCCTGATGCTTTTCGTCGGCTTCGCGGTGATATTCTACGGCGGACGGATGATACTGGAGCTTTGGGAAGATTATTGTTGAAGGGTAATTACTAAGTATAATTTGAGGAGGAAAAAATAATATGACAAAAGGCAAAAAATTCATGGCCGCGATTCTCGCTTCCCTCGCGATCTCGGCGACAGTAGCCGCCGCGCCGCGCTCGGCCTCGGAGCAGATCCAGATTTTTGCGGAGACGGTGAACTCCGGGCAGGAGGGCGGCTGGTTCGTCTCGCCGGAAAAGGACGCGAACTGGAACCGCTGGTTTTACGCCGTGACCGATCTCGACCGCGACGGACGGCTGGAAATCTTCAAGGCGAAGCGCGGCGGCGAGGGAATCGCGCCGGAGATTCGCTGCGAGGAATTCAACGAGAACGGCGGACGGACCTGGGGCCTCTTTTTCGCGGGCGGCTCCGACGTCCCCGACATCATGACGAACGAGTCGGCGGCGGAGCCCCGTGTGTTTTATGAACGGGCCGACGACAGGTATAACTATATTTTTGTCAGCTCAAAAGAGCTCGACGGGGACGAATGGGATTATGTCGATACGAAAGTCGCAGTCACGCTGCGCGGCGATCTCCAGATCGAAGATCTTGCCATGGTGAAAGCGAAACTTCCGGCTCCCGGCTCCGACCTGGCGGAACGGAAATTCTTCCTGCCCGGATGGCTGAAAGTGGAGGCCGAGAGCGGGCAGGTCGGCACGCCGGAGGAGATCGACGCCGTGCGCTACGCGAATCTGGAAAAAGAGCATTTCCCGGACGCCGAGGAAACCTACGCGATCATTTCATGGTACCGCGCCGAGGAGATACAGAAGCGCATCGGAACGGCAGAGCTGCCGAAAGTGCTGGAAAGTTCGTACAACGCATTTGAGAACAGCGGAAAACGGTAAGGAGAACGCATGATGAAAAGAAGCAAAAGACTTGTCGCTGCAATCGTCGCGTCGCTTTCGCTTTTCAGCGCGTTCCCCGGCACGCCTTCATTTTTCGCGCCCGCCGTGGCCGAGGCGGAGGCCACGGGACCGCTGTTCATGGAAAATCTGGGCTGGGGTCTGCCGCTCAGAGTATACGAGACGTATTCCGGCCCGGAGTGGATGACGATCAAGCGTCACTTCCCCGGGATCATGTTCAAAGGGAAATTCGAGGAAAAATACCTTCCGATTATAGGCGCGTTGGAAGGATACAGCGTGGATCAGTCCAAGTTCACGGAGGAGGACGGACCGGACATTATCACGAAGCTCCGGGTGCGCCGTGCCGACAACCGCGTGGTCAGCTTCGTCGAGTCTCGTTCCTGCTTTACGGACGGGAAACACGGGCGCTACGGCATATTCGGAATAAACTACGATACAGCCACGGGCAGCGAGCTTGCTTTTGACGACGTATTTGTCAATCGGGAGCAGCTCGCCAATGAAATCGCCCCTCGGATGAGCGCCCTCTATCTGGGACGTTTCCCGGCCGACAGCTTGGGCAGCGGCGAATATGACGCCTTCTGCGCGAAGGTGAAGCGCGTAATGGCAAACAACGAGTTTTCGTGGAGCCTCGATCCCTTCGGCGCGACGTTCTACTTCAACCCCGGCTCGCTGACGCCGGAATCCGACGACAATATTTACACGATTACGTTCTGCTTCGCCTATACGCCCTATCATTTCCAGCCGAAGTACCGGTCCTGCCCCGAGTCGTTTTGCATGGACGTGGAGCCGCGGCTGCCGACCATGCTTTGCTTCGACGAGTCGAGCGACAAGCTGACGGAAGTCACGGTCAATACGCAGGGCGTCGTGATCCGGCGGAACGGCGAGGAATTTGTCGATCCCGGCGAGCTGGAAGCCATTCGCCCGGTCTTCGTCATGACCGGCGACCGGAGGAAATATCTCTATGCGGACTGCGAGACCGCCGCGATGAATCCGAAGCACGAGCTTCGCGTCTACGACCTGAACGGCGACAATATCTTCCGCGTGGAGTGCGACAGCAAGCTGACCTTCCTCGCTACCGAGCCGTCGAAGGAGATTCAACGCGCGTGGTTCGTGATGAGCGATCCGGACTCTTTCCTGATGACCCGCGTCGATTCGCAGTTCCTCGACGATTATGTCCTCTGTCGTGTGGGCGGGGACGGAGCGCCGGTGATCCTGGGCCCGGTTCGAGACGTGGTTAAATAATACTTTGGCCATTAAAAATCACGAAATCTTGCCTTCCCCTTTGAGGGGAAGGCAAGGGAGATGTGTTAGCGAATTTAATGGCCGGAGTAGAAATATTTAGGAGGCAGCACCATGATAAAAGTCAAGCCCTTCGCCGCCGCGCTTGCGGCGTCCCTTTCCTTTTTCGCTGCGTGCCCTGACGCCACGCAGTATTTCGTACCATTCCGTGCGGTGGCTTATGCGGAGGATGAAGTTCCGCTGCCTTCCGTCGAGACTGATCTCGGAACGCCGCTGCCGATCCGGACGCATATGGTCTATTCCTGCCCGGAGTGGGCAACGGAAAAGAGGCATTTTTCGGGTATCGTGATCGACGGACCGGAGGCTGAGAATTATCGCCCGTTGAGGATAGCGTTCGAAGGGTACAATGTGGAAGCGTCCGCCGTCGGGGACGAGGAAGGTCCTGACGTCATCGAGTCGCTTTATGTGCATCGCGCGGACAGTCTGGCCGTGAGCTTTGCCGAATCGAGGGCAGCATACGGGGGCGGGATGCGCGGACGATTCGCCGTCGTCGGGCGGAACTACGACGCCGCTACCGGGGCGGAGCTGACTTGGGACGATGTTTTCGTGAGCAGGAACATCGTCGCCAACGAGGTCGCTATTGTGCTCAGCCGTAATTATGTCGGAGAGCCGTTTGTTACGAGGAATGTGCAGGATCTGGCCGCCAAGGTGAAGGCGATCATGGAGGAGGGCGGCTGCTCATGGACCCTCGATCCCTGCGGCGCGACGTTTTATTTCAATATGTTGAGTCTCTCCGATGACCCCTATGCCCCGATTTACACGGCGAGCCTGACCTTCGACGTCAACGGCTTCTGCTTCAAGGAAAAATACCGCCATGCGCCCGAGCAATGGTGCATGGAGATCGAGCCGCGGACGCCGATGCGGGTTTTCCTCGGCGATTCCCTCTTGAATACGATCGAGGTCAAAGGCGATGTCAACGGTATCCATATCATTCGCGGCGGCGCGGCGGCGACGGGAAGCGACGGCATCCGCGACAAGGAAGAGACGGTCTTCACCGATCCCGTGCGGTCCAACGGCATCCATCCCGTGCTTGTGAAAATGAGGGACGGACGGAAATATCTCTATGTGGACACGTTGATCGCGCCGACGCCGGAGGACTACGAAAAGGGCTACGACGCGCAGAAAATGACCGAGCTGGAAAATCGGCACGAGCTGCGAGTCTATGACTTGACGGGCGGCGAGATTCGCCGCGTCGAGTGCAGCAGCGATTTTACCCTGCGGAACGAATTGATTTTCGAGGAGTCGACGCCGAAAGAATGGTTCGTGATGACCGATCCGGAGAAATTCAAGCTGAACGTGACGGGCGTGCCGCTCCGCGAAGCGCACCGCCGCTGCCGCGTAGGCACGGACGGAGCGCCGGAGGTCATCGAGGCTATCCAGTAGCAAGTGAGAAAGGAACGGGTTGTCATGAGCGAGACGAAGAACAATCCCCTTGCCGTCTACTGCTCCTACTGCGGGGCGCCGGCGGAGTACGACATCGTGCATCAGGAGTACCGCTGCGGGTATTGCGGCGGCACCACGGATGTCCATGAGCCGGTGCAGCGGCTCGGCGAGTGGCGGGACGCCCGCAAGAAGGAAGTGCTGCGGGACAAGAGCGTCGCCGAGGAAAAATGCGTCTGCCAGAACTGCGGCGCCGAGGTCGTGATTCCCGAGGGCGAGGCCATGGGAAACTGCGAGTTCTGCGGCGGCAAGTTCGCGCGGCGGGCTTTTGCTGCCTCGGAGCTGCCGGAGGTCATCATCCCGTTCGTGCTGACCGAGGACGAGGCGCGGGCGCGCCTTCAGGAATGGGCGCAGAAAAACCAGAAGCAGGAAGAGGCCAAAAAGGTGTTGGCGTCCATCAAGAACCTGCGCGGCTATTATCTGCCCTACGAGCTGATCCGCGGGCCGGTGAGCGCCGAGGCGGAGCGCATGGAAACCTTTTCCGACTACAAATATCATGTGGGCGGCTTTTTGAACGGCCTCGCGGTCAACACCTCGAAGCAGCTCGACAATCTCGTGCTGGACGCTATGGAGCCCTTCGAATGGACGGCGGCGCGCACCTTCGAGTTCGCCTTCATCGCGGGTCAGCGGGTCAAGCTCTCGGATATCAACGCGAAACAAACGGAAGAGCGGGTGCTGGAGGAAGTCAGAGAGGGCTTCCGTCCCGACGTGGAAAAGCAGCTGCAGACCACGGGCATCACGATGAGAATGCACGCGGGGGACATCCTGCGCCTGCCCGCGCTGCTGCCTGCTTATGTGCTGAAGGTCGGGCCGGTGCTGGCGGTGGTCAACGGCCAGACGGGACGCGTCGCCGTCTCGAAGACGAAAAAGGAAAAAGTGATGTCGTGGCTGATCGAGCCGACGCTCATGACGCTGCTGGTCACTTTGCTGATGTGGCTTTGGCAGCCGAACATCGAGCTGGCGGGCATGACGGCGGTGGTCTTCGGCCTGATTTTCTTCACGGCGTTCAGCGACGGACGCGGCGAGGAATTCCGGCGCGTCGTGTTCAAGTCCGAAAAGAGCCGCGCCGAGCGGGTGCAGTCGAAGCTGAGCGTCACGCAGGGCGAGGATACCATCGAGGACACGACGACGAAGGCGGTCTTCATGGAGCCGGTGAACGGCGAGATGGTTCCGGTTACGATGGCTTTCTATACGCCCTTCCGGATCATCATGACGCTTCTCGGCGTTGTCGTGTTCAACGGGCTGCCCGCGATCTGTGCGTGGATGCTGGACTTCGACGGCGTTGCCCAATACCAGTACAACGGCGCTTGGATGGTGCTTACCGTTCCCATCACCATTATCCTCTGGATTGCCGTCGGGCGAATCCGCGTCTACAATTATCCGGTCTTCCGGATGATCCTGCCCGACGGGAAGACGAAGCCTGTGAAGTCGGACAACGCTCGCAGCAGTTCCATCTGGGGCATGATCAAGGACCTAAAAGAAATCGCGGGCTGGGGACCGCTCCTGGCCGTGGGCGGCTTCCTGCTGTTCATGTTCCTGGGAACGCTGGCCGCGATCTTGACGCCGGATTGATAAGGAAGTGCTGTCTTGTCCATCACTTCCTTGACGGGAGAGATTAAAATGAAACTTGCAAAAATTCTTGCGTTGCTTGCGGCCGGGGCTGCGGCCTTTTCCGCCACGGCTTTCGCCGCGCCTTACGAATACGGGCTGGAACTTGTCAGGCTGCAGGACAGTCCCTTTGTCAACGGCATCGACTTCGAGGACGCGAAAGCGAAAAACGCCTGCTTCTGCGTCAGCGACATGGACGGCAACGGTTGGCTGGAATTCACTATTGCGAAAATGGACGAGTCCGGGATGTATCTGGATTATGCCTGCTATGAATATGACTCGGAGAGCGAGGACGTATTGAAGCCGATCGAGATCAGGCAGCCGGAGGCCGGGTTCAAGCCAAGGTTCGCCGGGATGGCGGGCGAGAACAAGTTGACGGCCTATCGCGTGATCGACGAGAACAATCGCGAGGAGCGATATTATCATATCGACACGTCTTACAGGAAAACGAGCATTCCCCGGCTTCAGGACGGGGAATATATCGTGGCGCGGCAGCTTGTCAGCAAGTCGAACAACATGCTGTTCACATATCTTGCCGCGACGGAGCAGGGGGCAATCAAAGAGTCCGAAACCCGGCCGGGGATGCTGAATTTTGCGCCGGAAAAATATATGGATCCCAACGGCGCGGAAATCGACAAGGAAGCCTTTGAACGTTCGGCGGACGTTTATATCGTGAACGCGGAGAAAACGGACGCGACTTTCCTTTGGATTCCCGTCGCGGAACTGGAAAAAGCCATCGGCCTCGGACGGGACGAGACATGGGAAGTTCTCCAAAAGTCATGGCAGGGCTTCCGTTTCGGCGATGTACCGCAGGGGTACGACCCAACGGGGGATCGCCCGCAGGTGGTGTATTGATAAGGAGAGCAATCACATGCTAAAGAAAATGAAACTTGCTGCCGCAGTCCTTGCTGCTTTTTCGCTCTACGCCGCGCCTGTTTCTTCGGATATTCTGCCCGTTACTGCCTGCGAGGCGGCGCCCGCTTATGTCGACGAAAGCCTGCAACTGATCCACCCGACGGTGACCATCATTGACTGCGTCGATACCGACGGGGAGGGCGGCGAGCTTTTGCGCACCCGTTGGAACGCTGTTGACGTCGGGGCTCAACCCGGAGAGTTTGCGGCGCTCAGAGATACGCTTCGCCAATACAACGGGGAAACGGAGTGGCTTGCGGTGGATACGCGCAAGAACATGACGGGCATGGCGACGGCGTATCAAGACGACATGCGAAAGGCGGGCGCACCGTTTTACCCGCTGCGCAGCGAGACCGACGTCTTCATCCGCCGCGCCGACACGCTGGCTTCAGTTTCCTGGAAAGCACATGGTATGACGGGGGCTACGGGGGTAGCGCGTATTTCGTCGGCGCGAAGACTTACGACGCGCGGACGGGAAAGGAGCTTTCCCTGTCCGATGTGTTTGCCGACCTCGGCGAATTGGCGGGCGCGATCGACACGCAGCTTCGCCGCGACTATCCTGACGCGCCGTTCATGGCGGACGGCGGCCTTGCCATGCTGGCGACGGTGGACAAGCTCGCCCGCGAAGGGCGGCTTTCATGGACGCTGGATCCCTGCGGCGCGTCGTTCTATCTCGATTCCTCCGTGGTGGACGAGATCAAGGGGGTTTACACCTCGACGATCCTCTTTGACGAGAGGCCGGAGCTTTTCAGGGACGAATACCGCCGCGCCCCGAAATCTTACTGCATGGAGCTTCGCCCATGGCTCCCTGTGCGGACTCTCTTCGCCGACGGCAGCGGTACGGCGCTGCAGGTACAGCAGATCGTATCGGGGAACGAAAAGCTGACTGTTTTCTGCGGCGGCGCGAAGTATATTGAGCCGGGTTTCGCCCGGGACGTCAAGGCCACGCTGGTGAGCCTTGCCGATGGGCGGCGATACATCTACGCCGATATCCTGTCCGACGACAGGGAATATGAAACGTATATCTACGACCTGAACGGCGACATGCCTGCACGCGTTCCAGCGGAGCGGACGATGACGCGCCATGCGGCCGTCCGCGCCGCCGAGCCGGGAACGCCGGGGGAAAATATCTTTTATATTTTGTCCGACCCGGAGGACTTCCTGATCAACGATCTCGACACGCCGAAAAACCTTCGCCCGCTGCGCCGCTGCCGCGTCGGTGCGGACGGCGCGCCGGAAGCGACATGGATACAAGGCATGGGATAGTGAGATGGGAAAACAGCGGTAAAGAAAGGATGATATGTAGTGAATCGAGTACGAAAAACTATCGTCATGACACTGGCCGCTCTCATGCTGGCGGTCTGGAGCGGCCTCGGAATGGCGGCTCCGTCGGCGCAGCAGCCGGTCGTCGCAGAGGGACTCGCCAAGATCGCCGTTGAGGGGACAACCGATCTTCCGGGAAACTTCTACCTTTCCTTCGTGTTCAGCCGCAATTTGATCATGCTGGACGGGAAAGGCAATATCGTATGGTCGAAGCACGAAGAGCAGCCGACAGAAGGCGCAAACACCGGCTGGTGGGACTTCAAGAAGCATGTGGTGAACGGCAGAACCTATTACAGCTACCACGACCAGACGGGCGCTTACGACAATTACGGGCTTACCGGCTACGCGCCGGGCGAGCGGGTCATTCTGGACGAGAATTTCAACGAAGTGAAGCGGATCACCTTCGAGGCGTCGGACGTCACCGCCAAAGGCGCGCCGCTGGACGGCCACGATTTCCTGCTGCTGGACCTCGACCACTACATCCTGTCCGGCTATATCCATGATACGGTCTACAATATTCCCGGCTACGAACAGGGCTCGAAAGTGGTTTATTCCTATCTGCAGGAAGTCGACCACGGAAAAGTGGTCTGGGACTGGAAAAGCATCGACTATCCGGAGCTTTATTCCCTTTCCGTGACCGATGCGATAGAGAGCGCCAACGACTTCGCGAACGAAAAGTCCGATGTGCCGGATTATGTGCATTTCAACGCCATGCGTATCGGTGCGAAGGGGCATCTGATCTGCTCCTTCCGCCATCTCAATACCATTTTGTGTCTTGACCGTACCAGGAAAAGCGACCAGATCTTATGGAAACTGTCCGGCGGCGGGGACGAATTCGGTCTTGCCGAAAGCCAGAAAACCTCCTGCCAGCATTATGTAACGGTGAATGACGACTGGATTACGGTTTTTGACAACAACAACCTCAGGAAATCAACCCTTGTCAGGTCTTACGCGGTTGACGCTGACAGTCGGCAAGTGATTGCTGTCCGCTCCTTCGCCTTTCCAGGTAAATTTTCCTACGCCTGCGGCTCCGTCCAGGTCCTTCCTGGGAAGCTCTGCGTAATCGGCTGGGGATGGGCGGTCCGAAATTCGGAATGTATGTCCGTCTATGATTTTTCTAAAGGGCAAAAGTTAATGTCCGTCACGCTGGCGAACCCTGAAAATGTTACCTATCGCTGCGTATATTACGATTGACGAAAAAAGCTAATCTTGCCTTCCCCTTTGGGGAAGGTGGCAGCCGAAGGCTGACGGATGAGGTCTTGTTGACGTTGCCAAAAATCTCACCCACCGCATTCGCCCGAAATATGCCACTGGCACATTTCGCTCCTCCCCAAAGGGGAGGGCTACATCCGAAGGAGGACCGCCCAATGAAGAAAAACAGATTCGCCGTTTTAGCCGCCGTAATGGTCTCGCTGGGCGCGGGACTGTCCGCGCCGCATTGGTTGCCGCCCGCCGCTCCCTTCGCCGCCGTCTGTGAAGCGGCGTCCCATATCGACGAGTCCATTCGCCCGATCCAGCTTGCCGTTAATAATCATCGAATGCTGGACGCCGACGAGCAGGGCGAGCTTCTGCGCTCATCCGAGACCATGGTGGTCTTTACCGGCTCCGCCGTCGCCGAGGGCGTCGAGGAGCTGCAAAAGGCCCTTTGGGCGTATAACAAGGAAAATGCGGAGCAAAGAGCGAAATTCCGCGCGAAATTGGTCGAGCAGGCAAAGGCGGACCGGGCGGAGCGGCAAGCGGCGGGTGCGACTTCTTTCCCTGCCTATCAGGATCTGAACGACGTTTTCATTCGCCGCGCCGACACGCTGACGGTGAGCCTTCTGGAATACAGCGTCAATTACGAGGGCGGCGTTCACGGCATGTCCGGCGTTCGCGGGCGGAACTTCGACTCGAAGACCGGTCGGGAGCTTGCGCTTTCCGACGTTTGCCCTGACCTGCCAAAATTGGCGGAGATCATCAGAACGCAGCTTTGCCGCGAGTACCCGAATGCCTCCTTTGCGGCGAACGGCGCGGAAGCCGTGAATCTCCTGATGGGCGCCGGCAACATCGCCTGGACGCTGGACCCCACCGGCGTGTCCTTCTATTTCAATCCGTATTTGATCGGCAGCTATTCCGAGGGCATTTTCAGCACGACGGTACTGTTTGACGAGCATCCGGAGCTTTTCGCCGAGAAATACTGCCGCGCTCCGAAAGCCTACTGCATGGAGCTTCGCCCGTATATTCCGGCACGGGCGTCCTTCGCGAACGGCGACGTCGCGCAGGTCCGGGTTTTCAGCTCGGACGGCGGCCGGCGGATCAGCCTGAACGGCGCCGTTCTCGACGACTGGGGCGAGACCTATGACCAGCGTCCGGTGCTGGTGAGCCTCGCCGACGGGCGTCGGTATCTGTATGTCGATGGTATTGGCGCGGGGGACGCATGGGAGCGGACGACAATCTATGACATCAACGGCGATAAGCCGACGCCCGTCCCGACGCGGCAGCAGTTCACGCGCCGGGCGGACGTGGACGAGGACTTCGCCGAGGCGGAGCGCGGCCCGATCATGATCGACGAGAAACGGGACAAGGCATTCTCTGTCATGGCGAACCCCGAGGATTTCTACATGACGCGCCTGAACGAGGCGACGGGCAAAGCGGAGCTCTGCCAGTGCCGCGTCGGGGAGGACGGCACGCCGGAAGTGCTCTGGGTGCAAGGGCAGGAATAAGGAGAACATCATGCGGCACTGGATTCATTACCTCGCGGCGGCAGCCTGGGGGCTGGCGACGCCCGTGCTGATGGGCGAAAGCGTAGAGGAAATCATGGAAGAGTTTCCCATCGGCGCAGCAGCCGCCCCGCGTATGGGGCATCCGACCCCAGTGGAGTTCTTTCTGCTGTTGGGCCTCATCGGCGGCCTCTGTTTCCTCGCGTTTCTCGTTGCCGACCTCTTGAGCGCCGTGTTTTTTCTGCCGAAAGACGGCAAGCGGGCGCGCCATTTTTTCCTCGCGCTGCTGCTCTATATCCCTATCGCCGCCGTCGGCTGGCTGATTCTCGCGTTTTTGGAGAGGTGGATTTTCGCCGTATTTTCCTAAAGGAGGAGGCTATGGAGCTCAAATGGATAGAAGGCGCCGAGATAAGCGTCAGGGCGGAGGACGGCACGGTGGTTCTGTCCGCGAACCGGGAGGGGCTGCTTTCGCTGGCGGGGCATTTCACCGCTTTGGCGGAAGCGTCGCCGGGAAGCCATATTCATTTTGATGAACATAATTCCCTGGAAGAAAATTCCGTCGAGTTGATTGTGGCAAGATTGGAATGAAAATCCGTTTGTGATAAGAACGAGGTGGTTTTCATGGAAAACGAGATGCCCGCGTTCCGTATGTATGACCTGATTACGAAGAAGAAACGCGGCGGCGAGTTGACGAAAGAGGAAATTCAATACTTTATCATGGGCTGTGTCGCGAACACGATTCCGAAAGAGCAGGAAGCCGCGCTGCTGATGGCGATTTGGGCTCAAGGCATGACGGACGCGGAGACGACGGAGCTGACCCTTGCGATGGAGAAGTCCGGCGAGACGATGGATCTTTCCTCACTGCCGGGGGTCAAGGTGGACAAGCATTCCACCGGCGGCGTCGGCGACAAGACGACGCTGGTGGTCGGTCCGCTGACGGCGGCTGCGGGATTGACTGTGGCAAAAATGTCTGGGCGCGGCCTTGGCCACACGGGGGGAACCATTGACAAGCTGGAATCGATTCCCGGCTTCCGCACTTCGCTGACGATGGAAGAGTTTTTCGACGGCGTCCGCAAGAACGGCTTCGCCCTGATGGGGCAGACGGGGGAGCTGGTTCCCGCCGACAAGAAGATTTACGCGATGCGTGATATTATCGCGGCGGTGGACAGTATCCCGCTGATCGCTTCGTCCATCATGAGCAAAAAGCTGGCTGCCGGGACGGATGTAATCCTTTTGGACGTCAAAATGGGCAGCGGCGCTTTCATGAAGACGCTGGAGGATGCGGAGAATTTGGCGCAGACCATGGTCCATATCGGCGAAGCGGCGGGCAGGCGTACTGAAGCGCTGATTACCGACATGAGCCAGCCGTTGGGCTTCGCTATCGGCAACGCGCTGGAGGTGGCGGAGGCCGCCGAAGTGCTTCATGGGAACGGCCCTGAAGACGTTCGGGAGGAGAGCCTCATGCTCTCAGCGGAACTGTTGTATCTTGCGGGGCGCGGCAATCGAGACGAGTGCCGGCGTGTTGCGGAAGAAACGTTGCGTTCGGGAAAAGCGCTGGAAAAATTCTGCGCGATGGTTCGGACGCAGGGCGGCGATGACTCCGTGATCCGCGATCCGTCGAAATTCGCGCGGGCCCCCGTAGTCCATGAAGTGATTGCGCCTTGGGACGGCTATATCGTTGGCATGGCCGCGGAGTATATCGGCGGGGTGTCGGTAATGCTCGGCGCGGGCCGCGATGATTTGGGCGCCGCGGTAGACCCGGGAGCGGGCATCTTGCTGAAAAAGAAATACGGCGCGGAGGTAAAAAAAGGAGGGGTTATCGCCACGCTCTACACGTCGAAGCAATCGTCGATCGCCGAAGCGGAAAAGCGTTTCCTCGGAGCGATTTCCGTAGGCGAAACGCCTCCCCCGCCGCACAAGCTGATTTACGCACGGGTGGAGAAGGATCAGGTATTAAGGTATTAAGAAATCTTGCCCTCCCGTTTTGGGAAGGAAGACTGCCGTAAACGGTGGGGAGGTTTTCAGCAAGGGCAAAAGACCTCATCTGTCAGTTTTCGGTTTAGCAGGGAAAATTATATAAGGAAAAGGAGAGGATTTTTCATGCAGAAACGTACCTTGGCAAAACGGATCACGGCAGGGCTTTTGACCGGCCTTGTCTCGGCGGCTCTCATCACGGGCTGCGGCGGCGGCAAGCCGAGCGGCGGCAGCGGAAGCGGAGCGGCGAACAATCCGCCGAAAATCGAGACTCCCGCCCGGGCGCCGGTCTCGACACCTCCGACCATGACCTTCAAATTCGGCGAGACCGAGGCGAAGGTCTACGAGTTGACGGGCGTCGATCTCAAGAAGATCATCCGCACGAACAAGATCGTGATGCTGGGCGACGATATCTTCTTCCACACCGATACCAAGTATTATGAAGATCAATTGCAGCATGTGAACAAGGTCACCCTGAAGAACGAGACGATTTCCAATCTCGTCGACCTCGGCCCCAGCGGAGATATCCACGAGATGACGACGAACGGCAAGATCGTTCTTTGGCAGTCCAACCGCAAAGCCACCGAGAAGGACAAACTGGTGATTTATGACGGCAAGGAGCCAAAAGTTGCCGGCAAGTGGTCAGGTTCCCCGTCAGGCGACCCGGACTCCGACAATTTCTATGTACTCTGGGGGCATGAGCTGCGGGAGCAGACACTCGAAAACGGGGAATGGAAGATTGGCAAGAAGCTGATCGAGGACTACCAGAAAATCGATCCGGAATTTGGGCGCGTGTCCTTCAAGTCCGTCTGCGTCAAAGACGGCGAGATTTATATCCGCTATTTCCTGCCGAAGAAGGACGGCGAGAAGGACGATACGCCGATGCTCATCGCTTTCGATAAGAACGGCAAGGAGCTTCGCCGCTATGAGGGCGTGAAGGATCTGCCGCGCGGCTGGGCCGTCACAGAAAATTATGTCATCCATTCCGGCTCGAAGGGCGACTTCCGCGTTTACGACAGGAAGACCGCCAAGCTTCTGGGTGAGGCGAAGATCGAGATGCGCCCCTTCGTGCTTTGGACGAAGACAGGCAACGACGTGATTGTCTATGACGACCGTGCGAAGAAGCTGTATCGCATCGATTTCTGAGGAATGGGAGGCGAAATCTCTTGATGAACCTGAAAGGAAAACTCTTGAGCGCGGCGGCTGCCGGACTTTTGGCGGTATCCCTGCTGGCCGGCTGCGGCGGAGGCGGAGGGAACAGCGGCGGCAGCGGCGCGCCGAAAGTCGAGACGCCGAAGACCGCACCGACGATGACCTTTAAATTCGGCTCGCATGAGGCAAAGGTCTACGAGCTGGCAGGCGTCGACCTTCGAAACAACATCAACACATGGGAGCTCGGCGTGCTCGGCAACGACGTCTATTTCCAGTGCGGACGCAAGCCGCCCCACATGGGCAGGGTCACGATGAAGGGCGAGACGATTTCCGACTTCGCCGACCTTGGGGAGACGGACGACAACCATACGATCGCCATGAACGACAAAGTGGTGCTTTGGAAAGGTCCGAAAGACGCGCTGGTCGTCTATGACGGCAAATCGACAAAGACCGGCGGCAAGTGGCCGGGACAGCTCCTCACGAAGGTCGGCGGCGGCATCTCCGGGCGTGAAGAATTCTATTTCCTGAACGGCAAGACCTTGAAGATGGGCAAGCTGAAGGACGCGTCCTTCAAGGATGTGCAGGAGATCGTCCAGGATCTGACCAAGACGAGCCCGGACTTCAAGGGCGCGCAATTCTTCCCGGTGGCTTCCGACAAGGACGAGATCTTTGTGCGCACGGTTCTCCAGAAGCCCGGCCAGAACAAGAGGGTTCCCGTGCTCGTCGCTTTCGACAAGAAGGGCAAGGAGCTTCGCCGTTATGAAGGCATGGAGGGCAGCCGCAAGGGCTTCTGCGTCACGGACAAGTATGTGATTTTCGCCGATCCCGACGGCAATTTCCGCGTATTTGAGAAGAAGTCCGGCAAAAAGCTGGGCGAAGGGAAAATCACCTTCGGCGTCTTCGCTCTCGCCACGGTCAAGGGCAACAGCATTATTGCGTACGACGAGAGCGCGAAAAAACTGTATCGTATCGACTTCTAAAAAAGTATAGGGCGGGTAGCACCTTTGTTGCCCGCCCTTAGTATTATGAAAGGAGTGCACCGATGAAAACAGCGGCGATGCTTTCTCTCATTTCGCTTTTTCTTCTCGGCGCTTTTTCGACTGCTTTCGCGGGCGGCGCGTCCCTCGACGGCGCGTGGAAACCCCGCGACTACGGCACGCGCATCGAGATCGACGGCAATCACATGTTGATTCTTTGGATGAACCGCCCCCAGCTGGAAACGACGTTCACCGTCACGGAAGAGGACGGGAAGACGGTGCTGCATCTCGAAAAGACGGGTCTCAGGGAGCGCGGGGATCAGAAGGACTACGCGCAGATCACGGGCCTTTGGGTCGAGGACGGCCAGATGCATTTTGTCAAGGTTTTCGACATCGCAGGGGAGAAGTCCGAGGTCCTTTCGCCGACGACAGAAAGCCGTTACGGAAATGTAACGGTGGTCACGGAGAAAGAACTGCCGCGCATCGAAGGCATCTGGAAGACGAAGGACAGGATGGAGTACACGCTGAAAATCGAGGGCGAAAAGATTTCCTGGCGGTTTGCGAAGTACGAATGGGAAGGCCCGGTGGAATTTGCCGTGATTCACGAGAACTGGGAAAACGACCCGGACAAGTTCAAAATCCGCCCCAAGAATCCCGCGGTGGACTATTTCAGGGGGTTCACGACCTTCGACTATCGGGACGGAAAGCTCCATACCGAGATCCCGGTATACGACGCGGAATCCCCGAAATTGGTGTTTGAGAAAGTGGAATAATAGTAAGGAGGGTTGCCAATGGATTTCAAGAAGAAGCTTTTGGGCGCGGCTTTGGCGGCGCTGCTCCTGGTGCCGCTGGCCGGGTGCGGCGGAGGCGGCGGGGCGTCTTCGGGCGGCAGCGGGAAATCGTCGGTGCAGGCGTCGCGCGGCACGCCGGACAAGGAGCCGGTGGACGCAGCCTGGCAGGAAACGTTGAAGCGGAACGGCACGTTTTCCGAAGCGTTCCTGCGGCTCGGCGACATCATGCAGACCGAGCAGCCGAACCACCCCGATAACGTGAAGCTGCCGAAGGAATTAAAGCACGCCAGCTATGACAATCAGTACCACAATAAGAAATACCATTACCGCGACGCGGAAATGCAGAGTGCGAAAGGCCCCATCGATATGAAAAAAGTTGCGGGCTGCTGGGTGCAGGTGCAGGAATATATCTATCCGGGCATGGGCATGCTGATCGGCCACATCGCCAACGGATACCATCTGGTGCTGAAGGAAGACGGCACGGGCACCTTTGACAAGTACGGCGCTGTGGATGGCGACAACTACGTCAAGCCCATCAAATGGAACGACAGGACGATCACGCTGACCTTTCCGCATGAGACGTCCGGCCATTACAGCCTCGAGGGAAACCGCCTGATCTACTGCCAGCAGATGCGCGGAAACATCGAAGAGGTTTACGTCTTCGAGCGCGAGAGCGACTTCATGGCGAAGTCGCCGCTGTCTCCGGGCATGGTGCTCCAGCTGGGCGGCTCGGTCAGCGACACGGCGTTCTCGTCCAACGCGATCATCGACGGCCCCGACCTCGGCAAGGAGCTTCCGGGACAGGTCTATCGCCTGAAGCAGTGGACTGAGGGAGGCAAGGTGACGAAGGCCGACGCGGGCGACCCGACGACGAACCCCGCCGACCATTTCATCGTGCTGGTGCCGACCGGCGAGCGCGGCGGCTACGGCTATGTCCGCAGCGGCGACACCGAGGACAAGTGGTTCTTCCCGTTGGGCGAAGACGATAAATACCGCAAGCAGAAGAAGGATATTGCCTTCGCGTTCCTGCACGATATGTTCTTCTATTGGGACAATCGGGACGGCCTGACCGAGTATTGGTACATCGAGCGCCCCGGCTACGGCACGGAAATCAAGTACGGCCGCATCGAGGTGAGCGGCAGGACCGTGAAATGGTATCCGCGCTGGTTCGGCGGAATCCGGACGGACCTCTGCCTCGAATATGAGCTGGCCGAGGGCGAGAAGCCGCCCGTCAGCCATATCGCCGTCGGCCCCGCGAACAGCCGTAAGAGCTTCGGGATTCCCGAAGGGCCGCGCACGAAAGCGGGATTCTGGCGTCTCGACCGAATCCAGGGCTATAAGGATTTCGTGAAGATGCCGATGACGAAGGAGGAACGGGAAAAAGCTCCGAAAGGTCCGGCGGAGGCCGCCACCGTCGAGGCGCTGCAAAAGCTCATCGACGAGCGCTTCACCTACGGCGAGGACGCCCGCAAGTACGGCGTCGACCTCTGGTATGTGCTGGAGCCGGACGGCACCGGCTATATGCGCGTATGGGACAAGTATTTCGATCTGGTCTGGAATGACAACGAGATTTACTACTATGACATCTCGGGCCGTCATCTCCTGTCCATCGCCGTCGGTTCCTTCTACTTCGATCGGGGAGGCGCGGCCTTCGTTCGCCTCTTCAAGGACGAGCAGAATCCTGTCCCGCCGCGACCGGCGGAATTGGGCGGAAAGTAAACTTAGCGCGAGAAACCCGTGCATCCTAGCCCTCCCCTTGAGGGGAGGGGGACCGCCGCAGGCGGTGGGTGAGGTGTCTGGCGAGCGTTCGTAACACCTCATCCGTCAGCCCTGCGGGCTGCCACCTTCCCCTCGAGGGGAAGGCAAGAAAGGAGCATACATTTTGAAAAAATTACTTTGTACGTTGTTTGCCCTGCTGCTTTTGGCGACGGCATCCGTCGCCTTCGCGCGGGAGCTTCCCGTGGGCGAGTCCATTTATGAGATGGAGGAGCCGACGGGGGCTACGACCGCTCCGATTGCGATTTATTGTTATCGCGCGGCGAACTGGGCGCCGGGGCGTCCCATCGTGTTCGTGTTCCACGGCATGAACCGGAACGCCGACGATTACCGCGCAAGCTGGGAACGCTTCGCCGACGAGGACGGGCTGCTGATCGTCTGCCCGGAGTTCACCGACGCGAAATATCCGGGCTCCCGGTATTACAACATCGGAAACCTCATGGACAAGACGAACGGAAAAGGCAATCTCCAGCCGAAGGCCGAGTGGGTGTTCCCCGTCGTCGACCGCGTGATTCGCGACGTCAAGGAGCGCATGGGCGCGGCGTCGAGTCCTGTGGCCGTCTTCGGCCACTCCGCGGGGGCGCAGATGGTTCACCGCTACGCGCTTTTCGGCGGCCCGACAGAGGCGAATCTTATCATGCCGGCGAACGCGGGCTGGTACACGATGCCTGACGAGAACGCGCGCTTCCCTTACGGATTGGACGGCGTACCGATTTCGGACGAGGAACTGGCGGCGGCCTTCGCGAAGCCTGTCGTGATCCTGCTCGGCGAGGCCGATACCAGGAGAACGGAGAACCTCCGCCAGACGCCGGAGGCTGACGCGCAGGGCATGAACCGTCTCGAGCGCGGCAAGAAGTTTTTCGCAGTCGCGCAGGAAAAAGCAGACGCGATGGGCGTGCTGTTCAACTGGCAGGCCGCCACGGTCTCGGGTGTGGGGCACGACGGCGCGGCTATGGCCGACGCCGCGCTGGCGGTCATCGAGCAGTTGTTCCTTCAGTAAAGAGAAACAGTGCAATACAAATGTGAACAGGGGATATATCGTCTTCATCGACGCATACATCCCCTGTTTTTATATGCGTTTTATGGCTGGAAATCTTCGGTGAACTTTGATATACTTAGATATAGAAATATATAAGGATTCGGCAGGAGGCGAATGAGATGAAACCACGCGTAACGATGTTGTATCGTTTGCGGCGGTTTGCCGCGCTCCTGCTTTTCTTTTTTATTGCCGCCGCGCTTGCGCTGCCGGTTACGGCGCACGGCGCGGGAAAAAACGTGCGCGTCGGGTGGTTTGAATCGCCGTTCAATTCAACGGACAAATTCGGGCGGCGATCCGGCTATGCTTATGAATATCAGCAAAAGCTGGCGGCCTATTCCGGCTGGACGTATACCTATGTGAGCGGAAGCTGGCCGGAGCTTATGCAAATGCTGGCTGACGGCAAGATCGATTTACTGAGCGACGTTTCCTATACCGGGGAACGCGCGGAGATAATGCTGTTCCCGGAGATTCCGATGGGAACGGAGGAATACACGATCTTCATACCTCCTGGCAACAGGGAAATCAACCCGGAAGATTTGTCGTCCCTGAACGGCAAACGGATCGGCGTGAACAAGGGCAGCATTCAGGCGGATATCTTTCGGCAGTGGGCGGAGCAGAACGGCGTCCAGGCGGAGGTCGTGGAACTCACAGTCACGGAGGTCGATTCGCTGGATATGCTCGACGCCGGAAAACTGGACGCCTATATCACGCTGAACGCTTACGGCTATCCGGATCGACTGATGCCGGTGTGCAAGATCGGCGCTTCCGATTTCTTCTTCGCCGTCAGCAAGAGCCGTCCCGATCTGCTGGACGATTTGAACAAGGCGATGAAACGGATACAGGATGAAAACCCGTATTATAACCAAAGGATGTTTGAAAAGCATGTCCGGCGCTTCGGGTCGAACGCGTTCCTGTCCTCGGCGGAAGAATCCTGGCTTGCCGCCCATGGCGCTATCCGGGTGGGATATCAGGACAATTATCTCGCTTTTTGCGCCAGGGATACGGCGACGGGGGAACTTACGGGCGCTTTGAAGGATTATCTGGCTGCCGCTTCCGGCTGCTTCAGGGACAGTCATATCGACTTTGAAGCTAAGGCGTTTCCAACTTCGGCGGAGGCTTTGAAGGCGCTGAAGCGGGGAGAGGTGGATTGCGTTTTCCCGGCCAACCTGGGCTGCTTTGACGGCGAAACGATGGACATTTTCATGACGCCGCCGCTGATCCGCACGGACATCTATGCGATCGTGCGTCAGGCGGACAAAAGCATCTTCGCCAACAAAGAACATGTGATCGTGGCCGTGACGGAAGGAAACCCGAATTACGAAGCATTCCTGATTGATAATTATCCGAACTGGCGGAAGGTATATTATACAAATACAGAGGAGTGCATGAAGGCGGTGGCCGAGGGCGTGGCGGACTGCGTCCTGGTCGCCAGCTACCGATACAACAATATTTCCAAGCAGTGCGAGAGGTACCGCCTGACGGCGTTTGCCACCGGCGTCGGGTTGGACTACTGCTTTGCGGTGCAAAAAGGAGAAACGGAGCTGTATTCCATCCTGTCCAAGGCTGTCGGTCTCGTCCCGACCTCTACGGTCAACGCGGAATTGTCCTACTATGTTGCCGAGGACTCCAAACGTACCCTTTCCGATTTTGTCGTGGACAATCTGACGTCTGTGATGGCCGGAACCTGCGCCGTGCTGCTGCTGATCCTGATGCTGATGGCGCGGAGCATGCGGGCGGAGAAACGGGCCAGGATGCTGATTTCCGCCACGGAAATTGACGCCCTGACAGGGCTGTATAACCGTGATTACTTTTTCCAATATGCCAACCGTATATACCGGGGGCGCAAAAAGAAGCCGATGGACGCCATCGTGCTGAACATTGAGCAGTTCCATACCGTGAACGCTTTGAACGGGAGGGAATTCGGCGACCAGGTCCTGCGCGTCCTTGGAAACAAGATCAGTGGGATTGCATATGAGTTCGGCGGGATTGCGGGCCGGTTTGGGGCGGATCGCTTCGATATTTACTGCCGGCATACGGATGATTACCGTGGCATTTTTGACCGTTTGCAGACCACGCTTGACGCTTTGGCGCCGAACGCCAGTATCCGCCTGCGCATGGGCGTCATGCCCTTCCAGCCCGATTTGGAGCCGGTGCAGCTTTTTGACAGGGCGCGGACGGCCTGCTCGATGGCTCGGGGGCACTACAAAAACCACCTGATTATATTCGACAAGAAGGTGCTCGAGCGGGAGCTGCTGGAACAACGTCTGCTGAACGATTTGCGCCGCGCGTTGGACAGCTATGAGTTTGAGGTTTACTATCAGCCGAAGTTCAATATTCAAGTCGAGCCGCCGAAGCTCGTAGGCGCGGAAGCACTGATCCGATGGCAGCATCCGGAGTTGGGCATGATCGCCCCGGATGTTTTTATTCCGCTGTTTGAACGCAATGGGAAAATCGGGGAGGTGGATAAATACGTTTGGGCCAAGGCGGCAAGGAAGATTGTCCGATGGCGGACGGAGTACGGCGTGACCATCCCGATTTCCGTCAATCTGTCCCGTGTGGACGTGTTCGATTCGATGCTGGAGGAAACGCTGGACGGCATCCTTTTGCAGCATGGGTTGGACCATGATGCGCTGAAGCTGGAAATCACGGAGTCTGCGTACACGGAAAACGCGGATCAGGTGATTCAGGTCGTGGAGCATTTGCGCCAAAAGGAATACAAGGTGGAAATGGACGATTTCGGCACCGGGTACTCTTCGCTTCATATGCTCTCCGCCATGCCGGTGGATGTACTGAAGGTAGACCGGTCGTTTGTCCGGAACATCGAGCGCGACGACAAGGACGTCCAGCTCGTGGCCCTGATTCTCGGCATCGCTAAGAACATGAACATCCCGGCTATCGCTGAAGGCGTGGAGACAGAGGGACAGCTTAAGATATTGAGAGAACTGGGCTGCGATCTGGTGCAGGGATATTATTTCTCTCCGCCGCTGCATCCCACTGAGTTCGAAGCAAAATTCCTTCGAGGAACGATGAATTAGTTTTTATTTGTAAATATATGGGGTGATACGCAAATGCGTTCGCTGCGAACAAAAATAACGCTGATGACAGTGTGCGTGATTCTTTTTACGCTTACTGCCGTCATGCTTTTCAGCGTCATCTTTATCCGGACAAACGAACACCATAAGTCCGAGCAGCTTCTGCTGCTGCTGTGCGAGACGGGAGAGCGCAATCTCGACTATTACTTCAACAGCGTGCAGCGGTCGGTCCGGAAGGTCGAATCCTTTGTGACGGCGGACCTGGACGGGCTGGAGGAGCGGCAGCTTCAACGCCACATGGAACGCGTGAGAAAGTATTTCGATGAAATGGCTTCCAAGACGAACGGCGTGCTGACTTACTATTACCGCATCGACCCGACAGTCTCGAACACGGTCAAGGGCTTCTGGTACACAAACCTGGACGGGGAAGGCTTTGTCGAGCACAAAGTGACCGATATCACGCTCTATGATACGAAGGACACCTCCCATCTGGTCTGGTTTACCGTTCCGAAGGCCACGGGGGAAGCGATCTGGCTTCCGCCTTATATCACGGAAAATCTGGACAAACGCGTCATTTCCTACAATGTCCCGATTTATTTCAAGGGAACGTTTGTCGGGGTCGTGGGCATCGAAATCGACTATTCCACTATGGCGGAGCAGGTGGACAGCATCCGGCTCGGCAACGATGGATATGCGTTTTTGAGCGACGCGGAGGGAAACCTCTTCTATCATCCCCGGATCGATGTCGCGAAGATGACCCAAGAGACGCAGATTCCGGTTCCGGACGGCATTCTCAGCACAAGCACTTTCGTCCAATACAGTTTTGGCGGCGTGGAAAAGCAGGCGGCGTGGCTGCCGCTCAGCAACGGCATGCGTCTGAATGTCGTGGTGCCGCTCTCCGAGACGGAGGGGGACTGGCAGAAGCTGATCGGAAATATGCTGCTCGTCGCCCTCGGCGTACTGGCGGCGTCAAGCATTTTTACCATGTATTACACAAAACATATCACAAAGTCGTTGGAGGAACTGACCGAAGCCGCGGAACAGGTGGACAAGGGCAACTACAATATCGCTCTGGATTACAGCGGGAACGACGAGGTCGGCAGACTGACGAGCACATTCAAACGTTTGACCGCGCACATGAAGGAAAACATCACTACCTTGAACCGGCGGGCCTATATTGACGCTCTGACCTCCGTCCGGAACAAATGGGCCTATGCCAGCTTTATCGACGATTTGCAGACCTGCCTGGACGCGGACGACGGGAATATGCAATTTGCCGTGGGCGTGTTCGACTGCGACAACCTCAAGCTGGTCAATGACAAGTACGGCCATGACAAAGGCGATATCTATCTGAAGAAGGCCAGCCACTTGATGTGCCATGTTTTCCAGCACAGCCCCGTATTCCGGATCGGTGGGGACGAATTCTCCGTGATTTTGCAAAACGACTCGTTCCGGGACAGGGATGAACTGATCCGCGAGTTCAAAAAGGCCATGGCGGAAACTAACGCCGCGGCGGGAAATCCGTGGGAACAGGTGAATGTCTCGTTCGGAATCGCGGAGTACGACGCAGAGCAGGACGGGGCGGTCATCGACGTGGTGCGCCGCGCGGACAAGAATATGTACGAAAACAAGCGCAACCGGAAAATGGGGAAGCCGGAGGGGTGAGAAATGAACATGGCAGCCGAAAAAACTGACGGTGTGCTGCGTTCGACATGGGCGCGATGGGGCAGTACCGTCTTTTCCCTCGCCGCGATCCTGTTCACCAGCGTTTTTTCCGTTGCCTGCGGCAAAGGCGATTCCCTTGACGGCGCCTGGCAGCCGGATAATTACGGCACACGGGTCGAGATCGCGGGCGACAGGATTGTCATCCTGTGGCGCAGCGCGCCGGTGCTGGAAACGAAGTTTACCGTTTCCCGCGAGGGCAGGAAAAAAGTTTTGAAACTTGAAAAGAATGAAATGTGGGATACTGCTCGCGGTCATGCCGTCGGCACCGTCACAGGCTGCTATGTCGAGGACGGAAAGATGCACTTGCTGCAGCATTACGAATTTGCGGGCGACGATGAGGAAATTTTGGAACCGACGACGGAAAGCCGTTACGGGGACGCGAAGCTCGTCACCGAAAAAATGATGCCGCGCCTCAAAGGCACATGGAAGTCGTCGGACCGGGGCGGCTGCACGCTGAAGATCGACGGCGGAAGCCTGAAGTGGAGGTTCGGGGAGGACGAATGGAGAGGCCCCGTGGATATCGTCGTCTTGCATTACAACTGGAAAGATGACAAGGACGACTACTCGATTGTGGACAAGGACGTATCGCAGGATTATGTGGGGGACTTCCAGGCCGTTGAATTCAAGAAAGGGCAACTCACAGCCCGAATCCACGTCCATGACGGCGACGCGATAAAATACGTTTTTGAGAAAGTGAAGTAGCATGTAGAAAAAGCGTTGGCTTTTTCAGGAAAACAAGAGCGGACAGCATTTTCGCCGTCCGCTCTATCTTTGTATACCATCGTTGATTATAACGCCGCTGAATAGATTTTGTCTGTCGACAAAATCTATTCAGCGGCGTTATAATCATATATAAAGAAGAGATAAGCGGAGGGAAAAACTGTGGCAAAGACCTCGAAGAACGCAAAACAAACGAGTGCCAACATCGGATTTGAAAAACAGATATGGGATGCGGCCTGCGTGCTTTGGGGACATATCCCCGCCGCCGACTATCGGAAAGTCATCGTCGGGCTGATTTTCCTCCGCTATATCGGAAACGCGTTCGAGAAACGATACAACGAGCTCGTTGCAGAGGGCGACGGCTTCGAGAACGATCCCGACGCCTACGAGGAAGAAAACATCTTCTTCGTGCCGGAAAACGCCCGCTGGGGGAAAATCGCCGCCGCCGCGCACACGCCGGAAATCGGCACGGTCATCGACGACGCCATGCGGGCGATTGAAGACGACAACAAGAAGCTCAAAAACGTGCTGCCGAAAAACTACGCCAGCCCCGACCTCGACAAACGCGTCCTCGGCGACGTTGTCGATCTATTCACCAACATGGACATGAGCGATACCGAGGGAAACAAGGATTTGCTCGGCAGGACCTACGAATACTGCATCGCGCAGTTTGCCGCCTACGAAGGCGTGAAGGGCGGCGAGTTCTATACGCCCGCCAGCGTCGTCAAAACCATCGTCGCCATCCTGCGCCCGTTCTCGAATTGCCGGGTGTATGATCCCTGCTGCGGCAGCGGCGGCATGTTCGTGCAGAGCGCGAAATTCATCCAGGCGCACGGCGGCAAGCGTGGCACGAT
Organism: uncultured Selenomonadaceae bacterium; assembly: GCA_902778455.1. Lineage (GTDB taxonomy): Bacteria > Bacillota > Negativicutes > Selenomonadales > Selenomonadaceae > RUG12372. The sequence goes on along the minus strand of CACYXR010000001.1, from coordinate 11,530 downwards.
TTCCGTCTACGGGCAGGAATCCAACGCCGACACATGGAAAATGGCAAAGATGAACCTTGCCATTCGCGGCATCGACGCCAATCTTGGCGAATATCAGGCGGACACCTTCTTCAACGACCTGCACCCCACGCTCAAAGCGGACTTCATCATGGCGAATCCTCCCTTCAATCTCTCCGGCTGGGGACAGGACAAGCTGAAGGACGATGTGCGCTGGAAGTACGGCACGCCCCCGGCGGGCAATGCCAACTACGCGTGGATTCAGCACATGATCCATCACTTGGCGCCGAACGGGAAAATCGGCCTTGTGCTGGCAAACGGTGCGCTTTCCACGCAGTCCGGCGGCGAAGGCGAAATCCGAAAGCGCATCATCGAGGACGACCTTGTGGAAGGCATTATCGCCATGCCCACGCAGCTCTTTTACAGCGTGACGATTCCCGTGACGCTCTGGTTCATTACGAAAAACAAGAAGCAGAAAGGCAAGACGCTTTTCATCGACGCCCGCAATATGGGCCACATGGTAGACAGGAAGCACCGCGACTTCACGGACGAGGATATCCAGAAACTCTCGGACACGTTCTTGGCGTTCCAAGAGGGCAAGTTGGAAGACGTCAAAGGCTTCTGCGCCGTGGCCGACCTCACGGAGATTGAAAAGCAGGATTATATCCTGACGCCTGGGCGCTACGTCGGCATCGAGGAGCAGGAGGACGACGGCGAGCCATTTGACGACAAAATGAAACGGCTGACGGGCGAGCTTTCGGAAATGTTTGCCAAATCCCACGAATTGGAGGACAAGATTCGGAAGAATTTAGGGGCGATTGGGTATGAAGTGTAGTTGTTCGGCAATCATTTCCTTGCCCTCCCCTTGAGGGGAGGGGGGACCGCGAAGCGGTGGGTGAGGTGGCCTTGATGTTAAGTATATATTAGCCGCATGTTTTAACACCTCATCCGACGCCCTACGGGCGCCACCTTCCCCTCAAGGGGAAGGCAAGATCCGTGGATTATCGCGGTCGAAGTAACAGTAGTCAAGGAATACTTGATAACTGCTACGATTCGCAAGAATTTTGAGGCGGTAGGTATGATGAAATATAATTGGGGCAAAATTCGATTGGGCGATGTGTGTCTAACGAATATAAATACTTATTCCTCACGAGACCAATGGGATTTCGTGCACTACTTGGATACGGGAAATATAACTTCAAATTGCATTGACTCAATTCAGCATATCGACATAAAAACAGAAAAGCTGCCAAGCCGAGCGAAAAGAAAGGTAAACTACAATAACATTATTTATTCAACAGTACGCCCTAATCAACGGCACTATGGAATCATAAAAGAGCAACCAGAAAATTTCTTGGTTTCGACAGGATTTACTGTTATTGAAGTCGATTCCGATAAGGTGGACGCTGATTATCTGTATTTCCTTTTGAGTAGTGATAGTATAACAGAATCACTTTCTGCGATTGCCGAACAAAGCACTTCTGCCTATCCGTCTATTAAGCCGTCGGATATTGAAAATTTAGAAATACTGTTGCCGACACTCTCCGAACAAAAGCAGATTGCTTGCATACTAAAGGCACTAGACGATAAAATCGCGCTCAATCAGCAGATAAACAAGAATTTGGAGGAACAGGCACAGGCGATTTATAAGGCGTGGTTCATGGATTTTGAGCCTTTTGACGGTGAAATGCCGTCAGATTGGAGCTTTGGTACATTAGAAGATTTGGGAAATAAAATCGTTTGTGGGAAAACGCCCTCTACAAAACGAAAAGAATATTATGATGGAGAAATCCCTTTTGTGACCATACCTGATATGCATAATCAAATATTTATTACCGAAACTGAAAGATATCTTTCCAATCAGGGAGCAGAATCTCAACCAACTAAAACATTGGCAAAGAATAGTGTTTGCGTTAGTTGTATTGGAACAGCGGGACTTGTTTCTCTGATTTCGAGAGATAGTCAAACCAACCAGCAGATTAATTCCATTACTCCCAAAGATGGCATTTCTCCATATTATGTTTATCATTTGATGAAATCACTTTCCGAGACCATTCGTCAATTAGGTGCAAGTGGAAGCACAATTGTTAATTTGAATAAAAGTCAGTTCGCTAAGATTGAAGCGACAATTCCCAGCGTTGAAGTGATGAAATCTTTTGATGAAGCATTAAATCCTGTGTTTGAACTTATTTTATCCAATCAGCAAATGAATATTCGACTTTCCGCACTGCGCGACACGCTCCTTCCTCGCCTCATATCTGGCGAGATCGACGTGTCGGGGATTGATATCAAACCTTAGAGGTACTTTATCATGGATTTTTATGCGGATATTGTTTCTGAATTGGAAATGTTTTTCCATTCTATCAATTCTATGATAAACCTCGAGAAACTTGTGCCGCCTATACCTAATAGCCTATTTGGCACAGATAGTCCACCATGGACTAAGCGGAGGCAAATGCAGCACAGAGCTTCTTTCTTGATAGAGCGAGTAATCGCGTTTAGACGAAGACATATAGTTCCTTGTAAGCGAGAAGTGTTTGTTTCAAATGAGATCAAATGCAAGCTGAGTTGCGATGAATTTTTGCGATTTACCCCAATAGTGGAAGAAATTATATCTGATTTCAGGAATGGTAATGATATAAACGGAAGATTGAGCGAACAAGCAGACAATCCGGAAACAAATGATGCTATGCTTTGGGAATGGAATCTATACCATTTACATTTAGGGAAAGGTAAAAAGAATGCAAATAGCAAGCTTTATCAAAGAACAGGACATTTACTCATTGTCTATATGCCTGAAGACACCCTTTCGGTATATCTGATAGATATTTCCGAGAAGCATAAGAATAACAACGTCGTTTTTTCCCGTAAAAGATATTTAGAAATAATAGATAATAACTGGCCCGAATTATTATCGGAATATGAAATGCATGGAATAACACCTGAACATTCATTGACAGATGAAGAACGTGCAGCTTTACGCTCACATCACGGAAATACGTTTAATCACATTAACGGGAAAATGATTGGCAATCCCGGCATAGGTATAACCAGTGCAGGCTCCAGTGTCCTTCATATAATGCAAGCAGACTACTTTATGAACATAATTGACCAATTGGAAAAACAGTGCAGGGAACTACAAAAGGAATATGTTCCCCGACAAATACCAGAATATAATAATTATAAATTGAAATTTGATAAGGATGAATGGCGATTCTATGTTGTAGAATATACCCCTCGAAAAAGTCCTACAGTTGTCTCTACTATTCCTCTATAAGGGAGGGGAACTCTCATGTCCACCACCTACGCCGAAGCGAATTATGAAAACTCCATCATCGAGCTTTTCATTGGCATGGGCTACACTCATGTCTACGGGCCGGACGTGGAGCGCGATTTTCGCAGCCCCCTTTATGACGAGATACTGGAGGAATACTTCGCGCGGCTAAATCCCGATTTGCCCGCCGACGCCATCGCCGACGCGCTTTTCAAGCTGCGGAATTTCGAGAACGGCGAGCTGGTGCAGCGGAACGAAGTCTTCATGGACTATCTGCAAAACGGCGTTCCCGTGAGTTTTACCGTCAAGGGCGAGCAGCGCTCTGCGATTTGCTATCTTGTGGACTATGAGAACCCTAACGCCAATTCCTTTATCGTCGCGAATCAATGGACGATCGTGGAAAACAGCACGAAGCGCCCGGACGTGATTCTCTTTCTGAACGGTCTGCCCGTAGTGCTGATGGAGCTGAAATCTCCGTCACGGGAGGAAACGGACGCTTCGGAGGCATTCCTCCAGCTTCGGAACTATATGCAGGAAATCCCGTCCGCATTCGTATACAACGCCATCTGCGTGATGAGCGACATGATGACGTCGAAGGCAGGGACGATTACCTCCGGCGAGGACCGCTTCATGGAGTGGAAGACGAAGGACGGCAGCTATGAGAACACGCAGCACGCGCAGTTCGATACGTTCTTCGAGGGGATTTTCCAAAAGGCGCGGCTGTTGGACATTCTCAGGAATTTTATCTGCTTTTCCGACGAGGGCTTGCAGTCTTTCAAGATTCTCGCCGGGTATCATCAGTATTTTGCCGTCAGGAAGGCGGCGGCCTCCACGACGCGCGCTGCGGAGACCGACGGCAAGGGCGGCGTATTCTGGCATACGCAGGGCAGCGGCAAGTCGCTTTCGATGGTGTTTTACGCCCATCTCCTGCAATCGGCGCTGAACAGTCCCACAATCGTCGTACTGACGGACAGGAACGATCTCGACGATCAGCTTTTCGGACAGTTCGCGAAGTGCAAGGCGTTTCTGCGGCAGGAGCCGGTACAGGCCGAGAGCCGAGAGCATTTGAAAAAGCTGTTGGCGGGGCGAAAGGCCAACGGCATTATTTTCACGACGATGCAGAAGTTCCGCGATGACCCGCTGCGCGGGTCCCTGCATATAACAGGCTCTAACTCGCTTCGCTCACAAGAGCCTGTAATAGATGAGTCGGACGGGCCGCTGTCCGAGCGGCGCAATATCGTGGTGATGGCGGACGAGGCGCACCGCGGGCAGTACGGGCTGACCGAGACCATTCGGATGACGCGGAACGAAGCGGGCGAGGAAGTGGCGAAGCGCGTCGTCGGCACGGCGCGGATTATCCGCGACAGCCTGCCGAACGCGACGTATATCGGCTTCACGGGTACGCCGATTTCCGTGAAGGACAGGGACACCCGAGAGGTGTTCGGCGACTATATCGACATTTACGATATGACGCAGGCCGTCGAGGACGGCGCGACGCGGCCCGTGTACTACGAGAGCCGCGTCATCAAGCTGAAGCTGGACGAGGCGACGCTGAAGCTGATCGACGCGGAATACGAACTGATGGCGCAGAACGCCGACCCCGCGACGATCGAAAAGAGCAAGCGCGACCTCGGAAAGATGGAGGCCGTGCTGGGCAACGACAAGACGATTGATTCCCTCGTCACGGATATTTTGGACCACTATGAAAATTTCCGCGCCAATCTCCTGACGGGCAAGGCGATGATCGTGGCCTATTCCCGCGCCATCGCGATGAAGATTTACCAACGGATCTTGGAGCTTCGCCCCGATTGGACCGAAAAGGTCGCCGTGGTGATGACCGAGAGCAACAAGGACCCGGAGGAATGGCGAAAGGTCATCGGCAACAAACGCCGCCGGGACGAGCTGGCCAAGGTTTTCAAGGACAACGGCAGCCCTCTGAAAATCGCTATCGTGGTGGATATGTGGCTGACGGGCTTCGACGTGCCGTCGCTGGCGACGATGTATGTTTACAAGCCCATGAGCGGCCACAATCTGATGCAGGCCATCGCCCGCGTGAACCGCGTATTCGGCGACAAGGCGGGCGGCCTTGTCGTGGATTATGTGGGGATCGCTTCGGCACTGAAACAGGCGATGAACGACTACACGGTCCGCGACAGGAAAAACTACGGCGACACCGACATCGCCAGGGCCGCCTATCCGAAGTTCCTCGAAAAGCTGTCGGTCTGCCGCGATATGTTCCACGGCTATGATTACTCGAAATTCGTAAACGGCACGGACCTGGAGCGGGCAAAGGTCATCACGGGCGCTGTCAATTTCATCGTGGCGCGGGAAAAGGACAAAGAAAAGGACGCTTTCATCAAGGAAGCGCTGCTCTTGCATCAGGCGCTTTCCCTCTGCTCGTCCATCGCAGCGGAGGATTTGCGCTTTGAGGCGGCGTTTTTCGAGGCGGTGCGCGTGCTCGTCTTACGGCTCGCCCATCAAGGCGAGGGCGAGAAGATTTCCCTGCCGGAGATGAACAAGCGCATCAACGAGCTTTTGAAGCAGAGCGTCAAGAGCGACGGCGTCATCAACCTTTTCTCCGACGTGAAGACGGGCTTTTCGCTGTTCGACCCGAAATTCCTGGAGGAAATCTCCAGGATGAAGGAGAAGAATCTCGCCGTCGAGCTGTTGAAACGGCTGATTGCCGAGCAGGTGCATATTTACCGCCGCACGAACGTGGTGAAGTCGGAGAAGTTCAGCGAGATTATCCAACGGGTGATGAACGCCTATCTGAACGGGATGCTGACCAACGAGCAGGTCATCGAGGAGCTCTTGAAGCTGGCGAAGCAAATCTCCGAGGCGCAAAAGGACGGGGAAGAGTTAGGACTGACCGCCGACGAGCTGGCCTTTTTCGACGCGCTGACGAAGCCCGACGCCATCAAAGATTTTTATGAGAACGAGGAATTGATCGCCATCACGAAGGAGCTGACGGACGCGCTGCGGAAAAACCGCACGATTGACTGGCAGGAGCGTTCCAGCGCGCGGGCGAAAATGCGGATGCTCATCAAGAAGTTATTAAAAAAGCACCGCTATCCTCCGGAAGGTATGGAGGACGCGGTGCAGACGGTAATGGCGCAGTGCGAGCTTTGGACGGACAATCAGGAGATGGCGCAGGATACGCCGCAGCATAGCATACGATATGAATATGAAGCGGATACTCCTATCGCGGCAGAAGGAGATGCGCAATATGGACGCGGTTCGGCCGCAAATCGCTTGGAAGGATGAATGAAAACCGCCTCAAGCCAATCCATGGTCTCGGTCAGGTTTTCCTTGGACAGGATACGTTCCGTGTCAGACATCTTCATTCCTCTTCCGTCAATTGCCAACCGTGATCTCCCAAAGGAATAATTCGTTTTTCAGGCTTTCCAGCTTTTGGTACTGTCCGAAGTTGAAGTCCTTGGCGCTTTGCAGGGCGACAGGCCGCTGGAACAGGGGAATCCGTTTCACCTTCAGCCCCTGCGATTCGATGAATTTCTGCGCTTCGTCCGCGTCGGCGAAAAAGGCCTTGTCGAAATCGACGTTCGCTGTTTTTTCGTACATCTCGGCGGATTGGCGGTAAACCCGCTGGGCGTCCTTGTCGTCATAGACGACCGCCGTGGCGGCCTTGACGAATTCCCGTGCCAGGAAATCGGAGGTGACGTACGCGCCGCCGTGCTTCTCGAGGATCGCCTTTATGTTTTTCAGCACGGTTGCCTGTTCTTCCCGCGTCAGATACATCATCAGCCCGTCCATGGTAATGCAGACAGGGCCTTCCAACCTGTCGGCAGCCCGCATCATGCCGACCCGATCCTTCGCGTCGGCGATCGCGTAATGGACGCGCTTCTGCTGCTTGCGGGATAGGCAGTCCGGCAGGACGGTCCTGATTTCCGCGATTGAGGGGGCAAAATCCGTCCCGACGAACATCCTGCCCTGTCGAGCCATGGCAATGCTCCGGGGAGCAAAACCGCAGGCCACGTCGAGGACGTTTTGATACCGGTTGCCGGCAATGTATTCATTGAGCGCGGCGTACCGCATCTCGATATACAGCTTGTTCACCGGCGCCAATTCTTCGTAATGGGGCACCGAGTCTTTGGACAGGCTGACTTTTTCACCGCCGATGGCCTCGGAGAATTCCGCCGCCTCGGGAACGCCCGCCTCCCAAAGCCAATAAAGGGAGGTGTAGGCCGTATAGGAAACCGGCGGCATGGCCTCCGCCGCGCACACGCTTGTCCAAACGGCGCACAGGATGGCGGCCAGCGTCAAAAATCTTGCGATCGGGCCTTGTTTTTTCAAACGGAACATAATTCTTCCCCCTTGTTTTTCTCCTGCCACGGTGGATAATTCATATCGTTTTCATCATAGCATAGAGAAAGAACGCTGGCAAACGCGCATCGGCGGACTTCGACAAGCCAAAACGGCGCATGACGCTCCTCTTGTCCGCTCGTTGCGGACCAGCATTGTTGCGGCCTCCTCGGGATTGCTGATAAGGACAAAAAATTGGAGTAAGAAAATCGGAAAATCAGATTTTCTTACTCCAAAATTTTTTGTTATGGATTTTTCAATCCTCCGCTTTTTTATCCGCACGCACGCAGCCGGCGTTGATGATGAGCTCGAGGCATGTTTTTTCTGAGCCCTTGAACCAGCGGAGATCGTCTACCGTCACTCTGCGGGTATAGTATTTGAGCGGGCCGCCTTCTTCCCCTTCGCCGGGGAACCAGCGGCTGCTCCCGGCTTGGATGATGTGCGGCTCTCCCTTGTCGTCCCGGCCGAGGTACATCATGACGTGGCCGTCCGTGAACAGGAGGTCGCCGGGACGGAGCTTTGTGACAGCGGCGAACTTGTCTTTTTCGCTCATTTTCTCAAGATCGAGGCTGACGGGCATGGCGAGCATCTGTTCCTCGGCGTCCGCCGGAAAGTTTATGCCCACGCTCCGATAGACGTCCGCCGTGAACAGCGCGCAGTCCACGCCTTCCTCCAGACCGCCCCAGCCGTAAAGGTCTCCCAGGAAGCGGAACGCCTGACGCACCAGATTGTTTTCCGAGTACGGCAGCCAGCCTTTGTGCACCGTGTCGTCTGCCGGGATACGCACCGTCTCTTCCCGGAACGTGCCGTTGGCGTCGACCGGTACCGAGACGAGCCAGGTCCCGTCAGCCTGCGGCGCGGGGCGGCGCAGGGGCAAACGGCTTCCCATCTGGAACGTCAAGGACAAATTGTCGTCGACCTGTATTTTTTTACTGTCATCAGTAATAACAAGGAAATTTTTCGGCGCTGCATATTCCATCCACTTCTCGCGGTTCGTGAAGACCATCGCGTCTTTGTCCAGCCACCCGCTGAAATTTCTCGTCTCCACGAAGCAGAACCGCTTGTCCCGGCTCTCCGCCAGCACCGCCAAAGGTTCCGCCGGATTGACTGCCGTTCCCTGCAGAAGATCGTAATGGGTGTCATAGCTGTCTTCGTACCAGCCGACGCTTGCCGGCAAATACCGAAGGTTGGCCCGGGTTGTCGTCAGGGCGAAGCGAACGGCCTGGCGCTCGGGCAGCGCGTTGAAGGCGCAGTTGTCGACCACTTGCCAATAACGGGCGCGAGGCAGGAGAACCCCATTTTCATAGACTTCTTCCGGTTCAAAATACCAAAAGGCGCTCTTGGCGGATGCGATCTTCTTCCGAAGCTCCTCGCGGGAAAAGGCGTCGGGATAGTCGGCCAAATTGACGAGGGCCGCGCATTTTTTGCGAAACGTTTCCTGCAGATTCTCCAGCCCGCTTTCGTCCATGATCGTGTCGCCGCCGGGATTTCGCCGCGTCCAGTATTCCGCCGAGCCGTATTTGCTCTTCATGGCGCTCGTTTCTTCACCGCCGGCCAGATATTCCTCCAGCGTCAGCCCCTGCAGGAAAATCTTCTGCGCAGTCTCTTTCCCGACATAGCGGATGTGCCATGATTCGTAGTCATAGCCGGTGACGCCGGACTTTCCCGGCGGATAGCGGAGGATGAATCCGTGGTCGGCCAGTTTCCGGTGCATTTTTTGGTACAGGGTTTCCTGCGTTCCGTAATAGTCGGCGACGGAGGAACCGTTCACGACAATCGTGGCGTCGATCGCCAGCCCGGTGTGGTGCTCGGAATAGCCCGGAGCGGCGGCAAAGTTTTTGACGTATTCTTCGCCCTCTTTTGCCCGGAGCTCACCGATGAGCTGACGCTGGCGGGCGACGCTGCGGTATGCGGATTCCAGCTCGATCTGGATGCCGCTTTTCAAAAGATCCTCGCGCAGCTCCAGGAAATGCTCGTATGTTTCCCGCTCGATCTGGAATTTCTTTCCGAAGCAGTTTTTGACGGTGATTAGGGAAACGGTGGATTCATAGTCGTCGGGAAGTTTATGCGTCTTGTTCACCAACAGCGGGGCGGCAGCGCTGGACGCTGATACGGACGCCTGCGCCTGCGAAACGGGCGCCCCCGTCATAAAACCGAATCCAATCGCAGCCGCAAGCAAGGCTCGAAGGCGTAGCATCGCTACGTCGAGAGGGATTTGACGACGGCAGTCGGAAAAAGATCCGGCAGAGGCGCGGAGGGACTTATTCAGTGGTTCCTTAGTAAAACTTTTTATCGGTTCAAATTGTTCTGGAACTCTTTTCCCCACAGCGCTTGGCATATTGCGTCCATAATCTTTTCTTCCCAGATATAGTTGCCGCTGAATTTGCCGGTGGAACGAGGGTCCTCGTCGAGTTCTATGCCAACGCCGTTGAGCGCGTAAAGGAAACCGTCTTTCGTGCCGGGGCGGAAGAACATTCCGGAAAGCAGGCCGTCTTTTTCCCCGGTGTGCCCGACAAGATCGACGGCATAATCCCGGCAGACACGAGAGGTGCTGTCGCCGAAGATCGGGTATTCGGCCAAGCCGTAAGCCAGCATGGTCCCGTCGTATGTGTCCCCGTTATTTACGGTGGGATCGTAGAACCAACGCGGCTTCAATATCTCGGAGACCGATTCCGGCCGCAGGATTCGCCTGCCGCGGTAAACGCCTTCATTCATAAGCATTTCCAGAGCGTGTCCCAACTCCGCGAAAGAGATCCTGAGGCCGCCTTGTGGGGAGAAGCCGGTGGCGTTGGTACCCGGTACATATCCCTTAAGATCGTACGGAGTTGCATCGATGAAAAGCCTGTCTTTTTTCTGCTTTTGCCCCTGATAATCGTCGGCAACGCTTCGCCAGGGCGCGGTCTCGTCCCAACGGCCGTCGGAGGTTTGCCGACGATAGGTCGTCCCCAGTTGCGAAAAAGTCTCGCGGTCCATATTGTCCGGCAGATAATCGGCCTTGGTGGAAAGCTGTTTCAGTATGTGTTTTTTCTGGTACAGGTCAAACCGTTCGCCGGTGACGGCCTCAATGACCGTCCCCAGAATGCCGTAGTCCAGATTACAGTAGCAGAAGAATTCGCCCGGGGCCTCGCCTTTGGGAGCAAAGTGGGCGCCGCCGTTCCACATTCTCCCTTCCGGAACGAAAAACTCCCGTATGTTTATATCCGGCGAGGAAACATAATTATTTTCGTCGTCTCTCAGGGAGGAAATATGGCTGGCCAGCATTTCCAGCGTAATCGGCGTGTCGGGGTAAGCGGGATTCCTGAGCTTGAAGCCAAGGTATTTGCTGACGTCGTCGTCGAGGCGCAGTTTCCCCTGCTCCACGAGCTGCATCAGGGTAAAGGCCGTGAACTGCTTGGAAACGGAGGCAATACGAAATTCCGTATCGCGGGTGACCGGCGCATCCGCACCGTCGCTGCCGATATGGCGACTTCCAACAAAGCGGGAATAAACCTCGCGCCCGTCCTTATAGACGATGACGCCCAATCCGGGCACCTGCAGCGGCCCAGGCTCATAAACTTGTGCGTCCAGGGCGTTGTCCAGGCGGACCCTTGCGGTAAATCCCAGCGCACGAGTGGCGGCCCAGCGCGGCGATAAGACGCATTCGGAAGATGGCTCCGCTGCCGCGGACGGACCGACGACATCGGCGGATGCGCTTTGCGTCACGATTGCTTTCGCGCCGGCCTCGGCGTCCGCCGCAAAGCCCATCACACCCATGCCTCCGACAAGCAAAGCCCCGAATACCGAGACCATCCGCCGTGCGTTTTTTGCCATCCTTTTCGCTGTCTTACTCACTGCTGCTGCTCCTCGTATACTAAGATTTGCAGAAACGTTTAACGTGCATCTGCATCTGCACAAAATTCATCAGCAGGTTATGAGATGCCCGTGATACAATAGCTGTAG